>JBGVHZ010000001.1:0-9177 GCA_045122735.1 Faecousia sp.
CAAGGTCTATGCAGAAAAACTGCTGTATCTGGAAGAGGGTCAGTATGCCCCCAACCATTTCCATTGGTACAAGACCGAGGACATTATCAACCGTGGCGGCGGCAATGTGCTGATCCGGGTGTATAACAGCCTTCCCAACGAAGAGATCGACTACGAAAGCGATGTCACTGTCCATACCGACGGCAAGACCTATACCGTGCCTGCCGGCACTCAGATCCGTCTGACTCCCGGTGAGAGTATTTTCATCCAGCAGTATCTGTATCATGATTTCTCCGTAGAAGAGGGGACAGGCCCTGTGCTTCTGGGCGAAGTGAGCCAGTGCAACGATGACAACACCGACAACCGGTTCAATCCGCCCGTGGGTCGTTTCCCCACCATCGAAGAAGACGAAGCCCCTTACCGGCTTCTGTGCAATGAATATCCCGTTGCCAAGTGAGGTAAAAAGATGGATGTAGTAGCATTGGGAGAACTCCTCATTGACTTTGCCACCATCGGCACCGATGCAGATGGCTATCCCACCATGGCCGCCCATCCCGGTGGCGCACCGGCCAATTTCCTGGCAGCGCTTACCAAGTATGGCTGCAAAACTGCCCTTTTGGGCAAGGTGGGTACAGATACCTTTGGCGACCTTTTGCTGAATACCCTGCAAAATGCAGGCATTGAAACAAAGGGTATGATCCGTACTGACGAAGTGTTTACCACTTTGGCTTTTGTGACCTTTGATGAGGGCGGTGACCGGAAATTCGCCTTTGCAAGAAAGCCCGGCGCAGATACCCAGATTTCCTTTGAGGAGCTGGATCTTTCTCTTATTGATGAAGCAAAGGTGTTCCATTTTGGCACCCTTTCTCTGACCCACGAGCCTGCCCGTACCGCCACCTATAAGGCGGTGGCTTATGCCAAGGAGCAGGACAAGCTGATCACCTACGATCCCAACCTGCGTAAGCCCCTTTGGGATAGTGAGGAAGAAGCCAAGAAGCAGCTGCTTTGGGGACTTTCCCAGGCGGATGTGGTGAAGATCAGCGACGAAGAGGTGGAATTTCTCTTTGGCCTGGGGGTAGAGGATGGCGCAAAGCATATTCTGGACACCTATGGGGTGAAGCTGGTATTTGTCACTTGTGGCGCTGACGGCTGTTTCTTTAAGAACGCAGTGGCAGAGGGTCATGTACCCAGCCTGAAAAACATTTCTGTTATTGATACTACCGGCGCCGGTGACATTTTTGGCGGCAGCGCTGTTTCCCAGCTGCTGAAATATGAAAAAGCACCCAACGAACTGACCGAAGCGGAGCTTCGTCAGGTAGTAGGCTTTGCCTGCACTGCCGCAGGCCTTTCCACCACCAAGTCCGGCGGTATTTCCAGTGTACCGGAATTGGAAGCTGTGATGGAGAAGATGGCATGAACCATACAATTCAAAATGCTTTTCTGAAAGTTACTGTTGCAGAAATGGGCGCAGAACTGCAGTCCATCCAAAATGCAGAAGGAAAGGAATTTTTGTGGCAAGGCACAGCCCCTTATTGGGAGCAAAAAGCCATTAATCTCTTTCCCTATGTGGGCCGGCTGACGGAAGGCGCTTATCGTATGGACGGCAAGCTTTACAAGCTACCGATCCATGGCTTTGCTCCCTGGGTGGATTTCACCCTGACGGAAAAGGGTGAGGACTATATGGCCTTTACCCTGACGGACAACGAAGAACTCTATGCCCAGTATCCCCGGCATTTTATGTTCCAAATCTGTTATCGGTTGGTGGAAAACACCATCCAAATCACCTTCAAGGTAGAAAATCGGGACGAAAAGACCATGTGTTTCGGCCTTGGGGGACACCCTGGCTTCTGCGTGCCTATGGAAGAAGGGGATAGCTTTACCGACTACAGATTGCGGTTTGCACCTTGCAAGCCCAAGCGGGTGGATTTTACGGAAAAGTGCTTCATTACGGGCACTACCTCTGCGTTCCCCTTGGAAGAAGACCAATTCCTGCCCCTTTCCCACGACCTCTTTGATGATGATGCTGTCGTTCTGACGGATATGTCCCGGGAAGTGACCTTGGAAAAGGTGGGCGGCAAGCACAGCGTAAAGGTAGAATTTCCCCAAATGCCCTATGTGGGACTTTGGCATACCACCAAATCCGATGCGCCCTTTGTATGCATTGAGCCTTGGTGCAGTTTGCCTTCCAAGCAGGATGAGATCGCAGAGCTTGAAAAGCAAAAAGACCTGCTTTCCCTCGCCCCCGGCGCAACCTACCAAAACAATTGGAGCATTACAATTAAAGAAACAACAGGCTAACGGCATTCGTTGCTTAAACAATGTTGCGTTTGCCTTCTTAGGCGTAAAGAAAGCTCTCCCGATGCATTGCATCGGGAGAGCTTTTATAAAAGTATTAGGATAGGGGCGGCAGAGTTTATCTGCCTTCTTTTTCGGCCATGCGGTTGAATTTCTCGATCAAGTCGATCTCATGGGGATCGTAGGGCCGCAGATTAGGGCGGAACAGCTCGTGCATCCATTTTGTGAAATCGTAATGGCTGCCTGTGCCGTCATAGTATTCATCCCACAGCACATCCCAAGGCTCGTGGGTCTGGGTCTTCCCCTGCACGAAGCCCCAGCAGTAGTTGGAGATATTCGTAAGATACAGCAGCGGATAGATCTGCGCGATATCGTTATGAAGGATTCTGTTCAGCCATTCGGTCAGGAACAGGGGGCGGTTCAGCTTCTGCAGGTGATGTACCCGCTCCACAAATTTTTCAAAGCGGCTATAGCTGTGGAAACTGATCACATCGGAAAGCTCGAAGGCAAGCTGTTCCACCTCTGTGCCCATAGCACCGTCTTTCAGATCGGTCCAGATATCTGCGGTAAGAGGCTGCACCGGATCTTCTGCCCGCACCACATCAAAGACCTTTTGCAGGATCGGCGCTGAACGCTGGGAGCCGAGTGTGATACCTGGCTCGTTATAGATATTCCAGCAGAAAATTCGATCGTCATCTCTATATCTGCTGACGGTTTCCCGGATGAAGGTCAAGAATTTCTCTTGCAGCTGGGGGTATTCGTAATAATGATGGCGGGTCATTTTCTTTTCCTCTTCCGTCAGGGGAAATCTTCCCTGATGGTAGCCGAGGGCATAGGTCTGCTCGCCCATTTTCTTGGGAACAAAGGTTTCACCAAGGGGAAGATCCTCTTCGTGGGTGAGAACCACCATTACCTTCTGTCCGTATTTGGCGCAAAGGGCAATATAGCGTTCAAAGATATCCATATAGGATTCCGGCTCTGCGTAATAAACATCAAAGTTTGCCCAGATGCGGACACTGTTAAAGCCGATCTTCCGGCAAAGGGCCAGCTCCCGTTCTGCAGTTGCCAGTTTTTCTTCTGCTTTGTGGTTTTGGAACATATCCAGCCGGTTGGCACAATCGCTTCCAATGAAGTTACAACCGCGCAGCCAACCCATTTTTTCATACCAGGCATTTGCCTGTTCACAGGACCATCTTTGTTTCATACAGTCGATTCCTTTCTCAGCGCTTGGGTTGCACTTAACATATCACAAAGGACAACAAAATAGCAAGGGCTATTTTTGAATTGCTTTGCAATAGGGAGCGTTGTTGGAAATATAAAAGACTTTTGGCGCAGAAAGCAATTGACTATCAAAGCTTTTTTTGATAAAAAGAAGATAGTGTGTGAAGGCAAGGCGCCTTGCCGGGTAAAAGAAGGAGATCGCTTATGAAAGAATTTGCTACCTTACATCCGCATTTTTTGCACGGTGCGGACTATAATCCTGACCAGTGGTTTGCTTATCCTGAAATTTTGGCGCAGGATCCGGAAATGATGCAGAAGGCCCACTGCAACTGTATGTCTGTGGGTATTTTTTCCTGGGCGATGCTGGAGCCCAATGAGGGAGAGTATCATTTTGAAGAGCTTGACCGTATTATCGAAAACTTGGCATCCAAAGGCATCAAAACGATTTTGGCGACGCCCAGTGCAGCCCGTCCCAGGTGGATGGCGGAAAAATATCCTGAGGTGCGCCGGGTGAACAAAGCCGGTGTGCGGGAAGAATATAACTCCCGGCACAACCATTGCTATACCTCTCCTATCTATCGTGAGAAAACCGCGGCGATCGACCGCCTGTTGGCCCAGCGTTACGGCAGAAACCCCAATGTGATCTTGTGGCATATTTCTAACGAGTTTGGCGGGGAGTGCCATTGCCAGCTATGCCAGGCAGCCTTTCGCAATTGGCTGAAAAAGAAATATAACAACAGCCTGGATGCGCTGAATCATGCCTGGTGGAGCGCATTTTGGAGCCACACAGTTACCGATTGGGAGCAGATCCACTCTCCCATGCAAAACGGGGAGCCGGATGAAATTATGACGGGTCTCTATCTGGATTGGAGAAATTTCGTTACATACCAGACCACGGACTTTATGAAAATGGAGATCGAAGCCATTCGTTCGGCAGGATCTGACATTCCGGTGACCACCAATATGATGTGGACGCCCCAGCAGATAGATTATCACTACCTGAAGGATCATATCGATGTGGTGTCCTGGGATGCCTATCCTTCCTGGCACGAGGAGGATCAGATCCGTTGCGCTGTGGATGCAGCCTTTAACCATAACTATTTCCGCAGCCTAAAGCACAAGCCGTTCCTGCTGATGGAAAGCACGCCCAGCAATACGAATTGGCAGGCAGTCAGCAAGCTGAAACGGCCCGGTATGCATCGGCTGGCTTCTTTGCAGGCAGTCGCCCACGGCAGCGACAGCGTACAGTATTTCCAGTGGCGGAAGGGTCGTGGCGGTTCGGAAAAGTTCCACGGTGCGGTGATCGACCACAATGGGAAAGCCTCCGGTCGGGTGTTTGAGGATGTGAAGCAGGTGGGCATCAGCCTGGAAAAGCTGGATGCCGTTTGCGGCACAAAAACAGATGCAAAGGTAGCGATCCTGTACGACCATAAAAATAGCTGGGCGATCTCCAATGCCTCCGGCTTTATCAATGCAGATAAGCGGTATGTAAAAACTTGCCTGCAGCATTATAAGAGCTTCTGGAAACGGGGCGTGGATGTGGATGTGATCGAGACCGGTGAGGATCTGAGTCACTACAGCCTTGTGGTAATGCCCATGCTGTACAGTTTGGATCAGGCACAGATCGACCGGATCGAGCAGTATGTGGCCCAAGGCGGCACTGCGGTAGCGACCTATGCCACGGGATATGTCAATGAAACAGACCTGTGCTATTTGGGCGGCTTCCCCGGAAACAGGCTCAAGGATGTATTTGGTCTGACAGCAGATGAGATCGACACCCTGTATCCTGCGGACAAAAATACAGTGCTGTGGAACGGGCAGACCTATGATGTGATAGATTACTGCGAACTGATCACGCCCACCACCGCAGAATCCTTGGGATATTACGGGGCGGATTTTTATAAGGGTATGCCGGCTCTTTTGAAGAACAGCTACCGATCCGGTATGGCCTATTATATCGGCTGCCGGGATACCGGCGAATTGACAGATAAGCTGTATGCTATGCTGCTGCAGGAGCTGAAGATCAAGACATATGATCTTCCTGAGGGCGTTACCATTGCGACCAGAGAACAATATCTGTTTGTGCAGAATTTTAATGATCATCCGGTCACAGTGACACTTGCCGGCACCTACCGCAATGTGGAAACGGGAGAAGTGTACGACGATACTGCTGTGTTGTTGCCCTGTGATGTGATCGTTGTTACCAAATCATAAGAAAAACTTTCTATAAGATCAAAGGCATCCACCTTATGCTCCCCATAGCGTAGTCTCGAAATAACAAAAATTTCGAGACTACGCTATGGGGAGCATATCATAAGCGTACGCCTGTTGATATTGCGAAAAATCCGATCATTGCTGGCTGTGAGATGTGCGGTGAGATCCTGCAAGCGGGAGATAAGCTGAAAGACAGCTGGTGCGCCGGACAGAAGATCCTGCCCAGCATTTGCCGGACATTCTTTTGGCGGCCTTTGATGATTTTGAGGGATTGGGTAAGACAGCTGTGAATATGCTGCGATAGTATTAAAGGCATTTCATGCCCGGAAAACGGTGGGCATAAGCTTCTGCAGTGTGTTCCTCACTGATAAGCATATCCAGATCCTGTAAGCCGCACTGGATAAAGCCGGCAGTGCTGTTAAACTTGGAGCTGTCGCACAAAAGAACCTTGCATTTGGCATTTTTGAGCATAGCGTTTCTGACATTGATCTCCTCCCGGTTGCAATCCGTGGCAATGCCATCGGAAGACAGGGAATGGGTAGAAAAGAAGACAAAGTCGGCGCAGATATTCAGAAAAATCTGATGGGAGTCTGCACCCACCAGGCAGACCCGTGCCTTGTCGCACAGATATCCGCCGGATAAATGGACTTCGAAATTTGTTGTGGAAAGCAAACTGGCAATGGCGATATTGTTGGTAACCACTGTCAGATCCTGCTTGTCCTTAAGTGCCTCTGCCAGGTGCAGACAGGTGGAGGATTGATCCAGAAAGACAATGCTGCCATTGGGAACAAGTGCGGCAGCCTTTTGGGCGATACTGCGTTTGGCAGCGGCGTTCTGATGGATCCGGCTGCTGAAGGGGCCCGCATTTGTGAAGGTCTTGAGCAGCTCAGCACCACCGTGCGTTCTGTGGATGAGGCCCTTCCGGGCAAGACTTGAAAGGCAGCGACGAACGGTTGCCTCGCTTAAATACAGCTTTTCGCATAGCTCGTGAACAGAGGTCAAGCCATTCTCTTCCAATATGGCCAGGACCTGCTGATCTCTTTGCACGCTTTTTGTGTTATCCGTGGCGGTTTTTGCCATAACTACCTGCTCCTTTTGATTGATATTGACGAAATAGTCAAAATGATTTGCACGAATTTCATAATTCGGTCAAAGAAATCATTGAATATTGATTGTATCGGTCAAAATGAGTATAATATTCACAATGGGAAATTGCAAGCAAAAGTTGAACGGAGGCACGATCGTGGATATAAAAACATTACTTGAAGGGGTAGACTGTTCCTGCGGCAGGCGGCATGTCTGTGACATTGGCCATGTGGTCATAGGGCAGGGAGCGATTTCCTCTTTGGAAAAGATCACCGGTAGGTATGCGTCGATTCTGCTGGTAGCAGATGAAAATACCTATGAAGCAGCCGGTGGAAAAACAGAAAAGGCGCTGGAAGGAAAGAAACTTAAGAGAGTGATCTTCCCCGGCGAGTCTATTTTGATCCCTGATGAGCAGGCGATCCAAAAAATAACCGATGCGCTGACAGGGGTGGAGCTTATCATCGGCATCGGTTCCGGTGTGATCCAGGACCTTTGCAAATATGTGTCCCACTTCAATAACATTCCTTACTATATTGTGGCGACAGCCCCTTCCATGGATGGCTACGCCTCAACAGGTGCGGCAATGATCCTGGGTGGCATGAAGGTGACCGTTTCGGCAGGCGTGCCGGCGGCCATCATTGCAGACACTGATGTGCTGAAGGAAGCCCCTATGGAAATGATCCTGGCAGGCTACGGTGATATTGTGGGCAAGTATTCTGCCCTGAACGATTGGAAGCTCAGCCGGGTGATCAACGAAGAATATTTCTGTCAGGAAATTTATGACCTGACATTCCATATGGTACATAAAACCATTGAGATATCCGATGGTTTGCTTTTGCGGCGGGAGGAAAGTGTCCGTACGCTGATGGAAGCCCTTGTGATCGTGGGTATTGCCATGAGCTTTGCCGGCTCTTCCCGGCCTGCATCCGGCAGTGAGCATCATCTTTCCCACTTCTTTGAGATCACGGGCATCGTCCATAAGCAGGCCTATTTCCCCCACGGTGTGGATGTGGCGTATTCCACGGTCGTAACGGCATGGTTGCGGGAAGAACTGCTGAAGCGGCCTTGGCCGGAAACACAGTACCGCCCCGAACGGGAAGAGTATTTGGTGCAGCTGTCCCGGATCTATGGCCCGGTAGCCCAGGAATGTGCCAAGCTGCAGGACAAGGTAGGGCTGTACGAAAAAGATATGCTCTCTGTCTACCGGCAGAAGGAGGCGCAGATCCGGCAGGTGCTGGCAGAAATGCCCTCTGCTGAAAGGATCCGTCAGTTGCTGGAAAAGGTGGGCTTACATATGTATTGCTTCCGTTCCATGTATTCTGATGATAAGATCAGGGATGCCATTTCCTATGCCAAAGAGCTGAAAGATCGATACACCGTTTTGTGGATGTATTACGATCTGTTTGGAGGACAGTAAAATGGATATTTCAAAAATCAAGGTCGTTGCCATGGATCTTGATGGCACACTGACCCAGCATAAGCAGCCTATGATCCCGGAGGTCCGGGAAGCGCTGAATGCCTTAAGCAAGAAGTACAAGCTTGTTATGGCAGGCGCAGGGCAGGTCATGCGTATTTTTAACCAGATGGAGCAGTATCCCATCGATATTATCGGCAACTATGGCCTGCAATATGGCCAATACAATTTGAAAAGTGGACAGATAGAGCTGAAGCGGGATTTGATTTTCCCCTGCGACAGAGCATCTGTGGATGAAAGAGTGACCATACTTCGAAAGAAGTATGGCATGGAGGAATACCGTGGCGAGAATGTGGAGTATCATCCTTCCGGATGTGTTACCTTCCCTTGTCTGGGAACGAAGGCACTGCAGGAGGATAAGCTTGCCTATGACCCTGACCGCAGCAAGCGCAGAGCCATTTATCAGGATGTGTGCCAGGTGTTCAGCGATTACACAGTGTTTATAGGCGGCTCTTCTTCTTTTGATATGGCACCTAAGCCTTATGATAAGCGGTATGCCTTGGAGCTATATTGCCAGGAAAACGGCTATACCCACGAAAACCTGGTGTACATTGGGGACGATTACGGGCCCGGCGGTAACGATGAAAGCGTATACAAATCGGATTTTCCCTATCTGACCATTGATGATTACCGCACCTTTCCACAAGTCGTTAAAATTCTTTTGTAAAAACGAATTGCTATATAGGAGGAAAAAGTATGAGAAATAGAAGCATTGCAAGATTGCTGGCAATGGTGCTGGCGGCCGTTATGTTGCTCGGCCTGACTGCCTGCGGTGGCGGACAGAAGACACCGGAGGAAGCAGAAGGCAGAAAGGTGATCCACTTTGCCGCTTCCTATGTTACCGCTCAGGTGCGGGATGCCTATAAGGCACTCGTGGAGACCTACAACAACGGTCAGGGTATCACCGA
>JBGVHZ010000002.1:0-14721 GCA_045122735.1 Faecousia sp.
TTACAACGATAAGGGCACCTATGCTGCTTCCTGCACCGCCGAAAGTGGTGCTGTGACCGGCTGGGGCAACTGGAAGAACATCAACGAGCATGCAGCTGCCATCACCGGCGACGGTGTAGCCTTCAAGGTAGAGCGTGTTGACGCAAAGACGCTGGCAGTTTCCGTTAACGGTACAGTTCTGATCCGTTATACTATGGAAGGTGTTACTGCGGATAACAAGGTCGTTTCTGTAAGCATTAACAGCAAGGGCAACAAGGGACAGTATGTTGAAGTGCCCTTTGAGCTGGTAAAGCAGGAAGAAGACATCACCACACCTGTAACCGTCACCATGCCCACCTTTGCTAACGGCACAGTGACAGCAGATAAGGAGAGCTATAAGGTTGGCGACACCGCTACCCTGACTGTCACTCCCACTGCAGGTTATGCGCAGAAGCTGTACATCAACGGTGAGCCTGTGCTGGTGGATACAAACAGCAAATATAGCTTTGTAATTGAGGTAGGTAAGACCTACAGCATTACCGGCGAGTTTGTATCTACAAGCGGCAAGTGGTTCTGGACTGCCGGCTATGGTATGCTCAACCAGGCACACGGCGTCGTACACGCACCGGCGGTATCGGAAAAGAACGGTGAGCTGGTTCCCACGGCAGATAAATGCTATGGCGGCAAGGTGCTGGTGAAGGATCCCTCTCTGGGCGCAAAGCAGGACTATGCGGTCGTCCTTAAGATGGCATTTGCTAACGGACAAAAAGCAGAGGTCCGGCTTGTCAATAAAAATGGCAGCGGCGCCTATATGGTGCAGTCCATGAGCGGCATGCTTGGCACCTGGAAGTGGTTCTATGACCTGAACGCTGCGGAAAATGCGGCTGTTGCTACCGGCGACGGTGTGTGGTTTAGCATGGTTCGTGAAGGAACGACCATCAAGCTGATGATCAATGATACGGTCGTTAAAACACTTGATGTGTCTGCTTCCATTGCAGCGGATACTGTGCTTAACCAGTTCAAGCTGCAGACCTATAACTTCGGTTATGGAATAGATATTCCTTACGAATTCTATATGACTGAGTAAATCTGTTGCATAAAACAAGGGGGAGGCCTTACCGCCTCCCCCTCTTTTTACAAAAAAGCGCTGTGATACAGCAAAATCGCCACCCTGCGGGGTGGCGATTGTTATGTGCAAAACCCTTTAGAAGGCCAGGTCGGCATACACAAAGGGGTGGTCCGTCAGCAAGCTGTGCTGATTTGTGTTGTTGAAAAAGGCGAAATGCTTGATCGCATAATTTCCCGTACCGAAAAGGTGGTCAAAATGGCCGGAAGAGGGGACGAGCGAGATGGAAGTGCCACTGTTTAACGCCTCTTCGCTGATCAACCGGAAAGCTGCAGGCGTCCACCCGGAGTCTGTGAAGAAGGGGAGAGAAGTGTTGAAATCGCCTGTAAGGAAAATGGGAACGCCGGGATTTTCCCGCCGGAGCGTGGACAAGATCCTGTTGGTTTCGTCCTTGCATTGTGTGCGCAATTCATTTACAGCGATGGGTGTGTTAGAGCCGAAAAGATAGGTTTGCCCGTTGGCGTGTTCCGTTCTGTAGGACCAATGGGTGTTGGCAACGAGAAAGGTCTTTTCCGGAGCGTCCAAGGCAGAAAAACGGGCCCAGCTGACATTGCGCATATGGTAGTTGTGGTTAAAAGCTTTGTTGGTCCACCAGCTGAACACAGAAAGATCAGAGGTTTCTGCTTTGAATTTATCCGACCGATAAAGCAGGGACGAATAATTGACCTTGTTTTCGTAAGAGGCCAAAAGTCTTTCGTATGTGATGCCGTGGGACTTTTGGATTTTTTTCAAATACATATCCAGGACATTGTTCCAGTTCTCGTCAGCCTCCTGGATGCCTAAAACGTCCGGCGTGTAGCTTACAAGCATACCGGCAAAGATTTCTGCGCGGTAATGGGCTTCTTTGTAGGAGCTGTCTGCAAAGGCATCGGCCAGAATGTTGGCAGACATAATGCGTGCCGTTGCGTCTTCTGCCATTTCCTGGGAGGCGGTCAGAAAAGAGGTTTGATAATATTCGCCGCTGTCAAGGACGAATTCCTGCCCGTTGAACACCTGCCGGCAAAGAAAGTCTATGGCTTTTTCAGCAGAGAAAGAGCCGCCCACATGGATCCGGAACTTTCCGTCTTGCACTGTAACGGAATACTCCATCACCCGACCGGTATCGCCAAGCAAGATCTCGTACTGGGATGGGGTGGCGTTGGAGCTGCGTATCACGTTGAGGATCTTGCCGTATTTTGTATAAATCTGTTCATTCAGCCTATAGGCAAGGTCAAAGTAGTCGGGGTTCTCATCAGAATAAACGATCACATAATTTGCAAGCTCGTCAGAGCGGAACTGATAAGGACCTGTAGAGACTGCTCCGCTTTTGTCTGCGGGTGCTTTTTGCCCACAGCCTGCTGCGAAACAAAGAACGGTTAAAAGTACAAAGAAAACCAAAAAAGTTTTTTTCATAAAGACCTCTTTTACTTATTGCAGGCGCAGCTGCGCTTGAAAATACTTATAACGGTAAAAAACTGCCACAATCACTCCAATATGTTGGTGGTGATATAGTCAATGCCCCATTCGGTCAGCACTTCAGCGATCTCCTTGCTGTCGACCGTCCAGCAATTGACCTGAATGCCCTTGCTGTGCAGCAAGTGGATGATCTCTTTTGTGAGCGCCTTATAGTAGACATCAACATCCATTTTATTTGCCACCATGGTGTCGATGATCTCATCGGTAAATTCTTTGAAGAGGAATTGAACCGATTGTGTGGGGGAAAGCTTTCTTATTTTTGGCAGATTGGAATAAATAAAAGATATAAAGGTGACGTGCTCCAAATAGTCAAAGCTCTGGATGATATTTATAATTTTGGATATTTCTTCATCGGTAAAATTGGATTTCAATTCCAAAACGCAGTGTTTTTCGTATTTTTTGCAAATATTTATGTAATTTTCCAAAGTGCTGAGCCTGAGATCTTCTCTGCCTTTCTTGCCGTCCTTATCAAAAAGCAGGAAGCTCTGCAGCTGTGCCAAAGTGGAGGTTTCCACCGGAATGTCCACCCCTGCGATCCGTTTTAAGTCGTGATCGTGGCAAACAACAAAGTGACCGTCTGCGGTTCGGTGAATGTCTGTTTCAATGCCGTAATAGGAACGGTTTCCGGCAGCGATAAAAGCCGCATTCGTATTTTCGGTCTCTATGCCGGACAGGCCTCTGTGGGCAACGATCTTGGTAAGGTTCTTTTGAATTTTTATAGTGTTCATAAGCGCACCCCCTAAATATACCATACTATATTGGAAAGAAAAATGCAAGGCAGAGCGGTCTGGTTTTGATGAAAGCCGCCTTATAAAACATCCTTTGTTGCAACGATTTTAGCGCCGCACACATTTTCTAAAATCACATCTCCCATATGTACGGGAGCCTGAACCGTTATTTGCCGCAGGGTCTGCATAACAGACAGCATAGCATCCTTTGCTACGGGCGTTTCGGTTTTTACACTGACCATCGTGTTACAGCGGTTACTGACACGGACAGTGGCGGTTACTGTGCGGACGGGATTGGTGCATTCGTTGATGGCATATTCCTGCCCCTTGGGACAGGCGTTGCCGGTAACGGTTACACCGTCTGTGCCGATCTGGGCGGTGAGAGCGCAGCCTCTGGGGCAGATGATACATATCAAATTCCGATCCATTACAGCACCTCCAGTTGCACGGTGACAGGGCCGGTCACATTTTCAAGATCAGCAGCTTTTACGGTGATCTTTTCCATTTCACCGGGGGCGGCCTTCAGCTTTTTGGCAACAGCCAGAATGCGGTCACCGTCTGTGACAGTAAATTTTACCTTGCCGAAGGGTTGGGTCACACGCAAAAATAAAGAGATATTTTCTTCGGTGGTGTGAATGGTTTGAGGCAATACATAGCGCACACCGTGTCCGGGTTTGGTCACAATGGCTTTTTGCGTGTGTGTAAGGCCGCTGACATATTTTACCGCACCGAGACCGGCTCTTTCTGCTTCCTCGGAAACGTAGTCCACAAGGTCATGGACCTGCAGAACATTGCCGCAAGCAAAAATACCGGGAACTTGTGTCTGGCAGTTTTCATCCACCAAAGCACCGTTGGTGATGGGGTCAATGGGGATGCCGGCAGCCCGTGTCAGTTCGTTCTCGGGGATCAGACCGACGGATAAAAGGAGGGTATCGCAGGGAATGTATTGCCTGGTGCTGTCGATGGGGAGACGGTTTTCGTCCACCTGGGCAATGGTAACGCCTTCCAGCCGCTCCTTGCCATGGATTTGCACCACAGTAGTACTAAGATACAGGGGGATGCCAAAGTCTTCCAGGCATTGCACGATGTTACGGGTCAGACCGCCGGAATAGGGCATCACTTCACAAACGGCTTCTACTTTTGCACCCTCAAAGCTCATACGGCGAGCCATGATGAGGCCAATGTCACCGCTGCCAAGGATAACGACTTTCTTGCCAACCTGGTAGCCCATGCAGTTTACCAGCTTTTGGGCAGTACCGGCGCTGTACACACCGGCGGGACGGCTGCCGCAAATATTCAGCGCACCACGGCTGCGCTCCCGGCAGCCCATAGCCAAAATAATGGCTTTTGCCTGGATCTTCAGGATGCCCTGGCGGTTTTGCGCAGTTACAACCTTTTCGGCTGTGACACCGGTGACGGTGGTTTCTTTATATACACGGATAGACCGCTCACGGACCTTTTCTTCATATACAGCGGCATATTCCGGGCCTGTCAGCTCTCTCCCCAGCTTATGCAGACCGAAGCCGTTGTGGATGCATTGCATCAGAATGCCGCCCAGCTGGGGTTCTCTGTCCAGAATGACCACATCCCGGCAACCGGCATCATAAGCGGCAACTGCCGCTGCCATGCCGGCAGGGCCGCCGCCAACGATTACGATATCATGATTTATCATCTTATTTACCGATCCTTCCTATAACCATACGGGAGTCACCGCCAAATTTGGTGACCTCTTCCATGGGAATGCCTAATTCCCTGGAAAGCAGCTCCATTACATAAGGGCCGCAGAAACCGCCCTGGCATCTGCCCATACCGCTTCTTGTGCGTCGTTTTACGCCATCCATATCGGTAGCCCGGGGATTGGTGCGGATCGCCTGCAGGATCTCGCCTTCCGTGACGGTCTCACAGCGGCAGACCACCTTGCCAAATGCAGGATTGGCCTGAATGTATGCATTTTTCTCTTCCTCGCTCATGTTCCGGAATGCGTGGAAGTTTTCTCTGTGTCCGTTCCAATCCGCCTTCTCCTCCAGGGGAAGACCCTGCTCTTTCAAAATATCGGTCAAATATTTGGCGATGGAAACACAGCAGGTCAGACCGGGGGAGTCAATGGCACCGGCGTGCACAAGGCCGGGAACACGATCGGAGGGCTTCAGAATAAATTCGCCTCCTTTGGTGGATGCCCGGACGCCCGTGAAAGAGGTGATCACCTGACGGAAATTGACAGAAGGCACACTCTTTGCAGAAAGACGCGCCACTTCAGAAAGGCCGTTCGGGGTGGTATCGGTGCTGTCGGGCGCGGCCACTACTTTTGCGGTAGGACCAACCAGCAGATTGCCGTCAGCAGTGGGGGATACCAGGATGCCCTTGCCCTCTGCGGTGGGACATTGGAACAGGGTGTGGCTGACGCGGCTGCCTTCTGCTTTATCAAGGAGCATATATTCGCCGGCTCTGGGGATGATGGTAAAGAAATCATCACCAGCCATTTTGGCTACCTTATCAGAATAGCCGCCGGCACAGTTTACCAAGTACCTGCTGCGGACCTGCTTTCCGGAAGAGGAAGTGACGGTGAAGCCATCTGCTTCCCGGGAGATAGCACAAACAGCAAAATTGCGGTACAGTTCCACCCCGTTATCCATGGCGTTGCCGATGGCGCTGATGGTTAAATCGTAGGGGCAAATAATGCCGGCGTTTGTAATATGGAGAACTTTGGTGACAGCACCGGACAGGTTGGGTTCCAGCGCTCTTGCTTCCTCTCCGGTCAGAATCTTCAGACCGGGGATCTTATTTTGCTGGCCCTGCGCATAAAGCTCATAGATCGTAGGTTCTTCCTCTGCAGAAAAGGCACAAACCATAGAGCCGTTTCTTTTGTGGGGAACGCAAAGCTCTTTTGCTGCTTCAAACAAAAGCTCCACGCCTTCTGCGTTCAGCTTTGCCTTCAGCGTACCGGGAACCGGGTCATATCCGCCGTGGATAATGCCGCTGTTGGCCCGGGAAGCGCCCATTGCCACATCGTTTTCTTTTTCCAGCAGGCAAACAGAGAGCTGATATTTCGATAACTCTCTTGCCAGCATACCTCCGATAATGCCGGCGCCCACAATTACTACATCATACATTTTGTGCTGCTCCTTTCAATAAAAAAAGCAGATCGGAGACGCACGAAAGTGCGTCCCTGATCTGCCCGTTCTCTTCATACTCTACGGTTATTCAGTTAGAGGTACCACAGATTGCTTTTTCCTGTGGAGACGGCGGTTGCACCGCAACCTAATGCGTCTGTAACTTCAGATTTTGTTTCGATCAACCCACCGGCAATGACCGGGATATGGGTTTTTGTAAACCGCTCGATGGCCTTGCGGATAACCCCCGGCATGATCTCCATCAAATGGGGGTTGCTGGTGCGCAGGGTGTCTTCGATGCTGTCCATACCCTTGGAGTCCAAAGCGAAAAACCGCTGGATCGTAACAAGTCCTGCTTCCTTGGCATATCGGATCAGCTGGGTCCTTGTGGAAATGATCCCATCCACGCCCCATTGCGCCAGATATTTGATGGCGGCCCGGTCTTTCCCCAAACCTTCCGTAAGGTCAATGTGGATGAAAAGCAATTTTCCCGCCTCATGTACAGCTTGTACGATAGCAGGAATATGCATCAGATCTGCGCCCAGGTGGAAAATGACCTCTGCAGGAGAAGCCAAAGCTTCCGGCAAAGCCTCTTGCTGGACAGCGGCGATCACAGGACTACATTCCAAAGCGTGTAAGACCTTATCGATTTGCATAGTCCGTCGCCCCTTTCGTAAAACAGTATAGCTTATCCCTTTTTTAATGTCAATACCTGTATTTTGCTGGGGTTCTTTGGGAAAACCCCAACGATCAGGCTCTACCAACGACCTGAATATTCTTCCAGATCCACAACTGTGCCGGTCAATCTGGATTCTTCTGCAGCGAAGGCGATCAGATGGCTCAGATAGGACATACGGACATCGCAGATGGAAGGACTGGCAATGTCCTTTCCAAAGTAGTTGACCGTATCAATCATAATGCCAACATCCCCGCCGCCGTGACCGCTGGCAATGGAGTTGCCAACAGTGCTGATAGGTACCTGTGTGGTTTGACGATCGGCAAAGGAATAGACATTGAAGCACTGTCCGTCGCCCATGGTGATCTCGCCTTCTGTGCCGAAAATGCGGATGAAGCGGCCGCCCTTATTAAATGCGTTCATAGACAAGGAAGCGGTGGTCATATCTTCAAATTCCATATTCACGATCTGATGATCCACCACATCGTTATCGCAATCGTACACACACCGACCGTAAGGACCGGTGCGCAGGGCTTCCATAACAGCCTCATCAGAAGGATTGGTGACCGTATTCGCCACAACGCTTCTAAACCAAGTGTTATCCTTGTCGTCGTAGTATAGTTTGACGGCATTATAGAAGCAGGTATCTGTATGAGGACATCCGTCTGTACAGCGGGTGGGGGCGCCTGCCGGCTTGTTCTCTTTTGTAAAATGTGTCAGAGATCCAAAGGATTGTACCTTTTTGCAGGGCTTTCCAATCAGCCATTGGATCAGATCGGTGTCGTGGCAGCATTTGGCCAGGATCATAGGGGTGGCTTCGCTGGTTTTGCGCCAGTTTCCGCGGACAAAGCTGTGGGATTGGTGGCGGTTGCCTACATTCTCCATATGGTTGATGGACATAACTTTTCCAATAGAACCGCTATCAATAATGCTTTTCAGTGTTGTCCAGAAGCTGGTAAAGCGCAGCACATGACATACAATTACGTGCACACCTTTCTTTTCGGCGGCTTCAGTAATTTGCTTGCATTCAGCGGGGGTCGTTGCCATGGGTTTTTCCAAAAGCAGATTGTAACCCTTTTCGATCATTGCCAGAGCCGGCTCTAAATGCATATGATCCTGGGTGGCAATAATGGCAAAGTCTGCCATTTTGGGCTGCTGCGCAATGTCGTGCCAATCGGCGTAAACTCTGTCCTGGGGCAATCCGTGTAGCTGCGCTGCATATTCACGGCGATTTGCAATGGGATCGGCAACGGCTACGATCTCCAGCTCGTCGGGGTGCTTGACGGAATAATCGCTGTAGGAAGCACCTCTGTTTCCATAGCCAAGAACAACGGCCTGCACTTTGTGCATATGTTTTCCTCCAAACTTACAATCATTGTAGGGAAGTTAAGGACAAATTTCAAAAACAGTCAGGAAGGCACGATGATCTCGGCGGGTATCCATAGGGATTCCTGCGCCCATCAGGGTGCGGCCTTCGTAGAGAATGCCGGTGGCGATGTCTTTATACTGCTTATCCGGGTTTAGTCCCTGCAATTTCAGCCGCAAAGGAGCCTGACAGGGCGCGCCGGAAATATTCATTATGAACACCAGCACGCGTTTATCGCTGACAATTTCATAGGCAGCAGTTCTGCCTTTATAGGCAGAGAGCAAGCGATAAAGATCGCCGTAATGGATATCTTGCTGATAGATTTTATATTCAGCAATTTCCTTTGACAGAGAATCCAGCGTTTCTTCGTCCAGTTTGTCCAGATCCAGTTCCAGACCAAATCTGCCCATCATGGCCACCTTGCTGCGGAATGCAACCGGGGTGGTGCGGCCAACCTGATGATTAGGGACAGCGGAAATATGTGCGCCCATAGTGCTGATGGGATAGACAAGACCTGTGCCTTCCTGGATGTAGAGCCGCTCAACCGCATCGGTATCGTCGCTTGTCCAGGTTTGAGGCATATAATAGAGCATACCGGCATCAAACCGGCCACCGCCGCCGCTGCAGCTTTCGAACAGCACATCGGGGAATCGGGAAGTGATTTCCTCCAGAACCCGATACAGGCCCAGAATGTATTGATGGGCAAAGCCTTTTCGGGGCATTTCGGTCATATTTCGGTTCATATCCCATTTTACATAGGAGATCGGACAGCTATTCAAAACGGAGCAAACTGCATCAATGATATAATCGCATACCTCCGGACGGGTCAAATCCAAAATCAATTGCTGCCGTCCCGTGGTGCGGGGACGGTTTTCTGTATGGATGCACCAATCGGGATGATTTCGGTACAGGTCACTATCCGGTGAAATCATTTCCGGCTCGAACCATAAGCCAAATTGCATACCCAGTTCGTTGACCTTTTTGCACAGGGTTTCTAAGCCGTCCGGCAGCTTTCTTCTGTCCACGACCCAGTCGCCCAAAGAGCAATTATCACGGTCTCTTTTGCCGAACCAACCGTCGTCAAGAACCATCAGCTCTACACCGATGGCTTTTGCCTTTTTAGCTAAAGTAAGGATTTTTTCCTGATTGAAGTCAAAGTATGTAGCCTCCCAGTTGTTAATAAGGACTGGGCGCTCTGTATCGCGGAACTTGCCGCGGCAAACATTTTCCCGGATGATTTTGTGGAAGCGGCGGCTCATTTCGCCCAAGCCGCAAGCAGAATAGACCATAATGGCTTCCGGGGATTGGAAGCTTTCACCGGGGTTTAACTCCCAGGAGAATCCCAAGGGCTGAATGCCCATTTTTACTCGTGTGGAACCGTACTGTTCCCCGGACACCTCCGCAGAAAAATTACCGGAATACATCAGGCAGAAACCATATGCATCCCCGTAGTCCTCGGTAGTTTCCGGGCGAACCAAGGCAATAAAGGGGTTTTCATTATGGGAGCTGGCGCCCCGTTTACTGTCGAAAACCATTGTTGCGGTGGATTGAGGGATACGCTGGATATGCCGTTCCTTTGCCCAGGCGCCGTACAGATGAATTACCTCAAACCCATCTTGGTGCAAGTCTACGCAGAAGGATGCAACATCTTCCAATTTGCAGGGAGCACTGCCTCTGTTTTCAATTCTGGAAGACCGGGCCAGCACATCCTTTTCCGGAAAAACAGTGTAACACAAGAGAACGGTCAAGCCGGTATACGCATCGGCCAGAGTAATTTCCAATGTTTCACAATCTTCGCCATAAGTGGCGGGAAGACCGGAAAGGGCCGGTTTGCCGTTAAAAATACGATGGCTTTCGTAGCGTAGCCGCGTAATAGAATCTCCGGTGGCATTTTCAACCTGCAATGCAGGACTGCGCATATCTCCGGTGCCATAGGTGGGATATTCCTGATGGAGCTTATCAGTGGAATTGAGCAGTCTTCCGGGAATATCGGTAGCAGAAAAATCCGCGCCAAATTTGAAAGGATAATACCATTCTAAATTTGGAATTTTGTTGACGCGACTTCCCCAATAGCTGTGCACTAAATGGCCTTCATATAATTCCATTACATAACTGGTATGCTTTGTGTGCAGGTAAAACTGTTTCGTTTCAGGATAATAAAATATAGGCACAAAAGATCCCTCCATTACAGGAATAAGATAATTGTTATTGCCTTTGCTGTCCATAATGCCAAAGAATTTGGAGATAAGGGCGTGGTTGCAAAAACTATTTTTAGATTATATCGATCTGCTATCGTTTGTCAAGGGAGTGGCACGGGCATAGATGTGCAAATGAAGAACTTCCTCAAAAAAGAAAAATCATATAGGCTGCGAGAAGAGAAACGGGGACGGAAAATTTTTGGATAGCGGTTGCAAACAGAAAAGAAATAAGCTATAGTAATTTCACGAAAAGTTACAGACGGCAAATTTCGGCGCTTTTCTCGGAAAGCGTGAAAAGTACAAGGAGGCATCCTGAAATGGATAAAAATAAGCGTTTTTGCTGGCCGGTCAGACCGGTGGCCGACCCCCAAAACTGTATTGCAGGTAAAAACTATCGCTTTACCGTGCTGACAGACCGCTTGATTCGTATGGAGTATGATCCCATGGGATTGTTTGAGGATCGGGCATCCCAGACGGTTTTTTATCGGGATCTGCCGGCCTGCACATACACAGTTTCCCGTGATGGTGGTGTTCTGACCATCCATACAGGTGCGCTGCTGCTTACCTATCAGGAAGAACAGGCTTTTGCAGCGGATACACTTTCTATTCAGCTGCTGTCAGAACCGGCATCAAAATGGCATTATGGCGAAAGCTTCGAAACACTGGGCGGAACCTGTCAGACCCTCGACAAGGTAGATGGCAGCTGCCCTGTTGAAAAAGGTCTGTGTTCCCGCTGGGGTTTTTCCGTTTTGGATGACTCCGGATCCCTTCTGCTGGATGAGACCGGATGGGTAGCCGTCCGCCGGGATCATACGCAGGATGTATATTTCTTTGGCTACGGCTATGATTATCGTGGCTGTGTGCGGGATTTTTATCGCATCACAGGCGCACCCCCTATGCTGCCGGCTTATGCGCTGGGTAACTGGTGGAGCCGCTACCACGCATACACGCAGGAAGAGTACTTGTCCCTGATGGATCGCTTTGCCGATGAAGGCATTCCGTTCTCTGTGGGCGTAGTGGATATGGACTGGCATATCGTGCAGATACCGGAAGAGCAGCTGGACCCGGATGACCCGGGCGGCTGGACAGGCCGTGCCGGTTGGACAGGCTATACCTGGAATGAGGCATTGTTCCCTGATTATCGGGCATTTTTGAAGGAATTGCATGAGAAGAACCTGAAAACAGCGCTGAATCTGCATCCTGCTGATGGCGTGCGCAGACATGAAGTGATGTATGAGGAAATGGCGCTTGCCAACGGCATTGATCCGAAAACAGGGAAGCGTGTGCGGCTTGATGTGCTGTCTAAGGAGCACATGACCACCTATTTTGACATTGTCCACCATCCCTATGAAGAAGATGGTGTGGATTTCTGGTGGATGGACTGGCAGCAGGGCACAGACTACGGATGGCTGCATGAGCCCAATGCGCCCGGGGAATATAAAGATCCTGCGGAGCGGATGGATCCGCTGTGGATGTTAAACCATCTGCACATTTTGGATATTTCCAGAAACGGCAAGCGGCCGATGTTCTTTTCCCGATATGCCGGTCCCGGCAGCCATCGGTATCCCGTTGGCTTCTCCGGCGATACGACCATAGCTTGGGAATCTCTGCAGTTCCAGCCTTATTTTACAGCAACAGCCACCAACATCGGCTACGGCTGGTGGAGCCATGACATTGGCGGACATATGGGCGGCTACAAGGATGTGGAGCTTTTGCAGCGCTGGGTGCAGCTTGGCGTATTTTCTCCCATAAACCGTCTGCATAGCTCCCGCTCCTGGTGGATGCAGAAGGAACCCTGGGCCAATGATTTTGCCACAGCAGAGGGTATGAAGCACTGGTTAAGATTGCGCCATCAGCTGTTCCCTTATATTTACACAATGAATTATCGCTGCCACAGGGAATTGTCTGCGCTGGTAGAGCCTATGTATTACAGCCATCCTAAGTGTGATGGGGCATATCATGTACCAAATCAGTTCTGGTTCGGTACGGAAGTGATGGTGGCACCCATTACCACACCGGATGACAAGATCGCCCACTTGGGCAGCGTGGATGTTTGGCTGCCGGATGGGCAGTGGTTTGACTTCTTTACCGGCAGCCGTTACAGCGGCTTGGGCGGCAGAAGGATCACTGCCAATAGACCTATGACCGCTATGCCGGTATTTGCCAAGGCGGGCGCCATTGTCCCCATGGCAAACTATACGGACAACCGTTTAAGTAGCAGCGAGGATATGGAAGTGCTGGTGTTCCCGGGAGCAGACAATGCATTTACGCTGTACGAGGATGCAGGAGACGGACACGACTTTGAGAGCGGCGCTTTCTGCCAGACCCAGATGCAGCTGACCTGGGGCGAAAACGCAAGGTTTGTGATCGCACCTGCCTGCGGACAGGTGGATCTGATCCCCCGAAAGCGCAACTGGAGCATAAAGCTGCGCGGCTTCCACAAGGATATCTGTGTGGAGGTGACAGTAGACGGTGTTCGCATGGAGGCTTCCAAGCGCTTTGACCCGAAAACAAACACTACGATCATTACGCTGCAGGCATCTGTCGATAGTCAGATTTGTTTGGATATTACCGGTAAGACGCTGATCCATGACAACGCTGATATGCTGGATCGCTGTGCAGAAATCATCAACAGAGCAGAGCTGGCTTATCACACCAAGGAGCATTTGTGGAGTATCCTTACCCAGGAATTCTCCACTGTCCGCAAGCAGATCTGGGCGTTGGGTTTTCACTGTACAGACCGGGAGAACAGAAGCGTTCTCAAGGCGCTGAAGGAAATGCTGCTTTTGACACAAGAGGAGTATCTGTAAGGTGTATATCGGTCTGCAGCACGCAGGGCGATATCAAGGAGGTTTCCCATGATATATACCGATAGGAAAAGAAGTGAAGTGGAACGGGATGAGGCTTCCCGTTTTGCCGGTGAACAGTATAAAAGCAACGGCTACTTTATCCATGCACACAGAAACCTGGAAATTTACGGAGTGGTAAGGGGGAGTGTGTTGGTAACCATCGAGGGAGAGCGGAAAGTGCTGACGGACGGTCAGATCGCCGTTGTGAACGGATTGGAAAATCATGGTTATGAGATCGATGGCAAGGCGGAAATATTCTTTTTGCATATTGGAACAAGGTATCTGACCAGTTTGGCAAATACCTACCCCAAAAAACGATTGCCGCGGTGGCTGATGGATGCACAATATAACCAGCGGCTGTATGAGCGATTGAGAGATGTTCTGAATAAGAAGGAAGCACTTCCAGAGCTGCGTCGGATCGGCATTACCTATCAGCTGCTTGCAGATATTGTTGAACGATACGGTATGCTGGAAAAGCAGGATCATGTCCGTAAGGATAGTGATATTGCCGCAGAGGTCATCCAGTATATCTACGATCATTATCAGGAGAATATTACGCTGGAATCCTTGGGGAAGGTATTTTACCTGTCGCCGAAAGCACTCAGTAAGAAGCTCCAAAAGCGTTTGAGCGTGGATCTGCGTGTGTTTATCAATGATGTTCGTGTGCAAATGGTAATTCAGTTTAGAAACGACCCTCAGTATAAGGAAAAAACGCTGCAGCAGATAGCGATGCTTTGCGGGTTTACCAGTATGAGCACCTTCTACCGCAGCTACGCAAGAAACTTTAAATCCCGGGAGATCGCTGAAGAAGCGAGCTCTTTCGAGTAAACGAACACGCCTCCGGTTTGACTGGGGGCGTGTTTTATTGCAGAGCAAAAAACAAAAAGTAGAATTATGAAACAAGCAGGGCGAATTCTGCAATTGTGAATTTTGATATGAAATAGTATAATTTTATATGTAAAGATGTAATTTTTGCACAACAATGTGTAATACGGCGTTGTGCCTTACAGGAGGAAAAAAGTATGAGAAATAGAAGCATTGCAAGATTGCTGGCAATGGTGCTGGCGGTCGTTATGCTGCTGGGCCTGGTTGGCTGCGGTGGCGGACAGAAGACACCGGAGGAAGCAGAAGGCAGAAAGGTGATCCACTTTGCCGCTTCCTATGTTACCGCTCAGGTGCGGGATGCCTATAAGGCACTCGTGGAGACCTACAACAACGGTCAGGGTATCACCGA
>JBGVHZ010000003.1:0-35124 GCA_045122735.1 Faecousia sp.
AGGGCTTTTTCGGCGTGTTCAATGTCTTTATCCATTTCTTCTCCTTTCTTATAGCTGTACGAAGCCTTGACCGAAGAGTTCATCGGGACACCAATTCACGTTGAAGTCCGACTCACCAATGCAGTCACAATGACCGGACAGAAAGTCGGGATCTCGCTGTTCGCGCATCATCATATACGCAACCTCTTCGGGTGTTGCTTTGACCGTTTCACCTTCACCGTAAAGGAAGGCTTGCGCTCTGACGTTTACAACGGTGTCTTCTGTGATCTCATCAAGGAACTCGTGGTATGCGGTCCAGTCTTCGAGATCATCGGCCTCCTGAGGAAAGCCACCGACAAAGAATTCGGATTCATTGTAGTCATCACGCATGGTGACCTTGGAGAACATAATTGCCATTACTCGAACCCTCCCATCTTTTGTTCACTGAGGTACTGATCGAACTCGTCGCCGTTGAGCATGAACCAATCATCACCGCCGTGCCAGAAGCTGACGTACATATCGCCGTCCTCCACGCGAATGGATCGCTGTTCCAAGCCTTCGCCGTAGCCGTCCGAGCATTGACCTTCGAGCCAATCCTTAAACTCGGCTTCCTCTTCAGCAGTGAAGGGAGCAGTAAGCTCGGCGCGAATGCATCCGTAGAGAACACCGTCAACGTTCTGCGTACTGAAGTGTACCTCCTTGAGCTTTCCGACAGCACCGTTGCTTCCGTCGAAGTAAGCAGCGAGATTATCTTCGTCCCGGGCATCTTCCAAGCGGATCAGATCACGGATTCGTTCCTCGTAAGGAGCAAGGTAGCTGCCGTCATACTCGTCGGGATAGTCTTCCATGTTGCCGTACTCGTCACGGCTGTACACGTTTGCCACCAACGGACAATAGAAGTATTCGGTGGTGTCTTCCATACGACTCTCGAGCATAAACTTATCAAACTCAGCGATGGAGGAGACCTTTCCGGACATCACTGCTTCCATAGCGTCCAGCCTGTTTTGGTAGGGCAGGTTCTGATAGAACTCACACATGGTATTTACGAGGGAGAGAGTATCTGTGGGGGAGATCAACAAGGCAAGCCTTTTCTCAAACTCGTTGTTTCCGACGATCTTCACCTTGATCGGTTTTTCCTCTTCATCTATGCATTTGATTTCATGTGCCGGCTTTCTGATGCCGATGGAACCGAGGTGATCGGCCATAAGGTAACGCTTGCACGGGAATTCCATGACTAAGGTGTTGCCTTCGTTTTCGATAATTGCTGTAAACATTGCCTTTTCCTTTCTTTCGTATTTCGCTCTCACATACTTGAAATTTACGATTTTTTATGATATAATGAGGGCAATAAAAAAAGCCCTTTCGAAGATGTTTCCACCATCAAAAGGGCTATGTATTTGTGGTTTGACCACAATTTGACCAGTATTGAATAAACTATGAACTCGCACTCGGATGACCAGTTTTGACCACAATTTTGACCAGTTTGCCCGATGTAACACACGGAATTAACGGAAATATCGGAAAGAAATAGCCCCGAAATCCGTAAAAAACGGGTCAAAAAGAGCGTTTACCAAGCAAAATAAACTATAATTTTTGTTTGGGAGCAGGATGCCGCGAGTTCGAGTCTCGCCACTTGGACCAAAAACAAAAGGGAGGCAAAAGCCTCCCTTTTGTTTTTGTAACAGGTAAGAGCCTCGAAGAATCAAATGCGGTGCGGACGAGCGCCGCCGGCGACGGCTTGACGGAGCCGAACCGCTATCTGCACCACGGGTGCAGATGCAAACGAGTCTCGCCACTTGGACCAAAAAGAGGGAATGGCTTTTGCCGTTCCCTCTTCTTTACTGTTTAATTATCAAATTCTTTTTTCTGCTGTTCGTTGATCTCTCTGAGCTTATTATAATAGCCCAGGTCGCTAAGGAGCAGCTTCATTGTGCGATCCAGTTCGCTGCCTTCGGAATAGTCCGCTTCAAACATCCAATCCACCCGTTCGTGCTTCAGAAGAGAAACCGCATTCTGCTTTTCGCCGGGGTGATAAATAGCAATGGAATGACCACCGGACTGCTTTACAAGCTTCATACAAGGCACATCGGTCAGGCCGTCGCCAATATAGATCATATTGCTGAAGAACACCCGCTTTTCGCTGTCAGGACGGGAGTTATTCAGATCTTTATTGTTATTGATGTCCAAAACGCCCTTGTTGATACGGTAGACAAACTGGGTCTTGTTGGTGTAGTTAACTGCCATTTTGGGCCAGAAGGCCTGTCCGTCCTTATACAGGAATTCGCAGGCATAGATCCGCTTGAAATACTTGGCAATGGAAGTGCCTTCGATGATCTCCTTCAGGCCGGAGGACAGCACATAGTGCTCCACTTCCACGCCTGCTTCTTCGGCATAGCGGTTGATCCGCTCAAACCAGCCTTCCACACCGGGGTGGTACTCAATGTCCTTGCCGCAGGCCACAAGGGACTCCCGGGTCAAGGGTACGCCAACCTGATTTGCCTTTTCCACCATGCAGTACATATAGGCCAAAATGGAGTCCATCGTCTCGGCGGTTGCCACTTCGCCGGTATGACGCCAAAATTCATCCGCTTCCAAACCAACGCTGGGGATAAAGGTATATTCCTGCATATCACGGGTACACAGGGTCTTATCAAAATCATACATGATCGCAATAATGGGCTTCTTCATAACTGTTCCTCCCCCATCTTTTTTCTTTATTATACAGTTTTCCCGTCATAAAGTCAAATGCGACCGTGTAAAACATCTGTAAATTTTGGAATGTGCCTTACCTCACTTTTAGAATATTGATTTTATTTTTCTTCAGCAAAAATGCATACGCGCCCAAAGATACTAGACTATCAAATGCATTTCCTATACCAAAGAGCAAGGCAATACCTGTAAGAGTAGGCGTCCAAATATTCAACGAATATAATATAAACGCTGTGCCGTAATACAAAGTGTTAGTCACAACCGACTCAAAAAGCATATAGTTTGTTTTTCCCAGCCCGTAGAAGGTAGCATCAAACACATTCTGGAAGGCATAAAGGGCATAAAAGCCAACCAAGAGCATCACAAGTTCAAATAGTTTGTCCACATCCGTAAAGCCAAGGACATGGGTCATAAAGGGTTTCCACAGAGGAATGGTTACACCCCATAGTGCCACAATAATTACGGTGATGCCAAAATACCCCAAAGAATTTTTGCGTATATTTTCCTTATCGGCCGCCACTTCCTGCTTGATAAGCTCTCCCAACTGCAGCACCGGCAGCAAAAGCCATCCCCAGATAAAGTTGTTTGCAACCCAGTATGTACCCTGCTCCCCTACCACATTGACCATGCGGGCAACCATCAGCATATAGGCAACATTGCGCACAAGAGATTCAAATCCGGAAATGCCACCCACTTTACTAAATTCCTTTACCCAGGAAAAGTCGGGTTTGTCACCGGAAAGCACTTGAATGTTTTCTCTTGCCAAAAGCGCAACGGACACAACAAAAAGCAATCCATTTGTAATGATATTGGAATAGCCAATACCGTTAATACCAAGATTCAGTGATATCGGCAATGCAGACACAAGAAAGGTATCTAAAAAGGTACAAAGGATCAGCCGTGCTACAGTAAGTACGTAAAGGTATTTGCTTTTATTTACGGTAACAAGGGCAACAAGGGCAAACTGGGCAAGAATAGAGAAAATGTTGGCAACGCTTTCAATACGGATATAGGCTGCAGAGGCACCCAGAATACTCTGATCCGTCGCCATTAACCGGAGCATCTGCTCTGCAAAAAGAAGGATCGCTGCCGAAAGGGCGACATATACGCATAAGGTTATCAGCATACCTGTACGCACCCGATTGGAAAAAGCCTTTGTATCAGCCTTCACCTTTCCCATAAAGTAAAACAGTGGCAGAATAATCGCTTCGTTCAAAATTTCATACAGTAGGTTTACCCAGGATAGTTGCCCGGCAATGGAAAAAGACCACTCACCGGGAAGCTGCCCGATAAAAAAGACACGCACCGTTGTGTAGATTGTTGGAACAAAGCCCAACAATAGAAGTGCGGCAAAAAGTTTATGGTTGATCCGGCTGATTGACAGTTTTAGTTTGGAAAACATATCGGTTTCCCCCTTTACTATTATTCGTAAAAAGGACAAAAAGAAGCATCTGCACAAAAGGCGCAGATGCTCATCAAGTGACAGTTCCCCCGTACTTGACGAGTCTGCGACCAAAAGTGCAAAGATGCCAGAAAGTACCGCGAGCCTGTCAGCCCTCACGGTAACATTCTCAATCACCAATGATAAGTTTTTCAATCAAAGATGACCATGCTCCAGTCGCTATTTACTTTTTCACTTTACCTCTAATCGAAACAATTGTCAACCTTTTGGTTCTCTTTTCCTCACATATTCCTTTTAACAAAGCTAAAACTAAGGCAAAAGGAGTGGTTTTATGGACAAACAAGAACTGGTGAAACAGACATTGGATGAAATTCCACAAGCAAATGCCGATGCGAAGAGGATCGTAGGTCTTGTGAAGGAGGGCGGCAGAATTACAGGCTATCAGCTTTCCGACAACAGCTTTGTGGAAAAGCAGCAGGCTGTTGCCATGGCAAAGCGGGGGCAGATCGCAGGCGTTGGCATCGCCCACAGAGGGGATACAGAGTATCTAAAGTCCATTCCCGATGGCACGGAAAACAACAATTTAGGGAATTTACCTTCCGTTTCCCCCAAATCCTGATTTGCATTTTTCTTCTTCCTGTGATATACTTCTTCATAGAAAAGCCTTGGAGGTACAATATGAAAGAGTATGAGATCGTGGCAAAATTCCTCAATGGCTGCGCCGGTGCTGCCCGTCCACAGACATTCTTTGAAGAAGCAGAGCTTTCTGATCCCGGTGATTTTGTCCGTGCAAAGCACGGCAAGGATTTTGATAAGTTTGTCGGAGAGGTCCTTCCCAATGGGCAGATCGTTTTCACCTACGATAACGGCACTGTTTCCTATATCTACGAGTTTACAGAGATTTAAGCACGCCCGGGGTTCCATGTGGACCCCGGGTTTTGCCGTTGACAGCGGTAAATCTGCCGATTAAAGCAAAGCTTCACACTTTTTATTTCTTTATGCTACAATGGACATACAGGAGGTGGGCAAATGAAATTCAGGCTTATCATCGACAAAGATAAAGAGGAAGAAGTGGTGGTGACCGCCCACGAAGATAGTCCTCTGATCCAGCAGATCCGTGTTCTGGCAGAAAGCGAATACAGCACAGATCGGCTCGTTGCTTACACAGAAGAAGGGATCAAAATGCTATCCGTTTCTTCCGTGGAGTGCATTACGGTCTTAGACGGAAAGACCTACGCCATTGACGAAAAGGGGCAAAAGTATCGGCTAAAGGAGCGGCTTTATGAGCTTGAAAGACTGCTCCCCCCTTCTTTCATTCGCATCAACAAAAGTGCTTTGGCAAATGAGAACCGTCTGGACCGTTTTGCAGTTACCTACAGCGGTGCAGTGGATGCGGTGTTTTACTGCGGTTACAGAGAATATGTATCCCGACGGTGCTTCGCCCAGATCAAAAGGAGGTTTGAAGGAAAATGAAAAGCTTTTGGAAGGATTTTCTGTTTCGGGGCATGATCGCCTGTGCAGGTGGGCCCATCGTGCTGGCCATTATCTATGGCATTATCGGTGCCACGGGAGAAGTAACAAGTCTTACCCCCCAGGAGGTTTGCCTGGGCATTCTGACGATCACCCTGCTTGCCTTTACTGTGGCAGGTATGACCGCCATTTATCAGGTGGAAAAGCTCCCCCTGGCTTCTGCTATTTTGATCCACGGGGGCGTGCTGTACGCCACTTATCTACTGATCTATCTGATCAACGGCTGGCTGCAAAAGGATCTTATTCCCATTTTGGTCTTTACGGGGATTTTTCTTTTGGTTTATCTTCTCATCTGGGTGATTATTTACAGCGTTGAAAAGGCAAAGATCAAGAAAATCAATGAAATGCGCAAAAAATAAAGGCGTGCATCTGCACGCCTTTTCTTATGCTCTGTTTACTGAAATACTGTGTGCCTTTACAGGGGTATCTTCTGCGCCGTAGCCCAAGAAGCAACCAAGAAGAGGACGGAAGCCTTCGGGAATGCCCAGTTCTTTCATCAGTTCCTGATCTGCCGCAACTGCAGCAGGTGCGCCGCCCAAAATCACGGAATCAATACCCAAGGCGGTAGCCGCCAGCACCATATTTTCCATTACAATGCCTGCGTTGGCATGGTCTGTGCCGGGGCGGTGAACTTCTTTGGAAGATACAAAAAGCAGGGTCTTTGCGCCAAAATCCATATTTCTTCGCTCGCCAAGCAGCCGGAAGAACACCTCTTCTGTGGCCTGATTAATCTTATCCAGCAGCTGCTGGGTTTGCACCACGGTAATATGCAAAGAATCGTACTTTGCCATAGCCACCGGGGCGGCAGAGCCTGCCTTTAAAATCACTTCCAAGGCTTCCTCCGGGATCTGCTCCGGGGTATAGTTTCTTGTGGATTTTCTCTTTGCAATGGCTTCCAGCGTGTTCATAGACAATCCTCCTTATTTGCTTTACTGATGGTTTCCCATCTTTCTTTTGTCAGCAGGTTTTCGTGACCGGTGCGTCTTTCCCCCATAAGGGGTAAATACAAATTCTCGGTGGTATGCTGATAGACAAAGCCCAATTTCTCTTGCACCCGACGGGACTTTTCATTGCCCTCATAATAGCCGCACCAAACCGCCCGCATACCCAATTCCTGAAAGGCATACTGCAAAAGCGCCCGGCCGGCTTCCGGGATAAGACCCTGCCCCCAATAGGGCTTGCCGATCCAATAGCCCAGCTCACATTCGTCCTCTCTGTCGGTCAAGGTGGTATTCTCCCCCATTTTCAGACCTATACTGCCAATAGCAGTGCCGTCCTTCAAACAGACCGCGTAGGTTTCCGGAGCAGACAGCACATCCCGGATAATTTGCCGGGACTGCTCCTCGCTTTCGTGGGGTGGCCAGCCTGCAGGAGGGCCTATCTCCGGATCTTTAGCATACGTATACAGATCCTTGGCGTCCGTTTCCAACCAGGGACGCAAGATCAATCGTTCGGTTTCCAGCATTCATTCCACCTCGTAGCTTTTATCAATGAGAATATAGGGCAGGTTCTGTGCCTTGCACCGTGCAAGGTTTTCTTCATTTTCAGCAATCAGAACTTCTTTTTTTACATCATCGCACAGGCGATATTCGATCGCATTTGCATAGGCCTTGATATCGGCAAAATGGGTTTCAATATACTGCCGCGTCATAACAAGGCAGGTATAGTGGATCTCCGCCAAATATTCCGGTGCAAAATCCTCCTGCCAATCAAAGGGAATGTAGCAGCCTTCCACAATAAGGTTTTGCTTATTTTCAATGGCGGTCTTCACCATTTCCCGGACGATAGGCCAAAGGTAATCGGTCAGTTTCTCGTCGTCCATAGGGGTCAAATTCGTTTGACCGCTGCGGATAAGGCCCATTTTCAGGTGATCAATGGACAGGTAAGGATAGTGGTATTTTTCCAAAAGGCGCTGGGCATAGGCAGTTTTGCCCGTATGGCTGGCGCCGGCGATCAAATAAATCATATTATACCTCGTCCGGAGCTTGTCCATCGTGGGCAAGCCATTTACACTCGGTCATTTGCATATGGGTAAAGGTCGCCTTAAAGGAAGAATCCTCCGGGCTGCAGGCATAAATGCCGAACCGGATCTTGCCACCGCCCTTATGCATATGGCAGATCCGCATCTGGGAAAACCGCACTCCATCCCGGGAGCATTCGATACAGTAGTCATCCTCCCGACGGCTGAACCGATACCACATAGATTTGATAGACGCATCAATGGCCGTAGTTGCCCAATCAGAGTAGCCAAGATTTGTGGCCACACTGCCCAAATGCTGGAATTCTTCGTTTTCGTACTCAATGGAAGCCTTCAGCCAGTTTTCACTGTCCAGATACATCACCACACCACACTGATCAAAGCGATGCTTGCTTTCAAAGGCTGTCTTTACTGTAAAAGAAAAGTATCGCTCCTCCGTTTCCATTTGGAATACGGGAGCATTATCGTTACGGAAATGGTAGTAGGTTCTCTGCCAAAGATCGGTATGGGGCTTGGTAACGATTTCCACCCTTTCTTCCGTTGCAGTATAGCTTTCCGGCTCTCTTGTCCAGAAAAAGTCACGAATTGAAAACATCATATATCTGCCATCCTATTCCGTTTCATAGGGCCAATCGATAATACCACCGAATTCTTTTACATTGGTATAGCCTAAATCTACAAGATCCTGGGCAGCCAACTTACTACGGCGACCACTGCGGCAGTACACAAGGATCAACTGATCCTTGTCGGTCAGCACTTGCTCCGCCTTTTCCTTGATCTGCTCGTGGGAAATCACAATGGCACCGGGAATATGCCCGGTTTCATATTCTTCCTCCGTGCGGGTATCCAAAATTACATACCCTTCCTGGGTATCCATTATTTTCTTTGCTTCCTGGGGTGTAATGCACATATAGCCCGCATTTTCATTCGTCTTTTCTGCTGTGCAGGCAGACAGGGTAAATGCCGCCATAAGAACTGCAAACAATCTTTTTTTCATAGTTTTCACCTCTGTTTCAGTATACCACAGACAAATGTTCCTTGCAACGGCCTTTTAAAGCAAACATCCCCGGCTAATACCGGGGATGGTTTATCTGGAGCAGAGCCAAAGTATAAGAAGAAAGCCTATCAGCCAGGGCAGGCAGCCACCGTTCCCGCCGCCACGGCTGTTTTCAATCCTGTGTTGCTCCTCCATATTGCTTTCTCCTTTCCTCCAGTGTTGCTCTTTAAAGCATAATCCCTTGCCTTTGTCATAATTTGCCAAAAAGACAGATCACTGCCCAAAATAGTACCAAACCACACATAGCACCATCTCCTTTTTGTTTATGGCATCAGTATAGCAAGGGTTCTGTCCAATAAAACGCCCCGGAGCCAAACGACTCCGGGGTATTTATTCAGAACTTTTCATAGCCGATGAGCAGGCCGCCTTTTTCTGCATAATAGCTGCAAAGACCACGCAAGGTGTAAATTTCCGCATCTGCCTGAGGGCAGCGGGTCAAAAGCTTCTCTTTGAAAGTTTCGGCTGCAACTTCATTTTGGCAATGGGCAATGCGCACCTTGCCTTTGCGCAAGCCTGCTGCAACAATATTCTCCACCAAAGCATCCAGGGATTTCTGCTGCCCACGGCATTTATTGGTGGGCTCCAATGTGCCCTGATCGCTGGCCTTACCCACCAACCGGATTCCTAACACGCCGGCAATTTTAGCAACTGCCATAGATATCCGTCCATTGGCAGCAAGGGTCTTCAGCGATTCCAGCATAAATGCCAATCCGGTAGTTTCTTGATAGGCTTTTATCTTTTGGCAGATCTCTTCAAAGGGCAGCTCCGCCAGGATGTATTCGCGCAGTTTTTCAACCAGCAGCCGCAGTTCAGGGCCGGCAGACAGAGAATCAATCACAAATACCTGTCTATCCGGGTGTTCTGCCTCATACATTTCCTTTGCTATGCAAGCAGCATTGTAACTGCCAGAAAGTCCGCTTGTAATGGCCACGCAAAATACTTCCTGGGCACCATCAAAGGCTTCCAGCCAATCACCGGGGTTGGGGCAAGAGGTTTGGGAGCTCCCGCTATAGGTATCAAACCAGGTTACCATTTCCGCCACATCAAGAGTCTCATCATCCACAAATTCTTTTTCCCCTGCGATGATCTTCAGGGGTGCAAGTCCAAAGGGCACTTTCTCCAGCGATGTAATATCTGCAGAAGAGTCTGCCACTATCTTTCTTTTTCTCATAGAAAACCGCCTTTCAGGTTTTCTATATCCTATCAGAAGAGGGGCATTTTTGCTACCTACCGGTGGGAGTGTCACTCTCCCGGCAGTAGAATGGGCAATTTTTAGCCAAAAAAGGAAGGGCAAATGCCCTTCCTTTACAGTTTGTAATTTGTGCCTTCGGCGGCGTTGATATCCTCCAGGCAGCTGCGCATAATGTCCTTTCTGCCGCAATCAGAAAGAACCTGCACCAGGTCGTAGCCGGGACGGCGGTTGCCTTCGATCAGGATCGGGCCTTCATCGGTAAAGGCCACATCCCAACCCACAACATGGATATGCTCATTGACGAGGGCAGCATCCAGAACCATCTTCTTGGCTTCTTCCCAGTAAGGCAGCTGGAAGCCGTCAAACTTCACGCCGGAAGAGGGATGGACTTCAAATTCATTCAGGTCTTTATCGATCGCAATGCCGTACAGTTTGCCGGTTTCAATATCCAAAGAGCAACCCATACCGCCTTGATGGAAATTATCGCAATGGTTCACGCCGTTGCCGATCCGCATAGCCGCATACAAGATCCGGGATTTTCCCTTATAGCCAAAGGTCATGATCCGGATGGTGTTCACGCTGGCAGAGCACAGGCGGTTGATCTCCGCATTCTGCTTTACATAGCCTTCAATAAAAAGATGCTCCTTCTGCATTTTTTCATAAAGTGCCTGGGCAGAGCCTGCTTCTTCCCGGGTCATTTTGGCAACACCGTGTCCTGCCAGGCCATCGTAGGGCTTGATCATAAATACGGGGTTTCGCTCCAGGAAGGCTTCCAGCTCCTCTACTGTGCCCTCTGTGAAGAACTCTCTGCCCACATACTGGCTGAAGTTCTTCATGAAATTGGGCTTTACCGTAAAGAAGGTCTTATAAGCAGAAGGGCTGGCGATCTCATAAAACCATTCCTGATGCTTAATGGTCACATACTCCATCAGTTCCTTCTTGGTTCTTTTATAGAACTTATAATTCAGATAGTCGCTGTAGCCGCAGCCGGTCTTGGCAAAGCAGTAAAGAAAGTTTGTAAAAAGAGAAAAGGTGCTCCTTCCTTCCTTTTTGGAAAGGACTTTCAGATCCCTGTGGAATTTGCCTAAATTACCCTGAAGAGCATATGTTAGAAGGCCCATTTTCTTACCTCCGCAGTCAAAATTTATGGGTCAATGATACCATAGCCAACTTATGTTGTCAAGGAAGTCTAGCCTCCCAAATACATCGACCATATATTTACAAAAGAGAGCGTTTGTGCTATAATGTGCTATTATCATAACACAGGAGTTACGCATGGATATTATCAAATACATAATGATCGCCTTTGCCCTGATCGCATCCATTGACCGTATCTTCGGCAACCGGTTTGGCTTGGGCAAAGAGTTTGAACGGGGCTTGATGCTCACCGGTGCTTCTATCCTTTCCATGACCGGTATGTTAATCCTTGCGCCCCTGATCGCCCAGCTGTTAGATCCCTTCTGCGACTGGTTTTACAGCCTTTGCGGCATTGACCCTTCCGTCATTCCCGCATCACTGCTTGCCAACGATATGGGCGGTGCTTCCACGGCAATGGCCGTTACAACGGATGTAACTGTGGGCAAATTCAATGCCTATGTAGTCAGCTCCATGATGGGTGTTACCTTCTCCTGGACGCTCCCCTTCGGTATGACCGCCGTAAAGCAGGAAAGGCACAACGATATGTTCTTAGGTTTTCTGTGCGGTGTACTGACCGTGCCTGTGGGCTGCTTTGTTGCAGGTCTGATGTGCGGCATTTCTTTGCTGCCGCTGCTGCTTTCTTTGCTACCGCTGCTGATCATTTCCATTGTGATCGCCCTTGGTCTGATCTTCTGTCAGAAAATCACGCTGATCATCTTCCGTATATTCGGTCAGTTTATTCGTATTGTGATCGTCATCGGTCTTGCAATGGGTCTTTTCTCTTTTGTGACCGGTGTGCAGATCCATCCTATTTTGGACAGTTACGAAAACTGCGCTATGATCTCCGTGAATGCCACCGCTGTGATGGCAGGCGCATTCCCCCTTCTGTTTTGCCTTTCCAAAGTACTTAAAAAGCCCTTACAGAAGATGGGCGGCAAGCTGCACATCAATGAGACCTCCGCTATGGGCTTTATCTCCACCATTGCCACCAGTATGGCCACCTTTGAAATGATGGACGATATGGATAGCCGTGGCGTTATGCTCAACAGTGCCTTTGCCATTTCTGCAGGTTTTGTGCTGGCAGGCCATTTGGCATTTACCTTCGCCCTTTGCCCGGATATGGCCGGTCCTATGATGGTGGGTAAGCTGGTTTCCGGTGTTGCCGCTGTGGTATTTGCTATGATCCTGTTTAAGAATAAGAAATAAAAAGATGCGGTTTTAAAAACCGCATCTTTTTATTTGCAAGCCTTGTAAGTTCTCTCCAAAAGAAGGATCATTGCGATGATTGCAGCTCCAAAATAGAAAGGCAAAAGCCACATCCCCACAAATTGACCCAATACCCCAAAGAAGGGCGAAAGAAGCATCGAACCCATATAGGCAAAGCCCATTTGAATGCCGATAATGGCCTGGGTCTTATCCTCTCCAAAAACATTGGGCGTGGCGTGCATAATGCAGGGGTAAACAGGGGCGCAGCCAAGACCCATCAGGATAAGGCCCGCAACAGGAAGAACATTGCTTTGCACAGGCAAAAGCAGACACACCACACCGGAAAATGCAATGGCTGTGCCGATTCTGATCATACCCTTGTCCCCTACCCGGTCAGCAACAAAGCCGGATAAAAAGCGGCCTGCGGTCATACCTATAAAGAACGTTGCCGCCAGGGATGCCGCCTGTCCTTCCGGAAAAAGGCGGGCTTTTACCAAATAGGAGCTTGCCCAGTGCATAACGGTGGATTCTGCAGCGCAGTAGAAAAGGAAACCGAAAAGCCACAGTTTTGCCCCTTTTATCCGCAGAACGCCACGGACACCCAAGATTTTCTCTTCCTTTTGGGCATTATCCAGTTTTGGGGAAGTACGCCACAGCGGAAAGCTGCACAGCAGCAAAATGCCGATCACGCCTTGCAGAGCAGCCACAGATTGATAGCCTGTGTGGTAGCTGGCATTTGTTAGGCAGTAACCCATAATATAGGGACTAAGGATCGTGCCGACACCCCAGAAGCAATGGAGCCAGCTCATATGTCGGGAATTATAGTGGATGGCTACATAGTTATTCAGGGCCGCATCAATGGCACCGCCACCCAAGCCGTAGGGAATGGCCCACAGGATCAGCATCCAAAAACGGCTGCTTGTGGAAAAGCCTATCAAAGCAACAGCCGTGAGAAAAATGCTTACGGTAGTAACCTTCCAAGTGCCAAATGTCTTGGTCAGCCTCTCAGAAAACAGGCTGGCCGTGATGGTGCTGAGGGAAATGGTCATAGTTACCATACCCATATAGGAAATGGGTACATTCAGCTGACCGTGGAGTATGGGCCAGGCAGCACCCAACAAGGAGTCCGGCAGGCCAAGGCTGATAAATGCCAGATAAATAAAAGCAAGTAATAGCGTAACCATCTCAGATTTCCGTCACCAGTTCATCCATATCTTTCCGCTTTTTATTGCGCAGAGGTTCGTCCTTGGCATAACCTAAGGTAATCACCAGCCGCACTGCACCGTCCAGGTGGCAGATCTCCCGGATCTTATCGTCATCCAGCCAGCCCAAAATACAGCTGCCCAAGCCCTGGGCGGTGGCTTCTGCGGTAATGTAAGCGGTCACGATGCCAATGTCCATAGAACGGTAATCGTTGCCCTTTACCTTGGCGCCCAGAGCTGCGGACTTCACATAAGGCTTTTCGGAGATCACCAAAAGCACCGGTGCATCAGCCGCAAATTTGTTCATCCCCATGCCCATGGTGGCCTTTGCTACCTGCTTGGCATTCTCTCCCCGACAGACGGTGATGTGATAGGGCTGACCGTTGCAGGCAGAAGGGGCAAGCCGTGCACTTTCCAAAATGGCGGTCAGTTTTTCCTGCTCGATGGGCTTTTGGGCATCGTATTTGCGGCAGGACTGTCGATTACAAGCAATTTCATAAAAGTTCATAGATCCTTCTCCTTACAGCTTAAGTCCATAGAATAGTTCCTTTTCCTCTTCCCCGGTTTTCACAAACCCTAATTTTTCGTGGAGCTTTTGGGAGGAAATATTCCATTTGTATACAGTAGAATTTTTAACTTCCGTGTACCCCAACGCTTTGAGCCGGGCGATCACAGCTTTCATTACCAATGTGCCGATGCCCTTCCCTCTGTAGGCATCTTCCCATATGGCAATGGGAGGATTTTCGTCCTTTACGGTCACATCCCCAATGGGCCGGAAAAGACCGTTTTCCTTCGCTTCAATATAATACAACTCGCCCACTTTTGCAAGATAGCTGCACATCCCTTTCACATAGTCAAGGGTGGGAATTTTGCATTCATCGAAGATCCCTTCAGAGTTTTGATAGACCACAGGGTTCTGATAGCCGGGCAGAAACAACTCATAATGTCCGTCATATTTCCGCAGTCTGAGTGATTCGTTGATGTCGATGATCTCCGGCTGCTCAAATTCTTTCAGTGCCATGGTTTCTCCTTTACAGATAAAACTTATGCCAAGTCTATTACCATCTGCATTTCTCTAAACTGCTTGCCTAGAAAGTCGTATTCCACCTCTTTGATCTCTTTGAAACCAATGTCAGAATACATTTTCCGTGCAACCGCATTTTCAAGGGAAACGCTAATAAATAGTTTTTCTGCATTGTGCTGTTCCTTGAAGTACTCAAGGAATGCGTTAACGGCCTGTTTGCCATATCCTTTTCCCTGGAACTGTTTGCCAATCATAAAGCGACTCATAGACCAGCCGGGGAATGTTTCATCATAATCATACAAAACGAATCCTACCATTGTGTCGCCTTTGTAGATTCCCAAAACATACAAACCATCTTCATAAGCTGCTTCCACTAGCGATTGCTTATTATCAGCCACAAAATCTACTTGGCTGACATCAACCGTTAATTCGATGCAATCCCAGTAGTTTGACTTGTCAATTTTCCGAAATTCCATTACTGTATCTCCAATGCTTCTGCAAAGAATTGATCGCAGAAGCGATTCCATTTTTCCTCATATTCATCGTGACTCACTAAGGTCATTTCTTTCGGGGTATAGATTCCTCGTTTCTGGGCCTCGGTCACAAACTTATATACCCAGTCATCAGATGATTCTACCACTGCCCGGACACACTCCCAACCTTTCATAACCGCATAGTATAACCGGGTATGCCCATCCAGTGAAATGAAACGATCCTCGTTCGGAAGCACTTGAATAATAATATCCTGCGGTTTGTGAATGAACGAGCTGATGGCTGCGATTTTATCCTCGTCCACAAAAAACTGCGACGGTTGAATCTGATTCAACTGCAGAGTCAATAGCTGTGCGGGAGGATACTCCTTAACAATCTGCCCCTCTCTGCTATAAAACCGGGTGATATGCGGAGTGTAGAACCGGAATTCTTCAATGATTTCTGAGTACACAGTTTGATCTTCTCCGCTGATTACAGCTTCATAATCAGAAATGATTTCCACTTCATAAGGCTTTCCGTCCGCTAAAAAGCATCCATGCTGATGCAGAACTGTTTGGGAAAATCGGTTGTCATCGTATGAGTTGATGCGTTTGATTTCCATAGTTATTTTCTAAAATCTACAAAGTTATCTTCTGTCAGTTCGTAGTCGACAGCAGATTGTTTGTTTCCTAACTGGTCAGTCCAGGAATCATAGTTGATTCGCAGTTTTCTGAATCCCAGAGATTCGTATACATGCTGCGCCCGAAGGTTTGTGAGGTTGGTATCCAGTACGATTTTCTCAAAGCCCTGTTCAAAAAGCCAAGAGATTAGCATACTGAGGATGATTCGCCCAAGACCTCGATTCTGGCAGTCAGTTTCACAGATCTTGATGCCAATTTCTGCAATACCTTCCCCTACTTTACGATAGCAGGCTTCACCGATCAGCCGCTCATCTTCTATCAGAACCAAGCGACCATCACCCAATCCTGTGATTACTTCTTCAATAGTAGTCCCAAGGCCGTTGGGAAAGCCTGCATGGGCCATTACCGCACCGTCGTTCCACCACGCGGTAAGCTGTTCTGCATCTGCAGTCATGGCATCCCGGATGGTTAGGTTTTTATATTTTATGTGCATAAACTACTCCTTGATATTTGTCCCAATATGCTTGTCCTGCCGCCATTGGGGAGCGGAGCCATCATCGCCCCAGTATTCCTCAACAGATGTGATCTTGCCGTCTACTATCCTGATAAAGGATGTGGCGTGACAGGACATACTTCCATCCTTGTTGTACACATGGGTAGCAGTTATAATATGGGTATCGGTGGTAATGATCTGCTCCACCTCGCCATCCCACTGCCCGGGGTATTCGCAGTTCGCCCGGATAAATTCCTCCACGGTGAAATGCTCGTTGGTGTTATGCCAGTTTACCCAGGCATCGGGGTGGAAGTATTCACGGATGGCATCTGCATTCTGCCGCAGCACGGCATCCCAAAACGCTTTAATATCCATACGCGAAAATACCCCCGTCAAAGAAAATATCATTGCCATCGGCATCTTTGTAGAACGATACCTTTTCTTGTTCAACCAGCTTAAAGCCAAGGGAAGTGAGCAGCTTTACAGAGGGGGTGTTGTTAAGGGCCGTTCCGGCGGAGAATCTGGTGATGCCTAAGGTTTTCAGGTAGTCAAACAACGCAATCATACTTTCCTTGGCATAACCTTTTCCGTGATATGCAGAGTGGAAGCAATAGCCTATCTCGTACCCATTCTCCCGAATGTTAAAGGCAATATAACCGATCACAGTTTCGTCCAGGCAGATTGCAAAGAACATATGGTCCGTTCCATTGCTGAAAGAAGCCCATTTTGCAATACGCGCTTGAACATTGGCATCTTCTGTGATGTGCGGTGTATCGTATTGGGCATACTCGGAGGAATTGAAGTCCACCCAAATATCCCGAATGCTTTTCCAATCATCTGCTACAACATGGCGGATGGTTAATCTTTCTGTTTTCAGTAACATATCTTATATCCTCATAAATTTTTCATTTCTCTATAAGTAAACGGATACAACTCCCAGCTGGCTATTAACAGTGGAAAATAACTTCTTTACCTTGCTCTTTTGCATATTCGATTTCTGCTTTCACAGACTCACCGATATATCCGTTAAGATTTACAACATAAATGCCATCGCTCAAATCAATTTTCCTGTAATGCGCCTGTCTAAGTTTTCCTAATTCTTCCGGGGAAATGATGGTGTTGTTGGGGGCATATACACATTGAAGAACAGCATAACCATATTTTGCTTCCAAATCATATGCGATTGAGCACATTTCCTTTTCAAAACGCATGCTTCCGCAGATTGTAAGTGTTTTCAATTTGATACACTCCTATAGTAATTCATTCTTGCAATATCCATAATGATCTTCGGAATTACCTGTTTCCGGGTGATATTATAGAGCCGCTTTTGCTCTTCAGTACGGCCTACCAAGGGATCTCCGTTGGCAGAATTGTCGGATACTGCCATGAGCGCAATAGCAGGCTTTTCCATTAAATCTGCCATCAAATAGAACGAACTGGTTTCCATTTCAATAAGCTTTGCACCAAAGGACTTAATAAAGTCCAGATGGGAATACTCGCAGAAAATGGAATCAGTACAATATACCGGAGCCTGGATCATATCCGGGTACTGCTCCACCACTTGCTGCACAAAGGCTGGGTCATTGGGATAAACCTTCTCAAAGGGCGTGTATTGCCGAATATCTTCCAGAAGATAGCCGTTAGCCAGGTTACCGGAGATGCTCCATTCCGGGGTGCATAGAGTGCCCAAACCAATCTCTGGTACTAAACTACCAACAGCACCTACAAAGACCATCTTGTCAAAGTTAAGATACGCACAGGTAGACAATTCGTCAATTAAGCTGCTTGCTCCCGTAGGACACTGTATCCATCCAATGAGAAAATCTTCTCCCTTTACCTCATAACCGGAAATATAGCTATGCTCCCCGGTGCAGGTAATTTCCACATCGTAGTCGACCATGATTTTTGTAGGTTTCCATCCGGGTGCGACGACAAGGACATCATAGTGTTTATCTCTCGACAGGCCAAACTCATACATAGCAATATCCCTGTTTTCAGAAAAGGAATTGTCTGCGCTCAGCATCTGTTTCAATCTTTCTTTCACTTGTTATCCCTCATTTCGCATCGGTAATATTTGAAGGTATGACCTTCGTGGGTATATTAGAAGTGGCTCTCCACCTCATCCGGCTTCGCTATCGCTCAGCCACCTTCTCCTCCAGGAGAAGGCTTACTCATCAACAAAAAACGGTCTTGAGATCGTCAGGTGTGCGTTCGTAATAGACTTCGCTGATGTTACTATTCAGGAACACTGGCAGCATTTCTTCAAAGCCGTCAATGAGCTTATCTGACTTTGCAAGCTCCGAAAGAGGATACCAGAAAATATCCCCCTCGTCAGAAGCTTTCAGTTCCCCCGTGAATGTATCTGCCACATAAAGAAACACAATGTAGCGTTTTCCGGTCTTTAAAGCGTGGAATTCTTTTATGCCGCAAAGTCTGGGATTCTCGATAGTCAGGCCCGTTTCTTCCTGCATTTCCCGAATGACGGAGGGTGTGACATACTCCCCATTTTCCACATGGCCACCGGGGAAATTCCAGCCGTGCCAAGTAGGATGATTTTTCTTATCCTGCACCAGCACATTTCCCTTGCCGTCGCAGATCATACACATATTTGTCAGTTCTACTTCTTCTAATCTGGACATTCTTTTTCTCCTTATTTGGAAAAAGGCACCACAAAAGTGGTGCCTTTTATGATTAGAGTTCGCAGTTGCCTACGGTTCTGGGGAAGGGCAGCACATCACGGATGTTGCCCATACCGGTCAGGTACATAACGCAGCGCTCGAAGCCAAGGCCGAAGCCTGCATGGCGGGCAGAGCCGTACTTACGCAGATCCAGATAGAAGTCGTAATCCTCCGGCTTCATACCCAGCTCCTCGATGCGAGCCTTCAGAATCTCATAGTTATCTTCACGCTGAGAGCCGCCGATGATCTCGCCGATACCGGGCACCAGGCAGTCCATAGCCGCAACGGTCTTTCCGTCGGGATTTAACTTCATATAGAAGGCCTTGATCTCCTTGGGATAATCGGTAACGAAGACGGGCTTCTGGAAGACCACTTCGGTGAGGTAACGCTCGTGCTCGGTCTGCAGGTCGGAGCCCCAGTGAACGGGGTACTCGAACTGGTCGTTGTGCTTTTCCAGCAGAGCGATGGCATCGGTATAGGTGATGTGACCGAAGTCGGAGTGCAAAACATTGTCCAATCGAGCCAGCAGGCCGTTATCCACAAACTGGTTGAAGAAGGCCATTTCTTCGGGAGCATTCTCCAGCACATAGGCGATCACATACTTGATCATATCCTCAGCCAGACGCATATCGTCAGAAAGGTCGGCAAAGGCGATTTCCGGCTCGATCATCCAGAATTCGGCTGCGTGACGGGTGGTGTTGGAGTTCTCAGCCCGGAAGGTGGGGCCAAAGGTGTAGATGTTCTTGAAGGCCATGGCGAAGGTCTCACCGTTGAGCTGACCGGAAACGGTCAGGTTGGTGGGCTTGCCGTAGAAGTCCTGGGTGAAATCCACCTTGCCATCCTCGGTCAGGGGGATGTTCTGCAGGTCCATGGTGGTGACCTGGAACATTTCACCTGCGCCCTCACAGTCAGAGCCGGTGATCAGAGGGGTATGCACATACACGAAGTCTCTTTCACGGAAGAACTGGTGAATGGCAAAGGCGATCAGGCTGCGCACACGGAACACGGCCTGGAAGGTATTGGTCCGGGGACGCAGATGGGTGAGAGTCCGCAAAAATTCCAGGCTATGACGCTTCTTCTGCAGGGGGTAATCGCCGGTGGACGCACCTTCCACGGTAACGCAGGTAGCCTGAATTTCAAAGGGCTGCTTTGCATCGGGGGTAGCAACCAAGGTGCCGGTCACGATCAGGGCAGCGCCCACATTGGTCTTGCTGATCTCCTGGAAGTTTTCCAGCGCATCGCCATAAACCACCTGCACCGGGGTAAAGTAAGTGCCATCGTTGAGCACGATAAAACCGAACTGCTTACCTGCACGGATGGAGCGCACCCAACCGCCTACGGTAATTTCCTTGCCTACATAGGCATCGGTCTTCTTAAATAAATCACGAACAGAAATGAGTTCCATAGCTTTTTCCTCTCTTGGGTATAACATAATAATAGAGTATACGGCAAATGGGCAAATTTTACAAGGGGGAAAAGTGATTTTTCCCAAAGATTAGGGAATAATTTTTTGCATAAGCCACAAAAATATGTTGCAAAATGATTTTCACCGTGTTATAATGCTCCGTGTGTCCGTCAGCGGGCAGCATTTCATTGGGATGTCGCCAAGCGGTAAGGCACCAGACTTTGACTCTGGCATTCGTAGGTTCAAATCCTGCCATCCCAGCCAAAACTCAACCTCTGAAAACAGTTTATCGACGGAGAACGGCCCTCTTGCCCCGGCTGTGCAATTTGAAAGCTTTGAAATACACAAAGTATTCCTGCGCTTCCAAATTTTCATCCGAAGCAAGATTTCTCGTTCGCCGCCCGATATCCTGATTTCGAGGTTTCGTACGATCCGCTAGCTCAGCTGGCAGAGCAATTGCCTTTTAAGCAATGGGTCCGGAGTTCGAATCTCCGGCGGGTCACCAAAAAATGCAGATACCATCCGGTATCTGCATTTTTTGCTGCCCACCGTCGAGATTCGAAAAATAAGTTCCAACAGTCCAGTGGACTGTTGGCGGCGAGGGCTGGACCGAGCCGAACCTTCATTTTGCCCTTGGGCAAAATGCAAACGAATCTCGAGGCGGGTCATGTCGCCGACAGGCGACATCCACCCTTCCCTTTTTAGATCCACAACTTGGGTGCGTTGACAATCCTCAATTCCGTCCCAGCCAAAATGCAAACGAATCTCGAGGCGGGTCACTTATATTACTATGTATAAACAAGCCTTTCTTTGTAACACTAACAATGAGGTGTTGCAAATGAAGGGCATTTTTCTTTTCCTATTGCTTCCTTTTCTCATTACCGGCTGCTATGTGTCGGAAGAAGAAGCTTATTATTCCCGTCAAGTGGAACAAATGGAGATCCGAAGAAACGAGCAATCCGTCACGCTGACAGAGCCTTCCCAAATTGAAGCTATTTTATCCTATCTTCGCCTTCTTCCCCGGCTGAGCACCAGCATCCCGGACCCGGAGCATATGGCAAGTCCCGGAGTGGAGATCATTCTGACCTATATAGGCGGTCAGCAGAAGCATATTCTGCAAAAGGGTGCTTTTTACCTTTCAGAAAATCACCTGCCCTTCTACCCTATTGATGAAGAATTGGGTAGCCAGCTTTCTGAGCTGCTTGGTGGCTTCACCTGATATTGTGAATACTTTACTATGCTAAAGAGCTAAAGCGCCCCATCTTTTGTACAATGCTACAAAGATGGGCGCTTCGCCATTTTTCCTCTTTACTTCGCTAAAGTGTTAAAGTATAATGTGGCTATCAAAACATTTGGGATAACCCAAGGAAAGAGGAACGATTATGAAAAAACTGTTTGCTTTGACCCTTTGTTTGCTTCTCACCCTTTCTATGCTGGCAGGCTGCACCAAAGCCGGTGGCTCCGATATGGAATACATAAAAGACAAAGGCACAATGGTGGTTGGCATCACCGTCTATCCCCCTATGGACTACAAGGACGAAAACGGTGAGTGGATCGGCTTCGATGCGGAGTTTGCTAAGCTGGTTGCCAAAGAGCTGGGCGTGAAAGCCGAATTTGTCGTCATCGACTGGGGCAAGAAGTTTTCCGAGTTGAAGATCAAGGAGATCGATTGCATCTGGAACGGCATGACCATTACCGACGATGTAAAGAACAACACCAGCTACACCAATCCCTATGTGATCAACGCCCAGGTCGTGGTCACTAAGGCAGATGTAGCCGCCAACTACAAAAACGCTGACAGCATCAAGGAACTTTCTATTGCTGTGGAAAACGACTCCGCAGGTATGGGTGCGCTGAAGGATATCGGCATCACCGATTACACCGCACTCCTGGATCAGGCAGCCGCTCTGATGGAAGTGGCCAGCGGCACTTCCCAGGCCTGTGTGATCGACATCACCATGGCAAATGCCCTTGTAGGCGCAGGCAAGCAATATTCTGATCTGGCGATTGCCTTTGAGCTGACCAGTGAGTACTACGGCATCGGTTTCCGCAAGGGCTCTGATATGACCGAAAAGGTCAATGAATTGATGGCAAAGTGGATGGCTGACGGCACCTTGGACGCTCTGGCCGCCAAGTATAATGTGGCGCTGGTAAAGTAAGATATGGAACTGTTTTTAACTGTTAACCGGGCGCTTATGGAGGGGTTTGGAGAAACGCTGAAGATCTTTCTCCTTACGCTTTTGATTGCCCTCCCTCTGGGACTTGTGATCTGCTTTGGCTCTATAAGCAGGCTCAAACTTGTCCGCTTCCCTATCCGGTTTCTGATTTGGGTCATCCGTGGTACGCCCCTGATGCTGCAGCTGATTTTGGTGTTCTACGGGCCTGGCCTGCTGTTCGGTCTGCCCTCAATAGGTCGGTTTCGGGCGGTGATCGTGGCTTTTGCACTGAACTATGCCTGCTACTTCTCTGAGATCTACCGGGGCGGCATTGAGGCCATCCCACAGGGGCAAAAGGAAGCTGGGCAGGTTTTGGGGCTGACCCGGAGCCAAATCTTCTTCAAAATCACCCTGCTGCAGGTGGTCAAGCGGATCATGGCCCCTATGAGCAACGAATGTATGACTTTGGTGAAAGACACCGCCCTTGCCCGTGTGATCGCCATTTATGAAGTGACCTGGGCAGGCGAAAGCTTCATTAAGCAAGGCCTTATCTGGCCACTCTTTTACACCGGCATCTTCTATTTGCTGTTCTGCGGCATTCTGACTCTTCTTTTCTCCTATTTGGAGAAGAAACTAAACTATTACCGAGGTTAAGTTATGGCCCTTTTGGAAGTAAAAAATCTGCAAAAAAGCTTTGGCGGCACCACCGTGCTGAAAGATGCCAGTTTTTCCCTTGAAAAGGGGCAGGTGCTGGCAATCATCGGCTCTTCCGGTAGCGGCAAGACTACCCTGCTGCGCTGCTTAAACTTTTTGGAAAAACCGGACAGCGGCGATATTTGCATAGAGGGTCGATCCCTTTTGGAAGGGATGCAGACAGAGAGCCGCATCCGGGAAAACCGGCTGCATTTTGGTCTTGTTTTTCAGAATTTTAACCTTTTCCCCCAGTATTCTGTGCTGAAAAATGTGACTTTGGCCCCTGACCTGCAACGCCCGGATAAGAAAAAAGAGAACAAAGAAAATGCTTTGGCGCTTTTGGAGCAGGTAGGACTTTCCCGAAAGGTGGATGCCTATCCCTATCAGCTTTCCGGCGGTCAGCAGCAACGGGTGGCCATCGCCCGGGCATTGGCGCTGCAGCCGAAAGTTCTCTGCTTTGACGAGCCTACTTCCGCCCTTGACCCGGAGCTGACGGGGGAAGTTTTACGGGTCATTAAGGGACTAAAAAGCGAAAATATCACCATGATCGTGGTAACCCACGAAATGGCATTTGCAAAAAGTGTAGCAGATGTGGTATTATATATGGCAGATGGAGAAATTGTGGAATCCGGCACACCGGAGCAGGTCTTTGGAAACCCCCAGCAAGAGAAAACAAAGGCCTTCCTGCAAAGCACCATCGAATCCTATTAGGCTGAGCGGATCCGAACCGCAGTAGTCCCTCAGCACTCCTTTTAGTTTCTTTTTGCCTTATCTTCCTTGCCTTGCGCCAGCAAGGCGGCGTCATCTGCGCCAAAAATCAATCAAAAAATAGTTGCTGAGGGATGCTTCGCAGTTTTCAGCAGGCTGCATTTTTCAAGACGAAGAAAACCACGCAGACAATACTTTGTGTATTATCAAGGGGTTTTCTGATGTATTGGGAAATGCAGGCCGCTGAAAACCTGCTGTGGTTCGAATCCACTCAGCCTAGGAGGCCACTTCCATGACACAGAAAGAAAAGCTTCAGGATCTTTGCAAAGTCCTTTGTTCCATTACAAATGAAAAGGAGTGCATGGATTTTCTGCAGGATCTTTGCACCCAAAAGGAAATGGAAAATATGGCAGAACGGGTCTACGCTGCCAAGCTTCTGATGGAAGGCAATACCTATGCCCAGGTTATGGAAAATGCATCCATCTCCTCTGCCACCTTGAGCCGGGTCTCCCGGAGTCTGCAATACGGCAAGGGCTATAAGAAGGTACTTAAATAAAAAGCGGTGCTTTTGCACCGCTTTTTCCGTTGATAAATCAAAATCTTCGTGGTATAATGGAGAAAATTTACAGAAGGAGAAATTCTTATGGATTACAGCAAACTGCAAAACGGCAGCGACATTCGTGGCGTTGCCCTGGAAGGCATTGAAGGCCAGCATGTAAACTTGACAGAGGCTGCCTGCCGGGACATCGGCAGAGGCTTTGCCCTGTGGCTGAAGGAAACCACCGGCAAGGACACTTTGAAGGTTGCCGTTGGTCGGGATTCCCGTCTTTCCGGCCCTACCCTTTCTTCCTGGCTGTGTGATGCCATGGTGGAAGCAGGCCTGCAGGTCACCGATTTCGGTATGGCCAGCACCCCCGCTATGTTTATGGCTACCGTGACAGAAGGCTACACTTTTGACGGCACGGTGATGATCACTGCCAGCCACCTGCCCTTCAACCGGAACGGCTTTAAGTTCTTCACCTGCAAGGGCGGCCTGGAAAAGGAAGACATCAAGAAGATCCTTGCCTATGCCGGCTCTGATGCCGCCACCGGTCTGCCCAAGGGCAGCCTGACAGAGGGTGCATTTATGGATACATACGCAAAGCTGCTGGCTGATAAGATCCGTGCCGCCACCGGCGAAGAGAAGCCTTTGGAAGGCTTCCGTGTGGTAGTGGACGCCGGCAACGGTGCAGGCGGCTTCTATGCGGACAAGGTGTTAAAGCCCCTGGGTGCAAACACCGACGGCAGCCGCTATCTTGACCCGGACGGCAGCTTCCCCAACCACATTCCCAACCCGGAAGATAAGACCGCCATGGCAAGCATCACCGAAATGGTGGCAGAAACCAAGGCAGATCTGGGTATCATCTTTGACACCGATGTAGACCGTGCAGGCGCAGTTCTCTCTGACGGCAGTGAGCTGAACCGGAACCGCATTATTGCTATGCTGGCTGCGATTCTCCTTCGGGAGCATCCCGGCACCACCATCGTCACCGACTCCATCACCTCTACCGGCCTTGCCAAGTTTATCGAAGAAAAGGGCGGCGTACACCACCGCTTCAAGCGTGGCTACCGGAATGTGATCAACGAGTCCATTCGCCTGAACAACCTGGGACAGGACAGCCAGCTGGCCATCGAAACCTCTGGTCACGGTGCGCTGAAGGAAAACTATTTCCTGGACGACGGTGCTTATCTTGTGACCAAGTTGCTCATTGAGCTGGCTCGTGGCAAGAAGGAAGGCTACACTCTGGAAAGCCTGATTGCTTCTTTGGAAGAGCCGGAAGAAAGCGAAGAATTCCGTATGAATATTCTGCTGGAGGACTTCAAGCCCTACGGTCAGCAGGTCATTGACGAGCTGACCGCCTACGCACAGACCAAGGAAGGCTGGAGCCTTGCCCCCAGCAATTACGAGGGTGTCCGGGTGAATCTGGATGAAAACCACGGCAACGGCTGGTTCTTGCTCCGTCTTTCCCTCCACGATCCTCTGCTCCCCCTGAACATTGAAAGCAACGAGATTGGCGGTGCCAAGAAAATCGCCAAGGAGCTGGCTTCCTTCATCGCAAACTACGATAAACTGGATGCTGCAAAGCTTCTGAATTACGCAAAATAAGTAAAAAGACTGCTACTAATTGTAGCAGTCTTTTTTTCAGAAAATTGTTTGGCTGATTTTTGTTTTCTGAGTTGCTTTACTTATTTATATATAGTACAATAGTGGAAATTCGACTTTTTTCGAGGGAAGCACTATGGCAAAAAAAGATTCTAAACTCATATGGCTTCTGTGCGGTATTTTGGTCCTTGGCATTGGGGTGGGTCTGCTGACAGACCCCTCTGTGCGGACCGCATTGGCACCTGCAGGAGACTATCATATTCAAATCACGGAGATCTGCGCCAAAAACGAATCCATCATCGCAGACAATGACGGTAAGTATAGAGATTACATCGAACTGTACAACGCAGGAGAAGATGTGGATCTTACCGGCTGTCGCCTGACGGACGGCTCTGTAACTTCTGAGCCTTTACAGGGGATCACCCTTGCAAGCGGTGAATATCTGGTGCTGTTTATCAGTAAGGAAACCACCGGCTTTGCCCTCTCTTCTTCCGGACGGGACAGCATCCAGCTGAAAGATCCCAACGGCAACATCCTTGCCCAGGCGAAGGTCAGCTCTCTGGGTGCAGATCAGGTAATGGCTCTGCAAAACGGTGTTTATACCGTGGGCAAAGAGCCCAGCCCCGGCTTTGCCAACACAGATAAGGGCATTCAGGCCTTCCAAAAGGGTACGCCTGTAAATCAGCTTTCTGTGCGGATCAGCGAGGTGCTGATCGCAAACGGCTCTACCCTCCCCGACGATAAGGGAATGTTTTCCGATGTGGTGGAGCTGTACAATCCCACCAGCGCACCCATCCGGCTTTCCGGCTGGTGTATTTCTGACAGCAAGGACGATCGTTTCCGTTATCGGCTGCCGGATATGACCATTCCTGCCGGCCGCTATTTGGTGCTTTACTGTGACGGAGAAGGCTATGTTACCGAAGACGGCTACATTCACACCAACTTCGGCTTGGCCGCCGGAGAAGACCTGTGTCTGACAGATCCCACCGGCGCTTATGTCACACTGAACCTGCAGTACATTGCAGAAAACACTTCCCTTGCCTGGGTGGAGGAAGCCTATGTTTCCATGGCTCCCAGCCTGGGGTATCCCAACACAGACGACGGCTGCTATCTGGCGCAAACCGCCCGGATCAGTGAAGGAAGTCCTCTTGTTATCAGCGAAGTGCTGCTCAGCGATGCAGGTGTTCCCTTCGGCGGGCAGTTTGTGGATGCGGTGGAAATCTACAACCGCAGCTCCCAGACCGTCAGCACCGCAAACTGGTATCTTTCTGACGGTGGAGATGCCTATGCCTTCCCCCTGCCGGTGCAGGAGCTGAAGCCCGGTGGGTATGTGACCTTTGCTATCAGCAAGAAGACCGCCGGCTTCGGTATTGCAGTCGACGAGACCCTTTATCTGATGGGCCCGGATTTCCGTATTGCCCCTCCGGTGGCCTGTGCCGAACCTCCTATGGGCTACAGCATCAGCCTTGTGGGTATGGAAGACGGTCTTTCCTACGACTTCCTGCCTGTCACCTTAGGCTACGCCAACAGCCAGGACGGCGCTGAGTCCTTCGCTTCCGATGCCCTTACAAATGATCTGCGGATCTCGGAAGTCATGAGCTCCAACTCTACCTATCTGTACGGTCCTTACGGCAACACTTCCGACTGGGTAGAGCTTTACAACGTAGGAAGCGCCACCATCAATCTTTCTGACTACTGCCTGAGCGATTCTTCCGATTTGGGCAAATATGCCCTGCCGGACAAGACCCTTGCCCCCGGCAAGTACATCGTCATTATGCTTTCCGAAACAGGCAAGAACCTGCCCAAGGGCTACAGCAGTCTGCCATTCAATCTGTCGGCTTCCGGGGATAAGCTCTATCTGACAAAGGCGGACACCCTTATCGACTATGTGGTGATCCCGGAGCTTTCCGGAGATGATGCCTGGGGCCGTCCCAATGGCAAATCTGCCTTTGATCTGCTCTCCTCCCCCACGCCCGGTTCTTCCAACTCCGGGGCGATCCGGATCTCCCAGGCTCCCACCGCAAAACTTCCTCAGGGTTCCTATGACGGCGTTTCTTCCCTCACCATTTCCTTTTCCGGCCCCGGTGAGATCTATTACACCACCGATTGCTCCACGCCCTCCCGCAACTCCAAGCGCTACACCGGGCCTCTCACCATCAGCAAAACCACCGTTTTCCGGGTGGCTGCCTATGAGACCGGCGCATCCCGTTCAGAGGTGGTAAACTTTACCTATCTTGTAAACGAAGGGGATACGCTGGAAACCGTCAGCATCGTAACAGATCCTTATAATCTTTGGGACTACAACTACGGTATTTACGCAGACGGCCCTCACATCAGCGACGAATATCCCTACCAAGGCGCAAATTACTGGCGCAACTGGGAAAGAGCCGCTTCTGTTGCTCTCTTTGAAGAGGATGGCTCTGTGGCTTTCTATGAGACCTGTGGCCTGAAGATCTTTGGCGGTTACTCCCGTTCCAACACGAAAAAGTCCTTTGCCTGTATGTTCCGTGGCAAATACGGCGCATCCAGCTTAGACTATCCCCTGTTTGGCGACAAGGGCATTGACAGCTACCAAAGCTTTGTTCTTCGGGCAGGCGGTCAGGATGCCTATTCAGCTAAGATCCGGGATGAAATGATCACTTCTCTTGCCAATGACTATCTGGGCATTGCCGTACAGCAGTACCGCCCGGTGGTGCTTTACCTAAACGGCAGCTACTGGGGCATCTACTTCATCCGTGAAAAAATAACCGACCAATATGTGGCCGGCAATTTCAATGTAAATGCAGAAGATGTGGTCCTTTCCCACTGGTCCGGTGATGATTGCGCCAGCTATGTGGCGCTGCAGAACTACGCCCGGCGAAACGACCTTTCCAAGCAGGAGCATTACGATTATATTCTCTCCCAAATCAACGAACAAAACTACATGGACAATGTCATTACCCAAATGTGGATCCAGAATGTGGACCTGGGTAATGTGAAATTTTTCCGCGCTCCGGATCTGGAATGGCACTGGGTGCTATTTGACACAGACCTTTCCTTCCTGAGCCCTTCCGCTGACAGCGTACGCTATAACCTCATCAAAGGTAACATCTGGTCTCTTGACATTATGTCCAGAGTGCTGATCGTAAAGCTGATCAAAAATTCTGAATTCCGGGACACCTTCATCCGGCGGATCGCCTATCAGGTGAACACCGTTTGGAATGAAAAAGTGGTGGTAGATCGGATCGACTACTTCCAGGATCTTTTGCAGGCTGATATGGCTAAGGAATGCCGCCGCTGGGGTGGCAGTGTCAGCGGCTGGGAAAAGCAGGTGGAGGGTCTTCGCAACTTCGCCCGGAAGCGGAACAGCTACTTCATCCCCGATGTAAAAGCCTTCTTCGGCCTTACCGACCAGCAAATGCGGGATTACGGATTCGAGGTGTGAGTATGCTCAGTAGACACGAAGAAAAATACATCCTCACCCATGCCCAATATGCCATCTTACGGGAACGGGCCATTATGGCACTGCTTCCCGATACCCACGGCGACCGGGGCTGCTACACCATCACCTCTCTATATTACGATGACCCCCAGGACACAGGCCTCTACGAAAAGCTGGACGGTCTGGCTCTGCACAGCAAATTCCGTGTGCGCACCTACGATTGCAACGAGGGATTTATCAAATTGGAGCGAAAGGACAAGCGAGGGATCCTCACCCAAAAGATCTCCGCCCCCATCGAAAAAGCCCAGTTGGACATTCTGACCCAGCCCGGTGCCTGGGAGCAGTTTGACGGCACAGCCAGGGAGCTTGTGCAGCAGCTGCAGGCAAAGGCCTTTCGCCCGGTGGTGGCTATCCGCTATGAACGGGATGCCTTTTACCACCCCGGCAGCGATTTCCGGCTGACCTTTGATAAAAACATTGAGGCCATCCCCCGGGACGGAGATGCCTTGACAGATCGTTCTGTCCACGGCAGAACCGTCCTTGCCCCCGGCAGTGTGGTTATGGAGATCAAATATGGTTCCCATATCCCCGCCTTCGCCCGGAAACTGACCCGGGTACAGGCACCTCAGCTTTCTCTTTCCAAATACGCGCTTTGTCGCGAACAGTTAGGAGTCTAATACGTATGAATTTCTTGGATATGATCAAAAACAGTGTGCTGGAACGGCTGGACGGCAGCCTTTCCCTGCTGCACATCCTGCTGGCGCTGATTTTCTCCCTTTTGGCCGGCATCTTCATTCTCTTTATTTACAAAAAGACCATGCAAAAAGTGGCTGTGGGTCGCAGCTTTATGATAACCTTGCTGCTGATGTGCGCTATCACCGCTACCATGGTGCTGACCATCACCTCTAACCTGGCGCTGTCCCTCGGTATGGTGGGTGCGCTGTCTATCGTCCGTTTCCGTACTGCTGTGAAGGACCCTGCAGACACCGCATTCCTCTTCTGGGCTGTGGCTGCAGGTATTACCGCCGGTGCTGGCTTCTACCTGCTGACGGTCATCGGCTGCGCCGTAGCCGGTCTTGTGTGCCTGCTCTCCGTCAAGTATATGGACAAGGCCGACAAGCCTTACCTGCTGATCATCCGCTGCGAAAAAAGCGATGCGCTGGAAGAAGCTGAGCAGATCCTGGACCACGAAAGCATCCCCTACGCCCTCACCTCTTGCGTAGATACCGGCAGATACACCGAAGCCATCTACGAAATGGGTGTCATGGACCAGGGCAGAGCCACTGTGGCACTCATCAAGACCCTCCCCGGTGTGCTGACCGTTTCCATGGTAGATTGCAGAAAAGACGGATAATACAACAAAAAAGACCACCCGATTGGGTGGTCTTTCTTAATAACAAAATTGCTTGCTGTCCACGGGCTCTGCCTGCATCCGTCAAGCAATAGGACTCTTCCGCGGGCTAAAGAAGTGTCCACCGGACACTTCTTTGCGGTCTGCGGACCGCCGCCCTGTTCGAGTCCTATCGTACAAACCAAAAAATAACACCACCCGATTGGGTGGTGTTATTTTTTGGTGGACGATATAGGACTCGAACCTGTAACCTGACCCACTGCAAGCGGTTGCTCGCTTGACAAAAAAAGACCGCTTCTTTCGAAGCGATCTCCTATGGTGGACGATATAGGACTCGAACCTATGACCTTCCGCACGTCAAGCGGATGCTCTAGCCAGCTGAGCTAATCGTCCAAAGCCTTGCCATTATAACGAAGAAAAGGTCTTTTGTCAATACCTTTTTCGTAAAAAGTCAAAAATTAGAAAAACAGTTTTTGGGCAAGGTAGTTGCGAAGGGGTTTGAGGATGCCCACTGCCAGTATGAACAGGCCGAGCAAGCACAAAACACCCAGAGGGAACAGCGACCAGAAGGTCATAGGCCTATGAAATGTGATGTGGATAAAGAACTCCACAAGCATCATAAAGCAGCCATAGGCGATCACACCGCCGCCGATAATAAAGAAGTGTCCCTTGCCGATGCAGCGCACCAGCACCACCATTGCGGTGGTAATGAGACCGATGCCACCCACCACCGGGAAGGCAAAGCTCAAAAACCATCTGCCGTCCGTTGCCAAGCTGATATACAGAAGGTAGCATCCCAGCACCGTAAAACAGATCGGTACCAGCAAAATGGGATTTGGCTTGGGGAACCAATAGGGCAACACGATCACGGAATATATCAGCAGCAGTGCACCTGCTACATAGCCGGACCAGGTGATGGAATCGCTGATATGCAGGTCACAGATACAGGCCACCAAAATGGAGATCACGCTTGCAAAGGTGGTGAAAAACAGCCAGCCTGCCGGGCGGAGTTGCCGCTGAGGGTAAACCATCCGCGGATACAGCGGCTCTGCCTCCTGCCGCTCCAGTTCAGGGTGGTAAGGCACGGTACCGCAAAGGGGGCAGGTCTTTTCTGTATCCGATAGTTCTACGCCACATTTTACACAGTACATAGCTTTACTCCTTTCTGTTGCTTTCTACGCAAGCTTGCAGCCCCTGCTCCTGCAGAACACGGAAGAAAGCCTGCTCCAAAAACGGCTCCTCAATGCTGCGAATAAAATTGATATACAGCGTATCTCCGAAGGACAACACGCCGCAGTTATTGGGAGTGGTGGCCTGGGGGCCCAGGATAAAGTCAAAACGCTCCACATAGGGCATCATTTCTTCCGGAAGCTTCACATTTCCCAAATTGGACATACAGAAGCAGGATTTTCGTTCACCGGTAAGATGATAGATCAGCTTCATAATGGGATTTTTGATAAACAGGGGCAAAAGGCGGACCGCCAATAGCCGTTCACTGTTTACATTGGTGGCGATCTTTGCCGCCATTTTCTTGGGCGTTACATCCACACCGATCCAGTGGTGGATCACCTTGCAGATCTCTTCAAAGGAGTACTCCCCTTGTTTTGGATCGATTTCCGGGGTGGTATAGAGGGCAAAATTCCGGACAGATCTACTTGGGAACAGATTACGAAGATTGACAGGAATTAATATCTTGATGGCTTTGCGACGCTTAGGATTGCCTCCCTGGGCGCTCTGCAGTTGCTGCATCGCCTGCATTAAAGCAGCGGTAAGAAATACTGTCAAACTGACACCGTAGCTGTGTGCCCGATCCAGTGCTTCTTTGGCGTTCACTTTGAAGCAGGTCAGGTGCAGAAAGCCGTCCGCACACTTCGTGCCGGGCAGGTGGAAGGCATCGTTTTCTTTGCGGCTGGCTGCCACCGGGCCTGCATATTTTTGAAAGCTATCCTCCAATTCTTCGCTGCTGGGATATTCCAACCTGCCCAATACGCCCTGCTCTGCAGGGATGTGGACACCGTAAGCCTGCTGCAAGTATTCTGCGGTCAGGCTTTTCAGGAAGATCATCCCGCCGGTGCCGTCGGTGAGGGCATGGAACAGCTCCAGCGCCAAGCGGTTTTTGTAAACGATCACACGCAAGGCGCACTTTCTCACCTGCTTTTTATTCATGCCGATCAGCGGATAACTATGCTCAATACTGATAGGCGGTGCATCCTTCAGCTGTTCCAAATAGTACCAGAACAGCCCCTTTCGCAATCTGGCGCTGATGGAAGGAAAACGGCGAAGGGTTACATCCAGGGCGCTTTTCATAATCACAGGGTTGATTTCATCTTTCAGCGTGACAGATACCCGGAATACATTGCTCCAGCTTTTACTTCTGGCCGCAGGATAGATTTTTGCCGCATTGTCGAGGCGAAGCCAACGCAGCATTTTTGCAGAGGCAATATACTTATTGAGAAAATGATTGATAAGACGAAAATCCTCCTCGTCCTCCTCCAGATCATAAACCACATAGGCGTGCCAACGCTCCGGTTTTACAAAAAGCTTACATTTGCAGCCTTGTGCCAACAGCTTATCCCGCAAGCTGACAGAGTCACTTAAAAGGATTTCCTCTTTTGCCGCAAAAATAATAGAAGGCGGCAGTTGGGAAAGATCCCCAAACAAAGGAGAAACATAAGGGTCTTCAAAATCTACAGCATACTGCTTTGCAAAGAATTTCACCAGTTCCATCGTAAGGCTGGGGTCAACTGCTGCATTTTCCGCATAGGAAGGGCCGGAAGCGGTCAGGTCCACCCAGGGAGAAATGGCAATAATACCGCCGGGTTGGGAAAGACCCAACTCCTTCAGTTTTAGACAAAGGCTATAGCAAAGGCCACCGCCGGCACTTTCCCCACAAAGGGCGATCTGTTCCGGAGCATAGCCTTTATCCAATAGATACTTATAGCTTTCCAGGGCATCTTCCAATGCCGCAGGAAATGGATCCTCCGGAGCAAGCCGATAACCGATACACAGCACACGCATACCGCATTGAACAGCCAAGGTGGACGCAAAGCCTTTGGCGTACTTCAAATCGCCATACACATAGCCGCCACCGTGCAGGTACAGGATCACGCCCTGGCGGCGTTCCTCCTTGGGCATGACCCAAGCGCCTTCAAAGCAGGAAAAGGAATGGTTTTTCACCATCACTTCTTTCCGGTGGCGCAGTTCCATCAGTTCTCCGGCCAGGCTCTGTCCTTTCCGGTTGGCATCCACCGAGAGATTGGCCATAACGGACTTTATTCTTTTCAGTTGCGAGCGAACCATTGCCGCAGAAAGTGCCATGGCCATTCCCTCCTTCTGTTTTTGAACAGTATACTACACATCACCTAAAATTACAATCTACCGAGAAAAAACCTTCTCTACCCCCGGTAGATTCCATGATTTCTATTGAAACGAGAGAATTTGCGTGCTATAATGGGAGAAATATTTCAAAAACACAGGAGGGCGCTATGAGCAGAGCAGATGAACTATACCGGCAAACGTGTATCGACATTTTGGAAAACGGTTTCTATGATACGGATCTGGAAGTCCGTCCCCGCTGGGCTGACGGCACACCTGCCCACACCGTCAAGAAGTTCGGTGTGGTCAACCGCTATAATCTGCAGGAAGAATTCCCTCTGATGACTTTGCGCCGCACCTACTGGAAGAGCGCTCTGGACGAGCTTCTTTGGATCTGGCAGAAAAAATCCAACCGTATCTGCGATCTTGGCAGCCATGTTTGGGATGAATGGGCCGGTGAAGACGGCACCATCGGCAAGGCCTACGGCTATCAGCTAGGCATTCAGCATCAGTACAAGGAAGGTATGTTCGATCAGGTGGATCGGGTGATCTACGATCTAAAAAACAATCCTGCTTCCCGCCGGATCATGACCAACATTTACAACTTCCAGGATCTGCACGAGATGAATCTTTATCCCTGTGCCTACTCCATGACCTTTAATGTGACCGGTAACACCCTGAACGCGATCCTCAATCAGCGTTCTCAGGATATGCTCACCGCCAACAACTGGAACGTGTGTCAGTACGCTATGCTGACTATGATGATGGCCCAGGTCGCAGGTCTGAAGCCCGGTGAGCTGGTGCATGTGATCGCTGACTGCCACATTTACGACCGGCACATTCCTGCTGTGAAGGCTATGATTGAACGAGAAGGCTTCCCTGCTCCCAAGGTAACTTTGGACGAAAGCATTACCGATTTCTATGCCTTTACCAAGGATAGCTTCAAGGTGGAAGACTATCAGTTCCATCCCTTTGAGTTTGAAATTCCTATGGCCATTTGAGGTAGACTATGGAAGCGATCGTTGCTGTATATGATGATTGGGGCATCGGCTGCTGCGGCACCCAGCCCATCGCCATCAGCGCTGACCGGAAATTTTTCCGGGAGACAACCAAGGGGGCTATGGTGATCGTAGGTCGAAAGACCCTTGCAGACTTCCCCGGGGGCAAGCCTTTGCCCAACAGGATGAATGTTGTTCTGTCCACCGGCGACCCGGATACGCCGGGCATTGTGGT
>JBGVHZ010000004.1:0-53956 GCA_045122735.1 Faecousia sp.
TTGGATTCTTCAGCAAGTCGGATTTTTCCGCAATCTTTTTCAGCCACTTCCGTTCTTCTACTGACAGCTTCCTAAAATTCAGCTTGAGCCGTTTGCAGATAAACGCCAAGTACGCTTGTTCCGTGTCGCTGTCCTGGCTGAAAACTTCCTGGATACCGGCGTAAATCTGGTAGCCGCTATGACATTGGAGGCATAAAAATGAATACGGATGTATTGATTATTGGTGCCGGCGCCGTTGGTTGCGCCCTGGCAAGAGAACTTTCCAAGTATAATTTGAAAGTAACGGTTCTGGATAAGAACGATGATGTTGGCGGCGATGCTTCCAAGTCCAACAGCGGCCTGTTTTCCACCAGCGCTACCATGCCTGTAGGCACGCTGGAGTGCAGACTCCGCACCATCGCCCACAGCATGATCATGCAGATCTGTAAGGATCTGGATGTGCCTGTTATTGAATGCGGCAGTATTGCGCCCATTCTGTATCCCGACCAGATGGAAACCGCCAAAGGTCTGACCGAGCGTGCTTTCCAGAACGGTGTATATGACTACGAGATCCTTCCCGCCCAGGATATCCTGGAAATGGAACCTGTGCTGAACCCTGAAATCCTGGGCGGTATTTACAGCCCCCGTGACCGTCAGGCCAACCAGTTCATCTTCGTTTCCGCAATGGCAGAAAACGCTGCAGAAAACGGCGCAGAATTCGTGCTGGACTGCAAGGTCGTGGGCATGGATGTGTCTGACGGCAAGATCCACAAGGTACATACCACCAAGGGTGAATTTGAAGCCGACTGGGTGATCAACGCTGCCGGTCTGCACTGCGACGACATCGCAAAGATGGTTGACGAGTGCGACTTCACCGTCCATCCCCGTAAGGGCGAATTCTATGTATTCTCCCACGACACACCCGTTAAGGTTTCCCACATCATCTCCTCCGTTCCCAGCCCCAAGACCAGAGGCGTGTTGGTGATCCCCACTGTGGACAACAATATGCTGGTTGGCCCCACTGCTGACGATGTGGAAGACAAGACCGATAAGAAGACCACTGCCGAAGGCCTTGCAAGCATCAAGGCACAGGCATTGAATATGGTGCCCGGCCTCCACTTTGAAGACACCATCACCCAGTTCGTGGGTGCCCGTCCTGCCAGACTGCCGGAAGGCTATGATATCCGCTTCTCCGAAAAGGTGAAGGGTTATGTGGGCATCTCCGGCGTTCGTTCTACCGGCCTGACCGCCAGCGTGGGTATTGCAGGTTACATCGTACACGGCCTGAAGGAAGCCGGCCTCCAGCTGGAGCGTAAGGTTGGCTGGAAGCGTACCCGCAAGGGCATCATCCGCTTCGCCGAAAAGTCCATTGAAGAAAAGGATGCACTGATCGCTTCCGATCCTCTCTATGGCAAGATCATCTGCCGCTGCGAGCAGGTCACCGAAAGCGAGATCCTGCAGGCTATCCACAGACCTGTAGGTGCTAAGACCCTGGATGCTGTAAAGCGCCGCGTCCGTGCCGGTATGGGTCGCTGCCAGAGCGGCTTCTGCAGCCCCCATGTCATCGAGATCATCGCCAGAGAGCTGGGCATTCCCGAATCCGAAGTGCGTAAGCGTGGCGAAAAGGCATTCATGCTGAATAAATAAAAATGAAAGAAAAATTAAAATCCTATGGACTAATCTTACTTGGCATTGCGGTGACGGCAATGGCCATCAGTTTATTCCTGGTGCCTAATAAGATCGTTAACGGCGGCTCTTCCGGTCTTTCCACAGTGGTATTTTACGCTGTGGGGCTGAAGCCTTCTGTGACAAATGCCCTGATCAATGGGGTCCTGCTGCTGGTCAGCCTCTTCGTTTTAGGCAAGAAGTTTGTGGCAAAGACCCTTGTCTGTATTGTGCTTTTGTCCGTGTTTATGGAACTGTTTTCCTGGATGCCTCCGGTAACAGATAATATTTTGCTGGCAACGCTCTTCGGTTCTGCCCTTTTTGGTGGCGGCATCGGCATCGTGCTGAGCCAGCAGAGCACCACCGGTGGCTCCGATATCTTGGGACGGCTGATCCAGCACAAATTTCCCCACTGGAAGATCGGTAAGATCTTACTGGGAGTGGATCTTTTCATTATCGCGCTGTCCTATGTGACATTCCACAATGCGGAAGCGGTTTTATACGGCATTATGGCGCTCTTTATTTCCACCACCATCATTGATCTGCTGATGCGAAACCTAAATGTTTCCAAGCTGGCCTTTATCATCACCGATAGAGGACAGGCCATCGCAGAACACCTTATTCACACATCTCCCAGAGGCGTAACTATGGTGGATGTGACCGGCGTATATACCAATACACCGAAAAAAATGATGATATGTGCCTTGAAGGAAAGTGAAATTCCGGAATTTCAGCGCAAAATACTGGAAATGGATCCGCAGGCCTTTATCATTTATTCCGAATCCCAACAAATTGTAGGAAACGGATTTTATATTTACAAATAAGCAATGACCTAAAAATTTAAAGGGGGACCTAAATTATGAGAAATCTCATTCAGAAGGTAATGGCACTGATCCTGGTGGCCGTTATGCTGCTGAGCCTGGTTGGCTGCGGTGGCGGACAGAAGACACCGGAGGAAGCTATGGACAGAGGCCTGATCTCCCGTCAGCAGATCGAGATCAGCGCAAAGCGGATTTTGGGCCTGCTCCTGAAATTGGAGTAATTATAAAAGGCGTATTGCTTGGCAACGATCCATCGCATAAAATAAGCAAATGCCCTCTGCGAATCTTCGCAGAGGGCATTTGCTTTTTTGCGTGGTTATTCGTGAGCCAAATATAAAAAGTGTCAAATTTTGGTGTAAGGGAATAGAATGGCGTACCGGGGAAACCCGGAATATGCCAAATCAGGAGGAAGATCATGGCTATCTTTTCCAACCAGGCCACCCTGACCTACGGGGGAAACACCACCAACTCCAACATTGCCTTCGGCGAAATTCTGGATGTGGTGGCGGCCGCCAAAACAGCCATTGAGGGTGTTTATGCTCCAGGCCAGCTGGTGACCTATGTGGTTACCCTTCGCAATACGGGGAATGCCGCCCTTACCAATTTGACCATTACCGATGACCTGGGTGCTTACGAATTTGCAGGCAACACCCGATACCCTTTGACCTATGAAGCCGGCTCTGCAGCCTTCTTTGTAGATGGTGTTCCGCAGGCCGCACCGGCGGTCACAGCAGGACCTCCCTTGGTGATCACGGGGATCAATCTGCCCAGCGGTTCCGATGGTGTGCTGGTCTATCAGGCTCGTGCCAATGAATTTGCTGACCCTGCAGTGGGCGGCACCATCGTCAATACTGTCACAGTTACCGGCAACGGGATCAATGAGCCCATCACTGCCACAGAAACCGTGGATGCGGCAACGGAAGCCGAACTAACCATCAGCAAATCCATTACGCCCACTCAGGTGGTGGATAACGATAGAGTCACCTACACCTTTGTGATCCAAAATACCGGCAATGAAGCAGTGGTTGCCACCGACAATGCCGCCATTACCGATACTTTTGATCCGATTCTTACGGATCTGGTGGTAACCTTCAATGGTGCTGCCTGGACAGAAGGGGTGCAGTATAACTATGATGAGGCAACAGGTCTGTTTACCACCGTCCCCGGACAGATCCTTGTACCTGCCGCCACCTATACCCAGGATCCCGTTACCGGTGCCTACACCGGCACACCGGGTATTGCCACTTTGATCGTCACCGGCACCATTTAAGATACACCCCAAAGGGCCGCGCTTGCGGCCCTTATTTTATATAGCAACTTTCTACGACTTATGTGCGGTGAAAATGTTGGCTATGTCAATACCGACTGGAATACCTATTCTGAGCAATATGTGGAGATCAGCGCAAAGCGGAGCTTAGGCCTGCTCCTGAAATTGGAGTAATTGCAAAACCTGGAAGCGATCCGTCGCATAAACGAAGAAACCGCCCTCTGCGAGTTTTCGCAGAGGGCATTTTATACTTCTTCCCACCGGGTGGTGCCGACAGACTTGTTTTCTCATAAAAAATATGCTATTCTTTCCTAAGAAGGAAACTTTATACTAATTTCCACTTTGTATAAGAGAGGTAGAAGAGCATGGCAAAAACAACATTTATTGCAGCAGGTGACGCCTTTGCCACCAAGCGGCTTCCCAAGGGCGGCTACGAAGGCTTTGACGAGGTGCAGGCCTGTGTGAAGGCCCACGATGTGGCATTTCTTAATTTGGAGAGCACCTTCCACGACAGAGAGGGCATTCCCGCTGCCCAGAGCGGCGGCACCTGGGCCATGTCCGACCCCCGCATTCTGGATGATATGAAGGAATATGGCTTTAATCTGTTTAATACTGCCAATAACCACTCCTGCGACTATAGCCACAGCGGTGTTTTGGCAACCATCGAGCATCTGAAAAAGCGGGATATGGTCTTTGCCGGCACAGGCAAGGATTTAGGCGATGCCTCCAAGCCCGCCTATCTGGAGACCCGGCATGCCCGTGTTGCGCTGATCGCCTGCAATTCTTCCAATGATGATTCTGCCCGGGCAGGCGCACAGACCGGAGATCTGCCCGGCCGTCCCGGCGCAAACCCTGTGCGTTACTTAAAGCGCTTCCATGTGGATCAGCCTCATTTTGATATGGTAAAGGAGCTTGCCCAGGTCACAAAGGTCAATGCCTCCACAGAGCGGAGCATCGCACTGGGCTACACCGCCCCTTACCCCGAAGGACAGTTCCCCTTTGGCGCTAATCGTTTTATTTTGGACGATCACTGCTGGGTGGAGTCTGTTCCCCACGCAGGCGATATGGAGCGGATGGTTAAAGAAATCAAGGAGGCCAAGAAGCAGGCAGATGTGGTGCTGGTGAGCATTCACAGCCACTTCTACGATGAGCTGCAGCCCAACAAGCCCTCCCAGTTTATCGAGACCTTTGCCCACACCTGTATTGATGCCGGCGCAGATGTGATCATCGGCCACGGCCCCCACGAGCTGCAGGGCATCGAAAAATATAAGGACGGCCTTATTTTCTACTCCATCGGTAACTATATTTTTGAAACGGAAACTGTGCAGTATCAGCCCTGGGACGCCTATGTCAACCAAGGCTACACCCCCGATATGAAGGTGGGCGAATATATGGACCGCCGCTCCAAGTTCGGCACAGCCGGCTACGGCACACTGTGGGAGATTTGGAACGCAGTGATGGCCGCCTGGACGATGGAGGATGGGAAGATCACCGAAGTGCAGCTGTACCCTGTGACCCTGAATATGGAAAAGTCCAGATCCCAGAAGGGCAGACCCGTTATGAACAAGAGCGAGAAGATCCTCAAGTATTTGGCAGAGCTTTCTGCCCCCTACGGCACCAAGATCGAGATCGAAGACGGTGTGGGTTACATCCGTTTCTAAGGGAAGTGCCAACGAAATAAACCAAAATGCCCTCTGCAAAGCTGCAGAGGGCTTTTGCTTCTGCTTGCCCATTTGTCCCCTAGGACGGCAACGGGGGAATAATCGGCTTACGGTAAACTTTACAAGCAAAGTTTGCCGTGGTATAATTGGGACAGAAAATATTTTACCTGGGAGGAAGATTTATGGAACATAAGATCGTTTCCCGTCATACGGATGGTCCTTTCCGCTATCAGGCCTGGCCCACGGTGGCAAAGGCTGAGGATGGCACATTGTTTGCTGCCGCTTCCGGCCACCGGCTGAACCATGTTTGCCCCTTCGGCAAGGATCTGATGTATGTCAGCAAGGATGAGGGTGAAACCTGGTCCTGCCCCGTTATTATCAACGATACCTATCTGGATGACAGAGATGCAGGCCTGCTGGCTTGGGGTGACGGCAATCTGCTCCTTACCTATTTCAGCACCCCGGTAGAAAAGTTCAAGGATTTTGACCTGGAAGACGGCAAGCCCCATATAAATGTCAGTACCCCCCTTGCTATGGGTATGCGTAAGCTGTGGGAAACTCTGCCGGCGGAGCAAATGCGTCCCGGCTGCTGGACCCGTATCTCCCGGGATAACGGTATGACCTGGTCTGAACCCAGAAAGGCACCTGTTTCCAGCCCCCACGGCCCTTGCCGCTTGACGGATGGTACGCTCCTTTTTGTTGGCAGTATCGTGGAAAACGGCTCCTTTGAAAGCCTGGATTACACCACACGGATCCAAATGTTCCAAAGCAAGGACGATGGCGAAACCTGGGAGTTCCTTTCTTATATTCCTATGCCGGAAGGAGCGGATCAGGCCTGCCATGAGCCCCACGCCATCCAGATGGCAAACGGTGATGTTTTGGTGGCTGTGCGGTATGAAAATACCTACAAGCCGGTTATGAAGAGCCTGCGGGTCTATACTACTATTTCCCACGACAACGGAAAAACTTGGGAAAATTCTGTATTCCATGAGGATCAGCATGGTGCGCCGCCCCATTTGCTGCAGCACTCCTCCGGCGCAGTGGTTTTGGTTTATTCCCGTCGGCTGGAGCCTATGGGCCAGTATGCCCAGGTCAGTTATGACTACGGCAAGACCTGGTCTGAGGAAGTGATGCTCAGCCCCGAAGAATCCACCGGAACCCCGGCCTGGGATCACGGCTATCCTTCCTCTGTGGAGCTAAGCAACGGTGATATTTTCACCTTGTACTATCAGAAGTGTCCCGGTGACGATTACTGCTCCCTGCACAGCGTCCGCTGGTTTTTGGAGGAAATCAAATAAAAAAGAGCGCCCTGCGGATCAACCGCAGGGCGTTTTGAGTTCTTCAAAAAGTGCCAGATAGGTTTTCCTGCACAGATCAAACTCCATAAAATCGATGGTGGGCTTGGAAGTAAGCTCGGTGGGAAGACCGGGCAAGGGCGTATCCATCAAAGCCAAAAACTCACAGTAAAGCATGGCGTCGTCAATATCGAATACCTGGTCGTACTCCTCTTTCGTCAGGGGTGAACCCAAATACTTTTCCCAAATCACCGCTTGCAGAGGCTCTTCGATCTCCACATATCGGGGAAGCTCCTCCTTTACAGGGCGGGTCACATCGGATAAGTAGGCCTCGCTGCCATCGTGAAGCAGGCAGGCCAGCTGCACCCGACGGGAATAGCCTCGGGCAGCAGCCTCTCTGGCGCAGTTGATGCAGTGCTGGCCTACAGAATAAAACTGCTTGAAATGGCCGTTGGCACGGCAAAGCATACTCAAAGAGTGGGCAATATCGGTAATGACGATCTCCTCTGCCTTGGGGGCAAGGGGATCAAACATAATGCCGGAGCGGGTCTTAATGCAACTCATTTTCTTCACCTTCCTGCTCTTATTTTACCTTTCGGGGCATATTCTGTCAACCGGCAGTTCCTGTATTAAGAAAATTGTTGCAATTATGCCGAAAATATTTTATACTATTCTGTTAGAAAGCCATTCTGACAAATCTAAAGAACGAGGAATAAACTATGTTTGAAGCAATCTTAGAAGACCTGCGGGCATTTAACCGGATCATTATCCACCGTCACGGCAGACCGGACGGGGATGCCATCGGCAGCCAGGTGGGTCTGAAATATATTATCAAAGAGAATTTTCCCGAAAAAGAAGTCTATGCCGTAGGCGATGCCCCCGGATTTTTCGGCTTTGTGGAAGGCTCTACGCCGGACGAGATCCCCGACAGCTACTATGAAGATGCCCTCGCAGTGATCTTGGACTGTGGCGGTGTCAATATGATCAATGACGATCGCTACACCCTGGCAAAAAAGACTGTTCGTATGGATCACCATCTGTTCACCGGTGCCATTGCAGACAATGAAGTGATCGACAGCAGTTATGAAAGCTGCTGCGGTTTGGTTGCCCATTTGGCAAAGGAAAGCGGTCTGCGGCTGAATCCCATTGCTGCCAAGGCGCTGTATACCGGTATGGTCACCGACTCCGGCCGTTTCCGCTACGATGCTACCACTTCCCGCACTTTCAGCTTGGCATCCTTCCTGCTGGAAATCCCCTTTGACATCACGGAAATTTATCGCCACCTGTACGCTGACTCCATTGAGGGCAAGAAGCTGAAGGCCAAGTTCGTGCTGAAAATTCAGTTCACCGCCAACAATGTGGCCTACATTTACACCACTAAGGAAGAGGTGGCAGAGCTGGGCGTAGACCTGTTCACCATTTCCAGAGGTATGGTGAATACCATGGCGGATATCAAGAATGTAGATATCTGGTGTAACTTCACCGAAACAGACAATGGCGTGCAGTGTGAGCTGCGCTCCAGCATTTATAACATCAACCCCATTGCCGTAAAGTATGGCGGCGGCGGTCACGCCAAGGCCAGCGGCGCCACCGTGGCAGACCGGGAAACCGCTATGGCAATGCTTCAGGATCTAGACAACTTATCAGGAGAATAAAGATGAATAGAGAAATTATGGAACAGATTTTGAATAAGATCCGGGAATACGACCGGATCATGATCTTCCGCCATATCCGCAACGATGGCGACTGCGTAGGCGCAACTAAGGGGCTGAAGGCCATTTTGCAGCTTAGCTTCCCGGAAAAGGAAATCTACCTGATCGATCACGATCTGGCAGCCTACCTGGAATTTATGGGCCCGGAAGACGAAGAAGTGGCAGATGAAATTTATCAGAGCGCTTTGGGTATCGTGCTGGATACCGCCTCTGAATCCCGGATCTCCAACAAAAAGTACGCCCTGTGCAAGGAACTGATCAAGATCGACCACCACATCCCCCTGGAAAATTATGGTAATTACCAGTGGGTAGAAGAGGAACGCTCCTCCTGCTGCGAGATGATCGTCAAGTTCTACGACACCTTCAAGGATGTGCTGAAGATTGATTCCGAAGCTGCCGGTTACCTCTATACCGGTATGGTCACCGACTCCGGCCGGTTCAAGTACGAGGGCGTCAGCGGTGATACCATGCGCTATGCAGGCATCCTTTTGGATGTGGGTGTGGACACAGAGACCATTTACGCCCGCCTGTACCTGGAAGCCTTTGAATATTTGAAGTTTAAGGCCTATGTTTACGAGCATATGGAGCGGACGGAAAACGGTGTTGCCTATTTGTATGTGGATAAGGCTATGCAGGAGAAGTTTAACCTGACCTTGGAGCAGGCCAGCGCCTGTGTGGGCACTATGGATGCTATCCGTGGCTGCATCAGCTGGGCTGTTTTCATCGATAATAACGACGAGGCCGGCACGATCCGTGTCCGTCTGCGCTCCCGTTTTGTCCACATCAACACCATTGCTGAAAAGTATCACGGCGGCGGTCACGCCTGTGCCAGTGGCGCAACGGTCTACAGCAAGGAAGAAATGGAACAGCTGCTCCGGGATCTGGATGCCCATGTAAAGGAATACAAGGAAACAAACGAGGGTTGGCTATGAGAATACTGATTACAAATGACGACGGTATGCACGCTGACCAGCTGCTGCCCCTGATCCGCTGGTGTCAAAAGCTGGGCGAAGTCACCGTTTTTGTTCCCAAGGTGGAGCAAAGCGGCAAAAGCCACAGCTTTGAGATCCGCAATCCCTTTGAAGTAAAGCAGGTGCAGCTTGCTCCCGATGTGACCATTTGGTCGGTAGATTCCACCCCCGCAGACTGCGTTCGCATTGCGGTGCTGGGTATGAAAATGGAATTCGATCTGGTGATCTCCGGTATCAACAGAGGTCTGAACATCGGTTCTGATATTATGTACTCCGGCACAGTGGCTGCCGCCAGCGAAGGTGTGAATTTGGGTATCCCCTCCGTTGCCATTTCCACCACCTGGGCCAATTACCCCACTGCCACGGAAAAATTGGATGAGATCCTGAACTACTTCCGGGAGAAGGACCTTTTCTCCATCCATACATTGTATAATGTGAATATCCCCACGGAAACCAAGGGCATCCGGATCACCCATCAGGGCGGCCCCTATTTCTCCGATGATTTTCAGCCCATTGAAAACGATCTGTGGAAGCCCAACGGTCTGCCGGTTTGGGAGGACAGCCAAAATGACACCCTGGACACCGATGCGGTTATGCACGGCTATATTTCCATTTCTCCGCTGACCATCGATCGCACCAATTGGGATGTCTACCGCAAGTTAACAAAATGAAAAAAGACCCAGCGTCACCATTGTGATCGCTGGGTCTTTCTTATAACAGTGTAAATTTAACAAAGGCAGGCTTTCGGTGGATTATTCCTTTTTTCTATGATAGAATCATCGTATCTTTTTGCCGTTCAGCACCGCTTCGGTGAGCTTGTCCCCATTGTAGCGGAGGGTCAGCAGGAAGAAGGGCGCATCCTGCCACAGAAGATCCAAAAAGATCTTATCTCCTTCCCATTTAGGAAGCGCATCTAAAAAGCTCCGTTCTACCCATTGCAGGTCACCTTCGTCACAATCCTTCAGGTTTCCTTCAAAGCCGGTGGCGGTGAAAAGATACATATGCTGGTCTTGAGAATGGTCATTTTCCGTGATAAAGGTCACCACCCCACGGCAGGCATACTCGGTCAGCATAAGACCTGTTTCTTCCCAAGCCTCCCGCAGCAAACATTCATCGGGACTTTCTGCACCTTCAAATTTGCCGCCAATGCCGATCCATTTATCCTTGTTGATGTCTTTTTCCTTTTTGGTGCGGTGGAGCATCAGCACTTTTGTGCCATCTAAAATGTAACATAAGGTGGTATTGCGCATAAAACCCCCTCCTTTTTTATTATCATACCATTTTCCAAAAAAATCGCAAGAAATCTTTGGTATTTTAACAATTCTTTCATAATTATATACTATTCTACTTTACACAGATTTAGCAGAAAGGAGGCTTGCCCTATGAAGCTGTTTTTCAGGTGCGCTCTGCATGCAGGCGTTGCCGGCATCGTTATGCGCTATATCGGCAATTTATATGACCGGAAATGGTTTTTGTGGGATAAGTTTCCCTTCCGACCCTTCTCCTGGGAAAAAAGCGGTAAGCTCTACCGCAAGCTCCGGGTTAAAAAATGGAAGGATCGGGTGCCGGATGCCAGCAAGCGGTATAAGGATATGTATGAAAAGAAGGTCAATATGAAGCCGGACAAGGAAAATCTGCGCCGGCTCATTCAGGAGACCTGCGTGGCAGAGATCGTCCATTATCAGCTGATCGTTTTGTGCCTGCCTTTTCTTAGGATCTGGCCCGGGCTGGGCGGAATTATCTGTTTTTGCCTTGCCATCATCGGCAATCTTGTTTTTGCTATCATTCAGCGGTATAACCGCCCAAGACTTATCAAAGCTCTGGAGCGGATGGAGCGATTGGACAGCCGCAAAAATCAATAAAAAGATACCCCCTGATGCAGGATTTGCATCAGGGGGTCGTTTTTTAATACTGAGTGGGAGTGACGTGCCAAATTTCTTCTGCGTACTGTGCAATAGTACGGTCGGAAGAGAACTTACCGCCGCTTGCCACATTCATCAGGCACTTTCTGCCGAAGTTCAGCCGGTCTGCATAATCTTTGTTGACCTGCAGCTTGGCATTGATATAGCTGTCGTAATCCTTCAGCACGAAGTAGTGGTCAGCCTTGTGCCAGTGGGTGCCGTCCAGCAGAGCGTGGTACAGATCCCGCAGATCATCGTCGGTGGGAACAGTGCCGTCCACCAGGGTGTCGATGGCACGGTGCAGATAGGGGTTGTTATCATAGATGCCACGGGGATAGTAGCTATCCTTAATGGCGTTGATCTCTTCCACGGTAGCGCCGAAGATATAGTTGTTTTCCATACCGGCTTCCTTGACGATCTCCACATTGGCGCCGTCCAAGGTGCCCAGGGTCACAGCGCCGTTGAGCATCAGCTTCATATTGCCGGTGCCGGAGGCTTCTGTGCCGGCAGGGGAGATCTGCTCGGAAACATCGGCGGCGGGGATGATGGACTCTGCGTAGGAGCAGTTGTAGTTCTGCACGAAGATGACCTTCATCTTGCCGGAAACTTCAGGATCGTTGTTGATCAGCTTAGCCAGCCGGTTGATATACCGGATAACAGCCTTTGCCCGGGCATAACCGGGAGCGGCCTTTGCGCCAAAGAGGAACACGGTGGGGTAGAAGTTGGGCAGTTCGCCGTTCTTCAGACGGAAGTAGATGTCTACGATGGACAGAGCATTCATCAGCTGCCGCTTGTACTCGTGGAGACGCTTGACCTGCACATCGAACATAAAGTCGGGGTTCAGGACCACACCTTCGTGCTTTGCCACCATCTGGCAGAGCTGTTCCTTCTTCTGATACTTGATGGCGTTGAACTGGCGAACCATATCATCGTCGATCATAGGCTTCAGCTTAGAAAGCTTGTTCAGATCCTTCAGGAAGTCACCGCCTACCCGGTACTTGATGAGCTGGCTCAGTTCGGGGTTGCACAGACCAATCCAGCGACGGGGGGTGACACCATTGGTCTTATTCTGGAAACGCTCGGGATACACAGCGTACCACTGGGCGAACAGATCGTCCTTCAAAATCTGGGAGTGGATTTCAGCAACGCCGTTCACATAGCTGCCTACATATACGCTCAGGTTTGCCATGTGGGCGGTGTTGTCATTTACGATGAACAGGCCGGGATGCTCGCTGCGGAGCTTGGCATCTAGGCGGCAGATGATATCCACGATCTCAGGCACGACGGAGCGCAGCAGGTCCAAATTCCACTTTTCCAGAGCCTCGCCCATAACGGTGTGGTTGGTGTAGGAGAAGGTCTTCTGGGCAATATGGAAGGCACTGTCGAAGTCCATGCCTTCTACCATCAGCAGACGGATTAGTTCGGGAATGGACATGGCAGGGTGGGTGTCGTTGAGCTGCACGGCATAGAAGTCAGCAAAGTGGGAAAGATCGTTGCCGTGGGCGGTCTTGTAGGTGCGGAGCATATCCTGCAGAGAAGCGGAGGACAGCACATACTGCTGCTTTACACGCAGACGCTTGCCTTCCCAGGTGGAGTCGTTGGGATACAGAACACGGGTGATGTCTTCTGCCCGGTTCTTCTGGGTCAGTGCCCGCAGATAGTCCTGATCGTTAAAGGCGTTGAAGTCCAGTTCTTCTTCGGCCTCGCACTGCCACAGACGCAGGGTGTTGATGTTGTCAGTGCCGTAGCCGATGACGGGCACGTCATAGGGAACAGCCAGAACGGTCTGGTCGGCAAAGTGGACCTTTACGGTGTGGTTATACCGACGGTAGGACCAGGGATCGCCAAACTTTGCCCAGTCGTCAGCCATTTCCTTCTGGCTGCCGTTGGCATCGATGGCCTGCTTGAAAAGGCCGAAGCGGTAACGCAGGCCGTAGCCGGACAGGGGGATGTTGGTGCTGGCAGCAGAATCCAGGAAGCAGGCAGCCAGACGGCCCAGACCGCCGTTACCCAAAGCGGCATCTTCCACATCTTCCAAAATAGCCAGATCCACACCACGCTGGGCAAAGAGCTGCTTCATTTCGTCCAGAATACCCAGGTTAAAGAGGTTGGCGTATACCAGCCGGCCAATCAGGTATTCAGCAGAGAAATAGTAAGCCTTTCTCTGGGGCATACGGGTGTGCTTGGAATGGTTCCAGTTGTCGCTGATGGCGGTCATTACCGCTTGACCCAGAGCCTGGTGCAGCTCCTGGGCAGATGCTTCCTGCAGGGAAACGTCGTGGGTGTACTTCAGCTGTGCCTCAGTCCATTTCAGAATGTTCAGGCAGTTGATTTGCATAGTTTATTCTCCAATCATAGGGTTTATCTTTGATAAAGTTTTGTCATACGGAAAAGTTTATCCGCAATTTGGTCATCTAAACCGGTGGCCATTCGCCAGCACCAGTTGGGTGCGCCGAAGGTGCCGGGCAGGTTCATTCTGCCTTCCACCTCCAAAAGATCCTGCATCTGCAGGATGCAAAGATCAGCAACGGAGGAAAGGGCGGTGCGGATAGCGCCCCAAACAACACCTTCCTGAGAAGAAAGTGCCATATATTCGGTGGCATAAGCCTGGCTGTCGGGACTCAGCTCCCGGAACCACTGAAGCGCAGGGGCATTGTCGTGGGTGCCAACGTAGCAGACAGTGTTGGGCTTCAGATTGTGAGGCAGATAGGAAGAAGGGGTACGGGAATCAAAAGCAAATTCCAGAACCGCCATACCGGGGAAGCCGGAGCCTTCCTTCATTTGCTCCACTTCCGGGGTAATAACACCCAGATCCTCTGCAATAAATGCGGTCTGGGGCAAAGCCTTTTTGATGGCCTTTATAAACTTCATATCCGGGCCTTTCACCCATTTGCCGCCTCTGGCGGTCTCATCCCCGTAGGGAACTTCCCAGTAGGCTTCAAAGCCACGGAAGTGATCCAGCCGGACCACATCATAAAGCTTGGCGGCGGCTTTTAGCCGACGGATCCACCAGGCAAAGTTATCGTCTTCGTGGGCCTTCCAGCGATACAGGGGATTGCCCCAAAGCTGACCGTCCTGGCTGAAAGCATCAGGAGGAACGCCAGCCACCGCTTCCGGACGAAGGGAGGCATCCAGACAGAACATTTCCGGGTCAGCCCAGACTTCCACGCTGTCCAAAGGCACATAGATAGGTACATCGCCAATGATGGAAATGCCCTTTTCCTGGGCGTAAGCTTTCAGCTTTTTCCACTGTCTGTGGAACAGATACTGGCAGAAGCAGTGGTACTCGATCTCGTCCTTCAGGTCCTGACGGGCTTTCCACAAAGCATCCGCATCCCGGTGCTTCAGGGGATCTTCCCAGGTGTACCAGGGTGCGCCGTTGTGGGCGTTTTTCAGAGCCATGTATAAAGAATAATCCCACAGCCAATCGCCGTTCTTGCGAAGGAAGCTCACATAAGTTTCCTTGATCTGAAAACGGGAGAAGGCCAGCCGGAGGATCTTATCCCGGCTGTGATAAATGGCGCCGTAATCCACATTGGAAGCATCGTCGCCCCAGTGAAGGGCGGTAATTTCTTCTGTTGTAATATAGCCTCGCTCGACAAGCCGGTCCAAATCGATAAAATAAGGATTGCCGGCAAAAGCAGAACAGGATTGATAGGGGGAGTCACCGTAACCGGTGGGGGAAAGGGGCAGGATCTGCCAATTTTTTTGGCCTGCTCTTTCCAGGAAGTCTACAAAGCGGTAGGCTTCTTTGCCCAGCGTACCAATACCGTAAGGGCTGGGCAGGGAGGAGATGTGCATCAGAATGCCGCTGGTGCGCATAGAATCGCTCCTTTGCATCAGGATATGTATCTTTGCTGTTTTTGTGACAGCATGACGGGTAGAATATACCTTAAGATGGGCTTTTTGTCAACAGACAGCATCCAGGATCAGCTTAAATGCACCATAAGCGCCTGCGTCGTTGCCCAGAACAGCCAGGGTGAATTCCACATCCCGGTTGGCGTGGAATACAGACTTGTCAAAATAGGGACGAATGCCCTTCAGAAGCACATCACCGGCCTTGCTCACACCGCCGCCCAGCACGATCCGCTCGGGATTGGTGGTGCAGCAAAGATTACCCAGGAATTCGCCTAAGTAAGCATAAACTTTTTCAAGAGCCTGCTGTGCTACCTCGTCCCCATCTTTGGCGCAATCGAATACATCCTTGCAGGTCAGCTTTTCGATCTGACGCAGCTTAGAGGGTGCATCGGTGGCAGCCAGATGCCGCTTAGTGACCCGCACCACACCGGTGGCGGAGCAGTACTGCTCGGCACAGCCCAGCTTGCCGCAGCCGCAGGGTTCGGTTTCGTCACGGTTTAATACGATGTGGCCGATCTCGCCGGCAGCACCGTGAGCGCCCAAAAGGATCTGTCCGTTCACCACGATACCACCGCCAACGCCGGTACCCAAAGTGGCCATGATCATATTTTTGCAGCCTTGACCGCCGCCCTTCCAACACTCGCCCAAAGCGGCCACGGTGGCATCGTTGCCGGCCCGGACGGGCAGACCGGTAAGTTCACTCAGGGCTTCATTTACATTGAAAACGCCCCAGCGCAGATTTTCGCAGCGATTGACCACACCTTCAGGGCTGACAGGACCGGGAACACCGATACCGATACCCAAAAGGCTGTCCATAGGAATGCTGTTTTCCTTTATGTAACCAAGCAAAGAAGCGGCAATATCCGGCAAGATATTCTTGCCCTGCTCAGCCAGGTCAGTGGGGATCTCCCACTTATCAAGCATAGTGCCATTTTCATCAAAATAGGCGATCTTTACAGTGGTGCCGCCCAGATCCACGCCAAATCCGTATTTCATAGATGATCCTTTCTTGTCGTAGTGTTCTAAAAAACGCACATTTGCAGACATTATAACATATGGGAGCGTTTTTTGCTATAGTTAAGGCGTAGAAAATTTATGATTTTACAGAAAGTTTTTGGAAATATACTTGCACAATCCGTATTTTTGCGGTAACATATAAAAAACCAAATTGAAAATGAAAGGAATACATACATTTATGATTAAAGTTGACATTTCCAATGTATGGGGTCAATTCTCTCTGCCGGATCTGCTGGCAACCGAAAAGGAAGTTTTTGCCGCCCATCAGATGCTGACCGAGGGCAGCGGTGAAGGCAACGATTTCCTGGGCTGGCTGGACCTTCCCACTGAAGAAGAAACCGACGAGATCCGCCGCATCCGTGCAGCTGCCAAGCGCATCCGGGAAACTTCCGATGTGTTCGTGGTCATCGGCATTGGCGGCTCTTACCTGGGTCCCCGTGCTGCTATCGAACTGATGCAGGGCACCAACCACAATATCGGCAAGGGCAAGGGCAACCCCCAGATCTACTATGCCGGTAACGGTCTTTCCACCCGTGCATGGAACGAGCTGCAGCGCCTGCTGGAAGGCAAGGATTTCTCCATTGCCATCATCTCCAAGTCCGGCACCACCACCGAGCCTGCTATCGCAACCCGGGCGCTGCGCTGGATGCTGGAGCGCAAGTACGGCACCGAAGAAGCCAAGAAGCGTACCTACGCCATCACTGACCCCTGCAAGGGCGCTCTTCGTCAGATGGCTACAGAAGAAGGCTGGGAGACCTTTGTCATTCCTCCCAATGTTGGCGGCCGTTACAGCGTGCTGACTGCTGTTGGTCTGCTGCCTATGGCAGTTGCCGGCATCGATCCCATGGAAGTGATGCGTGGCGCAGCCCAGGCAAAGAAGGACTACGATATCCGCTCCTTTGAAAACCCCGTGTGGCTGTATGCTGCAACCCGTAACCTGCTGTACCGTGGCGGTAAGGCCATTGAAATTCTGGAATCCTTCGAGCCCGGCTTCCGTATGATGGGCGGCTGGTGGCAGCAGCTCTTCGGCGAGTCCGAAGGCAAGGACGGCAAGGGCATCTTCCCCGTAACCGCTGAATTTACTGCAGACCTCCACTCTCTGGGTCAGATGATCCAGCAGGGCGAGCGGAACATCTTTGAAACCATGGTTCGTTTCGATGCACCCGAAGCCAAGATGGTCATCGGCGGCGACTACAAGAACCTGGACGGCCTGAACTACCTGGAAGGCAAGACCCTGGACTTCGTGGACGAGAAGGCATACCTGGGCACTCTGTCTGCCCACGTGGACGGCAATGTTCCCGTTATCACCATGGATGTGGGCGATCTTACCAACGAAAAGCTGGGTGAGCTGTTCTACTTCTTCGAGCTTTCCTGCGGTGTCAGCGCCTATATGCTGGGCGTGAACCCCTTCAACCAGCCCGGCGTGGAATTCTACAAGCGCAATATGTTCCAGCTCCTGGGCAAGCCCGGCTACGAAAAGTAAAAAACTTTGCAAATCCTATAAATAGGTATTGCAAAAGCAGCGGCTAACTGGTAAAATACTTGTATATCAAGCAAGGAGGTTATTCCTATGATTAATGTGATTATGGGCCTGAAGGGCTCCGGCAAGACCAAGAAGCTGATTGATTCCATCAATGCAGCGATTGCTTCCGCCAGCGGCGATGTGGTATGCATCGAGTACGGCAAGAAGCTGACCTATGATGTAAACTACCGTGTTCGTCTGGTAGACTCCAAGGAGTACGGCATTTCCAACCCCGATATGCTGAAGGGCTTTTTGAGCGGTCTGCACGCAGGCAACTACGATATTACCAACGTGTACATCGACAATCTGTATAAGACCATCGGCGCTGACCGCGAGGCCGGCGAGGAGTTCATCGTTTGGTGCGCAGCATTTGCAGAAGCAAACAATATGAACATCACCGTCACCGTTTCCGACGATCCCGCTCTGGCATCCGATAAAGTAAAGGCTTACCTGTAAGCAAAACATTCACGGCGCTGCAACCGCAGCGCCGTGTTTTTCTTCCAATAGGTTTCTGAAAAGGGGCGCATACAAGTGAGAGAACGAGCCAAACGCATTGTAAAATTTGTCCATATCTTGTCTTTTTGCGGAACGCTGATCGTTGGTGCCCTTGGTAATGTGTATGAACTTGTGGGGCACGCAAAATTTGAACAAATGCTGTCTGGGATTGGTATATCCAATGGGCTCGGCTGGCTGTGGATCGTGTTCGTAGTGATGCTGCTGTTATTGATTGCTACGCATTTCATCAAAGAAAAATTGTAGTCCGCAGTGCAGGGGTTTCACCATTGCAGCATGTGAGGTAAATAATGAGAATACTTAAATGTGATACAAGCATAAAGTCTTATACATATCCCATCGTCAAGCTTGTTTTGAGTAGTTTGTTGATCGTAGTTTTGATTGAGCGGGGGCATTTTTATACCATCAACAGTCCTTTTTGGAAAGTTATTGAAGGCGCGTTAGGCGTTGCAGTGCTTGTGCTGTCCGTTTTGTGCATTTATATTTCTCTTTGCGAAGTGCTTCTGCTGTATGAGCGCAACGAAAAAGGGAAAAAGGATTTAGAAAAAGCAATGGCACGGAGCAAAAACCTATCCGTTTCCTATATCCTTTCTTTGCTGGAAGATAATGATATTATGGAAATTTTGATTGCTTATGGGCACCGCATTGTCACAGTAATAGCATCTTCGGACAGTCACCATGGCAGTTCGAAATTCTTTGATAAACGCTATGCTATTGACGATAAAGAATATTTGGATTTCGTAGCATTTAAGGAAGCGCTTCTTCCTTATGCAAAAGATGGACAGTTTTGTGTTCTCGAGATCGACGGTATCCCTGCAGCTCACTATAAGGGACAAGAGGACGGTTCTGTTGTCCCCTGACGGAAACCCAAATCTGCAAACCTTAAATAGCATATCACGCAACCCGCCCGGAGCATTCCGGGCGGGTTTTTTGTAAATTCATCATTTTTTAGTTGCTTTTCTGACGAAATTCCTTTATACTAAAGCGGATTGTGTGAAAATGTCGGAAAAAAGGAAGAAAAATATGCCAAAAACACATGTTTTAGAAGATAATAAGATGCGTTCCCGGCCAATGGGTCGGCTGCTTTTCGGCATGGCTTTGCCCTTGGCTCTTTCTATGCTGGTGCAGGCGTTGTATAACATTGTGGACAGCATTTATGTGTCCCAGATCTCCACCGAGGCGGTCACCTGTTTGAGCCTTGCGTTCCCCATTCAGAATTTGCAGATCGGCTTTGCCACCGGTATTGCCGTCGGTATGAACAGCCTGCTGAGTAAATCTCTTGGTGAGGGCAACCGGGAAAGAGCCAATCGTGCCGCGGGCAACGGCATTTTCCTGATGCTGGTGGCGGTTGCGCTGTTTATGCTGTTCGGTGCCTTTGGCGCCCGTCCCTTCTATGCCATGCAGACCGATGTGGCAGATGTGGTAAACGGCGGCACGGCCTATACCTCCATCTGCTGCCTGCTGACTCTGGGCATTTTTGTGGAAGTGATGGGCGAGCGGCTTTTGCAGGCCTCCGGCAGAACCATCTACACCCTGTTCACCCAGGGCACCGGTGCAATTTTGAATATTATTCTGGACCCCCTGTTCATTTTCGGTTTTGAACCCTTGGGCATTCCTGCAATGGGTATTGCCGGTGCGGCAGTGGCGACGGTCATCGGTCAGTGGGTGGCGGCCATTATGGCGGTCATCTTCAATATGACCCGCAATCCGGATGTGCAGTTCGGTTTGAAATTCCTGCGCCCCAATGGGGAAATTTCCCGGATCATCCTTTCCGTGGGCATTCCTTCCGTGCTGATGATGGCCATCGGCTCTGTGATGAACTTTGGTATGAACCAAATTCTTCTGGGCTTTGGTGCCATCGGCCTTGTGGGTTCTGCGGTGTTCGGCCTTTACTTTAAGCTGCAAAGCTTCGTGTTTATGCCGGTGTTCGGATTGAACAACGCCTGTATTTCCATTATCGCCTATAACTTTGGCGCCCGGCAGCCCAAGCGGATCACCGGTGCCATCCGACTGACCCTGTTTACAGCCCTTACCATTATGCTTTTGGGTATGGCACTCTTCCTGCTGATCCCCGAAACCCTGATGGGCTTCTTCGCCAATGAAAACCAGGCAGACGCCAAAGCATTGGTGGAGATGGGCTCTGTGGCACTGCGGACCATTTGCCTTAGCTTCCCCCTGGCGGCAGTGGGTATTGCCCTTAGTGCCAGCTTCCAGTCGCTGGGCGTAGGTATTTACTCCACCATTTCTTCTCTTTGCCGGCAGCTGGTGGTGCTGCTGCCTGTAGCTTGGCTTCTGAGCCTGACCGGTCAGGTGAACAATGTATGGTGGGCCTTCCCTATTGCGGAGGTGTTCAGCCTGATGGTGATCCTGTTCCTGTACCGCCGGATCTATAAAAATAAGGTCAAGCCCTTATACGAAACAAATTAAGCTTATAGCCTGCCGTGTTTTCGGCAGGCTATTGTTTTTGCAAGCAAAAGGGAGTATAATAAAAGAAAGAAACAAAAAAGAGGATCTTGCTGTGAAAAAATGTGTGATTTTTTGCGCCGGAAAAATGGAACTCCCTCCGTTGCCTATAGAAAAGGACGATCTGGTCATTGCCGCTGACGGCGGCCTTTGCCACACCCAAAGGTGGGGCATTACGCCCCAGGTGATCATGGGGGATTTTGACTCTTTGGGCTATGTGCCGGAGGGGGCAAAGGTCTCTCCTGTGGAAAAGGACGATACGGATGCCATGCTGGCAGTGCGCTTAGGTCTGGAGCAGGGGTGCGACCGATTCCTGCTTTACGGCGCTTTGGAAGGAGACCGGGTGGATCACACCCTGGCAAACTTCCAGCTTCTGCTGTTTTTGCAAAAGCACAGTGCCAAAGGCTGGCTGGTGGGAGATAAGCAGATCGTCACCGCCCTTTGGGAAAAACAGGACTATCCTGCCACAGCAGAGGGCATTTTCTCCCTGTTTTCTATGGAATATGGGACAAAAGTCACTTTGGAGGGCCTGAAATACGAATTAACAGATGGGCTTTTGCAGCCGGATTTCCCTCTGGGCGTCAGCAACCAGTTTGTAGGGAAGCCTTCCCGGGTGGAAGTGAAAAACGGCAGCCTTCTTGCCATCTATGACAGGAAAAACGGCATTTTGGAGGAATAAAATGGAGCAAAAGGCGTATGTGGGCCTGACGGGGGAAGAGGTTTCCCAAAGAATGGCCCAAGGGCTTTCCAACAAGGCGGATCTGAAGGCAGGCCGCACGGAAGCACAGATCGTGACAGCCCACCTTTTTACCTTTTTTAACTGCATATTTGTCATTTTGGCGGTCATTTTGGCGGTGGTTCGTTCCTCCCCCAAGAATATGACCTTCCTGGGTGTGGTGGTGTGCAACTGTGCCATCGGCATTTTTCAGGAGATCCGGGCAAAACGGGCGGTAGATAAGCTGTCCTTGGTGGCGGCTCAGCAGGTGATGACCCTTCGGGATGGGAAGTTTACCCCGGTCCGGTCTGACCTTTTGGTGCTGGGAGATCTGGTGGAATTTTCTGCCGGAGATCAGATCTGCGCCGATGCCCGGGTAGAGGACGGAGAAATTTTTGTCAACGAAGCCCTTTTGACCGGCGAGCAGGACCCGGTGGCCAAAACCAAGGGGGATACCCTTCTTTCCGGCAGCTTTGTTCTTTCCGGTGTGTGCCGGGCAGAGCTGACGGAGGTGGGCAACCACTGCTTTGCTTCCAAACTGGCGGCAGAAGCGAAAAAAGACCCCCGGGCAGGGAAGTCCGAAATGATGGCATCTCTGGATAAGCTGGTGAAGGTTTTGGGCTACTGCCTGATCCCTGTGGGCATTTTGACCTTTGCCAACCAGTTTTGGCGGCTGAGCCTGCCTGTGCAGGGCAGCACGGAAACCACCGTTGCAGCCTTGGTGGGTATGATCCCCGAAGGCTTATATTTGCTCACAAGTATTGCGCTGGCAGCCTCTGCTCTGGTGCTTTCTCAAAAACGGGTGCTGGTGCAGGATATGAACTGCATCGAGACTTTGGCTCGGGTGGATGTACTGTGCGTGGATAAGACCGGCACCATCACCCAGCCGGAAATGCAGGTAAAAGAGCTTGTGTTATTAAAGGATACGCCCCGGGAATTAGCGGAACAAATATTGGGCGCTCTTTACGGCACCCGGAAACCGGATAACGACACCGCAGAAGCTATTGCCAAAACCTACGGAGAAGATCCCGGCTGGACGTGCAAGGAATACATCCCCTTTGCCTCCCAAACCAAATGGTGCGGCGGCGTATTTGACCGGGGCAGTTTCCTGGTAGGCGCTCCCGAATTCGTGCTGAAAAGCCGCTATGCAGAGGTAGAAGAAAAAGTCGGCACTTTTTTGGAAAAAGGACACAGAGTGCTGCTTTTGGCAGGCTACTCCGGTGATTTACAGGCAGATTATGATGAAACCAAGGCAGAGCCTATGGCTTTTGTGGTGCTTCACAATCCGGTGCGGCCTCAGGCAGTGGAAACCTTTTCTTATTTTGCCCAGCAGGGTGTTTGCATCAAGGTCATTTCCGGTGACAATCCCAGAACTGTTTCCGCTGTTGCCCAGATGGCGGGCATTCAGGGTGCAGAGCGTTACATAGACGGACGGGAATTACAGGAAGAAGATTATGAGCAGGCGGTAGAAAGCTACACCGTCTTCGGCAGAGTGACCCCGGCACAAAAGAAGGGGTTGATTTTAGCCCTGAAAAAGCGAGGACATACGGTTGCCATGACCGGTGACGGTGTGAACGATGTGCTGGCTATGAAGCAGGCAGATTGCGGCATCGCTATGCTCAGCGGCGCCCAAGCCTGCAATCAGGTGGCACAGCTGGTGCTTTTGGATTCTGACTTTGGCGCTATGCCCAGCATTGTGGCGGAAGGCAGACGGGTGATCAACAACATCCAACGGGCGGCATCGCTGTTTTTGGTAAAGAACATTATGTCTATTTTCGTTGCCCTTCTGTCTGTGGCAACGGGCTTTGCCTATCCTTTCCTTCCCATTCAGCTGACGCTGGTATCTACCTTGACCATTGGCGTTCCTGGCTTCTTCTTTGCCATGGAGCCTAACTATGCCCGGGTGAGAGGACACTTTTTGCCTACCGTTTTGGGAAGGGCGCTGCCCGGTGGCTTGTGCAACGGTCTGATGGTCTTTTTGCTGCAGCACATTCTTTCTGCCAACGGCCTGGGTCTTGAGGATATCCGCACCCTTTCCACAGTGGTGCTGGTAACCACCGGTATTTTGGTGCTGGTGCAGGCAGGCACGCCCCTGGATTGGTTCCGTGGTGTGGTCATCGGTGCTATGGCGCTGGCTATTTTGGGCTGCTTCCTGCTGCTTCCGGGACTCTTCGGCCTTTACTTCACAGGAAGAACAGCCCTTACCTGGGTGCCGGTGGTGATGGGCGCTACGATCTTGCTCTTTACCGCCCTTCGGTTTGCCTGTAAAAAAGTCAAAATTTGTTGATTTATACAAAGAATACCGCTATAATATAGAAAAAAGGAGGTGGCAAAATGGATATGCGTGTCTCCGGCTGCGCCGGTTGCCTTTTGGGTCTTGCCGTAGGTGATGCTATGGGCTATGCGGTGGACAATAAGACCTGGGAGGAAATTCGCCTGGATTATGGCCCCGATGGTCTTTTGGGCTACGATTCCGTCAACGGACGGGCGGTGGCTTCTTCCCATACCCAGATTGCCGCCTATGTTGCTAACGGCCTTTTGCTGGCAGTTACCCGGGGCAAGCACGAAAGTGCCAGCCGTTTTGTGGGTGTTGCTCTGAAGGAATGGGCGAGAAAGCAGAATTTGCCCGGTGACCCGGAAAAGTGCTACTGCTGGGTCAGCCATATGCCGGTAATGCGGCAGCGCCGGTGCAAGGATATCCGGATGCTGGATGCCCTCCGTATGGATCTGGGCACCCCGGAAAAGCCTGCTAACCGGCATGCTACCCCCGGCCCTCTGACCGGTGCAATGATGGTGGGCCTTGCCTACGATGAAAAGTATATGGATCCCCGTCAGGTGGGCGTTTTGGGCGCTCAGGTGGTGGCTTTGACCAACGGTAGCCCCTATGCCTTCCTGTCCGGTGCAGTTCTTTCCAACCTGATCGCAGGCATTCTCCACGATCCGGAGCTTCCCTTGAAAGAACATGTGCTGCAGGCGGTTGATGCTATGCACATTCAGTATGCTTTCCATCCCCAGGTGGAGGAAGTGACAAAGTATCTTACCCAGGCGGTGACGCTGGCAGAAAGCGAAAAGGCCCCCCGTCAGGTGATGGAGGAGTTCTCCTGCCGGGATTCCCACGAATGCACAGCGGCAGCTATTTACGCCAGTTTGGTGTGTGCCGAGGATTTTGATGCTGCCATGATTTTGGCCATCAATCACTCCGGCAGAAGCGGCGCTGTGGGCGCTTTGGTGGGCGGCATTTTGGGCGCAAAACTGGGTGCAGAAGCCCTGCCCGAATTCTATTTGGAAACTTTGGAGTGCGGCGATGTACTGCAGACGCTGGCTGCAGATCTTGCCACCGGCAGCCCCATGTCCGGCCTTTTTAACGACGATTGGGATCATAAATATATCCAAGGCCTGCCTCTTTCCAAGTAATTTTTGAAAAAAAGTGGCAAAAACCCCTTGCAAAAACCAAATTAGGGTGTTATAATGCAGATAATCTTACAGTAGACTTGACGAAAGAGAGGGGCGCGCCCCTCTCTTTTGTGTTGAAAGAAGGGAAAAATATGAAAGTTACGGAAATCGTTACCCAGTTTGCCCAACCCATCGTGGAAGCAAACGGCTGCACCTTGTGGGACTGCGAATATGTAAGAGAAGGTTCCGAGCGGTTTTTGCGGCTCTATATCGACAAAGAAGGCGGCGTCAGCATTGACGACTGCGAAAAGATCGCCAGAGCTGTAGATCCCATTTTGGACGAAGTGGACCCCATCAAGGAAAGCTATCAGTTTGAAGTCAGTTCTGCAGGATTGGAACGGCCCTTGCGCCGGCCCTCGGACTTTGCCCGGTTTATGGGAAGCCCTGTTCTTGTAAAACTCTATAGACCCCATAACGGCCTGAAGGAATTCCCCGGCATTTTGCGGGGCTACGACGAAGGTCGGGTTACCGTGGAAGCCGGTAAAGAAACAATTACTTTTGAAAAATCCCAGGTTGCCCTTGTACGCCTGCGGGTAGAATTTTAACAGGAGGAACGATCATGGCAAGACAAACAAAAGCCAAGAAGAACGCCCAGATGCCTCAGGTAGAAAGAGGCGCAGAGATTTTCGCAAGCCTGCGGGAACTGGAAAAGATTAAGGGCATCCCCGTGGAGTATATGGTGGAGCGGCTGAAGCAGGCGCTGACCAATGCTTACCGGAAGGATCAGGAAGACGATCGGGATATCCCCGCTGAAAATGTGGTGGTGGATATCAGCGAAAAGGGTCTTTTCATGCACCTTGTAAAGACCGTTGTAGAAGAAGTGGAAGATCCCGGTGTGGAGATCCATATTGATGCCGCCAAGCACTATGATGCAAAGGTGCAGCTGGGCGACAACATCACCATCCCCGTAGATTACGAGCGTTTCGGCCGTATCGCCGCTCAGACTGCCAAGCAGGTGGTCATTCAGGGCATCCGGGAAGCTGAGCGTGGCGTGGCCTTTGATAACTATAACTCCAAGACCCAGGAGCTGCTGGTGGGTACTGTCACCCGTCTTGACCCCTCCGGCGATGTCTTTGTGAATATCGGCAAGGCCGGTGAGAAGGAAGAAGCTGTTCTTCGCACCGGTGAGCAGATCCCCGGTGAAGAATATGCTCCCGGCGATCTGATCAAGGTCTATGTGCTGGAAGTTCGCCGTGCTACCCGCGGTCCTCTGGTACAGGTTTCCCGTACCCACCCCAATGTGGTCCGTCGGCTGTTTGAGCTGGAAACCCCCGAAATCGAGGAAGGCCAGGTCATTATCCGCAACATTGCCCGTGAAGCCGGCTCCCGTAGCAAGATCGCTGTGCAGGCAGCTATGGAGGGCATCGATCCCGTTGGTACCTGCGTTGGTCCCAGAGGCGGTCGTGTAAATGCAGTTGTGGAAGAGCTCTGCGGCGAAAAAATCGATATCGTGGTTTGGAGCGAAGACCCCTGCCAGTATGTGCGCTCCGCCCTCAGCCCTGCTGATGTGGTCAGCGTGACCCTAGTTCCCGGTCAGAAGGCCTGCCGTGTCATCGTTCCCGATGATCAGTTGAGCCTGGCAATCGGCAAGGAAGGCCAGAATGCCCGCCTTGCTGCCCGTTTGACCGGCTACAAGATCGATATTAAGCCCGAAAGTCAGGCAGACTGATTTTAGAGAGGAGGAGCCATCGTGCAGAAAAAGATCCCTCAAAGACAGTGTATGGGTTGCCGGGAACGGAAGGACAAGAAAGCAATGATCCGTGTGGTCCGTTGCACCGACGGCTCCGTCAGCCTGGATTTCAGCGGCAAGCTGAACGGTCGTGGCGCCTATGTGTGTCCCGATCCGGAATGTCTGAAAAAGGCCCAAAAGAGCAAAGCGCTGGAGCGCAGCCTGGAAGTAGCCATTCCTCAGGAGGTCTACGACCGGCTGGCAAAGGAAATGGAGGCAAGCCGTGGATAAAGCCCTTAACTATTTGGCATTGGCACGGAAGGCCGGCAGAATTGAACTTGGCGAAGAACCGGTGGGCGCTTGCGCCCGGGCAAGAAAAGCAAGGCTGGTGGTTGTGGCATCCGATGCTACCGACCACACCTGGCGCAGAGCGAAAAGCTTTGTGGAAGGCACCGAGCAGGTGTGCATCCGTCTGCCCTATGACAAAGACCAGCTGGGTCAGGCCGTAGGCCGTACCGCCCTGGCTTTGGGCGCTGTCACCGACCCGGCGTTGGCGCTGGCCTTTGTAAAGGCTCTGCCTGACCCGGAGAAATATGCCAAGGCATTGGAAGCACTGGAGCAAAAAACTGTCCGTTTGCAAAAACGGCAGGCAGAAGCCCGGGCCCATGAAAAGAACAGACAAAAAGGCCGCACAGGTAAAGCAAAGAACCATTGATTTCGGAGGTGCGTATATGAGTATTGTGAAATATCGCGTGAAGGAAGTTGCTGCAGACTTTGGTATGCAGCCCAAGCAGATCGCAGAAATTGTAGGAAAGTTTTCTGAAAAGCCCAAGTCCAACACCCAGGTTCTGACAGAAGAAGAACTGAATGCGGTGTTCGACTATATTACCCAGACCAACCAGATCGAATCTTTGGAAGTGGTGTTCGCAGTTGCGCCCGCTCCCAAAAAGGAAGAACCCAAGGTAGAAGCTCCCAAGGAGGAGCCTAAGAAGGAAGCACCTAAGGCAGAGCCCGCTAAGGCAGCCGCTGCCCCTGCTCCCAAGAAAGAAGAGCCTAAGAAGGAAGTTCCTGTACAGCCCGAGCGCAAGAGAGAGCGCCGTGTGGTCGACACTTCTGCTGTGCAGGTCAATTCCGCCCGCTTTGACGACCGTGTAGACGATATGGTCTCCGACCGTATGCGTGACTATGCCGGCGGCAAGCAGCGCATCGGCAAGAAGGGTCAGCAGCAGAACAAGAAGGAAAATAAGTTCAAGGGCAACAAGGCCAAGAACGAAGAGCAGGAGAAGCTGCGCCGCTTGCAGATGGAAGTGGCTCGCAAGGCTCCCGTTACTGTAAAAATTCCCGACGAAATTACCGTCGGTGAGCTGGCTTCCCGGATGAAGAAGACCGCCGGTGAAGTCATTAAGTGCCTGATGAAGAACGGCGTGACGGCCGCTCTGAACCAGACCATCGACTTTGATACCGCTGAATTTGTAGCTGTGGAAATGGGCTGCAAGGTAGAGCGTGAGATCACTGTCACTATCGAAGAGCGGATCATTGACGACCATGTGGATACTGCCGATGAACTGCTGCCCAGAAGCCCCGTTGTGGTTGTTATGGGCCACGTTGACCACGGTAAGACCAGCACTCTGGACGCCATCCGCCAGACCAATGTTACTTCCGGCGAAGCAGGCGGCATTACCCAGCATATCGGTGCTTACACTGTAGACATTAACGGTCAGTCTCTGACCTTCCTGGATACCCCCGGCCACGCCGCCTTTACTTCCATGCGTGCCCGTGGCGCTATGTGTACTGACATCGCCATCCTGGTGGTTGCTGCCGATGACGGCATCATGCCCCAGACCATCGAGGCTATCAACCACGCCAAGGCTGCAAAAATTCCCATCATTGTTGCCATCAACAAGATGGATAAGCCGGAAGCAAACCCGGATAAGATCAAGCAGCAGCTGACAGAATATGAATTGATCCCCGAAGAGTGGGGCGGCGATACCATCATCTGTCCCATCTCCGCAAAGACCGGTATGGGCCTTGACAACCTGCTGGAAATGGTGCTGCTGACGGCTGAAGTTGCCGAGCTGAAGGCTAACCCCAACCGCCGTGCAAAGGGTACTGTTATCGAAGCCCGTCTGGATAAGAACAGAGGCCCCATTGCAACCTTGCTGGTGCAGAACGGTACTTTGAATCAGGGTGATATCATCATTGCCGGCACTGCCGTAGGCCGTGTCCGTGTGATGACCAACGATAAGGGCCGTACCGTGAAGGTGGCAGGTCCCAGCACCCCCGTGGAAATTACCGGTCTTGCCGATGTGCCCGCACCCGGTGACGAGTTCAACGCTGTTACCGACGAGCGTATGGCAAGAGAGCTGGTTGAACAGCGCCGTCAGGCTGAAAAGGATGCCGCTGCCAATGCTATGACCAAGGTCACTCTGGACAACCTCTTCGCCAAGATGCAGGAGGGTATGATGAAGGAGCTGCCCTTGATCGTCAAGGCAGATGTACAGGGTTCTGCAGAAGCTGTGAAGGCCAGCCTGGAAAAGATCTCCAACGAGGAAGTCCGTGTCCGGGTCATCCACACCGGTGTTGGCGCTATCAACGAAAGCGACATTCTGCTGGCTTCTACTGCTGGTGCCATCATCGTCGGCTTTAATGTCCGTCCTGATGCAGCAGCCCAGGCCAGCGGTCAGCGCTCCAAGGTGGATATGCGTTTCTACCGTGTTATCTACGATGCCATCGATGAGATCGAAGCTGCTATGAAGGGTATGCTGGCTCCCAAGTTTGAGGAAGCCATCATCGGTCACGCGGAAGTGCGTATGACCTACAAGGTTTCCGCTGTGGGTACCATTGCCGGCTGTATGGTCAAGGATGGCAAGGTCACCAAGGATGCCCAGGTTCGTGTGCTCCGTGATAACATCGTGATCCACCAGGGCGAAGTTGGCTCTTTGCAGCGTTTCAAGGATGCTGCAAAGGAAGTCACTGCCGGTTATGAGTGCGGCATGAGCATTCTGAAGTTCAACGACATCAAAGAAGGCGACATCTTTGAGTGCTTCGTGATGCAAGAAATTAAGCGATAATTCAGAGGGTCACAGAAGCCGCCAACCGTCAAAATGCGAGGAAAGTATTTGTTAGCACACCAAAGCCTTCCCCCTGGGGGGAAGGTGGCAAAAATCTCTGATTTTTGACGGATGAGGGGTGAAAAGCTTGCTTTGCAAGGCATTTTGACTTACTGCACAAAAGCGGACCCTCACGTACCTGTGTACGCTACGGGTCCGTTTTGCTTATCTTGACGGCTTCTCTGCCCTCTGTTACTACTCACCGACTGCGGTGAGAAACGAAAGTTAAGAAGGAGGATGTTTTATGGCATCCAATCGTATTGGAAGAATCAACGAAGAGATCCAGAAGGAACTTTCTTCTTTGATCCGCAATTTGAAAGATCCCAGAGTGCAGGACACCATGATCTCCATCACCCGGGTGGAAACCACCCCGGATCTGCGCTTTGCCAAGGTATACGCAAGCTTTTTGCAGGAAGACCGGGCGGCGGATGCCCTGAAGGGTCTGCAATCCGCTTCCGGCTATCTGCGCCGGGAACTGGGCAGCGCCCTGAACCTGCGCCATACTCCCCAGATCCAGTGGGCGCTGGACGACTCCATCACCTACGGCGCAAAAATGCTGAAGCTTATTAACTCCCTGGATGTAAAAGCGGACGAGGAAGAGGAATAAAAAACCAAGAAATTTTAGAGAAAGAGAGGGTGCAAGGTGGACGGTATCGTGATTGTAGATAAGCCAAGTGGCTGGACAAGCCAGGATGTGGTTTCCAAACTGCGTGGTGTTTTCAAGACCCGTCGGATCGGCCACGGCGGCACCCTTGACCCTATGGCAACGGGGGTACTGCCTGTATTTGTGGGCAGAGCTACCCGGGCGGTGGAATTCTTCGAACACGCAGAAAAAACCTATGAGGCCACTCTGCGGTTGGGCATTTCCACTGATACAGAGGATATTACAGGCGAAATCCTGGAAGAAAAGCCTGTGAATGTAACGGAAGAACAATTTTTGGAAACATTAAAGGCATTCCGTGGAGAGATCTTCCAAATTCCTCCTATGTATTCTGCCATTAAAATCAACGGACAAAAGCTCTGCGACTTGGCAAGAAAGGGCAGGGAAGTGGAAAGAAAACCCCGCCCGGTGACCATTTATGCCTTGGATTGCCTTTTCTTTGAAGGGCAAACCGCCAAGCTTCGCATCCATTGTTCCAAAGGTACCTATATCCGCACTCTGTGCAAGGATATTGGGGAGGCTTTGGGCTGTGGCGGCTGTATGGAAAGCCTGCGCAGAGTGACCGCCGGGGAATACGAGATCTCCAAAGCGGTCACCATGGAAACCCTTGTAAATGCAGAAGATCCCGGCATCTTTTTGCTGCCCACCGACAGCCTGTTTGCTTCTTATCCGGCGGTTACCCTGACGGAAAAGCAAACCCTCCGTTGCAGAAACGGCAACGCCTTTTCTGTTTCTTTGGAGTCCGGCACTTACAGAGCCTACAGCCAAGAGGGAGAATTCTTGATGCTGGCTAAAGTTGAAGATGGTGTTATGTCAACCATCAAAAGCTTCTTTTCTGTGTGAGGGCTGCCTATGGAGAAAATCATTTATGCCTTAGGCTTTTTTGACGGTGTCCACTTAGGGCATCAGGCCCTGCTTCGTGCCTGCCGGGAACTTGCCCGGAAAGAAAATGCAAAAGCAGGCGTACTGACCTTTGAAGGAAGTCCCCAGAGCCTTATGAAAGAAGGGCCGGGCCTGATCACCACATTGGAAGAACGGGAAGTGCTTTTCCGCCAAATGGGAATGGAAAGCGTGCTGATTTTGCCCTTTGATGAAAACCTGAAAAAGATGCCCTGGCAGGATTTTTACCGCCTGCTGGTGGAAAAATACAACGCTTCCGGCTTTGTCTGCGGTGAAGATTTCCGCTTCGGTGCCGGGGGAGAGGGAAATGCCCTCCGCTTGCAGGCACTTTGTCAACAGGAAAACCTGCCTTGCCGGATCGTGGAAAAGGTGACCCTTGCAGAGCAGGTGGTTTCCTCCCGGCAGATCCGCCTTCTTCTGGAAGAAGGACAGGTGGAAAAAGCAAACGCCTTTTTGGGACACCCTTACTTGCTTGTTGGAAAGGTAGAGCCGGGAAAACAGCTTGGAAGGACCATCGGTGTGCCCACGGCTAACCTTTCTTACAGCCCTGAACGGGTGAAGCTTCCCTATGGCGTGTACGCCTGCCGGGTGAAACTGGAAGGTAAATTCTATGCGGCAGTAACCAACATTGGCACCCGTCCTACAGTGGAAGGGGAGAATGTGACCATAGAGCCTTGGATCCTGGACTTTGAAGGGGATCTTTACGGCCAGCCCCTGCGGCTGGAGGTGCTTGCCTTCCTGCGTCCGGAAAAGAAATTTCCGGATCTTGCGGCACTGAAGGCCCGGATCGCAGAAGATGCCCTTGCCGCCCGGGAAATCTTTGAAAAAGCAGGGGCCACGCCCTGAAACATAAAAGAAAAATTAGCAAAAAGTTGAAAATTTTTCTTTACAACTGGGTAAACTTGTGTTATACTCAACGGGCTGGCTATGGCTAGAAAACAAATCGCCCTTTGCTCAGTAACGGGAGAAGCCGAAAAACGGACTCCACTAACCCTTACTTGGCTTTTGGGTAACTATTTTGAAAGGTGGAAATAACCATGATTCTCAAAGAGAAAAAGACCCAGGTAATCCTGGAAAACGCAACCCACGAAGGCGACACCGGTTCTCCCGAAGTTCAGATCGCCATCCTGACCGCTCGCATCAACGAGCTGACTGATCACCTGCGTGTGCACAAGCACGACAACCACTCCCGTCGTGGTCTGCTGATGATGGTTGGTAAGCGCCGCAACATGCTGGACTATCTGGCTCGTAAGGACATCAACCGTTACCGTGCAATCATCGCCAAGCTGGGTATCCGTAAGTAAGAGCAACCAAAAGGGCGACGGCAAGTCGCCCTTTTTTACAGAGGTTCACTAAAGCCACCAACCGTCAAAATGCAAGATAAAAGATAGTTGGTGCGCTAAAAGCCTTCTCCCTGGGGAGAAGGTGGCCGAGCAATCGCGAGGTCGGATGTGGGGTGAAAGGCTTGCTGCGCAAGGCATTTTGACTTGCTGCGCAACTCGCCCTCTACCGTATCCACATACGCCGACGAGTGCGAGTTGCTTGCCTTGGCGGCTTTATTGACCTCTGGCAAGTAAGCAAACACCGGGAGTAGCTTAGCAGTTGAAAGTGTTGGTAAACTTTACCGATAGTTTCAAGTGCTAACCCTCCCGGACAGAAAGAAATTTTAGGAGGTAAAACAAATGATTACTCGCAAGCAGTATCCCCATCACAAAGTGTTTGAGATGGAAATCGGCGGCCGCCCCTTCACCGTGGAAACCGGTAAGGTAGCAGAGCTTGCCAACGCAGAGTGCATCTGCCGTTACGGCGACACCGTGGTTCTGACCACCGTCACCTGCAACCCCATTCCCAAGGCCGGCATCGACTACTTCCCTCTGACCATCGAGTTCGAAGAGAGAATGTACTCCGTAGGCCGCATCCCCGGCTCCTTCAACCGTCGGGAAGGCAAGCCCTCTGAAAGAGGCATCCTGAACAGCCGTATTATCGACCGTCCTATGCGTCCCCTCTTCGACGAGGAGCTGCGTAACGATGTTGTCGTTACCTGCACCGTGATGGCCAACGACTACGAAAACCCCGTGGAAGTTGTTGCTTCCCTGGGCGCTTCCATTGCCATCGCTTCTTCTGACGTGCCCTGGAACGGACCTGTTGCCACCACCAATGTTGCCCATGTTGGCGACAAGTATATCATTAACCCCTCTGCCGACGAGCGTGAAGCCTGCGATTGCTTTGTTTGCATCGCTTCTACCTTCGAGAAGGTGGTTATGATCGAGACCGAAGCCAACGAAGCTCCCGAAGCTGTTGTGCTGGAAGCCATCCGTGTGGCTCACGAGACCAATATGGAGATCGTGAAGTTCATCAACACCATCGTAGACGAAATTGGCAAGCCCAAGTTCACCTTTGAAAAGGCTGCTGTCAACCACGACCTGCTGGATGACCTGTGCGCTTACGGCCTAGATCAGATCGAGCACGCTCTGGACACCGACGACAAGAACATCCGTGAAGAGCGCCTGACCGCTGCTCGTCTGGACTTTGCTGACAAGTTTGCTGAAAAGTACGAAGACTTCGAAGTAAACATCGAAGTTTGCCTGTACAAGATGCAGAAGAAGGTCGTTAAGAAGTGGCTGCTGGCTGGCAAGCGTGTTGACGGCCGTGGCATGGACGATATCCGTCCTCTGGATGCTGAAGTTGGCCTGCTGCCCCGGGTACACGGCTCCGGCCTGTTCTCCCGTGGTCAGACCCAGGTGCTGTCCATCTGCACCCTGAACACCCTGTCCGCTGCCCAGAAGCTGGACACCATCTATCAGGAAGATACCAAGCGGTATATCCACCACTATAACTTCCCCTCCTTCTCCACCGGCGAAGCAAGAGCTGCCCGCTCCACCTCCCGTCGTGAGATCGGCCACGGCGCACTGGCTGAAAAGGCATTGCTCCCCGTGATCCCCTCTGTAGAAGAGTTCCCCTACGCTATCCGCGTAGTTTCCGAAGTTCTCAGCTCCAACGGTTCTACCTCTCAGGGCTCTATCTGTGGTTCTACCCTGGCTCTGATGGATGCCGGTGTTCCCATCAAGCGCCCCGTTGCAGGTATTTCCTGCGGCCTGATCACCGATCAGGAGACCGGTGTGTGGAGAACCTTCACCGACATTCAGGGCGTGGAAGACTTCCACGGCGAAATGGACTTCAAGGTTGCCGGTACTACCGAAGGTATCACCGCCATCCAGATGGACCTGAAGAACAAGGGCCTGACCATGGAGATCATTGCTGATGCTCTGGAGCGTTGCCGCAAGGCTCGTCTGGTAATTCTGGACGAAGTGATGCTGCCCTGCATCCCCGCACCCCGCGCTGAGGTTTCTGAGTATGCTCCCAAGATGCTGAGCCTGAAGATCCCCGTTGACAAGATCCGCGAGGTCATCGGCTCCGGCGGCAAGACCATCCAGAAGATCTGCGCTGATACCGGCGCTAAGGTGGACATCGACGACGATGGCTCCGTCTTCATCTCCGCTGTGGATGCCGCTGCTGCTTACGCTGCCAAGAAGATGGTGGACGATATTTGCTTCGTTCCCGAAGTTGGCAAGCTGTACTACGGCAAGGTCGTTCGCATCCTGCCCATCGGCGCATTCGTTGAGATTGCTCCCGGCCACGATGGCATGGTTCATATCTCCAAGCTGGAAAACCGCCGTGTTGAAAAGGTTGAGGACGTTCTGAACCTGGGCGATATGACTTGGGTCAAGTTCATGGGCTTCGACGAGAAGGGCCGTGCAAACTTCTCCCGCCGCGACGCTCTGAAGGAAATGGCCAACAACGGCTAATTCACAAAGAAATTACCGCTGCTCCGTTTGGAGCAGCGGTTTTTTTCAGGCTTTGCGGTTCAGATAGTCTTCTGTGGCATTTTCCCTGGGCTTGATGATGCAGGGATTTCCATATACCACACTGTGGCTGGGAATATCGCAGTTTACATAACTATTGGGAGCAATCAGCACATCATCGCCGATGGTGACATTGCCCACCACGGTGGCATTCACGCCGATCCAGACGCAGTTGCCGATTTTGGGAGCGCCTTTTCTCTTGCCCCGGTTTTCCTGTCCGATGGTGACACCTTTGTGCAGATTACAGTTTTCTCCGATTTCCGCGCCCTTGTTCACAGTGATATTAAAAGGATGTCCCAGATACAGGCCTTTTCCGATTTTGGAACGGAAGGACAGCTCAATACCGTGTGTTCTTTTGATTCTTTCAAACAGAAATCTGTAATAATAACTCAACAGCGGATTGCTGCAGCACTGGGCTCTGCGCAGATACCGGTGAAATTTCTTCGTAAAAGAGCCCGGTTTATTTCCGTATCTGTACATATCCGCCCTGTATAATTCCTGAAACTGATTCAAATGACTCCCTCTTTTCACACTGATCTTTCAGTTGATTATAAAGTACCGTTATTCTTTTGTCAACTTGTCCGGGAATCTTCGACTATAAAAAGACAGCCTCCGGTTTGCACCGGAGGCTGATTTTCTGTAACTTGGCGCTTCCTCTTGGAGCGCTGGCACTCCGCAAGGCGACTCGCCGCTTACTTATTTCTCAGGGTGACGTCGTGGGCGCCGCCTTCCACGATGGAGACGGAGGAAACCAGAGTGATCTTTGCCTCACGCTGCAGATCGGGAATGTTCAGCACACCGCAGTTGCACATGGTGGACTTGACCTTGTACAGGGAAGCCTCTACGTTGTCGTGCAGGGGGCCAGCGTAGGTGACGTAGGAATCGACACCTTCCTCGAAAGACAGCTTGGTAGAGCCGCCCAGGTCGTAGCGCTGCCAGTTACGGGCACGGTTGGAGCCTTCGCCCCAGTACTCCTTCATGTAAGCGCCGTTGACCATGACCTTGTTAGTGGGGGACTCGTCGAAACGGGCGAAGTAACGGCCCAGCATCATGAAGTCAGCGCCCATGGCCAGAGCCAGGGTCATGTGGTAGTCGTGAACGATACCGCCGTCGGAGCAGATGGGCACATAGATGCCGGTCTCGGCAAAGTACTCATCACGGGCTGCAGCCACGTCGATGACTGCGGTAGCCTGACCACGGCCGATGCCCTTGGTCTCACGGGTGATGCAGATGGAGCCGCCGCCGATACCGACCTTGATGAAGTCAGCGCCAGCCTCAGCCAGGAAGCGGAAGCCGTCACGGTCAACCACGTTGCCGGCACCGATCTTCACGGTGTCGCCGTAGTTCTCACGGACCCACTTGATGGTGTTGGCCTGCCAGCAGGTATAGCCTTCGGAGGAGTCAATGACCAGAACGTCCACACCGGCTGCCAGCAGAGCGGGGATACGGGTGGCGTAGTCACGGGTGTTGATACCGGCACCAACCAGGTAACGCTTCTTCCCGTCCAGCAGTTCCAGGGGATTTTCCTTGTGGGAGGAGTAGTCCTTACGGAAGACGAAGTACTGCAGCTTATCCTCTGCGTCCACAACGGGCAGAGCGTTCAGCTTGTGGTCCCAGATGATGTTGTTGCACTCGGACAGGGTAGCACCCAGAGGAGCGGTGATCAGCTTGGCACGGGGAGTCATGAAGGTGCAGACCTTCTCTTCGCCGGTCATACGGCTGACGCGGTAGTCACGGCCGGTGACGATGCCCAGCAGCTTGCCGTTGGCAGTGCCGTCGTCGGTGATGGCCACGGTGGAGAATCCGTTCTTTGCCTTCAGAGCCAGAACGTCCTTCAGGGTTGCATCGGGAGTCAGGTTGGAAGCGGAGGTAACAAAACCGGCCTTGTAGCCCTTGACCTTGGCAACCATGGCAGCCTGGTCTTCGATGGACTGGGAGCCGTAGATGAAGCTGATGCCGCCTTCCTTAGCCAGAGCAATGGCCAGGGTATCATTGGAAACGGACTGCATGACAGCGGAAGTCATGGGGATATTCAGGGAGATGGCGGGCTCTTCCACGCCCTTGCGATACTTGGTAAGGGGGGTCTTCAGGCTGACCCGGTCAGGAATACATTCCTCGGAAGTATAACCGGGGACAAGCAGGTACTCGCTGAAAGTGTGGCTGGGTTCGGGATAATAGTAAGCCATTGGTAGTTCCTCCTGTTAATTTTTTGTAGTAGATATATGTGAATTGTTAGGTTGTACGATTTTGAGTGTGGAGTGTTGAGAGTGGAGTGTTGAGTTAAGGTATCCGCTTCGCGGATTATTTAATTTCGATCGCCGTAGGCGATACATTAACTCCACACTTCACACTCCAAACTCCACACTTTTATAACGTTTTGCCGTCGCCGTGGTCCAGAATCTCTACAACTTCTCTGCCCTTTTGATCTTTGTTCTTGAAGTTGCCCACCACCTGGCCTACAGGGTCCATAATGGTGAAGGTATTGGGATAGCTGCGGCAGATCTCAGTTACCGCTGCGGCCTGACTCTTATTAACCACGCAGACCAGCATATTGGTCTCCTTGCCGGAGTACATACCGACCGCGGGGATCAGTGTGGTGGAATGGCCGGTTCTGGCAATGATATCGCCGGTGATTTCCAGAGGGAAATCCGTAATAATTTCAAAGCAGATGGCTTCCTTACCGGACTTCTGCAGCCGCTCACCTACTGTAGAAGTCATAAAGCTGTAGAGAATACACAGGATCACAGGCTCCATCTGATAACCGTAAACAAAATAGCTCCAGGTAGCAATGATCACATTCAAAGTGAAGTTAAAACCCAGAACGCTCTTATTGGGATTGCGCTTATGAACGATGGCAGAAATAAAATCCGTGCCGCCGGTATAGGCGCTGGCCTTCATGAGGACGGAATAAATGTAACCCTGGATAATACCTGCCACCAGGGGTCCCAGGATCTTGCTGGTGCCGTTGTCGGTAGCATAGTGCAGGAAAGAAAGATCCACCTTGTCCAGAATAATGATGCCGATGGAGAAGGTGAGCACATAAACCATGGACCGTGTGGCCATGGGCTTGCTGACCTCATAATAGCACCACAGAGCCATGGGCACGTTGATCAGCAGGCTCAGATAACCGACGCTGATGCCGGTGATGTGCTGAATCATGGTGCAGATGCCGTTCAGGCCGGAGGGCGCGAACTGATTCGGGAACACGAAAATTTCGTAATTCACGGATGCAATCAGGGCCATAAATACAATCACCAGATAGGTCAAAGCTTTCTTCACATTAGGCATATGAAACAGCTCCTGTATTTTAAAAAAATAAATGGAAATCAGAAATTTTTCTATTTCTTAATCATGTATTTTACCATAGGATTTTCAGAGAATCAAGCAACAAACTGACGAATTTCGATTGGTATTTCCATTCCGTTTACAGTAGGTTGGATAAGTGTCCTTGCAGGACGGATAAATGTGTTTTCTGATGGCCGGTTTTCCGGCATATCAACCCCACTTCAGCCCCTCCCGTGACGGCCGTCGGCGACGGCCCGGAGGCAAGCGGATCCGGCACTTTGCTCCCGGTTTTTTCCATGAAAAAACTGTACATTTTCATTTCTAAAAACTACCCCTTTTTCGTCATTTTATGATTCCAAAATCTACAAAATATCCTTGAGATTTATGGCTAAATGTGATAAAATTTAAGGTGAATAATTGTGCGTAAAAACAGACTGCTGAAATCCTTTTTCCCTTGTTTTTACTGTCCCAAAATATAGAAAAGGCAACGAATCGGGAAGGTCCTCCGGTGTATCGTTCACCGTCGGCCTGCCGGGCTCGTATTGTCACCGGGCACAGCCCGGAGAAAGGAGCCGATGTATATGTATTCATCCGCATATGTCTGGGCCAAAGTTCTGAGCCATATGGAGGAGCGTCTGGGCGCTGTCACCGTATCCGCCTGGTTTGATGACGCCGAGGTGGTGGAACTGAACGAGGATAATCTGATTCTCTATTCTCCCTCTGATTTTCGCCGGGAAATTATCCGCCGCCGGTGTACAGATTACATCCATGATGCCCTGAAGGAGATTTTCAATTCCGACGCCAAACTGCTGGTCTTCGGCGATGAGGAGCTGAACGCCAGAAAGAGCAAGGGCAAGTCTCCCACTTCCATGGATTTCAATCCCCAGTTCACCTTTGATAATTTCGTGGTGGGCCCTTCCAATCGGTTTGCCCACAGTGCGGCCATTGCGGTTTCCAAGACCCCCGGCCAGGTCTACAATCCTCTGTTTATCTACGGCCCTCCCGGTGTGGGCAAGACCCATCTGCTGTATGCCATTGCCAACGGCATCCGCCGGGACAAGCCCGACGCCAACATTGTCTACATCAAGGGCGATCAGTTCACCAACGAGCTGATCGACGCCATCAAAAACGGCAAGAACATCGAATTCCGCAGCAAGTACCGGGAAGCCGACCTGTTCCTGGTGGACGATATCCAGTTCATCGCCGGCAAGGAATCCACCCAGGAGGAATTCTTCCATACCTTCAACAAGCTCTACGAAGAGCACAAGCAGATCGTTCTGACCTCTGACCGGAAGCCCGACGATATGCTGACTCTGGAAGAGCGACTGAGAAGCCGTTTCCTCTGGGGCCTCACCGCCGACATCAATCCCCCGGACTATGAGACCCGTATGGCCATTCTGAAAAACAAGGCCAAGCAGCTGGGACTGAATCTTTCTGACGATGTGTGCAACTACATTGCCATCAACATCACCAGCAATGTCCGACAGATCGAAGGCACCGTGAAAAAGATCCTGGCCTACCGGGACTTAAACAACATGCCCCTGGATCTTCCCAATATTTCCCGGGCCATTGACGACATGTTCAAGAGCGAAGGCAATGCCCTGCCCACTCCCAGCCTGATCATTTCCCAGGTCTGCAAGTTCTACAATGTGGACGAAGTCGTGCTTCGCGGAACCCAGAAGAACAAGGGCACCGCCGAAGCCCGTCAGTGCGCCATGTATCTGATCCGGAAGCTCACCAACCTCTCCCTGCCGGACATCGGCAAGGAATTTGCAAGAGATCATTCCACCGTTCTTTATGCCATCCGCAAGGTCGAAGTGGCACTGAAGAACGGAGATGCCAATATGCAGAACAACATCAGAGACATTACTGCCAATATCAATAGTTGTCTTTGATATCCAGCTGCAGTAATGTTACTTTCTTGTCACTGAACAAGAAAGTAACCAAAGAAGTCAGCCAAAGGGGCGCTACGAAAATGTAGAAATTATGGTATGATTGCCACCGGCAATCATTGTAATTTCAATTCGCTGCGCGGAGCACCACAGCCTTTGGAAACCCCTGCCGCTTCTCCATCCGACACCCGAAAATGTCCCGATTTTCGGGTATCTACAAGGAGAAAACTTGCAATATTTTCAGCGGTAGGTGTTCAAAAATCGGAACATTTTTGGACACCGAATGGCGATGCGCGCGCAGGGGTTTCTTAAGGGGACATGACTTTTCGGAATGTCCCCTTGAGTCGCCTTCTTTTGGTACTTTTCTTGGCGAAGCAAGAAAAGTACATATCTCACCAAAGGAATTTTGCACTCCAAAATTTCTCCACAGCCCCTGTGGAATGTGGAAAACTTTCCTGTGGATAAAACGTGACGAAAAAATGCTTCCACAGCCCCTGTTGATAAGTTCTTCTTTTCAACAATTGCCCTGTGGATAAAAAAGCGTTGCGCCTCTAGAGCAAAAGGGACTTTTCCACATAATTTCGTACTACCACTGTTACGACTAAAAAACTTATGAAAGATATATATATCCTTTATTCTTTTAACAAGAAAGGAAGATTGCTATGCGCTTTACCTGTGAAAAAAGCATGCTGGTCCAGGGTCTGAATATTGCAGGCCGTACCGTTGCTCAGAAGAGCAGCCTTTCCGTCATCGAAGGTATCCTCTGCAAGGCCGGCATGGGTCTGAGCCTGACCGGTTATAATATGGAAACTGCCATTACTTATGAAATTGAAGCGGAAGTGGCCGATCCCGGTCAGTGCATTCTGCCTGCCAAGCTTTTCGGCGACATTGTACGCCGTCTGCCGGAAGGTCCTGTGACGGTTGTGGTCAGCGATGACTACAAGGTTTCCATCCGGGCAGGCTTCGCTTCCTTTACCATTTCTGCCGAATCCGCCGATGACTATCCCGAGCTGCCGGACGTTAATTCCGGCCGTCCCATTCAGATTCCTCAGAATAAGCTGAAGGAACTGATCTCCGGCACCATTTTTGCGGTTTCTGAAAATCAGGGCCGTCCCATCCACACCGGCGTGAAGTTTGAAGTTACCGATACTGCCATCACCGCCATTGCCGTGGACGGTTTCCGTCTGGCCCGCCGGACCTATCATCCCGAAGAGGGCACTGCCAGAGAGCTGTCCTTCGTAGTTCCCGCTGCGGGACTGAAGGAAGTTGAAAAAATCGTGACAGATGTGGAGGACATGGCAAACTTTACTCTGGGCACCAAGCACATCCTCTTCCAGATCGGCAAGGCAACCCTGGTCTGCCGTCTGCTGGAAGGCGAATTCCTGGATTGGCGTCGGGTGGTTCCCTCCAATTGTCCCATCAAGCTGGTGGCAAATGTTGGCGATCTGTCCTCTTCCGTGGAACGCGTCGGTCTGATCGTTTCCGAAAAGTACAAAAGCCCCGTCCGCTGTGTCTTCAGCCACAATGAGCTGCTGATGCGCACCAACACCACCATCGGCGCTGCAGAAGACAAGTGCAGTCTGGCCGGTGACGGCAAGGAGCTGGAAATCGGTTTCAATGTCCGTTATCTGGCGGATGCACTGAAGGTGGTTCCCTCCGAAGAAGTGACCCTGGAACTGACCAACGGCTTAAGCCCCATCGTGCTGACTCCCGTGGACGACAAGTACGATTTTGCCTATATGGTCCTGCCCGTCCGAATCAAGAACGGTTGATTTTGAATGTAGGGGCGACCATTGGTCGCCCGTGAAATACAGCAATTACGTATTTGCCCGAAATATTCAAAAACAGTAAAGGATTACTGCCGGGCGGCCAATGGCCGCCCTACAATGAGGTATTATAAAATGAAAGTTACCGTCAAAAAGAAGGATAATTCCATTCCTGTGGCCATTTCCACGGAATATATCAAGCTCCAGGATGCCATGAAGTATGCCAACATCGTCTATTCCGGCGGTGAGGCCAAACAGCTGATCCTGGAAGAACAGGTGCAGGTCAACGGAGAAGTGTGCACCATGCGGGGCAAGAAGCTGCGTCCCGGCGATAAGTTCAGCTTTATGGGTCAGACCTATCTGATCACGGAACAGGCATGAATTTACAGGAACTGAATGTAAGATCTTTCCGGAATTATGAGGAAGTGCATCTGGATTTTGAACCGGGTGTCAATCTGATCGTGGGCGACAACGCTCAGGGAAAGACCAATCTGCTGGAAGCCATTTCCTATCTTGGATCCGGAAAAAGCTTTCGTGCCCAGAAAACTTCCGAAATGATCCGTTTCGGGGATGATTTTGCGGAAATCAAGGGCAAAGTCTTCGCCCAGGAACGGCAGCAGGAGTTGCGGTATCTGCTGTTTACGGGTTCCCGGCCTCGGCAGATCTTTCAGAACGGTGTGAAGAAAAAATCAGCCGCGGAACTGACCGGCGTTTTGCCTACGGTTTTATTCTGTCCCGAGGATCTGATGATTCTGAAAATGGGCAGTTCGCAGCGGCGGCGGTTCGGTGATGTTGTGTTATGTCAACTAAGACCAAACTACGATGCGGCGCTGACAGAATACCATCGGATTCTGGAGCAGAAATCCAGGATTTTAAAGGATCGGTTTGAAAATCCGGCATTATTGGACATCCTGCCGGAGTATAATATGAGACTCTGTCAGGTGGGTGCTTTGCTGATCTCCTACCGCGCCAGATTTTATGAGGGTCTGGAAAAATCCGCGGCAAAATTCCACAGCCAGTTTTCCGGCGGTGTGGAAAACTTTCAGCTTCAATACAAAACCGTGTCCACGGTGAAAAATCCCTTTGCGTCTATCCATCAGCTGACCAATGATCTGATGAATCACCTGGACAGCCACTATCGGGCAGAGCTGGAAACCGCCCAGTGCCTGACGGGTCCCCATAAGGATGATTTTACGGTAAGTCTTTCGGGAATTGATCTGAAGGCCTACGGCTCCCAGGGACAGACCCGGACTGCTGCCATCAGCCTGAAGCTGGCCCAAAGAGAACTCATGGGCCGGGAATGGGGCGAAGAACCGGTGCTGCTGCTGGACGATGTACTTTCCGAGCTGGACCCCGGTCGGCAGGATTTTGTGCTGAACCAGATCGTTTCCGGTCAGGTTTTCATCACCTGCTGCGAACCGGGAAGGTTTACCAAATTGGGTAAGACCATTGAAATTCAAAAAGGTAATGTAATTTAAGTTTTTATATATTGTTTTCGCGTTTATTTAGGAGGACAACATGTCTGACGAAACAAAAGTAACCCAGGAATACGGCGGTTCCCAGATCCAGGTTCTGGAGGGTCTGGAGGCTGTCCGGAAGAGACCCGGTATGTATATCGGTTCCACTTCTTCCTCCGGCCTGCACCATCTGGTCTATGAAATCGTGGATAACTCCATCGACGAGGCCCTGGCAGGCTACTGTAAGCATATCACTGTTACCATCAACCCCGGCAATTCCATTACCGTCACCGACGACGGCCGTGGCATTCCCGTGGATATCCAGCCCCAGACCGGCAAGCCTGCACTGGAAGTCGTCTTCACCGTGCTCCATGCCGGCGGCAAGTTCGGCGGCGGCGGCTACAAGGTTTCCGGCGGCCTGCATGGCGTGGGCGCATCCGTTGTCAATGCCCTTTCCGAGTGGCTGACTGCCCGTGTCCACAAGAACGGCAACATCTACGAAATGAAGTTTGCCCGGGGTGCCATCACCCAGGAAATGAAGATCGTGGGCAAGACCGAGAAGACCGGCACGGAAGTTACCTTCCAGCCGGATCCCGAAATGTTCGATACCCTGGTCTATGACTATAACATCCTGCATGAAAGAATGCGGGAGGAGGCCTTCCTGAATGCAGGCCTTTCCATCACCATCACCGATAACCGCCAGGCCGATGATATTTCCGAAACCATGTGCTATGAAGGCGGTATCAAGGAATTTGCCGTGTTCTGCAACCGGAACAAGACCGCCATTCATCAGGACATCATCTATATGCATGGAACCAAGGGCGATGCAAGTGCGGAAATCGCTGTCCAGTATAATGACGGCTACAACGAATTCCTGCTGTCTTTCGCCAACGACGTCCGCACTCCCGAAGGCGGTATGCATGAAACCGGCTTCAAGACGGCACTGACCCGTGTTCTGAATGCCTACGGCCAGAAAAACGGCATCATCAAGGGCGACGACAAGGTTTCCGGCGAGGACTGCAGAGAAGGCATCACCGCCATCATCTCTGTGAAGCTGACGGATGCGCAGTTTGAAGGCCAGACCAAGGCCAAGCTGGGCAATGCCTACATCCGTACATTGGTTGATCAGATCGTCAACGAACAGCTGGCAGTTTATTTTGAGGAGCATCCCCAGACTGCCAAGATGATTCTGGAAAAGGCCATGATGGCCAACCGGGCAAGAGAGGCCGCAAGAAAGGCCCGTGAATCCATCCGCCGCAAGACCGGTCTGGAATCCGGTCAGATGCCGGACAAGCTGCAGGACTGCAATGAGCGGGACCCCAGCCTCTGTGAAATTTACATCGTCGAGGGTGACTCTGCTGCTGGCTCCGCCATCCAGGGCAGAGACTCCCGTTTCCAGGCCATCCTTGCCATGTGGGGTAAAATGCTCAACGTGGAAAAGGCAAGAGCCGACAAAATCTACGGCAACGACAAGCTGTATCCCCTGATCGTGGCTCTGGGCGGCGGCATCGGTGAGGAATTTGACATCGAAAAGCTCCGCTATCACAAAGTCATCATCATGTCCGATGCGGACGTGGACGGCGCTCACATCCGTACCCTGCTTCTGACTTTCTTCTTCCGCTATATGCGTCCCATGATAGAAAATGGCTACGTTTACTCCGCCGTGCCCCCTCTGTATAAGATCAAGCGGGGAAAGACCGAGCGGGTGGCCTATTCCGATGCCGAGCGTGACAAGATTTCCGCCGAAATGCGTGCAGACAATCCCAACGCCAAGATCGACATCAGCCGGTTCAAGGGTCTGGGCGAAATGGACCCCCACGAACTGTGGGAGACCACCATGGACCCCGAGACCAGAACGCTGCGCCGGATCACCCTGGAGGATGCTTCCCGTGCCGACGCCATTTTCAATATCCTCATGGGCGAACAGGTGGAACCCCGTAAGGAATGGATCGAGCGGAACGCAAAGTACGCGGTGAATATTGATATTTAAGTGCCGAAGGCACAATCCCTTCCCCCGGGGGGGAAGGTGGCCCCGCAGGGGCCGGAAGAGGAATGGCGATATCTTACGATGAGGAAGGAATTTCAATATGGAAAGAAATCCTGATCTAAAGAAAAATGCTCAAAAACTTCGTAAAAACATGACCAAAGAAGAATCACACCTTTGGTATCAGTTTTTATGTCGTTATCCTTTCAGATTCAGAAGACAATATATTATCGGAAATTATATTACTGATTTTTATTGTCATCAGGCAAAGCTGGTCATAGAACTGGATGGTTCTCAGCACTGCTCCCCGGAAAAAATGGAATATGATCGCAAAAGAACTGCTTATCTGGAATCTCAGGGACTGGCGGTTTTGCGATTCTCAAATTTGGATGTCATGCGGCAGTTTCACAGTGTCTGTGAAAGCATTGATATGGCAGTCAAGGAACGAACCGCGTTTTTGACATAAGATTTCGCCGTTCCTCTTCCGGCTCAGGCTTTGCCTGAGCCACCTTCCCCCCGGGGGAAGGATTGCGCCTTTGGCGCATCAATCCTGAAATGGAGGTGTCATACTTTATGGCACATAACCGCAGTTATAAACCCGAGGACATTATGTTCCCCAACCAGGCCATCACCCAGTCCAATCTGGTGGACGAAATGGAGTCCTCTTACATCGAATACGCCATGTCCGTCATCGTGGGCCGTGCCCTGCCTGACGTTCGTGACGGTCTGAAGCCTGTTCACCGCAGAATCCTGTACACCATGTACGAAAGCGGTCTGACTTCTGACAAACCCTTCAAAAAATCCGCGACCTGCGTCGGTGACGTGCTGGGTCGTTACCATCCCCACGGTGACGCCTCTGTCTACGATGCCATGGTCCGACTGGCCCAGAATTTCTCCATGCGCTACATGCTGGTGGACGGCCACGGTAACTTCGGTTCCGTGGACGGCGACCCCGCTGCAGCTTACCGTTATACCGAAGCAAGACTCAGCAAGCTCTCCAATGAGATGCTCCGGGATATCGACAAGGAGACTGTCAACTGGGATCCCAACTTTGACGAATCCCGGAAGGAGCCCAGAGTGCTGCCTTCCCGGTTCCCCAACCTGCTGGTGAACGGTTCCTCCGGTATCGCCGTCGGCATGGCCACCAACATTCCTCCTCACAATCTGACGGAGGTTATCAACGCCTGTGTCTGCGTGCTGGATGATCCCGAATGCACCATGATCGATCTCATGGAGCACGTTTCCGGCCCTGACTTCCCTACCGGTGGCATCATCATGGGCCGCAGCGGCATCCGCGCTGCCTACGCCAACGGCCGTGGCAAGGTGGTGGTCCGTGCCCGTACCGAATTTGAGGAATTCGGCAAGGACCGTACCCGGATTATTGTTACGGAGCTGCCCTATCAGGTCAATAAGCGCCAGCTGATCAAGAACATTGCCGAACAGGTGAAGGACAAGCGGCTGGAAGGCATTTCCGACCTTCGTGATGAGACTGACCGCAACGGTATGCGGATGGTCATTGAACTGAAGAAGGATGCCAATCCCCAGGTTGTGCTGAATAACCTGTTCAAGCAGACTGCCCTGCAGTCTTCCTTCGGCATCATCATGCTGGCTCTGGTGGACGACCAGAAGCAGCCCAAGATTCTGTCCCTGCGGCAGATTATCGATGAATATCTTGCCCATCAGAACGAGGTTCTGACCCGCCGTACCGAGTTTGAGCTCCGCAAGGCAAAAGAGCGTGCCCACCTGTTGGAGGGTCTGCTGATTGCCCAGGACAACATCGACGAGGTTATCCGCATCATCCGTACCGCTTATGACGATGCCAAGCAGCGTCTGATGGAGCGGTTCGGTCTGGATGATGTCCAGGCTCAGGCCATTCTGGATATGCGTCTGAAGGCGCTGCAGGGTCTGGACCGGGAAAAGCTGAAGAACGAATACGACGAGCTCATGGCCCGGATCAATTATTATCTGGAGCTGCTGGCTGATCCCGCCAAGATGCGTGCCGTTCTGAGAGAGGAACTCATCGAGATCCGGGACAAGTTCGGCGACGAGCGCAAGACCGAGATTCAGGACATCGAGGACGAGATCGACATCGAAGATCTCATCGAGGAGGAAACCTGTGCCTTCACTCTGTCTAACCAGGGTTATATCAAGCGTATGCCCGTTGACACCTACCGGACCCAGTCCCGTGGTGGTCGCGGCGTCAACGCCCAGAACCTGAAGGATGAGGACTATGTGAAGTCTTTGAACATCGCTTCCACCCACGATCATATGCTGTTCTTCACGGACCGTGGCCGTGTCCATCACCGGAAGGGCTACCAGATCCCCGAGGCAGGCCGTACCGCCCGCGGTACCGCCATTGTCAACGTGCTGCCTCTGGATCCCGGCGAATCCGTCACCGCCATGGTGATCACCCGGGAATTCAACGATGAAGAATATCTGATGATGGTCACCCGGAAGGGTACCGTCAAGCGGATTCCCTTCATCGCACTGAAGACCAACCGCAAGGGCGGCATCCGTGCCATTACCCTGGAGGAAGGCGATCATCTGATCAACGTGATCCGTACCAACGGCAACGATAACATCCTGCTGGCAACCGCTCAGGGTATGGCAATCTGCTTCAACGAAGGCGATGTCCGCCCCATGGGCCGTGATGCCGCCGGTGTCCGCGGTATTATGTTAACCGGTGATGACTTCGTGGTGGGTGCAGAAAAGGCAGAAGAGGGTAAGACCCTGCTGACCGTCACCGTCAACGGCTTCGGCAAGCGTACCGAGCTGAGCGAGTATCTGCGTACCGGCCCCAACGGCGAAAAGATCGCCCAGGGTCGTGGTGGTAAGGGTCTGAAGAACTACAACATCACCCCCAAGACCGGTAACGTTGCCGGCTGCCGTGTGGTTGCTGACAATGATGACGTTATGCTGATTGAAAACGGCGGTGTCATCATCCGTATCCCCGCGTCTTCCATCAATATCTATAAGCGCGATGTCCAGGGCGTCATCGTCATGCGCATCGAAGAGGGCAATCAGGTTGTATCTCTGGAGCGCGTGGAAAATATGGAAGAGACTGAGGAAACCGCAGAATGAAGACCGTAACCCTCTACACCGACGGCGCCTGTTCCGGTAATCCCGGTCCCGGCGGCTGGGGTGCCATTCTGGAGTATAACGGCCACGAGAAGGAACTCTCCGGCGGGGAACCCAATACCACCAACAACCGGATGGAGCTGACGGCGGTCATTAAGGGACTGCAGGCTCTGAAGGAGCCCTGTATCGTGGAGCTGTATTCTGACAGTAAATACGTCATCGATGCCCTGGAAAAGGGTTGGGCCTGGGGCTGGAAAAAGAAGAACTGGATCAAGTCCGACAAAAAGCCCGCTCTGAATCCCGATCTCTGGGAAGTGCTGCTGGGACTTACCATGAAGCACCAGGTTCACTATCACTGGGTCAAGGGCCATGCCACCAATCCCAAAAATAACCGCTGCGATGAGATGGCGGTTGCAGAGTGGAAGAAGATAAAAGGGGTATAATATGTATCTTTCCATCGGTAATGATATGGCAGTCCGGGACCGTTCCATTATTGGAATTTTTGATCTGGACAATACCTCCACTTCCAAACGTACCCGGGAATTTCTGAATAAAGCGGAAAAGGACGGCGAAGTGGTTCCCTGTGACGATCTTCCGAAATCCTATGTACTGACCTCGGAATACGGTTTTACCCGTGTGCGGCTGACTTCTCTGAACTCGGCAACTTTGGAAAAACGTCTGAAATGAGAAAACTCCCCGGTTCTTACGAACCGGGGAGTTCTTATTTAGTTGGCGCCCATCAGAATCTTGGCCAGTTCGGAATTGCCGTCCAGAATGACGGTTTTCTGATCGCCGGTGAGGCTCTGCTTCAGGGCATCCAGAGCCAGGGTGAATTTGTAGAATTCCTGCTTATCCTTGGTATCGTAGGCTTCGGCCAGCATCCGCATATATTCGGCTTCGCCTTCAGCCTCCAGTTTGGCGGCTTCTGCCTCAGCATCGGAGACAATGATATTCACCTGCTTATCCACATCATTGCGGATGATGGAGGCTTCAAAGTTGCCGTCGGCGGTATACTTTTCCGCCATCTGGTTCCGTTCGGAGATCATGCGGTTGTAGACCGCGTTCAGATTGCTTTCCGGCAGATCAAACTGCTTGATCTTCACATCCTCCACATGGATACCGTAGGTGGCAGCCTGGGCATCCACATCCGATGCGATCTTTTCGTAGATGTCGTTGCGCTTGCCGCCTTCCTCCATATTGATAATGTCGGACTGAGCCAGGGTACCCATGACGGTTTTCAGCTGATTGTAGGTCAGAGCATCCAGACGCTGCTCGGCATAGGCTGTGGTGGTCAGGGTCTGGTAGAACAGCTTGGGATCGGAAATGCTCCAGAGAACATAGCAGTCCACGGTCATGTTCTGCTTGTCAGAGGTGAGCACCTCGGAAGGGGGAATGTCATAAAGCTGGGTGGCCTTGGGGAAATACTTTACGGTGTCGATGAAAGGAATCTTGAAGTGCAGACCTGCTTCACCGGTGGTATCAATGATTTTGGAAAAACGGACAGTGCAGGCATACTCATTTTCCCGGACGGTGAACATGGAATTCAGACCCAGGAAGACAACCAGCAGGAGGATAATGATAAATACACCGCTTTTTTTCATGACTGATCACCTCCGTTGTTGGCTACCAGAGATTCCAGAGGCAGCAGGGTCTGGACATTGGCACCGCTGCCGGAATTGATGTAGAGCTTTACATCGGGAAGAATCTGGGAAATGGTTTCGTAATACATACGGGATTTGGTAATGCCGGGATTCTGGGCATATTCTGCGTACATGGCTTCAAACATGGCTACCTGCTGGGTAGCTTCGTTGATGCGCTTCTGTTTTAAGAATTCTGCGTTCTGAATTTTCTTGTCGGCTTCTGCCTGGGCCTTGGGCAGCTGGGCGTTTTTATAAGCTTTGGCATCGTTGATAACGGTTTCAGCCTGCTGTTTTGCGGTTTCCACGGCCTTGAAGGCTTCCACAACCTCTACCGTGGGCGGCTCCGCGTCCTGAATCTTTACATCCACCAGGGTCAGACCGATGTCATACTCTTCCAGAATCGTGGTCACCAGATCCTTGACCTGCATCTGAATATTTTCCTTACCGTCAGTCAGTACGGCATCAACGGTGGAGGAACCCACCACATTGCGAACCTGGGACTGAATCAGATTTTTCAGAATCAGCTCCGGATCGTTGGAGGAATAGAGATACTGAACAGGATCAGAGATTTTGTATTCCACAAAAAAGTCAACATTGACGATGTTGTAGTCGCCGGTGATCATGGCGCTGTCTTTGTTGCTGACGCTGCTGTTATTGCTGTCGTAGCCCAGCTCAATTTTCTGATAGACGTTTACATCTACCTTCTGTACGGACTGAATTCCGAAGGGTGCCTTGAAATGGACACCTGCATCGGTGACATCAGTGACCTTGCCGAAGGTGGTGACCACAGCCTGCTGTTTGTCATCCACGGTGTAGAAGCAGGTGCCGCTGCATACCACAATGGCTGCAAACAGGACAATCACCAGAATGTTCTTGAGCAGTCGTCTGATATCCGGCAGCTTTGGTTTTTTTGGCGGCTCAGGCTCATTGCCCGGCCAGTGATACGTATTGTATTCCATAGTAATTCTCCTTATCATGTTTCACGTGAAACATTTGATATGATATATGAATTATATAATGTCACAGCCATATCTGTCAATTTTTCCGGAAGCGGAAACTGTAAACCTTATGTAAATTCTGAGAGATTTTTCACCCACCGCCAGGCACTGTGAGAAAGAAAACTTTCTCTTTACGAAATGCAAAATATGTAGTACAATGAAAGATACAATAAAATGGGAGGTGTGGCTATGGGCTGTATGAAGTGCGGTCAGGAAACTGTGGGACAGAATGTATTCTGTGAGCAGTGTCTGGCAGTAATGAAAAAATACCCGGTACGGTCGGATGCAGTGGTTATGCTGCCGAGGCGCAGGGAATCTTCCATAGTCAAAAAAACACCGAAAAGACACATACTGACCCCGGAGGAACAGCTGAAAGTTCTTCATAAACGGTTGAATATACTGTCGGTGATTCTGCTGATTTGTATTGCGGCAATCCTGCTGATGATCAATCCGACACTGCACTACGCATTGGATAAGCATGTGGCGATCGGACAGAATTATTCCACTGTGACTTCCTCGGTTACTCCCGAAACCTCGCAGAATGCGAATTGAAAATGTTTCACGTGAAACAACGACAATGCAAGATTACCAGGAGAGAAAAATGGGTAAAATTATTGCAGTTGTAAACCAGAAGGGCGGCGTGGGCAAAACCACTTCCGCCGTCAATTTGACCGCTGCCCTGCATGCCCTTGGTCTGAAGGTGCTGCTGTGTGATTTCGATCCTCAGGCAAACGCCACATCCGGACTGGGCGTGGACAAGCGGAAAATTAAATATTCCATCTATGATGTGACCATCAACGATATTCCTGCGGAACAGGCCATTGTTTCCACAAAATACGGTGATGTGCTGCCCTCTGCAGCAGATCTGGCAGGCGCCACAGTGGAACTGATTACCTCAGATCACCGGGAGCGGCAGCTGGAAAAGGCTCTGCAGCCTCTGAAGGGAAAATACGATGTGATTTTCATCGACTGTCCCCCTTCCCTGGAACTGCTGACCCTGAATGCCCTTTGCGCATCGGATGGCATTCTGATTCCCGTTCAGTGTGAATACTACGCCCTGGAGGGTCTTTCTGATCTGATGAACACCCTGCGGATGGTGAAGAGAAAGATGAACCCCCGTCTGGAAATTTTCGGGGTGGCTCTGACCATGTTTGACGGCCGCACCAATTTCTCCACCCAGGTTGCCCAGGAAGTGAGAAAACACTTCCCCGGTAAGGTCTTCTCCACAGTGGTTCCCCGGAATATCCGTTTGGCAGAAGCACCGAGCCATGGCGTACCGGTGACGGTCTATGACCGCAGCAGCCGCGGCAGTGTTGCCTACAAGGCCATGGCGGAAGAAATCAGATTGAAATTATAATAGGAATTCCTGAGGAAAGGAATGATTAAATGGCATCTAACAAAGGTCTCGGTAAGGGACTGGGTGCACTGCTGGGTGACTTTGTGGAGGAACCCCTGGAACAGAGCGCCTATCGGGAACTGCCAATTTACAAGATTGAGCCCAATCCCGAACAGCCCCGCCGGGAATTTGATGAAGTGGAGCTGCAGGCTCTGGCGGACTCCATTTCTGTACACGGTGTGATTCAGCCCCTGACGGTCCGGGAAATGCCCAACGGTTATTACCAGATCATTGCCGGTGAACGCCGCTGGCGTGCAGCCCGTCTGGCCGGTCTTTCCGATGTACCCGTGGTGGTCATCGAGGCGGACGACCGGAAGGCCATGGAGCTGGCACTGATTGAAAATCTCCAGCGCCAGGATCTGAATGTGGTGGAAGAAGCCCTGGGATATCAGGCGCTCATCGAAACCTACGGTCTGACCCAGGAAGAGGTAGCCGAGCGGGTTGGCAAATCCCGTCCCGCTGTGGCAAACACTCTGCGCCTGCTGACCCTGTCCCCGGATGTACTGGAAAAGCTGAAGGAAGGCCTGCTGACTGCGGGTCATGCCCGGGCAATTCTCAGTTTAAAGAGTGAAAAGAAGCAGCAGGAAGCCGCACAGAAGATCATCGCCCTGGCCCTGTCCGTCCGGCAGGCAGAGACACTCTGCAAGAACATGCTGAAGGAAAAACCCGCAAAGCAGGAAATTACCTTCGAAGTGGACTACGTTGCCGAGTGTGAAAAGTCCCTTTCAAAACATCTGGGCCGCGGTGTCAAAATCGTCAACGGCAAGCGAAAGGGCCGGTTTGAACTGGAGTTCTACGGCGAAGAAGATCTCCAGAACCTGCTGGATGCCCTGATGAAAATTCAGAAATAACATATCTTAAGAGAGGTATTTAACATGTTAGACATTCGTAAAATCAAGGAAAATCCCGATGCCGTCAAGGCCGGTCTGAAGGCAAAGGAAGTGGACTGCGATGCAGTCATCGACCGCATTCTGGAACTGGACGTGGAGATCCGCGCTCTGAAGACCACCTCCGAAGGCCGTACCGCCCAGAAGAACAAGATCGCCAAGGAAAACGGCAAGCTCTACGGCATGAAGAAGGGCCTGGAGAAGAAGGGCGAGTCCACCGCTGACGTGGATGCCAAGATCGCAGAGAACACCTGCGCTTCCATCAAGATCGACGAAGAGAACGCCGCCGACCTGGAGAAGCTGAACGTTCTGAACGCTGAGTTCCGCACCGCCATGCTGAGCCTGCCCAACCTGCCCGATGCTGACCTGCTGCCCGGCGGCAAGGAAAACAACGAGCCTCTGCGCTACATCGGCGAGAAGCACTCCTTCGACTTCGAGCCCAAGCACCATGTTGATCTGTGCGAAGGCCTGAATCTGATCGACTACACCCGCGGCGTCAAGCTGGCCGGTTCCGGCAACTGGATGTACACCGGCATGGGCGCAAGACTGGAGTGGGC
>JBGVHZ010000005.1:0-4793 GCA_045122735.1 Faecousia sp.
TGAGGGTCCACCTGTTCCCATCCCGAACACAGAAGTTAAGCTCATCTGCGCCGACAATACTTGGCGGGCGACTGCCCGGGAAGATAGGTAACGCGAACACAAGCCTCACTACTTCGGTAGTGAGGCTTTTTTCTGCGTTAAAGCGAGGCTTGGAATATGTGTAATGTACTTTCTTTCTCGCAAGAAAGTACCAAAGAGCGCCCGAGGACCTTTCGTATGGGGAGCGATGGGAGCGCTGCCTGTGGCAGATGAAGCGACCAGAGCGAGTGGCAGCGGTCTGCGAAAAACGAGCCTGCTTCGTCAGGCAAAGTTTTCGCAGGGTACCGCAACAGGACCCTCGGATTCCCCAGACGACCAAAGGGCCTAACCGTCCCTTTGGAAACCCCGATGATGCAGTTGTGTGTAAATGTTATAGTCGTAGTAGTTACACAATTGTGATTTCATCGTTGAGAATGTCACTTGTGTGATAAATGATAAATCCTGTGAAATCTGTAAATACAAGCAAATCACCAACCAGCTCTTTTTCTCCCCCACAATCTTTGAGAAAAGCCTCGCTTAAGTTCTTAAGCCCGCGTTTAGAACTGATGTCAGTACATATTTCTTCGGAATAGCTCCTAACCTCCTGGTACATTTGATGCAGTAGACGCTTGCAATTGCCTTTTTGTGGAGTGGGAACAATATCCATATAATCAACTAAACCATCAATAGTGCAGTTGGCAATAACTCTAATAGTTGAAGCTGAATATCGTTGAGCCATTATTTTTTCTGCTAAAAAAGAAGATATTCTATATATAGTAGATAATGTGTGAATTCCATTTTTATGCCAAGTTCGTCAAATAAGTCGGGGCTTTTCTCGGCACATTTCAACAGTATACGACTCAGTACCCTTTCCCCGTATAATTCTTTGCTGATTTCTGGTTTTTTCTTTTTAAATAAGTTGCCAAATGCCATAATTTGCACCTTCATTCATTTGTGTATATATCATATTACCATACTTCTCTCGAAATGTAAATTATAGTCTGAACCTTCTTTTAATAGGCAATGATTTAAGCCTATGATTGACCACAACTTTTTGTTGTCAATTGTCCATTCTAAAAATACTCTTGCATTGTGCTTGCTTTACGGCTATGATAATATTATATAATGTATAGGAGGGATTTCTGTGAAAAAGGACATTAATGTTTGGGAATATGCCGGTCATATATGTGAGCAGACCGGAAAAGGTATTTTGGTAACCACAAAGGTTGGCGACAAGGTCAATTCCATGACCATCGGCTGGGGCACTTTGGGTATTGAATGGGGCAAGCCCATTTACACGGTTTTTGTCCGGGAAAGCCGCTACACAAAGGAAATGCTGGAAAAGCACGGAGAATTTACCATTAATGTGCCTATGGGCGAGATCGATAAGAATATTCTGAAGATCTGCGGCACCAAGTCCGGCAGAGAAATGGATAAGATTGCAGAACTGGGCTTGCATTTGGAAGAAGGCAAGACCGTGGATGTACCCGGTATCCGTGAGCTGCCCCTGACATTGGAGTGCAAGGTCATTTACAAGCAGGATCAGGATCCCAACGCAGTGAATGAAGAAAACACTGCCCGGTACTATCCGGAAGGGGATTATCACACCGCCTACTATGGCCAGATCATGGCAGCCTATATTATAGAGTAAGAAAAAGGAGGGCAGCCGGTAATGAAAAAGAGAACACCGATTGCCTGGATTTGGCGAAGAATGCGCAGACGCAAGGGCGCACTTCTTATTATGACAGGCACCCATATTCTAAGTGCCTTTTTGGGGGTGCTGTTTGCCCTGGGAACAAGATGGATCATTGACAGCGCTCAAGCCGGAAACGGTCAGCAGTTCACTTATGCCTGCATTGCTCAAGGTGCGCTGATATTGGGTCTGCTGGGCAGCCATACCCTTGACCGGCATTTGCAGGAAAAATTGACCGCGCAAATTGACAGAGATTTGAAAGCCCATTTTCTGCACCGTTTGCTGAATGGTGACTACCGAACCGTTTCTGCCTATCACACCGGTGAACTGTTGAATCGGCTGAACAACGATGTGCGGATCGTTACCGGGAATGTGGTATCTTTGTTGCCCGGATTGGCTGGAATGGGGACAAAACTCATCGGTGCCATTGCGTTTCTGGCAGTTTTGGAGCCGATGCTCACTCTATGGGTGGTGCTGGCCGGCATTTTGGTAGTAATTGGTACGGGCTTTTTGCGTCGTAAACTGAAGGGGCTTCACAAAGAAGTGGCCATTGCGGAGGGAAAATCTTCCGGTTTTATGCAGGAGACTTTGGAGAAGCTTCTGTTTGTGCAGGCAATGGACATTTCTGAAGAAGTGGAGCATCGGGCAGATGATTTGCTGGAAAACCGCTATACCCTGCAAAGAAAGCGGAAAAATATTTCCGTGATGACCAGCACCTGTATGAACATTCTTTCCTATGGTGCGGCATTCGGCTCTCTGATCTGGTGCGCAAATGGTTTGCTGGCAGGCACGATGACCTTTGGTACTTTGACCGCGGTCAGCCAGTTAGTTGGTCAGCTTCGTACACCCTTTGTAAATATTTCTGCTATTATGCCCCAGTATGTGGCACTTTGTGCCGCAGCTGAGCGGTTAATGGAACTGGAATCAGTGGGCAAGCGTCCCAAAGCTCGTACCGATGGGGAAGTGGTCTATGAAAAAATGGAAGGCATCCAGGCAAAAGACCTGTCCTTCGGCTATGACCGGGATCGGATTTTTGAAAATGCGACATTCTTCCTGCCGAAAAACACCTTTGGTGTGGTGGCCGGTCAATCCGGCATCGGCAAGAGTACTCTCTTAAAACTTCTTTTAGGTGTTCTTCGCCCGGAAAGTGGAGACCTTGTCTTCCGCAACGGTGGTGCAGAAACCCCGGTGGATGCCACCACCCGGAGCTTGTTTGCCTATGTGCCCCAGGGAAATCTGCTGCTTAGCGGCACGATCCGGGAAAATCTTTGCATTACCCGGCCTAATGCCACAGAAGACGAAATCAATCAGGCAGTACTTGCCAGCGGTATGGATGCATTCCTGCCCACATTACCCTTGGGATTAGATACGGTATTAGGGGAGAGTGGCGCCGGGCTTTCTGAAGGTCAGGCTCAGCGGCTTTCCATCGCAAGAGCGGTTCTTTCCCAGGCACCTATTCTTTTGTTGGATGAAGCCACCTCTGCGCTGGATGCAGAAACAGAAAAACTGGTGCTGCAGCGGCTGAAAAATCTGCCGAATAAAACTTGCATTGCCGTTACACACAAACCTGCGCCCATGGAACAATGCGATTGGATCCTGGAAGTGGGGGAGAGCGGCTGTACCCTGCGTAATAATAAATAATTAAAAAGCGAGCGTTTCCTATTGGAAATGCTCGCTTTTTTAATGAAAAAATTTTTATATTTTTTGAAAAAATTTTTATATTTTTTGAAAAAATTGTGTTGACAAATGGAGTATAGGGTGTTATTATATTCGAGCGTGTGTAGGGAAACTATGCGCGCACTGCGATGATGCAGGAGATTGCGCCTAAAAAGCGGTAACTTCTGCGGAGTATGTCCGGTCATCGGGCGGCTGAACTGTCCTGTTTGCGCTGCGTATATCGCTGCGACAGGAAAGGGGTCGGCCTTGCGTCGACCATTTTTCTTGGCTCAGAGTGATACGCACGGTAGCGTGAAGGAAAAAACAGTTCGACCGTACCCAGCCAAAACCAAGCAAACTGAGTACGAAATTCAAGGAGGAAAACAAACCATGGCAAACCAAATGATTCGCATCCGCCTGAAGGCTTACGATCATCAGCTGATCGACTCCAGTGCGGCAAAGATCGTAGACACCGCTAAGCGCAACGGCGCTTCCGTCTCCGGTCCTATCCCCCTGCCCACCAAGAAGGAAGTTGTTACCATCCTTCGCTCTCCCCATGTCAACAAGGACAGCCGTGAGCAGTTCGAGCGCAGAACCCACAAGCGACTGATCGATATCCTCAACCCCAATCAGAAGACCATCGAGGCCCTGATGAGCCTGGATCTGCCTGCTGGTGTTGAGATTGAGATAAAGCTGTAATTTTTACGTAACAACGAAAAATACAGCAGCCCGCACTGTCTGGCATCGGGCGGACGGGTCATGTCGGCAGCTGAACCCAATGCAGCAGTCGACCAATAACCTATAATAAAGGAGAAAACCCAAGATGAAAAAAGCAATCATCGGCAAGAAAGTGGGCATGACCCAGATCTTCGATGAGAGCGGCAAGGTCATTCCTGTTACCGTTGTGGAAGCAGGTCCCTGCGTCGTTACTCAGAAGAAGACCGTTGAGACCGACGGCTACACTGCCGTTCAGCTGGGCTACGAAGATGTTAAGGAGTCCAAGCTGACCAAGCCTGAGGCTGGCCATCTGAAGAAGGCTGGCGTTGAGGCTAAGAGACACCTGAAGGAGTTCAAGCTGGAGAACGCTGCTGAGATGAACCTGGGCGACGTTGTCAAGGCTGACACCTTCGCAGCTGGTGACTGGATTGATGTCACCGGTATTTCCAAGGGCCATGGCTATCAGGGCGTTATCAAGCGTCACGGCGCTCACCGCACCGACATGACCCACGGCGGCGGCCCTGTCCACCGTCATGCAGGTTCCATGGGCGCTTCTTCCCATCAGTCCCGTATCTTCCCCGGTAAGATCGGCGCTGGCCAGATGGGCAACGAGCAGGTCACCATCGAGAACCTGGAGATCGTTAAGGTCGACGCTGAGCTGAACATGATCGTTATCCGCGGCGCCATCCCTGGCCCCAAGGGCGGTCTG
>JBGVHZ010000006.1:0-4859 GCA_045122735.1 Faecousia sp.
ACCCACAGTTTCCGCAAGTGGTACGCAACAGAAATCTACAATGCCAACGGCTTCGACATTGCCCTGGTACACAGGCTTTTACAGCATAGCAGCGCAGCCACCACACAGCGTTATATAGGTATCGAGCCGCAGCGGATCGAACAGGCAATACAGAACCACGCACAACTGCTTTAATATAGACAGATATGGGAGCCTTGATTGGCTCCCATTTTGATTTTTTGAGAAATATTTGGTATAATTGTTTTATAAAATATTGAAACGGAGAGAAAACAATGAATTGTACTTGTAATTGTGAGAATTATGAATAGATTGGAAAAATCGGTGATGGCTATTACTACTATTGCTATAAGTGTAATGACTGTGGCAGAGAATGGTTTGAGGTTTTTGCGCTGAACTATGTTGAAACAGTTGAGGGAGATTTAGACGACGATCCCGATTGGTGCTAATAGTCAGTCCTCCTCTTTGATATAGAAAGCCAGGGAGCCGATTTGGCTCCCTGGCTAATTATATCAGCCTTTTGCTTCAATAGTTGCGACTTCGATAATAATAGGATTCTTAAAGTCTAAACTGTAATAACCATAATTATCGGTATCATCTTCTGTGGCATCAAGCGATACTATCTTGAAAGAATGAATTCTTGCGCTTAATTCTTGAATTGACGAACATTCCTTGGTGGCATCTGTTCGCAATTCGTACCATACACCCTGCCCTGGGTCGATTCCGTCAATATAGCCAATATACTTTGTATCAACTATATCACCATTAGTATCTAACATCTGTACTGTGAAAGATGCTCTATCCAAATGTTTCTCACTTACATTTCTAAATTTGAAGCAGATGATGACACCAAAGGAATCTACTTCGTATTTAACTTCTTCAAATGAAAACTCGTCATCAGCATTCACAGTGTCATCTGTATTTTCTGTTGCTTCTGTGGCTCTTACGGTTGTACTCTGTTTAACATTACTGCCTTCGCTTTTATGTTCTTGTGAGGCTTCATTGTTTCCGCAAGCACTCAAAGTAAGTACAAGCACAAGCGTCAAAATAAGGGATAATACCTTTTTCATTTACGTCCTTCTTTCTGTTTGCTTACTTTTTGGGCTGAATATCTGCGACCTTAAAAGTGGTAGGCTTTTCAAATTCATACTTATCCCACTTGGAATAATCTACACCAGTTCTCTTAATAGTAGCGGAAACGATTTTGATAGACTCAACATCTTCACTAAATTCTTGAATAGTTTTATATCCGTTGCGGTCAAGCCAGCGGACTTCAAGCCAGAATGCTTGCCCAGCATCCAAGGCATCTATTCCCATAGGGTCTTTGCTGTCGAGTATATCGCCATTTTTATCCAAAAGTTGAACAGTAAAGAAGAAATCCGTTATCTTTTCGGTGGTTGTGTTTCTAATTTTTATACCAAATTCGGGAGTATCATTATTGAACATCTCATAAACAATTTCTTCCACGGTAAAATAAGATTCCGCATATACAATAGATTCTGTCGTCTCTTGAATTTCTGCCTCAGTAGAAATTGTTGTTTCGCTCTGCTCAACAGCCATAGTTTCCTTATTATCTTGTATGGTAGTTTCAGTTCCGCAAGCACACAGGGACAAACACATCACAATAACCAGGAGCAAAGATAATGTTTTCTTCATTTTCATTCCCTCTTTCTGTCTAATAAAAAAGTGCGGGATTCTTAATATTCAATTGGTGTACCAATTATACCGTTGAGAGCATCTTCCACAGAGAAGGGAATCTCGTAGCCATATTCGGTATATCCTATGCCAGTACACCGATTGACTTGAAAGCGTCCCTTAAACTGATAAAGGTCGTCCATAGAGTTAAGAGGCTCTCCAAAGGGAGAGTGGATTTTGAAAAAGTATGTCATACTTTCGCCGGGAAGTAGTTGAGGAGTTTGGGCTTTATGATATGTGATATCAATAACCTCATTAGCCACAGAAATGTCCTTTAAGGGAATGTTCATTTCATAATCCGCTTTATTGTGGAATTTAAGCGAAATGTACTTGTCTTTTGTGCCATTGTTGTCATCATCTTGCTGAAAAAAAGCAACCAATTCAATGCTAATTTCCTCGCATTCTGCCAGAAGCACGGGCTCAGAAAACTCAATGCGGTCAGCATTCGTGCTGCCTTCCTTGGGTTCTTGTTGAGGTTGCGCAGGTACTTCAATGATGTTTCTTACGTTTTCTCCACAACAATACTCACAGCCACAATCGCACTCCTTTGAACACGCGCACAGCAATAAGCAAACTGCGAATACAAAAATAAGTGAACTTATCTTTTTCATTTTCATCCTTCTTTCTTTTATAGGCAAATGTGCTTGATATAGTTATCATATCATAATTGAATGGCATCTTCAAGCAAGTTTGGAATCTAATGCCTTTTCTCTTTGCCCTTGGTATGCTATAATAATCAAAATCCCGTACAAGGGGGAACCGCAATGGCAAACGGTGAAAAGGGCAAGGGCAGATCGAAAAATCAAAAACTAAAACTCCTTTATCTCCTGGACTACCTTCTGGAAAATACAGACGAAAACAACACTGTCAAAGTTGACGAAATCATTAAACATTTTGAGAATTACCACCAGATCCCCATTGAGAATAAAACAGTCTGTGCCGATCTTCACCTACTGGACGAATATGGCTATGAAACCCGGTACGATGGGCGCACAAGGGGCTGGCGAATAATAGAGCGGGAGTTTGACACCCAGGAACTACAACTACTGATCGACAGCGTACAGTCCTCCCGCTTCATCACAGAGCGACAGGCAAAGTCCCTGACCGATAAGTTGAAGAAGAAGGCAAGCCGCTTTGATCGTATCCTCCTGGATCGCCGGTGCTATGTCCCCAACCGCATCCGCAGCAAGAATGATAACATTTTCTACCACCTGGAAGATCTACATAAGGCAATCGCTAATGACTGGCAGATTACTTTCCGCTATTCTTATTACAACCCAAAGAAAGAAAAGGTCTATTATAAAAAGACCTATTCCGCAAGCCCCTACGCAATGTTGTGGAGCGAAAATAACTACTATCTTCTGGCTTACGAAAGCGGAGAAATGAAGCACTTCCGCGTGGACAAGATGGGCTATATAGAAATCGTTCCTTACAAGAGAAAAGGCAAAGAAGTATTCAGCAAAATGGACATCAAAAAGCGACCCTTGCGGATGTTCAATATGTTCCACGGCGAAGAAAAGACTGTGAAAATGCGTTTCGCCAATCACCTGGCAAATGTTGTTATTGACCGCTTCGGTGAAGATGTGGTGCTTGTCTATGACGATGAAAAGCACTTCACCTTCACAACTGTCATTGAAACAAGTCCCCAGTTCTATGGATGGCTCTGCGGTCTGGGCAGAGGTGTTCGTGTAGTGTCGCCACCAGAAGTGGTGGAGGCAATGGGCAACTATGTCAAAGGCATCGCAGAGATGTACTAACAGATACAAAGAGAGAGGAAGTTGTAGATACTTCCTCTCTCTTGTTCTATCTTGTACAAACTTGTATCTTCTTATAGACCGAAGGCTTTTGCGTACTTTTCTGTTGCGCTGCGCATCTGCTTCAAGTCCGTCTTTACATAGAAATTCAGTGTGGTACTGGCATCTGCGTGTCCTAATATCTCCTGGACACTCTTAATGTCTGCGCCGCTGCTTAATAACAAACTGGCGCAAGAGTGTCGCAGATCGTGTGGAGAAACGTCAGGAAGCCCCGCAGAGCGTACAAACCGCTTCATATGTCGCGTGATAGCACTGGGATCACGCGGGGCAAATGGATCACCTGGGCGGCTGAAAACAAAGGCTCCCGTTAAAAGGGTGGCTGGGTGTTCCCGCTCCTGTTGCTTTTGGAGTTGCTTCAAGAGGGACAAGGTACTGGGAACGACAGGGATCGTGCGGATGGAGTGGGCTGTTTTGGGAGCCGCCACAGTGATACCACTTTCAGGTGTGTAAGTGGTGGCGCGGTTGACAGTAAGTGTCGCATTCTGGAAATCAATATCTGCCCATTGAAGCCCCAAGCATTCTCCGCGCCGCAAGCCTGTTGTAATAAGCACTTGAAGAATACAGCGAAACTCAAAATCACAAGCCAGGAGCGCATCGAAGAAACGCACGGCTTCTTCCTCTGTGAGGGCATCCACGCTTTTCTTGTGTACTTTTGGAGGATCGACCTTCTTCATCGGGTTCTTTTCGATAATGTCCTGTCGTTCCGCATAACGGAAAATTAGCCCCAATACATTGTAGTGGTGTTTGATGGATTTCTCTGCCAGGGGTTTGCCATCTTGCTTGCGGTAGTCATTGCGCAGCCACCGCAGATATTGAGAGATGTGAACACCTGAAATCTCCTTGATGGACATTCCTTCGAACTTGGGAACCAGGATCTTCAAGATGTTGGTGTACATTGCGATGGTGGAAGGGCGATGGGAGCCGTCCCGCACACACAGAGGCACCCATACTTCATACACGAACTTCTCAAATTCGAAGGAGCGGGAAAGCCCCGCCACCACAGTTTTTCCTTCCGCCAGTTCTTTGCGGTATGCCGCCTTTGCCTGATCCTCCCAGACAATCGCCACCTTTTGGACTTCCTTACGCGCCTTGCCATTGGTCAATCCCTCTGGGGGATACCAGGTAGTACAGCGAAAGACTTGCTTGCCATTTTCATCTCTGCCCACGCAGACCTTGATCTTGAAAGAAACAATTTTCTTTCCCTTAATTTTTTCCTGGATGTTCGCCATAAGAACCACCTTTCAGCGGCTTCAATCGGCAAAGGAAGGCAAATCTGTTGACCCAACTGTTGACCTGACCACAACAAAAAGTCAAAAAAGTTAGAAAAACACCGCATTTCGTAATGAAATGCGG
>JBGVHZ010000007.1:0-79600 GCA_045122735.1 Faecousia sp.
AAAAGCCTTCCCCTGGAGGGGAAGGGGGACCGCGCAAGCGGTGGATGAGGTGTTGATTTAGATGGCAGACACCTCATCAGTCACCTGCGGTGACAGCTTCTCCTCAAGGAGAAGCCTTTGGTTGCAATCGGGGGGATTTTATGGTATAGTATTTTTAGAAAGAGAGGGCGGTTTTGTGAAAGTTTTATTCGTATGCCATGGGAATATTTGCCGCAGTCCGATGGCGGAGTTTATTTTGAAGGATCTGCTGAAAAAGGAAGGGATCACCTCCGTGGAGGTGGATTCTGTGGCTGTCAGCAGGGAAGAGCTGGGCAATCCCATTTATCCCTCGGCACAAAGAGAACTTAATAGGCACGGTGTTTCTTTTGATCGCCATTCTGCCCGTCAGATTACCCGGGAAGATGTGGACACCAGCGATTACATTTACTATATGGACGGCCGCAACAGCAGTTACTTGCAAAGGCTGTTTCCCGGCTGCAAAAAATTCCAGCCGCTCCTTTCTCACGATGTGGCAGACCCCTGGTACACGGGAGATTTTACCGCCACCTGGAATGACCTGCAGGAAGGCTGCAAGCGGATCATGGAGGAACTAAGATGAACAAAGAACGGTTTGAGGCAGCCCTTTCCGACCTGCCCCTTTACACATACGCTTTTATTGACCCCAAGGAGCTGGAGTTTTCCCAGCGGATCCGCTACATTTGCTCCAGTGAGTGCCCTATGTACGGCAAAAGCTGGGCCTGCCCTCCGGCGGTGGGAGAGGTGGATGCCTGCCAAAAACGCTGCCTTGCCTATGAAAACTGTCTGGTGATCGGCACGATTACGGAGTGCAACGACATTTCAGACATTGAGGAAACCCTTTCCACCCGTGGCCCCCACGAGGAGATCACCGATCTGGTGGCGGATATGCTCCGTGCAGAAGGGGAGAAGCCCTATGTGCTTTCCACGGAAGCCTGCGCCAAGTGCGAAAAGTGCGCCTACTTGGAGGGCAAACCCTGTATTCACCCGGACAAGATGCATCCCTGTGTGGAAAGCCACGGCATCAATGTGATCCCGGTGCTGGAAAGCTTGGGATTGGACTTCCAGTACGGCAGCAATATCATTACCTGGTTCTCTCTGCTGTTTTTCTGACTTGCATATACGCCGAGATTTTAGTATAATGAAGGAAAGAAAGAAGTGGAGGTAACCAAGCATGGCAAAACTCTATTTTAAGTATGGCGCTATGGGTTCCAGTAAAACCGCCCAGGCGCTGATCACCAAGTATAACTACGAAGAAAACGACCTGAATGTGTGGCTCATCAAGCCCAGCGCCGACACCCGGGATGGAGTGCATATCCTGCGCAGCCGTATCGGCTTGGAAGCAAGGGTGGACATCATTTCTCCCCAGATGGATGTGTATGCCCACTTCGAGGAAACCAAGAAGGGCAGCTGCAATGTGATCATCGTGGATGAATGTCAGTTCATGACCCCGGAGCAGATCGATCAGCTTCGCCACATCGTCAACGATTTTAATGTGCCTGTGATGTGCTTCGGTCTGCGGACGGACTTCCAGACCAAGCTGTTCCCCGGCTCTATGCGGCTGATGGAAGTGGCAGACACCATTCAGGAGATCAAGACCATCTGCGATTGCGGTGCAAAGGCCACCGTCAACGCCCGTATCGATGGGGAAGGCTACATTGTCACCGAAGGTGCGCAGGTGTTCCTGGGCGGCAACGATGCCTACATCGCTATGTGTCATAAGTGCTATATCCGGGGTATCCGGGAACATAAAAAAATCAAATTACACGGTAAATAAGGAGATTTTACTATGGAACTGAAAGACATTCTTTCCAAGTGCGACCATACTTTGCTTGCCCAGACCGCTACCTGGGAAGAAATCAAGGCCATCTGCGACGATGGCATGACCTACAAGACCGCTTCTGTCTGCATTCCTGCATCCTTCGTCAAGCAGGCAAAGGCCTATGTGGGTGACAAGCTGGCTATCTGCACCGTCATTGGCTTCCCCAACGGCTACGCCACAACTGCTTCCAAGTGCTTTATGGCATCTGATGCCGTAGACAACGGCGCTGATGAAGTGGATATGGTGATTAACATCGGTTGGGCAAAGGAAGGCAAGTTTGACGAAATCCGGGACGAAATCGCTGCCATCAAGGCTGCCTGCAAGGGTAAGCTGCTGAAGGTCATTATCGAGACCTGCCTGCTGACCGACGACGAAAAGATCGCTCTTTGTAAGGCTGTTTCCGATTCCGGCGCAGACTATATCAAGACTTCTACCGGTTTTTCCAAGGCCGGCGCAACCTTCCATGATGTGGAGCTGTTTGCAAAGCATGTTGCTCCCCATGTGAAGATCAAGGCTGCCGGCGGCATTTCCAGCCTGGAAGATGCAGAGAAGTTTATCGCTCTGGGTGCTGACCGTCTGGGTACTTCCCGGGTGGTAAAGATCGCCAAGGGCCTGAAAAATGACGGAACCTACTAAGGAGGTAATACTATGTTAAAGACCCCCACCCCCCATATTGCTGCAAAACCCGGTGATTTCGGCAAGACCGTGCTGATGCCCGGTGACCCCCTGCGCTCTAAGTTTATTGCAGAAAACTTTTTGGAAAACCCTGTCCTTGTGAACAATGTCCGTGGTGTTCACGGCTACACCGGCACCTATAAGGGTGTAAAGGTGTCTGTGATGGCTTCCGGTATGGGTATGCCTGCCATCGGCATTTACTCCCACGAGCTCTACAACGGCTACGGTGTGGAAAACATCATCCGTGTTGGTTCTGCCGGTTCTATCCAGGATCACATCAATCTTTATGACATCGTGTTGGGTCAGGGCGCTTGCACCGACTCCAACTATGCCGCCCAGTTCCATCTGCCCGGCACTTTTGCGCCCATTGCAGACTACACCCTCCTTTCTGAGGCTGTAAAGGCTTGTGAAGCCCACGGCGCAACCTACCATGTGGGTAATGTGAACTCTTCCGATGTGTTCTACGGTGACCATGTGGGTGTTCCTGAGGGTCTGGACAGCGTTTATGGCCTGAAGAAGATGGGCGTTATGGCTCTGGAAATGGAAGCCGCTGCCCTTTATATGAATGCCGCCCGGTACGGCAAGCGGGCTCTGTGCATCTGCACCATTTCTGACCACGTTCTCAAGGGCGTGGAAACCACTTCCGAAGAGCGGCAGACTGCCTTCACCCAGATGATGAAGGTCGCTCTGGATGTGGCTGTCGCTATGGAAAATAAGTAATTTTATTGGGCGACCTGCGAAGGCCGCCCAAACTTTCCCAAAAGGAGGGAGAAACTATGAAACGTGTATTTTTAATTGTATTAGACTCTTTCGGCATTGGCGCAATGCCTGATGCCAAAGCTTTTGGCGATGAGGGCGTCAACACCTTGGCCGCCTGCGCTACTTCCCAAGAGCTGCATATTCCCAATATGCTGAAGGCAGGCCTTGGCAACATTGACGGCGTTGCCTGTCTTCCCAAAGAAGAAAATCCTATCGGTGCTTACGCCCGGCTGACGGAAAAGTCCAACGGCAAGGATACCACCATCGGTCACTGGGAGATCGCAGGCATCGTATCTGAAAATCCTTTGCCCACCTATCCCGATGGTTTCCCGGAAGAGGTTCTTGAGCCTTTCCGTAAGGCAACCGGAAGAGGCGTTTTGGCAAATGCTCCTTGGTCCGGCACGGCTGTGATCGATGCTTTTGGTGAGGAGCATCAGAAGACCGGGGATCTGATCGTTTACACCTCTGCTGACTCTGTGTTCCAGATCGCCGCCCACGAGGAGACCGTTCCGCTGGAAAAGCTCTATGAATACTGCAAGATCGCAAGAGCCCAGCTTCAGGGCAAGCACAGCGTAGGCCGGGTCATTGCCCGTCCTTTTATTGGCACGCCCGGTGCTTACAAGCGAACTTCCAATCGCCACGACTATTCTTTGGAGCCTCCTGCAAAGACCTTACTGGATGCGGTGAAGGATGCAGGCAAGGATTCCATCGGTGTTGGCAAGATCTACGACATCTTTGCAGGTGTTGGCACTACCGAGCATGTGTATAATAAGTCTAACGCTGACGGTATGGCGCACACCGATGCCTTTGAAGAGCGTGGCTTTGAGGGCCTGTGCTTTGTGAATCTGGTGGACTTTGATATGCTCTTCGGTCACCGCCGGGATATTGACGGCTATGCCAAGGCACTGACAGAGTTTGATGCTTGGCTGGGTCAGTTCCTTCCCAAATTAGGGGAAGAAGATGTGGTGCTGATCACCGCTGACCACGGCTGCGACCCCAGTTACAGCGCCACCACCGACCACACAAGAGAATATGTACCTGTGCTGGTGCTTGGCAAACATGTAAAGCCCGGCAACCTGGGCACCCGGGACAGCTTTGCAGACATCGCCGCCACCGTGGCGGAAATGCTGCAGGTAGAGCTTGCTACCCCCGGCAAGAGCTTTGCAAAGGAGGTCTTAAAATGACACCGGAAAAACTGACCGCCTTGGCCATCGAAGCCATGGGTAAGGCCTATTATCCCTACTCCGGCTACGCAGTGGGCGCTGCCCTTTTGTGCGCTGACGGCACTGTCTATCAGGGCTGCAACATTGAAAATGCTTCCTTTACCCCCACCATCTGCGCGGAACGGACTGCCTTCTTTAAGGCTATTTACGATGGCCACCGCTGCTTTACTGCTATCGCCATTTGTGGCGGTAAGGGCGGCAAGATCACCGGGGCATTTCCACCTTGCGGCGTTTGCCGGCAGGTGATGCGGGAATTCTGTGAGGATGATTTCAAAATCTATATGGTGACAGGGGAGAATAGCTGGGAAGAGGTGACCCTCGGGGATGTTTTGCCCCACAGCTTCCGTCCCCAACTGCATATGCAGGGATAAAAGGTATATATTTTCTACAAAAAATGCCAAAAGATATTGATTTCCCCTCTAAAATATGCAATAATGACCTTGGTATGAAAGTACCGCAAATAAAAATTTGGAGGAATACAAAATGAAGAAGATTCTCGCACTTGTTCTTTCCGTGCTGATGGTTGCTGCTCTGTTTGCAGGCTGTGGCCAGAAGCCCGCAGAAGGAAGCAAGCCCGCCGGCTTTGACTATGAGGCTATTCCCAATGAAATGACCTCTGCAGACGGCAAGTATACTATCGCCTTCGTTACCGACGTTGGCCAGCTGCTTGACAAGTCCTTCAACCAGGGTACCTGGGAAGGCGTAAAGCGCTATGCTACCGAAAACAGCAAGTCCTATAAGTACTATCAGCCCGCCAATGACGACCAGGCTACCGACGCTGACCGTTATGACGCTATGAAGGCCGCTGTTGACAACGGCGCTGAGATCGTCATCTGCGCAGGCTTCCTGCAGGCTGTCGCTCTGGAGCAGGCCGCTAAGGAATTCACCGGTGTGAAGTTCGTCTTTATCGACGGTTGGGCACTGGGTCTGGATAACGTTCTGGCTATCGACTTCCAGGAAGAGCAGTCCGGCTACCTGGCTGGCTACGCTGCTGTTATGGAAGGCTACACCAAGCTGGGCTTCACCGGCGGTGGTGGCGGCGCTAACCCCGCTTGCTGCCGTTTCGGCTACGGCTATGTACAGGGCGCTCAGGCAGCTGCTGCTTCCAAGGGCATCACTGTTGATATGAACTACTCCTGGGAATACGGCGCAGCTTTCGGCGCTTCTCCCGAACTGCAGACCATGCTGGACGGCTGGTACTCCAACGGTACTGAAGTCATCTTCGCTTGCGGCGGCTCTATGTGCCAGTCCGCTTTCGCCGCTGCCGGCGCTAACGACGGCAAGGTTATCGGTGTTGACGTTGACCAGTCCAGCCAGTCTGAATATGTCATCACTTCCGCTACCAAGGGCCTGCGTGAGGCTGTTATGATCGCCTGCGCTTCTTACTTCGACGGCAACTGGGCCGGCGGCAGCAAGACCCTGGGCGCTAACGATGATGCTGTTGGCCTGCCCACCGCTACCTGGAGCCTGAAGAACTTCACTCTGGACGACTACAACGAACTGTTTGCTGGTCTGAAGAGCGGCTCCGTGACTGTTGACAGAAATTACGAAACCGGTATGGCCGGCACCTTCGCAAATGTCAACCTGACCATCATCTAATTTAGTAAAAACCCAAAAGGAGAGGACCAAAGTCCTCTCCTTTTAGTCTGTCAAAAAACTTGTTTTTGACAGACTGGCAGGGGTCACAAAAGCCGCCAAGACAAGCAACTCGACCCCGAAGTGTATGTGGATACTCGAGAGGGGAGAGTTGCGCAGTAAGTCAAAATGCCTTGCGCAGCAAGCTTTTTGCCCCACATCCGTCGTCTCTCGCGAGCCGACACCTTCTCCCCGAGGAGAAGGCTTTTGGGGTGAGTCAAACGAATTGCTTGCATTTTGACGGTTGGTGGCTTTTCTGACACTCTGAAAAGGAGAGGACCGAGGTCCTCTCCTTTTTCTTCTTGCAATTCTGTCTGTGCCATATTATAATAAATTATGAGAAAATCCGCAAATTATAAACCGGAAGGGGGCAATTTCATTATGCAATCCGATTATATAATTGAAATGCTCAACATTAGAAAAGAGTTCCCCGGCATTGTGGCAAATGACGATATCACTTTGCAGCTCCGTCGGGGCGAGATCCACGCTTTGCTTGGCGAAAACGGTGCCGGCAAATCCACCCTGATGTCTGTTCTTTTCGGCCTCTATCAGCCGGAAGCCGGTGTCATCAAGAAAAACGGGGAAGTGGTAAAGATCAATAACCCCAATGATGCCACTGCTTTGAACATCGGCATGGTGCATCAGCACTTTAAGCTGGTGGATGTGTTCACAGTGCTGGATAACATCATTTTGGGCGCAGAAGACACCACTTTTGGTTTCCTGCGAAAAGCCAAGGCTCGCAAAAAGGTACAAGCCCTCTCCGAAAAATATGGCCTTCATGTGAACCTGGATGCCAAGGTGGAGGATATCACCGTTGGTATGCAGCAGCGCACGGAAATTTTGAAGATGCTCTATCGTGACAACGAGGTGCTGATCTTCGACGAGCCTACCGCTGTGCTGACGCCCCAGGAAATCGATGAGCTGATGGAAATTATGCGTGGCTTTGCCGCAGAAGGCAAGTCCATTCTGTTCATCACCCATAAGCTGAACGAAATTATGGCCGTTGCTGATCGCTGCTCCGTACTCCGCAAGGGCAAGTATATCGGCACTGTGGACATTAAGGACACCACTAAGGAAGAGCTTTCCACCATGATGGTTGGCCGTCCCGTACAGCTGCAGGTAGAAAAGACTCCTGCCCAGCCCGGTGATGTGGTGCTGGGTGTGGAAGGGCTGACCGTTCCTTCCAAGCTGCACAAGAACAATGCGGTAAAGGACGTTTCCTTCCAGGTTCGCAGAGGCGAGATCGTCTGCATTGCCGGTATTGACGGCAACGGCCAGAGCGAGCTGGTTTACGGTCTGACCGGTCTGGAAAAGGCCAGCAAGGGTACGGTTACCCTTTGCGGCAAGAATATTTCCAAGGCAAGTATCCGCAGTCGTGCCGATGCAGGCATGAGCCACATTCCCGAAGACCGGCACAAGCACGGCTTGGTGCTGGATTTCACACTGGAACAGAATATGGTCCTGCAAAATTACAAGGATCCCCGCTTCCAGACCTTTGGCATCATCAACGGACCTGCTATCCGTGCCTATGCAAACAGCCTTATTGAGCAGTTCGATGTTCGATCCGGCCAGGGCCCTGTTACCGTTGCCCGGAGTATGTCCGGCGGCAACCAGCAGAAGGCCATTATTGCCCGTGAAATGGACCGAAATAAGGATCTGGTGGTGGCTGTCCAGCCTACCCGTGGTCTGGACGTTGGTGCTATCGAATATATCCACAGCCAGATCGTTGCCCAGCGTGACGCAGGCAAGGCAGTGTTGCTGGTAAGCCTGGAACTGGATGAAGTTATGAATCTTTCCGATCGGATCCTTGTGATGTACGAGGGTGAGATCGTGGGTGAGCTGGATCCCAAGAAGACTACCGTTCAGGAGCTGGGCCTTTATATGGCCGGTGCCAAGCGGGATGGGGAAGGAGCGGCGCAACTATGAAAAATACTTTATTAGATCTGTATCGCCGTGACGGCACTAAAAAGCTGCTTGCCTCCCTGCTCTCCATTTTGGCAGGCTTGCTGGTCGGCTCTTTGATCGTTGTGATCGTAGGTTTGACCGGAAACAAGCAGACTTTCACCGCAAACAGCATTTGGGACGGCATCCGTCTGGTGCTTGGCGGTGTGTTCTCCGTAGGTCGTAAAGGCACAAGCCTGGCCTTCGGCTTTAACCCTGTTAACTGGGGTAACCTTTTGTTCCGCGCTGTTCCCGTTTTGATGACCGGCCTTTCTGTTGCCGTGGCATTCAAGACCGGCCTTTTCAACATCGGCGCTCCCGGCCAGTACCTGATGGGTACGGCAGCAAGTCTGTATGTTGGCCTTTCCATTCCCACCTCTGTGGTTCCTGCATGGATCGTTTGGATCCTGGCCTTCCTGGCAGGTATGGTTGCCGGTGCTGTGTGGGGAGCGATCCCCGGCCTTTTGAAGGCTACCCGTGGCATCAACGAAGTGCTGGCCTGCATTATGACCAACTGGATCGCCGCTAACCTGGTGACCATGTTCTTCAGCAGCAGTGCTCTGCGGAATGCGGCGGAGGCCGGCAAGATCGGCTACATTATGCCCACTGCCAAGAACGGCGTGGAAACCACCAAGATGGGTCTTGACAAGCTGTTCCCCGGCTCTCAGGTCAATGGTGGTATTCTGATCGCCATCGTGATCGCAATTCTGGTGTATATCCTGATGAACAAGACTACCCTGGGCTATGAGTTAAAGGCTTGCGGTGCAAACCGTCACGCTGCCCGGTATGCCGGCATCAAGGACAAGCGGAACATCGTTCTTTCCATGGCCATTGCCGGTGCGCTGGCCGCAGGCGGTGCATCCCTTTACTATCTGTCCGGTAATACAGAATTTGCTTGGGAAACCTATCAGAAGCTGCCTGCAGAAGGCTTTAACGGCATTCCCGTTGCCTTACTGGCTGCCAACAATCCCATTGGCATTATCTTTAGCTCTGCGTTTATGTCTATGCTTTCCATCAATGGCCTGCAGCTGAAGAACCTGACGGCTTACAATGCCTATATCACGGATATTATCATTGCCGCCATCGTTTACTTCAGTTCCTTCTCTCTGCTCATCAAGATGCTGCTGTCCAGAAAAAAGAAGGAAAAGAAGCCTGCAGCTGTAACGGATGTCCCTGCACCTGCCCCGGCTGAAGAAAAGAAAGAGGAGGAATAAAGTATGGCTTATTTGCTGCAAAATACACTGACTTATACCATTCCTCTGCTGATCGTTGCGCTGGCAGGCATCTTCGCTGAACGCAGTGGTATCATCAACCTGGCGCTGGAAGGTATTATGATCCTGGGCGCTTTCATAGGTGTTCTGGTGGTCTACTCCTTCCAAAAGGCAGGCCTTTTCGTAAAAGACCAGGGCCAAATGCTGATGTGGGTGGCGCTGGGTATCTCTGCCGTAGCAGGCGCAGTTTTCTCTTTGCTGCTGGCCTTTGCCTCCATTAACCTGAAGGCTGACCAGACCATTGGCGGCACCGCTCTTAATATGCTGGCCCCTGCACTGGTACTGTTCCTGATCAATATCATCATTAACCAAAACACCCTGGGCATGTTTACCGGCGACGCTTCTTCCTGGTTCATGCTGAAGAAGAGCGATTTCGGTCTGGGCGATGTGCCGGTGGGAGAGTTGAATTTATTCCAATCTGTGTTTATGCACAAGATCTATCCCACCACCTTTATTTGCATCATTTTGTTCATCATTCTGTCTGTGATCCTTTATAAGACCAAGTTTGGTCTGCGGCTTCGTGCCTGCGGTGAAAATCCCCAGGCTGCCGACTCTTTGGGCATCAATGTTTACAAGATGCGGTATGCAGGCGTGGTCATTTCCGGTGCGCTGGCCGGTATCGGCGGCTTTGTGTATGCCCTGACTACTGCCAACTGTGCATCCACCGGTGATGTGGCAGGCTTCGGCTTCCTGGCACTGGCCGTTATGATCTTCGGCAACTGGAAGCCCCTGAGCACTGCCGGTGCGGCCTTCCTCTTCGGCCTTTGCAAGTGTATTGCCGCAGGTTACTCCTCCATTGATATCAACGGGGACAAGATCTATGCCCTGAAGGATCTGGGCGATCAGCTGAAAAATGCCGGTGTAGATCCCGGAAGCCTGTTCCGGATCCTGCCTTTCCTGATCACCTTGATCGTGCTGGCGTTTACTTCCAAGAATTCCAGAGCCCCCAAGGCAGAGGGCATTCCCTACGATAAGGGAAGTCGATAAAAATAGCAAAAGCACCTGCATCGCAGGTGCTTTTCTTATTTGACAAGATGTGATAAAATAGGTAAGATCTTTCAAACACGATAGAAGGTGTTCCTTTGCAATATGTAAAACAATTTATGGTCATTATCGTCTTTTCTCTGGTGGGGCAGGCCTTGGAAACATTGGTGCCGTTGCCGGTGCCTGCGTCCATCTATGGCCTGGTGCTGCTTCTTTTGGCGTTACTGACGGGCCTTGTAAAGCTGGAAAATGTGAAAGGCACAGCAGATTTTCTCGTTTCCGTGATGCCTGTGCTTTTGATTGCACCGGCAGTGAAGGTGCTGGAGTATTGGGGCATTATCGCACCCAATGCCGGGGCGATCCTGGTGATCTCGGTATTTACTACCGGCGCGATCTTCGCCGTCAGCGGCCTTGTGACAAAGTGGCTGCAGAAGGGAAGGGGGGAGCAAGATGGCTGATATCCTCACGCTTCCGCTGTTCTCCTTATGCTTGACTTTGGGGGTATATCTTTTCGGCCTTTGGTGCAGAAAGAAGGTAAGACGCAGCTTTTGCAATCCCTTTTTGATCGCCACCGTGCTTGTGGGCGTGTTTTTGATCCTCACCAAAATGCCTATGGCAGACTATCAGAAGGGGATGGAGCCTATCAACTGGCTTTTAACACCTGCTACCGTTGCGTTGGCAGTTCCTCTTTATGAGCAAACGAAGGCACTGAAAAGGAATTTGCCTGCGATCTTAGCAGGCGTGGTGGCCGGTGCGGTCAGCAGTTTGCTTATGGTGTTGGGTCTTTGCATTCTCTTTGCGCTGCCCCGGGAGATCAGCGTTTCTCTGCTGCCCAAAAGCATTACCACGGCCATTGGTATGGTGCTGGCAGAACAGGGGGGTGGCATCGGTTCTTTGACAGCCGGCGTGATCGCGGTTACCGGTATTACAGGCGTGCTTCTTGGCCCGGTGTTCTGCAAGCTGTTTAAGTTAAACACTCCTATTTGTCAGGGCGTGGCCTACGGCACTGCTTCCCATGTGCTTGGCACCTCCAAGGCGTTGGAGATCGATCCGCTTACAGGTGCGGTCAGCAGCCTTTCTTTGGTGGTCGCAGGTCTGCTCACCGCAGTGCTGTTTCCCTTTGTTACGATGCTTCTATAAAAAAGACGGGATGTACGATCGTACATCCCGTAATTTTTGTTTGTAAGAAAGAATTACTTGCCAGCGTTAGCGATCTGAGCAGCAACTTCGTCAGCGAAGTTTTCTTCCTTCTTTTCGATGCCTTCGCCCTTCACATAGTGAACAGCGTCAACGAACTTCACGGAGCCACCCAGCTTCTTGGCAGCGTCAGCAATGTAGCCTTCAACGGAGCCGGTGAACAGGTCGCCACGGACGAAGTCCTGCTGCAGCAGGCAGATTTCCTTGAAGTAAGCAGCGATCTTACCGGCAGCGATCTTTTCCTTGACCTGAGCGGGCTTGCCAGCCATCTTGGGATCGTTGTCCATAGCAGCAACCTGGACAGCCAGTTCGTGGTCAACATCAGCCTGGGGAACCAGGGACTTGTCCCAGTACTTAGCGCCCATAGCAGCGATCTGCATAGCAACGTTCTTGCCAATCTCGGTAGCGTCGATACCACCTTCAACAGCCAGGTTTACCAGAACACCGTGGGTGCCGCCTGCGTGAACGTAAGCAACATTGGTGTTTTCAGCAAAACGGGTGAAACGGCGGATCTGCATATTTTCACCGATGGACATAACCTTTTCCTGCATGATCTCGGTAACAGTCAGGTTGGTGCCGGGGAAGTTGCAAGCCTTCAGAGCATCCACATCAGCGGGATTTTCCTTGGCAACAGCAGCAGCCAGACCCTTAACCAGGTCCATGAAAGCGTCGGTCTTAGCAGCGAAGTCGGTTTCGGAGTTGACTTCGATCACAACGCCGACACCGTCGATAACGGTAGCGTAAGCAACGCCTTCAGCAGCGATGCGGTCAGCCTTCTTGGCAGCCTTAGCCAGGCCCTTCTCACGGAGCCAGTCAACAGCCTTGTCCATATCGCCATCGCAGGCAGCCAGGGCCTTCTTGCAGTCCATCATGCCAACATTGGTCATTTCACGCAGTTTCTTAACATCTAAAGCGGTAAAAGCCATTTTGTTATCCTCCTAAAATCATTTGTACTTTAGTATGGCTCCCGAAGTTCGGGAGCCACAGTGATTATTACTCAGCGACTTCGGTAGCGGGAGCTTCTTCAGTAGCTTCTTCCACTACAGCGTCTTCGCCCTGACGGCCTTCGATGGCAGCGGATGCCATAGCAGCAGCGATCAGGCGGATGGCGCGGATAGCGTCATCGTTGCCGGGGATCACGTAATCGATCTCATCGGGGTCGCAGTTGGTGTCGACGATAGCAACAACGGGGATGCCCAGCTTCTTAGCTTCGGCAATAGCGTTGCGCTCCTTGCGGGGGTCAACAATGAACAGAGCAGCGGGGATCTTCTTCATTTCCTTAACGCCGCCCAGGTACTTTTCCAGCTTTTCGATCTCGCCCTGGTGCTTGATAACTTCCTTCTTGGGCAGCATAGCGAAGGTGCCGTCAGCTTCCATCTTGCGCAGCTGTGCCAGACGGTCGATACGGGTACGCATGGTGCGGAAGTTGGTCAGCATACCACCCAGCCAACGAGCGTTGACATAGTAGCCGCCACAGCGGATAGCTTCTTCCTTGATAGCGTCCTGAGCCTGCTTCTTGGTGCCGACAAACAGGATGTTGCCACCCTCAGCAGAGATGTCACGGACAAAGTTGTAGGCCTCTTCCAGCTTCTTAACGGTCTTCTGCAGGTCGATGATGTAGATACCGTTACGCTCGGTGTAGATGTAGGGGGCCATTTTGGGGTTCCAGCGGCGGGTCTGGTGACCGAAGTGCACGCCGGCTTCCAGCAGTTGCTTCATAGATACGACAGACATTTTTGGTTTCTCCTTTTGTTTGTTCCTCCACCCCGATCATCTTGCCGCAATCGTCTTTGCAGACACGAGATTGGACAATCCCCGGGTGTGTGGTGTAATAATACTATGGGATTTACCCATGCTGAACTATTATAATAGAGGTATTCCCAATTTGCAAGCATTTTTTTCAAAAAAATGGAACTTTTTAGCCATTTATCGCAAAAAATTTTTCTGGCTTCGGATACAGCGGCAATCTTCCGGTTTTACATCCACCAAAATGATGTCAGGCCCGATGCGGCAGATGCAGTGCCAGGGGATAATATAGTCTTCCCGGCAGCCCAAAAGCCCGAAATACCGTCCGGGTCCCGGCACGATCAAGGCGCAAAGCCGCCCTTCCGGCAGTTCCAGCCGGGCATCGGCCACAAAGCCCAATCGCCGCCCGTCGGAAATGCAGATCACTTCCTTGCAATATAGGTCAGAAATTTTTGTCAGCATCCCAATGCCCCCTTTCTGTTACCTTATGCGCAAGGCAGGAGGAATATTTCTGAAAAGCCGGAAAAAAGTTGTTGACGGATATGGAATTTTGGGTTATAATCCTCTATGGTCTATTATTATGTATTGCTGCGGCCTTATGGCTGCCGAGCATAGAGAATTACTTTAGGAGGTGTACCGAATGAAGCGTACCTATCAGCCCAGCCGCCGTCATCGTTCCAAGGTTCACGGTTTCCGCAAGAGAATGGCTACTTCCAATGGCCGCAAGGTTCTCGCCCGTCGCCGTGCCAAGGGCCGCAAGGTTCTGTCTGCCTGAGCATTATCGCCAGTGTAGAGTCCAAAGCGTGCGCATGAGCGCATTGCAAAATGGGAGTGAAGCAGGGCGAATTGCCCTGCTCCCTTTTTTCATAGAAGATTTTTCTTCTGCAGGAGAAATGCTATGGAATATTCCGTCAGCCTGAAACTTAACCACATATTCCGCCGTCTGTACAAAACCAACGGGGTGGCAAATGGGTATCTGGTGCTCTATGCCCGGGAAAACCATTCCTCTGCCAATCGGGTGGGTGTTACAGTTGGCAAAAAGCTTGGAAAAGCCGTGATCCGCAACCGGGTCCGTCGCCGCCTGCGGGAAGTGTATCGGCTCAATGAGGCCGCTTTCCAATGTGGCTATGATATTGTGGTGGTGGCCCGCTCCAAATGTGTGGGTGCTGAATTTGAAAAGCTTACGGCTGCGTACCTGCATCTTGCAAAGAAGGCAGGCATTCTGCGGGAGGACCGGGAATGAAACGGTTCTTTTTGGCAATCATTTCCTTTTATCAAAAACACATTTCTCCACATAGAGCGGCCTGTTGTCGCTTTACCCCCACTTGCTCCGAGTATGCCCGCCAGGCGATCACCAAATACGGCGCGGCAAAGGGTGGCTGGCTTGCACTGCGCAGGCTTCTTCGGTGCCATCCCTTTTACAAAGGGGATTATTACGATCCCGTTCCCTAACGATGAAAGTAACCTGTTTAGCCAGGTTTAAGGAGGACTCTTATGGAGTTTATTCAAGTTGGATTCGGCTATGTGCTGGGCTGGCTGTATGAGCTGACCCGTAACTATGGCGTAGCCCTGATCCTTTTCACCGTTGTGCTGAAGCTGGTACTTCTGTACCCCACTATGCGTTCTAAGCGCAGCACAATGAAAATGAGTCGCTTGACTCCCCAAATTCAGTTTATCCAGAAAAAGTATGCAAACGACCGTCAGAAGCAGGCGGAAATGACCCAGGCTCTTTACAAGGCCGAAGGCGTTTCCATGGGCGGTGGCTGTCTGTGGAGCTTAGTGCCTCTGCTGCTGCTGTTCCCTCTGTATGCGGTCGTCCGTCAGCCTATCGTTTATGTATTCCACGAAACACTGGACACCGCCGGCAAGATCATGAATGTGATCAAAGAGGCACTGCCCGATTTGGTCAGCCAGCGGAATGCCTACTATGAGCAGATGATCGCTGCACCTTTGCTGCCCCAGTTTGCAGATAAGATCGAGGGCATGGTATCCAACCCCGCCACCCTGGACGGCCTGAAGTTCACCTTCTTCGGTGTGGACCTGGCTGCTGTTCCCAACTTTAACTTCGGTTCCTGGGGCAGCGACCTGTGGGCAAATATTGGCCTGTTCCTGCTGCCTATCCTGTCTGCAGGCAGCCAGGTGCTGACCATGCTGGTTTCCCAGAAGATGAATAACTCCCTGGTCACCAACGAAAAGGGTGTGCAGGATAAGGAAGCTGCCAAGAATTCCGATTCTGCCAAGACCAGCAAGACCATGATGTATATTATGCCGCTGATGTCTCTGTGGATCGGCTTCACCATTCCCGGCGCCATGAGCGTTTACTGGCTTGCTCAGGGCCTTTTGGGTATGTTTGTGGATATGGCTCTTACCAAGCACTACCGCAAGAAGTACGATGCAGAGGACGCTTCCAAGCTGCGCCTTGCCATGGAAGAAGAGGAGCGGCAGATGGAGAAGGAGCGCATCCGCGCTGAGCGCCGCGCTGCTAACCCCGAGGGCATTACCCAGAATACCAGTAAGAAGAAACTGCAGGAAAATAAGCGGAAAGAGCAGGAAGCTGAAAAGGCTGCTGCTGCCCGTGAATACGCTGAAAAAAGAGGCATTGTCTTTGAAGAAGAGAAGGAAAATCTGCCCCTTTCCGGTGTGAAGGACCGTCCTTTCTGCAAGGGCCGGGCCTATGATCCTGACCGCTATACAAAAACGGAGGAAGAATAATGGAAAAGACGCTTGTTGCCACCGGCAAGACCATTGACCTTGCCATTGAGGCGGCACTTACCCAGCTGGGCCTGGATCGGGACAGTGTTTCCGTTCAGGTACTGGCAAAAGAAAAAGCAGGTTTCCTGGGCATTGGCGCCAGCCCTGCTAAGGTGCAGGTGACCTATGAAGCTCCCGATCTGAAGCCGGAAGCGCCCAAGTCTGCACTGGGTTCCGCATCCCGTTCCAAGCCTAAGGCAAAGCCTGTAGCTGCAATGCCCGAAGTAAAGCCTGAGCCTGTGAAGGAAGCAAAGCCTGCCCCCAAGGCAGAGCCTGCAAAGGTAGAAAAGAAGGCTGCAAAGCCCGCTCCCAAGGCAGAAAAGCCCGCTCCCAAGGCTGTTGAGCCCAAGACCTATGTAGAAGCAGAAGCCGGCTCGGTGGAAGAGAAGATCGTCACTTTTGTGAATGGTCTGCTTGCCAATATGGGCTCCAAGGCAGAAGGCCGCATCTACAAGGTAGAAGGCAACACCTACTGGGTAGATCTGGTGGGTGAGGACCTGGGCTACCTGATCGGTCGCCGTGGCGATACCCTGGATGCGATCCAGCATCTGTGTAACTACTCCATCAACCGGGGCGTGGAAGGCCACATCCGCATTAATGTGGATGCAGAGGCTTACCGGGAAAAGCGGGAAGAATCCCTGCGCCGGTATGCTACCAAGAAGGGTCATCAGGTGCTGAAGGCTCGCCGTCGCACCACTCTGGAGCCCATGAACGCTTACGAGCGCCATGTGATCCACGCTACCCTGCAGGATATGGATCGGATCACTACTTACTCTGTAGGTTCTGAGCCTAACCGCCGGGTCGTCATTGAATATGTGAGATAAGCTTTACCCCAGCACTTCGGTGCTGGGGTAAATTTTTATTGCCATTTCCTTTTTTAGAGGATATAATAAAGGAAATTTTGACAGAAGGGAGCGCCGGTGAGGATGAAACGAAGCAGCCTTTTACTCATATGCATACTTTCGCTTTGCGCCTTGCTGGTGCTGCCTGCCCAGGCAGAAAGGGAGCAGCCGGAATTTGGCCCTATGTTACCTTCTGCTTTGACAGCGGAAGAAAAATACGAGCTGATGAACGGCCTTTACGAGGCGGATATCGCCTATGTGGCCAAGGCCATTCGGGAAGGCCATATTTCCTGCCAGGAGCTGACCTGGTACTATTTGCAGCGCATTGAAAAATATAACGAGCCCTATAACTGCTTCATTACCATGTGCGACAATGCCATGGAAGTGGCCCGGGAAAGGGATGCGGCGTTGGTTGCCGGTACTGCGAAGGGCGACCTTTTCGGTGTGCCTATCGTGGTGAAGGACAATATCCATTACAAGGGCTATCCCACCACCAATGGAGAGCGGTGGCACAGCAATGATACCTACTCTGCCGAAATCGTGGAAAATCTGCTGGATGAGGGCGTTATCATTTTGGCAAAGGCCAATTTGAGTACCTATGCAAACTTCTGCGAGCATAGCACCAGCAGAGTAGCAGGGGAGACCAAGAATGCCTATAACACCTATTTGTCTCCCGGTGGTTCTTCCGGTGGCTCTGCGGTGGCGGTTTCCTTGAATTTTGCAATGGCCGGTCTGGGAACGGACACCAACTCTTCTTTGCGTTATCCGGCGGCCTTGAACGGCTGTGTGACTTTGCGCTCTACCTGGGGAACGGTTTCCCAGCAGGGCGTTACAACGCTGGTGTACGACCGGGATGTTCCCGGCGTGATTACCCGCAGCGTGATGGATCAGGCGTTGATGCTGGATGGAATGACCGGCACCACCCATTATGCGGAAAATCTGGATGCGGATGCCTTGAAGGGTGTCAGGATCGGTGTTCTGAAGGAGCTTTCTGAGCCTATCCCCTGGAGCGCCAGCCGAAATGCTTCCAGACTTGACAAGGAAGTTTTGGCCGCCTTTGCCAATGCCCAGGAGGAGCTGCGGGCTTGCGGTGCGGAAGTGATCACCGTATCCTTGTGGAATATCTTCAACCTGAAAGACGGTGTATATACATCGGAAGGAAAGGAAGCCTACTACAGAGCCATCTGCAATCTGATGGATGCAAATGATGTGGATGTGCTGATCTATCCTACTTATTTGTCTGCACCTATGAAGATCGGCGTGGATGAAAATGGGGTAAACTGGTCGCTGAAGGAGCAGGAATACACCTTTAACTGCAGTACCATCGCTACGCCTACCGGTGCGCCGGAAATGGAATTTCCCATTGGTTTCCACTCCAGTGGTGCAGGTATTGGCCTTTCTATGCTGGCAAAACGGGGGCAGGATCAGCTGCTTCTGGATCTTGCCTACAGTTATACCCAAAAGTATGACAAGCGTGTGCCGCCAACCGGTGCGCCCAACGATGTGGTAAAGCCTACCTTGCAGGTGTATTTTGAAAACCCTGACGATAAAACGGGCCTTGTGACAGATGCAAACGGAGAAGTTTATGTTGCGGTCTACGAAGCCTGGTCCGATGCCCGGCAGGATCTGCCGGTGCTTACCAAGGAAAATTATGAATTTTTAGGCTGGTCTGCTTCCAAAGATGGCAGCACAGGTCTTGTAAAGCCCAAACAGGTGACTGCTCAGGGCGTTTGCTCCGACTTTGCCGATGAGGACTTGACGGCTACACTCTATCCCCAGTGGAAAAAAACGGTGGCTTCCATTTTTGTAGAGCAATTGCCTGCGAAACTGAAGTATGTTAAAGGGGAGAATTTAGACTCCACCGGATTGGTTTTGGCGGTGCAATATGCAGACGGCACCAAGGAAACTATGAAAGAGGGCTTCTTTATAAGCGGACATAATCTTCGTGACACGATGGTATCTGTTTTTTACGAAGGACAAAGAACGGAATTTTATGTTTCTGTTTCGGAAAAACCCACCTATGACATCTATATGGTGGCAGCCGTTTTTGTGCTGGCTCTTGGCGGCGGTGCTTTGCTGCTGCTAACAAGTAAAAAGAAAACAGCCTCCAAGGCATAAAAAATCCCTGTGCGATGCAGATCGCACAGGGATTTTTTTAGTATTCTCTTACTACGGCTTTGACCACACCGATGATTTGGGCGTAGGTGCCGTCAATGGGCTCGTAGGCTTCGTTTTCCGGCAGAAGCCAAACCTGCCCGTTCTTTTTGGAAAGCCGTTTTACGGTGGCCTCGTCCTCCAGAAGGGCAACTACGATCTGCCCGTGGTCTGCATTTTGCTGGGGGCGGACGACCACTTTATCCCCACTCAGAATGCCTGCGTTTATCATACTGTCACCCCGGACACGAAGGGCAAAGCAATCACTGTCGCCTTCCCAGGCCATAGTGCCTTCCTGGTTTTCCACAGCCAAAATAGGTACACCAGCAGTAACAACGCCAACCACAGGAATGTGACCGGGACGAACGGCAGAAACCACCGCCCGTTTTGCACCCTTCACACCGGGACCCATCAAAAGCCCCTTGGCTTGCAGCTGGCGCAAATGATAACTGACAGAAGCGGTGGATTGCAAGCCTACGGCATTGCCGATTTCCCGGATGGAGGGCGCAAAGCCGTTTTCTGCTGTGAAATCCCGGATGAAGTCCAAAATTTGCTGTCCTTTTTGGGTAGTTCTTGCCATAAAACACCCTCCTCATACATTTCTTCTTGCATAATAGCACATATGAACGAAAAAGAAAAGGGGTAACAGAAAAATATAGACAAAATTTTTGCATTCCCCGGGCATATACTATATGGAAAAAGGGGGAGAGGTATGGAAAAAATCAATCGTACCCAAGCGGTCAATGTATGGGAACGGGTCACCGCCGGACGGGAACAACTGCCAAATGTGGAAGAGCTGGTGATGGAAAGCTGGGAAAATGCGTTGGGACTTTTGCAGCTGTCCCGGCGGGTACAGGGGCAAAAAGGCACCCAGCTACATAGCCTTTATCAGGTGGCGCAGCAATGCACCGATTGTCTGAAGGGGATCTGCTTGCTGATAAATGGCAACCGCCCTGCCCTGGGCAATAAGCCGCTAAAGCAGGAACCGGTGGAGGCGACCCTGCGAAGGCTCTACGGCAGCGCTATGCGGCTGCTTGCAAAGCTGGAAGCCTGGCGGGAGAATGACCAGTATGGGCCGGCCTTTCAAAGGCTTTGCCAAATGGAGCAGGAGCAATGCAGGCAGATCCTGGGTTTCCTGGGGGGCTTAGAACCTGCAAAGGGGCGTAAATAACAAAAAAGAGGCACCGTTAGGTGCCTCTTTTTGGTCTGTCCAAAAACTTGTTTTTTGACAGAGTGGCGGCTTTCTTGATGCTCTGAAAAAAAGAGGCACCTAACGGTGCCTCTTTTTATATTTCCTTATACATAGTGACCGCATCATCCTTGCGGACATTATCAGCCACCTGCAACACTTCCACGGCTACCACCCGGGGTCCCATGGAGATCTCCAGCTTGTCGCCCACCTTTACCTCGTAGCTGGCTTTTACTACACGACCGTTCACTTGGATACGACCGTTGTCACAAGCTTCGTTGGCAACAGTGCGGCGCTTGATCAGTCTGGAAACTTTCAGGAACTTGTCAAGACGCATTACTTAGCAATAGCGTCCTTCAGGGTCTTGCTTGCCTTGAACTGGGGCAGACGGGTAGCGGGGATCTGAATGGTCTCCTTGGTGCGGGGGTTGCGGCCAACGCGAGCTTCACGGGTCTTCACTTCGAAGATACCGAAGCCGGAAACCTGCACCTTGTCGCCCTTAACCAGGCTTTCGGTGATGGCATCAACGGTAGCGGCAACAGCCTTTTCAGCGTCCTTCTTGGACATGCCGGTCTTTGCTGCAACGGCAGCGATGAGTTCAGTCTTGTTCATTATTTTTACCTCTTTTCCAATTAATTGGTAGTCTAATCTTACCACGAATATGGGCATATTGCAAGCATTTTATGGAAAAAAACCAACTTTTTTTCACAAATGTAACAACTTTGCAATCTTTTCGCCCTTAGGCAGAAGCATACAATCTTCTTTTTTGATGGTCTTGCACACAATGACAGCCACGGCATATACCGCAACGCCGGCCATAACAGGAACGCCGCAGCAAATCAGGGCAGAATGGATGTGCAGAATGTTCTGCAGCACATACAAGCAGCCCCAAACGGCTACGCCCATAATGGCTGCCGGAAGGGCAGGACGCAGCAGATTGCGAATAAGCTTGGGCTTCTGAGGTACCAGCCGGGAGATGGCAAACAGGTCAAGCAGCAGGATGCTTACAAAGCTGGACATACCGCCCAGGGGGATGCCGATCACATTGATATCGGGGTTGGCAGTGAGATAGTACACCAGACCCAGACGGATCATACCGCAGACCACCGTATTGATCACGGGAATGTGGGCGTAGTTGTGGCTTTGCAGAATGGCATTGAAGAGCAGCACACCGGCATAGAAGAAGATGCACACGCCCAGGATCTGCAGAAGCTGGGTGGCAACCAGCAAACGCACACCGCTATAGCGCAGGCTGGCAATGGGGCCTGCCAGCAGGGTCATACCCACACCGCAGGGCAGAGCCAGAAGACCGGTGACCCGGGCGGCGGATTCTTCTGTGCTTTTCACCATAGCATCCTGCTTCAGGGTCAGATACTCGGTAATAGCAGGCAGCACGCTGATGGTGATGGGGCCGATGAAGGCCACGGGCATATTGAAGAAGGTGTACATAAAGTTGTAGATACCCTTCATATTGGCAGCAATTTTGCTGTGCAGATCAGAAAGGGCGATGGTGGGCTCAGAGAGCAAAATGGAATCCCGGATGGCAACCACCAGGGGTAGATCAGAGTCGCCCAGAGCCTTCAGGTTGCCCATATAGAGGTTGGCTTCCAGGAAGTTAAGAAGCTGCAGACCGGCAGAGCCGATGGTAATGGGAATGGCGATAGCCAAAAGACCCTTCAGAATGGTGCGGTAGCTGGTAACACCGTCGCCACAGTTGCCCAAAGCGTTCCAGGAGGGGAGGAATTTACTCCGCAGGAACAGCAGGGAAACCAGACAGCTGATGGTAACGCCCAAAATGGCGCCGCCGGCAGCATAGGCAAGAGAACCGGTCAGCCGCAGCATCAGGTAAGCAAGGCTCAAGCCTGCGATCAGTTTGACAGCAGCTTCCAGCATCTGGCTTTGGGAGGTGGGCTTCATATTGCCCTGACCTTGGAAGAAGCCACGGTAGGCACTCATATAGCTGATGAGGAAAGCGCTGGGAGCAAGGCAGACGATGGTGATCCAGGCATCGGGCTGACGCTGGGTCATATATTCGTTCTTGCACAGCAGGAACATCGCCATCATACCGATAAAGCCCAGAGCTAAGTAGATAAACCGACCGGCTTTGAAGATCCGACGGACCTGCCGGTGGTGGCCCAGGGCGTTGGCGGCACTGGTCATCTGGCTCAAGGCCAGAGGAAGACCGGCGGTGGCAACGGTCATAAGCACAGAGTAAACATCATAGGCGGTGGTGAAGTAGCTGTAGCCTTCATCGCCGATGATCATTTGCAGGGGGAACTTATACAAAGCGCCAATCACCTTTACAACGGCAACAGCCAGCGCAAGCCAGGCTGCACCATGGAGGAAGCTTTGCTTCTTTGTGGTATCACTCATTGTTGTTCCTCCTCTCTGAACAGACGGTCAAATGCATAAGTGGTCAAAGTTTCCACCGCACCGGAAAGATCCAGGGTGGGGAAGTTGCCGTTTTGGTAAAGGATGTTGCCTTCTACCATGGTCATTGCCACATCGCCGCCCTGGGCGCCAAACACCAGCGCAGAAAGCACATTGTGGCAGGGGATCAAATGGGGGGCAGAGAAGTCGACCAAAATAAGGTCAGCATCCATGCCCTCTTTCAGCATACCGGTGGTTTCTGCTCTGCCCTGGGCGCGGGCACCGCATACGGTGGCCATCATAAGGGCGGCAGAAGCGGGGAAGGTGTCCGCATTTCCTGCCTTTTCCCGGGCAAGGGAAGCGGTCAGGCGCATAACGGGGAACAGGTCAGCACTGCCTGCTTCCATCGTACCGCCGGTACCCAGTGCCACATTCAGCCCTGCTTTTACAGTAGCTGCCACATCCATGGGGGCAGTACCGTTTTTCAGGTAGGCAAGAGGGGTGTGGATGCAGGAGACCTTGTTCTTGGCAAGAAGCTTTCTGTCGGTATCGGAAAGGGAAACGCAGCCGGTAGCGGCAGCGCCCCGGGCGAACACACGGTGGCAGTTTAAAAGCTCTGTCTGGGAAAGACCGGTTCTGTCCTGGCAATCTTCCTCTTCTTCCTGGGTTTCGCCCAGGTGCAGCTGGAAGCCAAGACCCTTTTCTTCTGCATAGGAAGACACTGCTTCCCAAAGCTTATAGTTGCCGGTGTATTCGGCATAGATACCTGCATCTACACGGATACGGCCATTTTCAAAGCCGTGGAAGGCATCGACGCAATCACGCAGCTTGATACAGCCGGGGTCTTTTTCAAAGTCGAATTCCTCATTCTCGTCGGTGAAGAGGGAAGCGGCCATAGAAACATTTGCCTTGATGCCGCTTTCTGCGGCAGCCTGTGCCACAGCCTGGGGATAAAGACCCAGATCGGAAACGGAAGTAATACCGAAGCGCAGGCACTCGGCAATGCCCAAAGTGGCGCTTGCCTTTGCGCTGGCATCGTCTAATTTGGCTTCCTTTTCAAGTAAGGTCTTCAGGGCATCCGCCCGGGACAGGTCGTCGGTGTAATGCCGCAAAGCGGTGGTTGCCAAATGGGTATGGCAGTTTACAAGGCCGGGCATTGCCACCATGCCAGTGCCGTCCAAAATGGTTTTGGGTTGGGAATCCGGGGCAGTTTTGCCGATATAGGTGATCTTGCCGTTTTCGATACCGATGAAAGCACCGAAAAGTACTCGCATCTGCTCATCCATGGTAACGGCAGTTACATTGGAAATTAGCGTATCCAATTAATCGCATCCTTTCATAAGGGCAATCAGTTCTTCTTTGTCCGAGAGGACTTTGCTTAGCTGTTCCAGATAGCCCTCCGGGAATTTGGGGTTGTGGAACCGCTCCACTTTTCCGCCGGGCAGGTTGACTTTGTTCATACCGCCACCGCCCAGGGACAAAATGCTGTGGAGTTCTTCCATCATATAGATATTATACAGACAATCCTTGTCTTTTTTGCTCCAACCGATGTTCTCAAAGCTGCCGGACATATATTTTTGCCGGTACAGATAATAGGGTTTGTAGCCATACTGGGGAAGTGTCCGGTTGGCGTATTCCACCATTTGGGTGACTTCTTCCTCAGTAGGAAGGGACTGTTGCTTTTCAAAGAGGTCTGCGCCTTTTTTCAGCGCTAAGGTGTGGACAGTGATGTTTTCCGGCTCCAAAGCCAGCACTCTGTCAAGACTATCCCGAAAGCTTTCCACAGTGTCCATAGGAAGACCTGCAATCAGATCCATATTGATGGCATCGAAGGAAAGGGCCTTTGCTTTACGGGCAAGGTCTTCAATGGCTTTGCCGGTGTGAGGTCTGCCGCAGGCTTTTAAGACGGCATCGTTCATACTCTGGGGATTGATGCTGATGCGGCCTGCAAATTTCCGGATGACGGAAAGCTTTTCTTCGTCCAAAGTGTCCGGGCGGCCTGCTTCTACTGTAAATTCTATGCACGCACCCAGGTCAAAATGGGTGGTGATCGCCTGCAAAAGCCGGGTAAGCTGCTGGGCAGATAGGGTAGTGGGGGTGCCGCCCCCAATGTAGACGGTGCGGATCTTCTTATCCGTGGTCTTAAGCAGCTTGCCGGTGACTTCCACTTCCTGCAAAAGCGCCTGCAAATAGGGCTCGATCAGGTCTGTCCGCTTGCCGACGGTGCGGCTGACGAAGCTGCAGTAGGCACAGCGGGTGGGGCAGAAGGGAATACCCACATACAAAGAAATATGGTTTTCCTTGGCAAGAGCCACCGCTTCCACAGAGGAAGCGGAACAGGAAAGGGCAAGCTTTGCCCGTTCTTTGGTTACATAGTAGGTCTTTTCCATCAGGCGAAGGGCGCTTTTCGGGTTGCCCCCTTCCAACAAGTGCTTGGTGGAAAGCTTGGTGGGGCGTACCCCTGCCAAAGCACCCCAGGCGGGAACTCTTTCCAAGTGGGGAAGAGCCGCCAAGTAAAGGCTTTGCTGGAGAGCCTGCCGCCGCAGACGCACCGTTTCCTTGCTTGCGGGCATTCTGCGAATCGCCCGGGTGGTCCTTCCGTTTAAAGTGACGGTGGTGACGGCGCTTATATAGGTTTTTCCCCGGGAAAGCTTGGAAAGGACTTTGCCTTCCGTACCTACCGGAAACAAGGACATTTGCAGCTGCTGTACGGCGTACAGATCCTCATGCCCTTTTAAGATAAGTTCCATAGTTTATCCTCGTAAATAGGGATTTACTGCTTTTTCTCTTTCCAAAGTGGTGGCCTGCCCGTGACCGGGGAAGACCTGATAGGGAGCGTTCAGGCTACGCAAAAATGCCAAAGATTGGGTAATGGTCTCCCAGCTTCCACCGGGCAGATCCGTGCGGCCGCAGGAGCCTGCAAACAGGGTATCGCCCGTAAACAGGAGTGTACCGATCTGGAAGCAGACAGAGCCGGGGGTATGGCCGGGGGTGTGGAACACACCGATCTCCAAACCGCAGAGGGAAAGAATTTCACCGCTCTGCAGGCTGTGGGTGTAGTAAAGAGGGCCGGCTGTCATTTGAGGGGGCATAGCGGTATCTGCCGTGTGCAGATACACATCGCAATCCGTCAGCGCCACCAGATCCCTTACAGCGCCCACGTGGTCAAAGTGGCCGTGGGTCAGCAAAATAGCTTCCAAAGAAAGACCCTTTTTCTCCAAGAAAGAGAGAATATTGCCTGCTTCGTAGCCCGGGTCGATCACAATGCACCGGGTTTCTCCTTCTGCATGCACCACATAGCAGTTGGTTTGGTAAGCCCCTAAGGGCAGGGTGTAAACTTGTGTCATAGATTATCCTCTTCTGGGCGCTTCCATTAACTGGTCCGTGTCCAAAATCAGGGTCACAGGGCCATCGTTGATGGATTCTACCTTCATATCCGCCCCAAAACGACCGTGCTGGGGAGGATAGCCCAATTCTTCGCAGTTTTTTAAGAACTGCTCATAAAGGCGGTTGCCAAGCTCCGGGCCTGCCGCTTCCACAAAGCTGGGGCGGCGACCCTTGCGGCAGTTGCCGTAGAGGGTGAACTGGCTGACTACCAGCACCTGACCGCCTACTGCATCCAGACCCAAATTCATCTTGCCATTTTCATCTTCAAAAATCCGAAGAGAAAGGGCCTTTTCTGCCAGGTACCGGCATTTGGCTTCGTCATCCTCTGGGCCAACGCCCAAAAGGATCAGAAAACCCTGACCGATCTTGCCTACCACCTCACCATCAATGGTGACAGAGGCGCTTTTGACTCTTGTTAAAACTGCTCTCATTAGTTTTGTCCTCTGCGGGAACCGATCACATCCCGGATATTCAGAAGCTTTGTCCGGATGGCATCCAGTTCTGCCACATTCTTTACTTCAAAACGGACGGTGAAGGTACTTCTGCCGCCGGGCAGATCCTTACCGGAAAGTTCCTTCAAACGCACACGGGCGGCGTTCATAGCGGTTGCCACATCCAGAAGCAGACCGTCTCTTGTGATGCAATCCAGTTCCAGAGTGGTTTCAAAGGGCTGATCCTCCACATTTGCCCAGCGCACATTGACCCAGCGAGCCATCTGCTCCGGGTCGGCTCTGTGGGCAGTGTTGGGGCAATCTGCCCGGTGGACGGAAACACCGAAGCCCTTGGTAATAAAGCCTACAATGGCATCTCCGGGAACGGGGGTGCAGCACTTGGAGAACTTGATCATACAGGAGTCGATGTCTTCCACGATGACACCGTTGACCGCATGGCGGTTCTTGTTATCGTCGGCTACGGTTTTTACAACAGGATTTGCCTTTTCCTGCTGTGCCTTGGTGGCCTTATTGATATCGTCACGGATACGGCCCACCGCCTTCACAGCGGTCAGACCGCCGTAGCCGATGGCGGCATACATATCGTCCCAGCAATCGAAGGCCAGCTTTTTCAGAAGAGAAGCTTCCAAAGTCGGGTCAGACAGGGCGGAAAGGGGCAGCATCAGCCGCTTCATTTCCGCTTCAAAGCTTGCCTTGCCGTGGATCACATTTTCTTCCCGCTTTTCCTTCTTGAACCACTGCTTGATCTTGGTGCGGGCCTGGTTGGATTGGCAGATATTCAGCCAATCACGGCTGGGACCCTTGGCGGACTTGGAGGTGATGATCTCCACGATATCGCCGTTATTTAAGGGGGTGTCGATGTTGCAGATGCGGTTATTGACCTTTGCACCAACCAAAGCGTTACCAACGCCGGAGTGGATGGCATAGGCAAAATCGATAGGGGTAGAGCCTGCAGGCAGGCTGACGATCTTACCCTTGGGGGTAAAGACGAACACCTCATCGTCGAACATATCGATCTTTAAAGAGTTCACATAGTCTTCCGCATCGGTATCCTGCTGGCTTTCCAGCAAGCGGCGCACCCATTCGAAGTCCTTTTCGTTGCCTTCGCCCACACCCTGCTTGTACTTCCAGTGGGCAGCAATACCGTATTCTGCGGTCTGGTGCATATCCCAGGTGCGGATCTGCACCTCAAAGGGAATACCCTGGGTGCCGATGACGGTGGTGTGCAAGCTCTGGTACATATTGGGCTTGGGGGTGGAAATATAGTCCTTAAACCGGCCAGGCACCAGATTGAACAGGTCGTGAATGTGACCCAAAACATTGTAGCAGTTGGGAATGGAGTCCACGATGACCCGGAAAGCGTAAATATCGTAAAGCTCTTCCAGGGTCTTATCCTGCTGGTTCATTTTCCGGTAGATGGAATAAACGTGCTTGATACGGCCGTAGGTTTCGTTGTGGATACCCATACGGGAAAGACGCTCGGTGATCCGATCCTGAATGGTACGCATAAAGGCTTCATCCTGCTCCTTGTGGGCATTCAGGTAGCCGATAATATCTGCGTAGGTGGTAGGATCCAGATACCGCAGGGCGATATCTTCCAGCTCCCACTTGATCTTTTGCATACCAAGACGGTGGGCAAGGGGGGCATAGATATCCATGGTCTCCCGGCACTTTTTGATCTGCTTTTCCGGGGTCTGGTACTGCATGGTACGCATATTGTGGAGCCGGTCAGCGATCTTGATCAGCACTACCCGGATGTCCTTGGACATGGCCATAAACATCTTCCGCAGGTTTTCCATCTGGGCCTGCTCGGTGCTGGAGAAATTGGCACGGGTCAGCTTGGTAACACCCTCTACCAGTTCGGCAACGGAAGAGCCGAACAGACGGGCAATTTCATCGTGGGAGGCGTCGGTGTCTTCAATGCAGTCGTGGAGCAGGGCGCCTAAAATGGCATCCTCGTCCAGACCCATTTCTGCCACGATCTCCGCAACTGCCAGGGGGTGGATAATATAGGGAGAGCCGTCTTTCCGGGCCTGGTCCTTGTGCTTTTCCCGGGCGTATTCCACAGCCCGGTCCACAAGTTCCATATCGATACCCGGCAAGTACCGGTTCACGGCCTGGTACATGGCGGCATAATGTTCAGAAAAGGTTTCCATTGTATCAACTCTCTTTCAGGGATAAGAGCTTTGCCATTGTGGCGCTGGTAGTGAGATCTGCCTTGGGTGCATCGGGGCAAAGGCTGATCTGCAGGTGCTTATGTAGCCGCTCTAAACGCAGCAGACCTACATCTGCAAAAATATCCAGACAGATCAGCAGGGTCTGCAGATCCAAAGGCTTTTGACTCCAGCGGACGATCTTTCGGCAAAGGCACATAGGCTCTTCCCGGATCAGCTCCTGCCGGGAAGAAAGATATCGCCAAACAAGACCCAATGTGGCTCGGTCGGGGGTAAGGGTCTGGGCTTGGGCGCAGGTCATCCTGCCCTCTTTCAGAGCGGTGTAGCACTCCAATTCCCATTTACAGGGGGCGGTGCAGTGGGGACGAATATCCTGCAGGTTTAACTGTACGGAGCGAATGCCCCGGAATTCATTGATTTGGGGAGCAAATGCCACATCAACCACATCGCCAACGGCAATAGAGGCAGATCGGGCGGTGGCGGAGAAATAGATAGCCTGCAGCGTATGATTGCCTTTGCGAAGCTGCAAACGCATATGCTTGCCGCTGCCTACCTGACTGATCTTCTCCACCTGCACACCCTCCATAACCAGCAGGGGCTTGGGACAGCCGTTGCCGCAGGGCTCCAATACGGAAAGACTATCCACATTGGAAAGAGTCAGCAATTCCGGTGTTACCACGCAGTCGGTGTCCAGCACGATCTGCTGAATGGAGTCAGCATAGTATTTCCTTGCCAGTTCCGTGATCTTCTCCCGGAAGGCAGGAATGTTCTGCCGCTGCACTGTGAAGCCGGCTGCAAGCTCGTGTCCGCCGTAGCTTTCCAAAAGACCGGCAGATTCCTTCAAAGCGGCAAACAGATTAAAGCCGCCATAGCTGCGGGAGCTGGCCTTGCCGTGTTCACCGTCCAAACAAATTAAGAAGGTGGGGCAGCAGTATTCTTCGGCCATACGGCTGGCAACGATACCCACAACGCCCTGATGCCAGCTTTCATCAGCCAGCACGATGGTCTGGGGCGGTTCGCCGGGGGGCAGCATTTCCACAGCCTGCCGGTAGATATCCGCTTCCACGCCTTGACGAGCCTTGTTCAGATCGCAAAGCTGACGGGCGGTTTCCTTTGCCTTTTCCGGATCGTCTGTGAGGAACAGGTCGATGGCCAGTTCAATCTTGCCCATTCTGCCGGCAGCATTGATCCGGGGGGCAAGGACATAGCCAACGGAAGAAGCGGTCAGGTTATGGCAATCACAGCCACTTTGCTCCATCAGCGCCGCAAGACCGGGGCGACGGGTATTTGCCAAAATTTTCAGACCCCGCTCCACAAAAAGCCGGTTTTCTCCCCGCAGGAGCATTACATCGGCAATGGTGCCGAGGCACAACATATCACCGTAGGCATCCAAAATGGCCTGCTGGCTGCCGTGAAGGGCGCAGGCTAATTTGAAGGCAACACCTACACCGGACAGGTTCAGGTGGGGATAGCCGCCATCGGGGCGGTGGGGGTCTATGATCGCCACCGCAAGGGGCAGCACATCTTTACATTCGTGGTGGTCGGTGATCACCAGGTCGATGCCCAGGCTCTTGCAAAGACGGGCTTCTTCCAAAGCGGTGATGCCGCAATCCACGGTGATGATCAGCTTGATACCCTGCTGGTGAAGCTGATGAATGGCGATGGGATTCAGACCGTAGCCCTCTTCCAAACGGCCGGGGATATAGGGGGTGCAATCCGCACCACGGCTGCGCAGATAGTGGGTCAGCAGACAGGTGGAGGTGATACCGTCCACATCGTAGTCGCCGAACACCGCCATCTTTTCCCGGCGCTGCAGCGCCTTGCTGATGCGGTCTACTGCAGAACGCATACCGGTCATTAAGAAGGGGTCGTGAAGAGCGCAATCGCACCGCAGATATTCTTTGGCAGAGGGCAGATCCTGCACCTGTCTGCCGGAGAGCACCATAGCGGCAAGTGGGCTGTAGCCCCCCGCTACCAAGGCGTTCACAGCCTGGGGCGAGGGCTGCGAAACATTCCAAATTCCGTACTTCAAAGCATAACACATCCAATTATATCATTTTCCCTATATTATAGCAAAAATGTCTGGAATACACAATAGGAAAGATGAAAAAAACCGTTGTTTTCCAAAGGAAAACAACGGTTTTCTGTACCATATCAAAGGGGACTTTGCTTTATTTTGGAATAGCGACGGGGATACTGGGAAGGTGTGGAAGAAACCTTGCGGAAAACCATCACATTGTGGGCAGTTCCGTCTAAGGGGAAGGTGTGGACACCTTCTAACTGCAGACCCAGTTTTTTGATGGCGCCCTTGGCTTCCAGCAGCTCTTCCTCTGCGGCTGCGCCCTTCATCGCCAGCACTTTTCCACCCACTTTTACATAGGGGGCGGTCAGCTCCAGCAAAATATTCAGTCGCGCCACAGCACGGCTGGTGGCAAAGTCATACTGCTCCCGACGGCCTTCCAGGGCTTCCTCTGCCCGGCCGATGATGTACGAAGCTTCCACACCTAAGGTGGGGAGAATTTCTTCCAGCCAGTGCATCCGTTTGCCCAGGCTGTCAAGCAGGGTCAGCTCCACTTCTGGGCAGGCGATCTTCAGAGGCACACCGGGAAAACCGGCACCGCAGCCCACATCGATCAGCTTCTTGCCCTTCAGGTCCGCCACCTTCAAAAGGCTGACGCAATCTGCCAAGTGCAAAATGGCAACCTGGGCAGGCTCTGTAATAGCGGTCAGGTTCATCACCTTGTTTTGTTCGATCACTGCCTGTCCAAAGGCACACAGTTTTTCCTGGGTGGCTTGGTCTAAGGAAAGATCCAGTTGACCAAGACCCCGGTGTAAAGCATTTTGCATAGGTTATGCCACCTTGTTTACGATGTCTTTGAGTTGCTCGCTGGTTTCATCCATAGGATCAAAGCCGTTGTCCTCAACGGGAGTTAAGGGAATGACCACTTCCTGGATGTGCCAGCTGACCAAAAGGTCGGTAAACAGCACATCACCTTCTGTCGCCTGGGAGGGGGAGAAGAAGCTGTTGTACCGATCCAGATCCTCCTGTAGGAGGGTGGAGATGGCGGAATCCAAAGAGGCCCGGATCTCCTTTGCCCGGACGCTGTCCTGCTGGGCAATGGTGTTATAAATGGCTCTGTAAGCCATCAAATAGGCGGAATACTGGAATTCATCGGGAAGCATATCGTGGCAGGTGGATGCCAGGAATGCGGCAAAGTTTGCTTCGCTGTCATTATAGATCATCATCCGCTTTGCCATTTCCTTGCAGATGGCAAAGGGCAAACCTACCTGGGGCATCTGGGGGTTAACGGCAGATTCGCCGGTTATATACACGGTCATACCCGTTACACCCTGACGGGTGTACAGGTCGCTCCAGCCCAGCTCCTTCACAGGAGAGGTGTCGCCGGAGAAAATGGCAAAGCCCCGTTTGTAAGTCAGGTACCGGAAGCCTTCACCGGCCTGGGCATTCAGATCTTCAAAGGAGCTGAAGATCACGCCGCTGTCATCCCGATTTACCTTTCGGGACAGCACATTGGCCTTATCCCGGTAATAAATAGCCGCATCTTCCAAAGCGTCCACAGAGTAATCCTGCATATCCATCAAGAGGTCTTCGGCCATGGGAGTGGAGTACTGACCCAGGCTGAAAAGACCCGTATTCACAAAGGAGAACAGGCAGGAAATGGCCAAAATCCAGCCAAACCACTGGACGGGATTCCAACGCAGAAGGATCATTAAAAGGATGCTCAGCACAATGCCGCCGATGACCACAAGCAGAAGGGTCTGCCACAGACAGAAATCCACGCTACTTGACCAGGCGGTCACTTCCGGCAGGAGCATACGGACCATATAAGGATAGACCATATCCATCAGCAGCCGGTGGCTGGCGGCAAATTGGGTCAGCGCCACAGTTGCAATTGCAAAAAATGCGGCAACCAAATAACCACGCCAATATTTCAAAAGGAATCGCCTCCTTACAGTTGAAAGTTCACAATATAGTATATCACATTTTTCGTGGGGCTTCTACCCCACAGGAAGAAAATTTACAATTACATCTTCTCCGGAGCGCTGAAGCCCAAAATGGACATACAGGTTTCCAAAATGTTCTTGGCAAGACCAATGAGGCTGATGTAGCCGGCTTGGAGCGCCTTGTCGGTTTCCGTGAGGATCCGGGTCTCGTGATAGAACTTATTCACAGCACCGGCCAGCTCATAGATGTAAGCGCAGATCAGGTTGGGGCTGCTGGTGCGCAGAGCGCTTTCCAGAGCCGGTGCCAGACGGGTGATGGAGAGCATCAGATCCCGGGCGCTTTCATTGGCAGGCAGGCTGATGGGCAGGTTCTCCCAAGTACCGTATTTTGCCAGAATGGACTTGATACGAACAGTTGTATAGAGAATGTAGGGGCCGGTGTTGCCTTCAAAGGCGGCAAACCGCTCCAGATCAAAGTTATAGTCCTTGGTGGGCTGGTTGCTCAGGTCGCCATACTTTAAGGCTGCCAGAGCGATCTTTGCGGTGGTTTCTTCCACATCCTCTTCCGGCACGATCTTGTTTTCTACCACCTTGGAGCGGACAAAATCGGTCATATCGGAAAGCAGCTGCTCCAAACGGAGAACACCGCCATCTCTTGTCTTGAAGGGCTTGCCGTCGGCACCGTTCATAGTGCCGTGGCCCACATGCTCCAGTTCGGTTTCGGCGGTTACGATGCCGCACTTCTGGGCGGCACGGAAGACCTGCTCGAAGTGGAGGGCCTGCCGCTTGTCGGTGACATAGAGCATCTTATCGGGCTTCCAATCCTGCATACGCTGGACCATGGTGGCAAGGTCGGTGGTTGCGTAGATGGCAGAGCCGTCGCTCTTCACGAGGATACAGGGAGGCACTTCCTTCTTGTCCTCTTCCTTGGCAACGGGGATGACCCAAGCACCGTTGGAGAGCACTGCGTGACCCTTTTCCTTCATATCGGCGATCATGTTGGGGATATAGGGGTCAGCGTCACTTTCGCCCAGCCACTTTTCATAGTGGACATCCAGCATATCGTAGATCCGGTGCAGATCCGGCAGGGAAACGCCCATCACATGGTTCCAGATGGCACGGTAGCCGGGACGGCCGGTCTGCAGTTCGTAGGTGGCAACGTGTGCCTTTTCTGCGAACACGGGGTCAGACTTCTTGGAAGAAGCGGTGGGGTAGATCTCCTCCAGCTCGGAAAGAGTGAAGGGAGAAGTTTCGGGGTAAGGACCTTCGTAACTTGCATCGAAGTAGCAAAGCTCCGGCTGGCGGCACTCCAGTTCTGCGATGATAAGACCCATCTGCAGACCCCAGTCACCCATATGGATATCACCGATGGTGTTATAGCCGAAGAACTTGTAAAGCCGCTTCAGGGCTTCACCGATGATGGCAGGACGCAGGTGACCGATGTGCAGAGGCTTTGCCACATTGGCTCCGCCGTAGTCAACAACGATGGTTTTGCCTTCACCGGATTTTTCAACGCCAAAATCTGCTTCCAAACGCATTTTTTCCAGATAATCCTGCAAAAATGCATCGGAAAGGTTCAGATTCAAAAAGCCGGGCATTACCGCTTCAATCTTGGAAAAATCGTGGCTGTCCAGCTCTGCGGCAACCTTCTGGGCGATCTGAATGGGGGCGCACTTATATACCTTGGCAGCAGCCAGTGCGCCGTTGCACTGGTACTGGCACAGGTCGGGACGGTTGGAAACGGTGACCTTGCCGTAGGAAGGCTCAAAGCCTGCCTTTTGGAAGGCGGTTTCCATTTTTTGGGTAATGATATCTAAAATTCTCTCCATAGTATAGCTCCTATAAAGACTTATTTGTTCTTCTGCTGTTCCATCCAGTACAGGTACTCATCGTAAGTGCCGTAACGGTCCACAATGGTGCCGTCGGGCTGGAAGGCGATAACACGGTTACAGACGGAGGAAAGCATTTCGTGGTCGTGGGAGGCCAACAGCACCACACCGGGGAAGGCTTCCAGACCCTTGTTCACAGCCTGAATGGATTCCATATCCAGGTGGTTGGTGGGCTGGTCCAGAAGGACAACATTGGCGCCGCTGAGCATCATTTTGCTGAGCATACAGCGGACCTTTTCGCCACCGGACAGGACCTCCACGCTCTTGAAGGCATCGTCGCCACTGAAGAGCATACGACCCAGGAAACCACGCAGGTACACATCGTCCTTCTTGGCAGAGTACTGACGGAGCCAATCTACCAGCTCGCACTTGTTGCCTTCAAAGTAAGAGGTGTTATCCTTGGGCAGGTAGCTGCGGGAAGTGGAGATGCCCCACTTGACAGAGCCTTCGTCCGGCTCCAGTTCGCCCATCAGCACCTGGAAGAGGGCTGTCTGTGCCAGTTCGTTTTCACCAACGAAGGCGATCTTATCGTTCTTGCCAACGGAGAAGTAAACCTTATCCAGCAGCTTCACACCGTCCACGGTGACGGAAACATCGTTGACGGTCAGAATGTCCTTACCCAGTTCCCGCTCGGGCATAAAGCCAACGAAGGGATAACGACGGGTGGAGCAGGGCATTTCTTCTACGGTCAGCTTATCCAGCAGCTTCCGACGGGCGGTTGCCTGCTTGGCCTTTGCCTTGTTGGCAGAGAACCGCTGAATAAACAGCTGCAGTTCTTCGATCTTTTCCTGGTTGCGCTTGTTCTTGTTGCGGATCATAGCCTGCACCAGCTGGGAGGACTCGTACCAGAAGTCGTAGTTACCTACATACATCTTGATCTTGCCGTAGTCGATATCCACGGTGTGGGTGCAGACGGTGTTCAGGAAGTGACGGTCGTGGGACACGGCGATCACCATGCCGGGGAAGTCCAGCAGGAAGTCTTCCAGCCAGTTGATGGACTCAATGTCTAAGTTGTTGGTAGGCTCGTCCAGCATAACGATGTCGGGGTTGCCGAACAGCGCCTGGGCAAGCAGCACCTTCACCTTCAGTCTGGGGTCGGTGTCGCCCATCATATCGTAGTGCAGCTCGGTAGGAACGCCCAGACCCTGGAGCATACGGGAAGCATCGGATTCCGCTTCCCAGCCGCCCATTTCTGCAAATTCCACTTCCAGTTCGGAGGCACGCAGACCGTCCTCATCAGAAAAATCTTCCTTTTCGTAGATGGCATCCTTTTCCTTCATCACATCGTAAAGGTGCTGGTTGCCCATAATGACGGTGTCCATAATGGTATAAGCGTCGTAGGCGTTCTGGTTCTGCTTCAGAACAGAAACACGAAGCTCAGAGGGGATGGAAATAGAGCCGGTGGTGGAGTCCAGTTCGCCGTAAAGAAGCTTCAAAAAGGTGGATTTGCCTGCGCCGTTGGCACCGATGATGCCATAGCAGTTGCCGGGCAGAAATTGCAGGTCCACGTGCTGGAACAGCCACTGACCGCCAAATTGCATACCTAAATTGCTGACAGTAATCATAGTTTCTCCTTAAATGTCATAGACTTGCGTCTGTAATTATACTTCCGTAGCCCATAATTGGGCATTTTAATACAGAATAATGATACCACAAAAGTATAAAAAAAGCAAGCGTACAGCCAAAAAACTGTACGCTTGCTTGAAAGTTTATACCATTCGGCAGATTAACGGATATTAACCTTAAAGGATTCTCCGTTGATCTTTACATCAAGCCAGACTTTTGCGCTGGTATCGGTTTGTACTTGGGTATAGCATTCGGCATAGCTGCGGTACTGATGTCCCTCATACCATTCAAGGGAAACACCTTCCCTACAGTTCCAGCCGATGGTGTTACTGTCACCTTCATAATACTCGCCATAAACATCAAAAGTCTTCTTTCCACTAAAATTCAATTTCATTTCAAAATCATTATATTTTAATTCTTCTTGACCGTTGCTCTTTACCTCAAAGTCAATGATCATAAAGGTTTTTCCGGAACCAGCAATTTGATCACGGCCACCCAAAGTGCCGGTTGTTGGCTGAAGAATGCCATCAAAGTCGAAGCTACTATCCCACTGAGAACCGACATACTTGATGAACGTGATTTTTGGAGCATAACGTATTTGGGAGACCTTAAAACTGATTTCACCTACCCTATATGTTTCACCGACAGAAATTGATTTTTCACCACCACAGGCGCATAGGGGCAGGCAAAGTGCGAAGACTAATAAAAGGCATATAACTTTTTTCATAAAAACAACTCCTGTAAATATTTTTTTGTCTGCGCTATGGCAATTATAGGTCAATTTCACCCTAAAGTCAATAGGTCAATATGCCATAATTATAGGGGGGTGATGAGATGAGCAGACTGAAAGAATTACGAAAAAGCAAACGGCTGACACAGGTGCAGATGCAGATGCTGACAGGAATCGACCAGAGCGATTATTCCAAAATCGAGAGCGGAAAGCGGTATTATACTTTCGAACAATGTAAGCGGATCGCCCAAGCCCTGAACACCAGCATGGATTATCTGGCAGGTCTGACAGATGAGAAGAAACCCTATCCAAGAAAAAGTAAAGAATAAAAATCGGCACAATCGTGCCGATTTTTGCATTTCCGCATGTAGACATTGAATTCAGTGCTGCAGAATAATGCTTATACACAGTTCCCTGCCGGGGGCCTTCCTTTCTTGTTCCGTCAAGAAAGGAAGCAAAGAGACGGCCGAGGACCTTTCGTATGGTCCTCGGACTCCCCAGACGACCAAAGGGACTAACCGTCCCTTTGGAAACCCCGGTGGTGCGGTCATTATCCATTATCCATTCCAAAGGCGTGTGTCAAATAAAAAGGGCGTTCTGAAATAAAGCAGAACGCCCTTGGTGTATTTACTTGCGTTTCCAGCTGTAGCTGCTGAACAAAATCAAAATGGGGAAGATCTCCAAGCGGCCTGCCAGCATATCGAAGATCAGCACCAGCTTGGAAAGGGGGCTGAAAAAGGCAAAATTGCAGGTAGGGCCTACGGCTTCCATACCGGGGCCGATATTATTGAAGCAAGCCAGCACCGCAGAAAGGTTGGTGCCGATGGTTTGGTTATCAATGGAGATCACAAGGAAGCTTAAAACAATGATGACCACATAGGCCGCAAGGTAGGCGTTGGCGTGGTCGATCACCGTTTCGCCCACGGCCCTGCCGTTGATACGGACCACCTGCACCTTTTTGGGGTTCACCAGTTTGCGGATGTTCCGTCCCAAACTCTTAAAGAGCAGCAGCAAACGGGCGCATTTCAGTCCACCGGCGGTAGAGCCTGCACAAGCACCCACCACCATCAGAAGGAGCAATAGCCCCTTGGAGAACATAGGCCACATATCAAAATCGGCAGTGGCAAAGCCAGTGGTGGTTATGATGGTGGACACCTGGAAGGCGGCGTGGCGGAAGGTATCTGCCCAGGAGCTATACAGGTGATGAATATTCAGGCCGATCAGCAGGATCACGCCCAAGGCAAGGCCAATGTACAGCCGCAGCTCTTCGTCCTTGAAAATGGACTTGATATTGCCCAAAAGAAGCAGGTAGAAACAGCTGAAGTTGATGCCGAAAAGGAACATAAAGACCGTGGTCACATTTTGGATATAGGGGGAGAAGGATGCAAAGGAATCGTTTCGCACGCCAAAACCGCCGGTACCGGCAGTGGAGAAGGCGGTGCAAAGGGCATCCAGGAAGGACATATTTCCAAAGAGCAGGAGAATAAGATCCACAGCCGTCAGGCCGATGTAGATCAGGTACAAAATGGAGGCGGTCTTCTTCATTCGGGGCACGAGCTTGCCCACATCGGGGCCGGGGCTTTCTGCCCGGAGAAGGTGCATGGTAAAGCCGCTTCCCTGGGAGTCTGTGGGGGCGATGGCCAGCAGGAATACCAGCACACCCATACCGCCTAACCAGTTGGAGAAGCTGCGCCAGTAAAGAAGGCCTTTTGACAGCCCCTCCACATCGGCAAGAATGGAAGCACCCGTAGTGGTGAAGCCGGAAACGATCTCGAAAAAGGCATCGATAAAAGAGGGAATCTGCCGGGAGAAAAAGAAGGGCAGACACCCGAAAAGACTAAGCACTACCCAGCCCAGGCTGACGCTGATCATACCTTCAGAGGCACCGATCTGCTTGCTGGCTTTGCGGCAGATCAGCCACAAAAGACCTGCCACAAAGGCCATAATGGAAAGGGTCAGAACAAAGCCCTCTGCAGCCTGAAATTCTCCGTAGCCCAGGCTGATACCCAGGGCGGGGAGCAAAAATACCGCTTCTATCCCGATGATTTGGGATAAGATCCGGCCGATCATTCGTACATTCATAGAAAGGTCCTCAAGCAAAAATGTCGTTTAAGTTTTGCAATGTATCTTTCCGGGTGGTCACGACAACCACGGTGTCGCCCGGCTCTATGGTGGATGCACCGTTGGGGATCTCCACTTGCCCGTTCTTGGAAATGGTGGCAAGCAGCACATTGGATTTCAGCTTCAGATCCTTCAGAGCAACACCGCAGTTGCGGGTGGTTTCCTCTACTGCAAATTCCACCGCCTGCACCTGACCGTCAGCAATGGTGTGCAGGGAGATAGCGGCACCTGTCTGGTTTTCCATAGCCCGCACATAGCGGACGATCTCATTGGAGCAAAGCTCCCGGGGGCAGATCATACTGCCGATGGAAAGGTCGCCTGCCAGAGTGTAGTTGCCGGCGTGACCCAGCTTGGTGATGACCTGGGGAACACCACGGGAGGTGGCATACAGGGCGGTGATGATATTCATTTCGTCCAGACCGGACATAGCAAGGAAGGCATCGCTGATGAGAAGTCCACCATCTTCCAGTTCGTTTCGGGCAGAAAAGTCGCCCTGCAGGATATCTGCGCTGGGGAGCAGCTCTGCCAGTTCCCGGCAGCGTTCCGGATTTTTCTCGATGATACGCACATGGATGCCGTCTTTTTCCAGAAGCTGGGCTAAGTAGTAAGAGATGCGGCCGCCACCGCCAATCAGGCAGGAACGGACACGACGGGTCAGAATGCCCAGGTTTTTCAGAAGAATTGCCAGCTCGGAGGTAGGCGCGGTAACAAAGATCCGGTCGCCCTCTTTCAGCACAAAATGACCGCCGGGGGTGATGGCGGTGCCGTTTCGCAGAACGGCGCACACCAGAACCTTACACTTGATGGTGCGGTACATCTCAATGAGGGAGATGCCGTTGAGCTTGCTCTTTTCGTCGATCCGCAGCTCTACGATCTCTGCTTTGCCCTTGGCAAAGGTATCCCGGCGCAAAAAGCCGGGCAGCTTCAAAAGACGCTCCATTTCCTTGGCGGCCTGGGCTTCCTCATTGACCATCATGGAAAGGGCGAAAAGGTCACGCATCTGGTGGCTCTGCTGGGTATATTCCGGGTTGCGGATCCGGGCGATGGTGTGAAGGTTGGGATTCAGGCCGTGGGCGGTCATACAGGAAAGAAGATTTACTTCATCTGCACCGGTGACGGCGATCAGAAGGTCGGCATCCATAACGCCTGCATCCAAAAGGACCTGCTGGGCAGCGCAGTTGCCCTGAACGGCCATCACATCGTGACGGGTGACAGCCCCGTCCAAAACGGTTCTGTTCATATCGATCATGGTCAGGTCGTGACCCTCCTGGGAAAGCTGCTGCAGAAGGGTAATGCCAACTTTACCGTGGCCTGCGATGATAATATGCATAAGGACCTCACTCCTTATAAGAGAATAGTGAAGCCATTATAACAAAGTTTTTTCAATTTGACAATATCTTAAAAAAACCGCCCGTTAGGGCAGGTTAAGAATTGACAGAATTGTTTGGAAGTGTTATAATTTTATAAATTTAACTGATTTTCACATTTTGGAGATCAGGGAAAGGCAGGGGCTTTGCCCCGCTGATTTTTTGGAATAACAAAGGGGAGAAACAATCAATGATTATTACGCAGAAAAAACCCATCGAAGAGGTTATGGCTCTGGTGGGCGATGCCAAGACCGTTGGTATTATCGGTTGCGGCAGTTGTGCTACCGCCTGTCAGACCGGTGGCGAGCCTCAGCAGAAGGAACTGGCTGCAGTTCTGGAAGCTGCCGGCAAGAAGGTCGTTGCTATGACTATGGCAGATTACTGCTGCATGAATCTGGGTGTTAAGGGCAAGATGAAGGCCATCGTTGCTGCCAATCCGGATTGCGTCATTTGCATGTCCTGCGGTGACGGTGTCCAGTGTGTAGCCAAGAATGCCCCCGGCATCCCTGTCTATCCTTCCAACAACACTATGTACTTAGGTGAAGCTGTTCGCTTTGGCGTTTGGGAAGAGTCCTGCAAGATGTGCGGTGACTGTGTTCTGGGTCAGACCGGCGGCATTTGCCCCATCACCCAGTGCGCCAAGAGCCTGGTGAACGGTCCCTGCGGCGGTCAGAAGAACGGCAAGTGCGAAGTCAATCCGGAAAATGATTGCGCCTGGATCAAGATTTATGAGCGGCTTTCCGCCAACAATCAGCTGGAAAAGCTGATGACCCGTCGGGAAGACAAGGGATATGAAAAGGTCGCATATCCCAGAACCATTAGTCTGAAGGGGAAGAAGTAATGAGTGTATTAAAGGATATTCTGGAAAACGGCGGCTTTGGTATTACCGCTGAAATGGCACCTCCTAAGGGTTGCGATTTTTCTGAGCAGATGGAAGCTGCTGAACTTTTGAAGGGCAAGGTTCACGGCGTGAATGTGACCGATATGCAGTCTGCAAGCCTGAAGGCTTCCGGCCTGGGTCTTTGCATCAAGCTGAAGCAGGCTGGCGTAGAGCCTATCCTGCAGATCACCGGCCGTGACCGTAACCGTATGGCTATTATGGGCGACATTCTGTCCGCTGCCGGCTTCGGCATCGACACCATGCTGGCGCTGACCGGTGACCACCCTGTGGTTGGCGATTGCAAGAACGCAAAGCCTGTTTACGATCTGGACTCCGTGGGCATTCTGAATATGCTGACCAAAATGGAGCAAACTGGTTGCGACTGCGGCGGCAATGAGCTGAGCGGCCCCGCTCCCGTATTCTACAAGGGTGCTTCCGTGACGCCCGTATATGAGCCCATGTTCCTGCAGGTGAACAAGCTCCGCCAGAAGGTGGAAGCAGGCGCTATGTATGTGCAGACCCAGGGCATTTTTGACCTGGATATGTTCAAGCGTTTTCTGGAAATGGTGGACAAGGCCGGCATCAAGACCCACATTATGGCCGGTATCATCCCCCTGAAGAGCGCCGGTATGGCTAAGTACATGAATGAAAATGTGCCTGGCATCGCTGTGCCTCAGAAGGACATTGAGCGTCTGGAAGCTGCTGCTGCCGAAGGCAAGGAAAAGGGCGTCAAGGGCCTGCCCATGAAGCTGGGTATCGAGATGGCTGCAGAACTGATCGCCAAGATCAAGGACGAAAAGCTTTGCGACGGCGTACATATTATGGCCATCGGCGCAGAAAAGAACGTTCCCACCATTCTGGAGAAGAGCGGTATTTGATAAACAGAATTTATATGTAAACAGAGTCACGGCTGTCCATTTTGGATTGCCGTGACTTGCTTTTATGGGAAAGGCGTGATATAATAAAAGTATAAACAGGAAAGGAAGTGTCCTATGAAAACACAGGAGCTTTTGTGGGAGGACGGCAAGACCGTTGCTCTTTATACTTTAAAAAATGAAAAGATCGAAGCGGATATTCTCACCTTTGGCGGCACGGTGACTGCCATCCGTGTGCCGGATAAGGACGGCAATTTTGTGAATGTGGCAATGTGCCACGAAAACCTGACGGACTATGCCCATAAGGGGGGCTATGTGGGTGCATTGATCGGTCGCTTCGGCAACCGGATCGGCAAAGCCACTTTCTGCATCGGAGGCAAGACCTACACCGTCAACGCCAACGAAAAGGGCAACTGCCTCCACGGTGGCCTAAAGGGCTTTGACAAAAAGCATTGGAAGGTGCTTTCTGCCAAAGAAACAGAGCTTGTCCTTTTCTATCTGAGCCCCGATGGAGAGGAGGGTTTCCCCGGAAATCTGGAAGTGACCGTTACTTACAGCCTGACGGAAAGTGGCCTTTTGATCTCCTACAAGGCTGTTACCGATAAGGATACCACCATCAACCTGACCAATCACAGCTATTTTAACACCCATGGACAGGGAAACACCACAGAAGGTCTGCTGCTCACCATCGATGCCGATGGGGTTACCAAGGTGGATGAAGAGCTGATCCCCCACGGGGAATTTATACAGGCAGAGGGTACGCTTTTTGATTTCCGGCAGGCACGGCCTTTTATCTGTGATCTTTCTTCTGATCCTGTACTGGGCAAGCGTGGCTGCTACGATGAAAACTTTGTGCTGAATGGAGAAGGCTTCCGCTTGATTTCCACACTTTACTCCGAGAAAACCGGTATTCTGCTGGAAACCTACACCGACCAGCCCGGCATGCAGATCTACACTGGCAACAAAAAGGGCATTGCACTGGAGACCCAGAATTTCCCCAACGCCATCAACTGCCCCAATTTCCCCAACGCCATTCTGCGGGCAGGGGATACCTACGAAACCAAAACAGAATACAGATTTACCATTCGATAAAAATAGGGACTGTTGCAAAACGCAGCAGTCCCTAAAATTATATGCATTTTGACGGTCAATGTTCTTGGGAAATCCAGCGATAGAGAGAAGGCTCTGAGACGAACAAAATGGACCCGTAGCATACAAAGGTATGTGAGGTGTCCATTTTGTGAAGTAAGTCAAAATGCCTTGCGAAGCAAGCGTTTTTACAGATCTAAAAAAGAAGAATAGGGGACGATATGAACTCGTTCCCTATTTGTTAAATATGCATTTTGACGGTCAGAGCCTTCTATTATCGCTGGACGCGGCCGGAGCCGTCACCGCCGGCGAGTTTCTCTACTTCGGAAACGCTGACCCGGTTATAGTCACCTTCCACGGAGTGCTTCAGTGCAGAAGCAGCCACTGCAAATTCAATGGCCTCCTGGCTGGACTTGCCGCTGAGCAGAGAATAGATCAGGCCGCCGCCGAAGGAGTCACCGCCGCCTACCCGGTCTACGATGTGCAGGTGGTAGGACTTGGAGAAGCAGTAGTTTTCACCGTCGTAGAGCATACCTGCCCAATCGTTATCGCTGGCGGAAATGGAGGTGCGAAGGGTGATGGCCACCTTTTCAAAGCCGAACTTGTCAGCAAGCTGCTTGGCAACGGACTTATAGCCATCGTGGTTGAGCTTGCCGCCGTAGATATCGGTGTTTTCTGCTTCGATGCCGAATACATCCTTGGCATCTTCCTCGTTGGAGATGCACACATCCACATACTGGCAAAGGTCGGTCATAGCCTCCCGGGCTTCGGCTCTGGTCCAGAGCTTGCCACGGTAGTTTAAGTCGCAGGAGATCTTTACGCCCCGTGCCTTGGCGGCCTTACAGGCTTCCCGGCAGATGTTTACCAGCTCACCGCCCAGCGCGGGAGTAATGCCGGTGAAGTGGAACCAATCTGCCCCTTCAAAGATGGCATCCCAGTCAAAATCTGCGCTCTTTGCTTCTGCGATGGCAGAATGGGCACGGTCATAAATACATACAGAGCCACGCTGGGAAGCGCCCTTTTCCAGGAAGTAGATGCCCACCCGGTCGCCACCACGGACGATCTTGGAGGTATCTACGCCAAAATAGCGCAGGCTATCCACAGCGGCCTGACCGATGGCGTGCTTGGGAAGCTTGGTGACATAGACGCTATTTAGACCAAAATTGGCAAGGGAAACTGCCACATTGGCTTCACCGCCGCCGAAGGTGGCCTGCATCTGGTCGTTCTGGAAGAAACGGTAATAGCCGTTGGGAGCAAGGCGAAGCATCAGTTCGCCAAAGGTTACGACTTTTTTCATTGTTCTGCCTCCATTTTATCCAGGGCTTCCTTGACAAAGAAGCTGCCGCCGATGGCTGCGATCTTGTCAAAGGCCAAAAATTCATCGATATTGCTTCTGTCCACACCGCCGGTGGGAATGAACTTCACCTGGGGGAAGGGAGCGGAAAGTGCCTTCAGGGCCTTCAGACCGCCGTAGACATTGGCGGGGAAGAACTTGACGGTGGTGATGCCCAGCTCCAGCGCTGCCATAATTTCGGTGGGGGTCACGCAGCCGGGGTAGTAGGGAATACCCCTTTCCTTACAGACCTCAGCCACGGCGGGGGAAAGGCCGGGGGAAACGATGAAGGTTGCACCGGCCTCCAGCGCCTGACGGCACTGCTGGGCATTGATGACGGTGCCTGCACCGATCTCCATATCGGGATAATTCTTTACCGCATAGGCGATAGCTTCCGCAGCGCAGGCGGTGCGGAAGGTGATCTCTGCGCAGTTGATGCCGTTATTTTTCAGAGCGGTGAGGATCTTGTCGGTTTCAGACAGCTCCTTGATCACCACAACGGGAACAAATTTTTCCATTCTGATTCTCCTTTACACGCCGGAGTAGGCAGCAAAGCCGCAGTCGATGGGCAGCACAACACCGGTGATGGCGGAGGCAGCCTTATCATTGCAGAGGAACAGGGTCGCACCCAGCAACTCTTCAGCATCTACAAACCGACCGGTGGGGGTGCCGTTCAGGATCTTGGCGCTGCGGGCGGTGGGAGTGCCGTCTTCGTTAAACAGCAGCGCCTTGTTCTGTGCAGAAACCAGGAAGCCGGGGGCAATGGCGTTGCAGCGGATGCCGGTGCCGGCAAAGTGAGTAGCCAGCCACTGGGTAAAGTTGGAAATGCCGGCCTTGGCAGCAGAGTAAGCGGGGATCTTGGTCAGAGGAATGTAAGCATTCATGGAGGAGATGTTCAGAATGCAGCCGGACTTCTTTGCCACCATATCCTTGGCAAAGGCCTGGGTGGGCAGAAGGCTGCCCTGGAAGTTCAGCTTGAACACGAAGTCCACGCCTGCAGCATCCAGATCAAAGAAGGACTTGCCACCTTCCTTGGCTTCATGCTGATACTCATTGTCGGTGGTAGCTCTGGGGTTATTGCCGCCTGCACCGTTGACCAGAATGTCACAGGGACCCAGGTCAGCAAGCACCTGCTGATGTACCTGCTCCAGTGCTTCGGCTTCCAAAACGTTTGCCTTGTAGCCTTCGCAGATAAAGCCTTCGGCCTTCAGCTCCTTAGCCAGGGCCTTGACAGCATCTTCGTTCAGGTCCAGGGCAGCTACCTTGGCACCGCACTGGGCAAAGGCCCGTGCCATAGCGCCGCAGATCAGGCCGCCTGCACCGGTAACAACAACCACTCTGCCGGTATAATCAATATTCAGAGGAAGGTTCATCATAGTATTTATTCTCCTTTTACATTATTTATCGAACTTTTCCAGGGAATCCCATACGCCCAGCATATACATAATGCCCAGAGCCCGGTCGTAAAGACCGTAGCCGGGACGGACGGTGCCGGGGCCTTCGTTCCAAAGGTGTCTGCCGTGGTCGGGACGGATGTAGCCATCAAAGCCGCAATCGTGGTAGGCCTTCAGGATCTCCAGAATGCCGGTGTCACCGTCGCAATCCCGGTGGCTGGCTTCGGAGAAGTCGCCGTTGGGGAAGTGCTTGACATTACGGATGTGGGCAAAGGCGATCCGGTCGCAGTGCTTGCGGACAATGTCTGCCACATTATTGTCGGGATTTGCATTCAGGCTGCCGGAGCAAAGGGTCAGGCAGTTATACTCGTCGTCCACCATCTTCAGGAAGCGGTCGATGCTCTTTTCATCCACCAGTAGACGAGGCAGACCGAAGATATCCCAGGGGGGATCGTCCATGTGGATGGCCATTTTTACATCGCACTCCCGGCAGGTGGGCATAATGGCTTCCAGGAAGTACTTCAGGTTGGCCCACAGCTTTTCGTGGTCCACACCTTCGTAGGCCTTAAAGAGCTGATCCAGCTTTGCCATACGCTCCGGCTCCCAGCCGGGGAAGGACATATTGTACTTCTCGGTGAAGTCCAGAATGTACTTTGCCATGGCGTTGTAGTCATCCTGGATCATATTCTTTTCGTAGAACAGGGCAGTGGAGCCATCTCCAACGGGGTGAAACAGGTTACTTCTGGTCCAGTCGAAGATGGGCATAAAGTTGTAGCAGATCACCTTGACACCGAACTTGCTCAGGTTGCGGATGCACTGCTTGTAATTTTCAATGTACTGATCTCTGGTGGGCAGGCCGATCTTGATGTCATCGTGGACATTGACGGATTCTACCACATCGATGTTAAAGCCGTACTTGTCGCACTGGGCCTTTACCTGGGCGATCTCTTCTTCTTCCCAAATTTCACCGGGCATTTTGTGGTGCAGTGCCCAAACGATGCCGTCTACACCGGGGATCTGCTTGATGTCCGCAAGGGAAATGTTGTCGTTGCCTTCGCCATACCAGCGAAATGTCATCTTCATGGACATAAACTTTCTCCTTTATATGAATGTTTTTTGCAGTGTGTCAGTGTAACAATGTATATTTGCGCTGTCAGCTTTCTTAAATGCGCAAAATGTGTAGGGTGTAAAGCCGTATTTTTACTATAACTTAGATAATGCCCATTGTCTGGTTTCATTTTAGCACAAGAATTTTGCAACATCAATAAATACTTTCAGCAAGACCGACAGATGGAGTAAAGAAGGCAATCCTATAAAAAAATGCAAGCACCAAAAGTAAAAAGGAGGACCACCGGCTAAGCAGACGGTCTTCCTCAAAGTGTCAAAAAACCGCCAACCGAGCAATTCGGTTGGCGGCTTTTGCTTTATTCTAATTCAAAGGCACCCGTATATAACTGGTAGTAAGTGCCTTTTTGGGCGATCAGTTCGGCGTGGGAGCCACGCTCGATGATCCTGCCCTGGTCCAAAACCATAATGCAATCGGAATTCATAACGGTAGAGAGCCGGTGGGCAATGACGAAGGTAGTCCGGCCTTTCATCAGGGCATCCATACCCTTTTGCACCAAAGCTTCCGTCCGGGTATCGATGGAGGAAGTGGCTTCGTCCAAGATCATCACCGGGGGATCTGCCACCGCCGCCCGGGCAATGGCGATCAGCTGCCGCTGACCCTGGGAAAGACGGGCCGCGTTGTTGGTCAGCATGGTGTCGTAGCCTTCCGGCAGGCGGGTGATGAAATCGTGGGCATTGGCAAGCTTTGCTGCCTGGATACATTCTTCGTCGGTGGCCTGCAGGTTGCCGTAGCGGATATTGTCCATCACCGTGCCGGTGAACAGGTTGGTATCCTGCAAGACGATGCCCAAGCTGCGACGAAGGTCTGCTTTCTTAATTTTATTGATATTGATGCCGTCGTAGCGGATCTTGCCGTCGGCAATATCGTAAAAGCGGTTAATGAGGTTGGTGATGGTGGTCTTGCCGGCACCGGTTGCGCCTACAAAGGCCAATTTCTGACCGGGGTTGGCATACAGGGTCACATCGTGAAGCACCGTCTTTTCAGGCACATAGCCAAAGTCCACATTGTACATGGTGATATCACCGGTGAGGGGGGTGTAGGTCACAGAGCCGTCTGCCTTGTGGGGGTGCTTCCACGCCCAAAGGCCTGTATGCTCGGCACATTCTACGATGTTGCCCTCTTCGTCCTTTTTGGCATTGACCAGGGTGACATAGCCTTCATCTGCTTCCGGCTCTTCGTCCAAAAGCTCGAAGATACGCTCTGCACCGGCCAGCGCCATTACGATGGCATTGATCTGGTTGCTGACCTGACCGATGGGCATATTGAACCGACGGGACAGCAGCAGGAAGGAGGCAAGACCGCCCAAAGTGATGATACTGCCGCCGGAGTAAATGGCAAGCAGACCGCCAACCAGAGCCAAAATGGTGTACTGAATGTAGCCCAAGTTGTTATTCACCGGGCCCATCATATTGGTGAAGGCGCTGGCTTTATAGGCATTATCCCGGAGGGTGTCATTGCGCTTATCAAATTCTTCTTTGCAGACATTCTCGTGGCAAAAGACCTTGACCACTCTTTGGCCGTTGATCATTTCTTCCACATAGCCGTTCACATCGCCCAAGGCACGCTGCTGACCGATGAAGAACTTGACGGATTTACCGGCCACGGTCTTGGTGACCAGCAGGATGCCAAAGGCGGTACACATTACCACCAAGGTAAGCACCCAGGAGGTGGTCAGCATAGAGATCAGCACCACCAAAATGGTGCAAATGGAGCTGACGCATTGGGGAAGGCTCTGGGTGATCATTTGCCGCAAGGTGTCGATATCGTTGGTATAGCGGCTCATCACATCGCCCACGGGATGGGTATCGAAGTAACGAATGGGCAGCTTCTGCATATGGATGAACATAGCATCCCGGATGGTTTTCTGGGTACCCTGACCCACCTTTACCAGCAGGAAATTGGCAAGGAAACTGGTGAAAATGCCCAGGCAGTAAAGACCTGCCATTAAAGTGATGAACTGAATTAAGGGGGCATAGTCGGGATCGATTTGCCCGATCATGGGGGTGATGCAGTTATCAATGATGTACTGCAGGGATTTGTCACCCAGCACCTGGACAACGGAGCTGACGATCAAACACAGCACCATAATGGAAAGGATCACCCGGTAGGGCTTCAGGTAGCCCAGCAAACGCTTAATGGTCTGAGCAGGATTTTTGGCCTTTCGGGCATCCTTGGGAAGGCGTACAGGAGGCATTATTCTTCGTCTCCTTTCGTCTGGGATTCGTAGACTTCCCGGTAGATGGGGGAAGTTTTAAGGAGTGTTTCGTGATCGCCTGCGGCAACGATCTGTCCGTTTTCCAAAAGGATGATCCTGTCTGCAAACTGGACAGATGCCACACGCTGGGCGATGATCAGCTTGGTGGTATCGGGAATTTCCTCCGCAAAGGCCTGGCGGATCATAGCGTCGGTACGGGTATCCACCGCAGAGGTGGAGTCGTCCAAAATCAGGATCTTGGGCTTTTTCAGCAGGGCTCTTGCGATGCAAAGCCGCTGTTTCTGACCGCCGGACACATTCTTGCCACCCTGCTCGATATGGGTATCGTAGCCGTTGGGGAAGGACATAATAAAGTCGTGGGCGCAGGCAAGACGGCAGGCGTGTTCCATTTCTTCGTCGGTGGCGTTGGGGTTGCCCCAGCGCAGGTTATCCTTAATCGTGCCGGAGAACAGGGTGTTCTTCTGCAGCACCATTGCCACTTCGTTCCGAAGGGCGGTCAGGTCGTATTCCCGCACATCTCTGCCGCCTACCTTCAGGCTGCCTTCTGTCACATCGTAAAGACGGGGGATCAGCTGCACCAGAGTGGATTTACCGGAGCCGGTGACACCCAAAATGCCCACGGTCTGACCGGCCTCGATATGCAGGTCGATATCCTTCAGGGAGTCGTTTTGGGCGGTTTTGCTGTAGCGGAAAGTGACGTGTTCAAAGTCCACAGAGCCGTCCTTGACTTCCATAACCGGGTTTTCCGGGTTGCGAAGGGCGGGCTCTTCTGTGAGGATCTCATAGGTACGGCGCAGAGGCTCTCTGCTCATAGTCAGCATAACGAAGACCATGGAGAGCATCATAAGACCGCTGAGGATCTGTGCGGTGTAGGTAAACATAGAGGCAAGCTGACCGGTGGTCAGGCCGTTTGCCGGGTTGTTGCCGGATCTAACAACCATGGTGGCGCCCAGGAAGGAGATGGTCAGCAGGCAGGTGTAGACAGCGGCCTGCATAAAGGGATTGTTCAAAGCCATGATCTTCTCTGCCTTGGAGAAGTCATCGTGAACGGATTTGGAAACGGAGGTAAACTTTTCGATTTCCTTTTCTTCCCGGACGAAGGCCTTTACAACACGCATACCGTGGATATTTTCCTGCACGGTGTTATTCAGGTTATCGAAGGTTTTGAACACCCGGGAGAAAATACCGTGGACCAGCTTGATGAGGGTAAAGAGGGCAACCGCCAAAAGGGGCAGCACGATGCAGTACACCACGCACAGCCGGGGGCTGATGCCCATAGCCATCACAAGGGCCATCACAAGCATCATAGGGCAGCGAATGGCCATCCGGATCATCATCTGGAAGGTCATCTGCAGGTTGGCAACATCGGTGGTCAGCCGGGTGATGATGGAAGAGGTGGAGAACTTATCGATGTTGGAAAAGTCAAAGGTCTGCACCTTATGGTACATATCGTGGCGCAGGTTCCGGGCAAAGCCGGTGGCGGCATGGGCGCCAAAGAAGGCAGATGCCACGCCGAAGGTCAAAGAACACAGGGCGCACAGGGCAAGGAGCAAGCCTTTTTGCACCACCACAGCCATATTGCCTGCGTGGATGCCCCGGTCCAAAAGGGAAGCCAGCACCAATGGGATCAGCACTTCCATTGCCACTTCACCGATCATACACACGGGACTTAAAATGGCAGACCATTTATATTCCCGGATACTTCGGGCCAATCGTCTTATCATAGTTTCGCCTCCAAAGAAAATTGTATATATTTTACCACCAAAAAGTTCCAAATGCAATATTTATATAGGAAAATGACCCACCAGAGAACCGGCAGGTCATTTCCAAAAAAGAAGAGAGGTAGGAAGAATGTTTCATTGTGTCGCAAGGATCATCCTTACGCTATTAGCATACAGGGATGTTTTGAACAAGTGGTGAAGGGATTGCAAATAAAATGCGACATTTTTGTGAACACCGAAAGATTGACAGATTGGCCCTTTGGGTATAGAATGAATGTAACTATGCACGAAAGGAGAAACACCATGGATTCTGGCAGTATACCCGGCCGAAGTACCCAATTTAAGAAGCCGTTTCCCGGTGTTTTGCCTAGGCTTGCCGGGTGATGGCTTCACTTTCAAGTGAAGGAGGAAACCCAAATTGCAAGAACGCTTTGAAATGATGGAAAAAGCCATTGCACAAATGGCGGAAGAGAAAAAATATGCCACCCTGCGGGATATTTTACTCACCATGAACCCTGCAGATATTGCAGCGATTTTTACTTCTATAGAGGAAGCAAGACTTCCTTTGCTGTTCCGTCTGCTTCCCAAGGAGCTGGCGGCAGAGACCTTCGTGGAAATGGAGCCGGAGGAGCAGGAACTGCTGATCCGCACCTTTTCCGATAGCGAACTAAAGGAAGTTGTTGACGAGCTGTATGCCGACGATGCTGCGGCTTTGATCGAAGAAATGCCTGCCAATGTGGTAAAGAGAATCCTAAAGCAGGCTGACCCGGAAATGCGCCGCTCCATCAACCAGATCCTGCGGTATCCGGAAAATTCCGCCGGCGCTCTGATGACTACCGAGTATGTGTCCTTGCGCCCCCATATGACGGTGGAGGAGAGTATTCTTCGCATTCGCCGGCAGGGTGTGGATAAGGAAACCATCTACACCTGCTATGTCACCAAGGACCGGAAGCTTCTGGGCATCGTCACCGTCAAGGATCTGCTGCTGGCAGAGGACGATGAAATGCGGATAGAAGATATCATGCTGGAAAATTTCATTTCCGTCACCACCCATACGGACCAGGAAGAAGTGGCTCGTATGTTCAGCAAGTATAATTTCCTTGCCCTTCCCGTTGTGGACAATGAAAACCGGATGGTAGGTATCGTCACCTTCGACGACGCTATGGACGTTATGGAAGACGAGGCCACGGAAGATATGGAAAAGATGGGCGGTATGATCCCCTCGGAAAAGACCTATCTGCGGTCCTCTGCCTGGGAGCTGTTCTGCAACCGTATTCCCTGGCTGCTCCTACTGATGGTGTCTGCTACCTTTACAGGTATGATCATTACTTCCTTTGAAGGAGCGTTGGCTGCTCAGGCGGCACTGACCGCCTTCATTCCCATGCTGATGGGTACGGGCGGTAACTCCGGCAGTCAGTCCTCTGTTACCATTATCCGTGCATTAAGCCTGGACGAATTGGAATTTTCCGACATTCTCCGGGTCATCTGGAAGGAGATCCGCACCGCTGTTTTGTGCGGTCTTGCCCTTTCTATCGTTTGCTTTGGCAAAATTTGGCTTGTAGACCGGATGCTGCTGGGCAATTACGATATTACCATTTATGTAAATTTGGTTGTGTGTCTTGCCCTGTTCTTTACGGTGCTGGCGGCAAAGATCGTGGGTGCTGTGCTGCCTATGGTTGCAAAGCTGATCCGTCTTGACCCGGCTGTTATGGCAAGCCCCTTTATTACTTCTATTGTGGATGCCCTGTCGCTGCTGGTTTATTTCCTGTTTGCAAGGGCTATCTTGCCTATGTGATTTGATTGCTTATGAAAATTGCTTTGTGCTCCCAATCGGGCTTTGCCCGGCAAATTGACCGATACCTCAATAGCGTTTGGTATCCCATTTGCTTGGGGGCACTTTGCGCTTTTTCGGGCCTTGGTGGCAGCAGCCGGTACACAATTTGTATGGGCCTTATTGCGGTGACTGTTCTTTTGACAGTGCTGTTTGCCACAGATATGAAACCCCTCTTTGCCCCTATGCTTATGAGCTTTTGCGCTTTGGGCAAGGATTCCAATGTTTCCTACGGCGACCAGGTGGGGGATGTAATGCTCTCTTACAACGATACTGCTTTCTGCTTTGTGATATGTCTAGGCATTTTGGCGGTGGCGGCGCTGCTGATCCGTTTTTGGAAGGATGGAACATTCTGGGATATTTGGGAAAAGGGCAGTGTCTGCGGCATCAGCATCCTTATTATGGATGGGGTCTTTTTACTTAACGGTGTGGGCAGTGAACACTGGCGTCCCATTGACCTGGCTTATGGCGCGCTGATGGCCTTTGGTTTTACCTTTTTCTATTTTATTTGCGTATCCATTGCCCGTCGTGGGGAGAATGTAGCACGGTTTGCCTGCCAATGTATGCTTTGCACGGCTCTGCTGGGCATTTTCCAGGTAGCGGTGATACTGCACCGGCAAGACCTGCTTTTCTTGTATTTGGGAATTATCAGCGGTGAAGAACGGAATGCGGTGGAACTGGGCTGGGGCATTATAACCAGCATTTCTGCCTATCTGGTGCTGGGGATCCCGGCAGCCTTTTATTTGGCCGCCAATCACCGTTTCAGTACCTTAAGCTATTTGCTGGCCTTCCTTATTTATGGAAACATTGTGGTGCTTGGCTGTCGGGGACCGATTTTGGTGGGTAGTTTGGCTATGGCTGTGGGTATTAGCGCCCGCTGCTTTGGGGAAAATAAGAGTCTCTGCCGAAAGCTGGCACTCATCGTTGTGTGCATGGTAGCTATTGCTATGGTACTGGTACACATCTTTGTGATCCCCTTGCCCCAGATGATGGGAAAGATTTTGAAAATGGCACGGTTTACCGATCTGGCGAAGGATGGACGGATCGTTGTTTGGGGAAGAGGCTGGGAACACTTCCGGAGCTGGCCGATCTTGGGCGTAGGCTTTGATAAGGGCGGCGATGTTGGCTATGTGGTGCTTAAAAATGTATTTGCCAATATGTACCACAACATCGGCATTCAGTTCCTTGCGGCTATGGGTGCTGTGGGTGGCGCTGCCTTTTTGTTCCATTTGTGGCAGGTTGGTTGTGTGCTGCGGAAGCCTACAGCTAAAAAGGTGCTGCTGCTGACCCTGCCTTTTATGATTTTAACGATGTCCCTGGTGGACAACTTCTTCTTTTACTTAAATCAGCAGATCGCCTATTGTATGTTTTTGGCGGTTGCGGAAAGGAAAAAACTATGATCGCTAATTACCATACCCATACCTATCGGTGCAACCATGCATCCGGGGAAGATGAAGAATATGTACAGAGCGCTTTGGAGGCGGGGATCGAGATCCTGGGCTTTTCCGATCACACCCCCTACTTCTTCCATACGGATAAGTATTCCCGTTTCCGGATGCGTCCGGAAGCATTTCCCGGCTACTGCCAAAGTGTAGAGCAGCTCAAAAAGGATTACCGGGGAAAGGTGGAGATCCACCTGGGTGTAGAGGCAGAATATTACCCTGCACTCTTTCCTGAACTACTGGCTTATCTGCAGGAAAACGGGGCAGAGTACCTGCTCTTGGGGCAGCACTACACGAAAAATGAACAGGATGGGGTCTACTCGGGTCGTGTTACCACAGATCCGGAGGTACTGAAAACCTACTGCTACCAGACTATGGATGCTATGAACACCGGTCTGTTTACTTACTTTGCTCACCCGGATCTTATTCACTATGAGGGTGACCGGAAGGCTTATTTGCAGTATGCCAGGGAGATGATCCGGGAGGCAAAAAGCTGTAATGTGCCGTTGGAAATGAATCTTTTGGGTGTCCGGGAGGACAGGCATTATCCCAATTCTGATTTTTGGGAAATTGTGGCGGAGGAAAATGCCCCGGTGATCATTGGCGCAGATGCCCACAGCCCGGAGGTCTTCCAAAGCACTTTGGCAGAAGAAAAGGCTCTTGCCTGGCTGAAGGAGCTGGGGCTGACACCTATGCAGACCATTCCCTTGCGGAAGATTACATAAGGAGAGAAAAATGAACAAGAAAGAATTTTGGCGGGTGGTGAAATTCACCCTGTTTTCCATCAGCGCAGGCGCTATCCAGATGGGCAGCTTTGCCCTTTTAAATGAGCTGTCCGGCTGGTCCTACTGGCCCTGCTATCTCATCAGCTTGACCCTTTCTGTTCTGTGGAACTTTACCCTGAACCGGAAATTTACCTTCCAATCTGCCGCCAATGTGCCGGTGGCCATGCTGAAGGTTTTGGGCTACTATCTGGTGTTTGCCCCGGTGTCCACCATCCTGGGCAGCTTTTTGGCAGACACCCTTTTCTGGAATGAATACCTGGTGGAATTTTTGATGATGACGCTTAACTTCGTGACAGAATTTTTGTTCCAGCGGTTTTTCGTCTTTGGCAAGAGCCTGGACACCAACACAAGAAATTAAAGAATTTTTACAAAAACCTTGCATAAAGCGCTGGGAAGTGCTAAAATATTTCAGGAAAAATGGGGGATACCCCCAAGAGTATATAGGAGGCTACATAATGACACCGGAAGCAAAAAAGCAACTGTGTATCACCGCTTGCAAAGTGCGTATGGGCGTGATCGAATCCACCTATGGCGCAAAAGCAGGCCACCCCGGCGGCAGCTTGTCCGCAGCGGAAGTTTATACCTATCTGTACTTTAAGGAAATGAACATCGATCCCGCCAATCCCAAGTGGGAAGATCGGGACCGTTTTGTGCTGAGTAAGGGCCACACCACCCCCGGCCTGTACTCTACCTTGGCTGAGCGTGGCTTCTTCCCCGTAGAAGATCTGCCCACTTTCCGCCACATTGACTCCTACCTGCAGGGTCACCCCAATATGAACACCGTTCCCGGTGTGGATATGTCCACCGGCTCTCTGGGTCAGGGTATTTCCGTTGCCACCGGTATGGCACTGGCTGCCAAGCACACCGGCAAGGCTAACAGAGTTTACTCTCTCTTAGGCGACGGCGAAATTCAGGAAGGCCAGGTTTGGGAAGCTTGCATGGCTGCTGCCCACTACAAGCTGGATAACCTGTGCATCATCGTTGACAACAACGGCCTGCAGATCGACGGTAACATCGCCGATGTTATGAGTCCCTATCCCATCGTGGATAAGCTGGTTTCCTTCGGCTTTGAAGTGGCTGCTGTTGACGGTCACAACTTTGACGAGCTGGAAGCTGCTTTCAATAAGGCCCGTGAAACCAAGGGCAAGCCCTTCGCCATCGTGATGAAGACCACCAAGGGTAAGGGCGTTTCCTTCATGGAAAACAATGCCGGCTGGCACGGCAAGGCTCCCAACGATGCAGAACATGCCCAGGCAATGGCTGAACTGAAGGCCCAACTGGCAGAATTGGAGGCATAATTATGGCTGATATGAAGAAAGTTGCAACCCGTGACAGTTACGGTAACGCCCTGAAGGAACTGGGCGCAGAAGTAGATAACCTGGTTGTTCTGGATGCTGACCTGGCCGGCGCTACCAAGACCGGTGTGTTCCAGAAGGCATTCCCCGAGCGCCACTTCGATTGCGGCATTGCCGAAGCCAACATGATCTGTATGGCTGCCGGTATGTCCACCGCAGGTCTGGTGCCTTTTGCATCCAGCTTTGCTATGTTCGCTGCTGGCCGTGCTTTCGAGCAGGTCCGCAACTCCATCGGCTACCCCCACCTGAATGTGAAGATCGGCGCTACTCACGGCGGTATCTCCGTCGGTGAAGACGGCGCTTCCCACCAGTGCTGCGAGGACTTCGCTCTGATGCGCTCCATCCCCGGTATGACCGTTATCTGCCCTGCTGACGATGTGGAAGCAAAGGCTGCTGTCCGTGCCGCTTATGAGATGGAAGGCCCTGTGTACCTGCGCTTCGGTCGTCTGGCTGTGCCTGTATTCCACAGCGAGGACTACAAGTTTGAGATCGGCAAGGGTGAAGTTGTCCGTGAAGGCAGCGATGTTGCCATCATTGCCAACGGTCTGCTGGTTTACGAAGCCATCGTTGCCGGTGAAAAGCTGGCAGAGGCTGGCATCAACGCTATGGTCATCAATATGGCTACCATCAAGCCTCTTGATGAAGAGCTGGTGATCGCTGCTGCTAAAAAGTGCGGCAAGGTCATCACCTGCGAAGAGCACTCCGTTATCGGCGGTCTGGGCGAAGCTGTTTGCGGCGTCCTGACTGAAAAGTGCCCCACTCTGGTGCGCCGCATCGGCGTGAACGACGAGTTCGGTCACTCCGGTCCTGCTGTAGACCTGCTGAAGCAGTTCGGCCTGTCTGCTGACCACATTGTGGAAGTTGCCAAGGAACTGTGTAAGTAATTCGATAATAAAACTGCCTGAAGGAAAATCCTTCAGGCAGTTTTTTGTTATTCAAACATTTCCAGGATGGAGGCCTTGGGGCGGGCGCCGGAGGATTGGGTGAGGATTTCACCGTCTTTAATAACCATCAAAGTGGGGATGGTCATCACATCGTACTTGTTTGCCAGTTCCGGTTCTTCGTCCACATTGACCTTGCAGACTTTGATGTCTTCCCGTTCTTCTGCAATTTCATCCAGGATAGGGCCGACCATACGGCAAGGGCCGCACCAGGGTGCCCAGAAGTCTAAAAGAACAGGAATCTTGGATTCCAAAACTTCTGCTTGGAAGGATTCTTTCGTAATGTGTAAGGTTTTCATGAGGGTACCTCCTTTTGTTTTCTAACCGTAGTATACCACGGTAAAAGGGGAAGTTATGTGACTTATATCACAAAATTAAGCGAAAATGGAAAAATATCCCAAAACCAGGATGCCCAAAGCGATCCGGTAGATGCCGAAGGGAGCAAAGCTGCGCTTGCGGACATATTCCATAAGACCACGGATGACCAGCACGCTTACAAGGAAGCTGACGATGCAGCCCACAGCCAGCACGCCCCATTCGGTGGCGGTGGCGGTAACGCCTTCCATCAGGAACTTAAGCAATTTCAAGGCACTTGCACCCAGCATGGTGGGGATTGCCAGGAAGAAGGAAAATTCTGCGCCGGCACTTCTGCTCACGCCCAAAAGGAGCGCACCCAGAATGGTAGAGCCGGAACGGGATGTGCCGGGGATCAGGCTTAAGCATTGGAAACAGCCGATGAAAAGGGCGGTTTTCCAATCAATGGCATCTACGCTGTTAAGAAGGTTGCCCTTCCGGGTCTTTTCCACAAAGAGAAAAGCGATGCCGTAGAAAATAAGGGCGATGGAAACTACCACATAGTTATAAAAATGGGCATCCATAAAGTCGTCGAACAGCAGACCCAGCACAGCAGAGGGCAGAACCGCAACGATGACCTTGCCCCACAAAAGCCAGGTGTTTTGCTTGGCTACAGCATCCTTTTTGGGGCAGAAGGGGTTCAGCTTTTGGAAGAACAAAAGCACCACCGCCAAGATAGCACCCAGCTGGATCACCACCTGGAACATTTCATAAAAGGCTTCGCTGATGCCCAGGGGCAGGAATTTTTCCAAAAGAATCAGGTGACCGGTGGAGGAAACGGGAAGCCATTCGGTGATGCCTTCCACGATGCCGAAAAGCACCGCTTTTAATAGTTCGATAAAATCCAAGGGGAGCACATCCTTTCTTTCATTATCATAGCAGATAGGGCTTTGCTTTGCAAGAAAAAGAAAATGGGGTATTTTTTACAATTTGTTCACCCGAACGGGAGAAAATCGGCTATAATGGCTATATACGAAAAAGGAATGGAGGGCTTTTATGGCAACTTCTGTTTTGGTCGTGGAAGATGACCGCAATATCGGTGAGCTTCTGCAGTTATATTTGGAAAAAGAGGGCTATGCCGTGACCATCGCCACCGATGGCGGTCAGGGCCTGCAAAAATTCCGGGCTATTCATCCCGACTTGGTGCTTTTGGATGTGATGATGCCGGTGATGGACGGCTGGGCGGTTTGTCGGGCTATCCGCGCCGAAAGTCAGACACCCATCATTATGCTCACCGCAAAGGCGGAAACGGAAGATAAGATCACCGGTCTGCGGACCGGTGCGGACGATTACATCACCAAGCCTTTTGAGATGCGGGAGCTTCTTGCCCGGATCGAGGCGGTACTTCGTCGCACCAACCCTGCCGGGGAACAGGTGAAGGCAAAGCGGCTGATTTTTGATCGGCTGATCATCGATATGGATGCCTTTGAACTGACGGTCAACGGCAAAAAGGTGGATACACCCCCTAAGGAAATGGAGCTTCTTTACTATTTGGCTTCCTCTCCCAACCGGGTCTACACCCGCAATCAGCTTTTGGATGAAGTGTGGGGCTTTGACTATTTTGGCGATTCCCGGACGGTGGATGTCCATGTGAAGCGGCTTCGTGAAAAGCTGGAAGGTGTTTCTGACAGCTGGAATTTGAAGACCGTTTGGGGCGTAGGCTACAAATTTGAGGTAATTGCAGGATGAAAACCATTTATCGCCGGTTTATGATCCCGGCGGCACTGGTGCTGTTTTGCGCCCTTCTGATGGTGGCAACGGTGTTCCAATATCAGGCACGGGCCCAAATGCGCCACAACAACTATGAAAATTTGGAAGCGACCGCCGACACCATTTCCCGTTTGGCAACGGCTTATTACGGGGAAGCCAGCTTGGAAAGCGACCAGTTTTATCTGAGCGTCACCGCCGCTTCCCGGGCGGCAAATGCCCAAACGGTGATTTGCGACAAGCAGGGGAAATTAGTGCTTTGTTCCGAAGCGCCCTACGGCTGCGCCCACCAGGGATTGGTGATCAGCAGAAGCTATTTAGAGCAGGTGTACCGGCTGAAGGTATCCCGGGCAGAGGGCAGGATCGAAGCCCTATATGACGATGCCCGGTATGTGGTGGGTATGCCCATTTACGACAGAAGCGGCAATCCCAGCGGCTTGGTGCTGACCTCTGTGCCGATGGAGCCTACCCTGGCTTCCTTTCGGGAGCTGATGACGGTGTGCGTGCTTACCAGCCTGGGCGCTGTTTTGGTGGCAACCCTGCTGATGGCGCTGATTTTGCGCAGGCAGAATTCTCCTTTGCAGGAAATTCGCCGCACTGCCAACGATTTTGCCCACGGCAAGCTTTCTTCCCGGGTCAAGGTAAATAGGAAAAGCCCGGTGGATGTGCAGGAGCTGGCGCTGGCCTTTAACAATATGGCAGAGTCTTTGGAAAAGGCGGAGCTGCAACGGCAGGAATTTGTTGCCAATGTTTCCCACGAGCTGAAGACCCCCATGACCACCATTTCCGGCTTTATGGACGGTATGCTGGATGGCACGATCCCGGCTTCTGAACAGCCGAAGTATATGGCGCTGGTTTCTGAGGAAACAAAACGGCTGAGCCGCCTGGTCAGAAGTATGCTGGATATTTCCCGGCTGCCCCAGGAGGGCGGTGTGCCGGAGGAACGGAAAAGCCAGTTTGATGTGGCGGAATGTGCCGGCCGGGTGCTGATCACCTTCGAGCAGAAAATTCTTGCCAAGGAGCTGGATGTGCATGTAAACTTCCCGGAACACCCGGTGTACACCCGGGCGGATCAGGATAGCATCATTCAGGTGATCTATAATCTGCTGGACAATGCAGTGAAGTTCTGTCAGGTGGGCGGCCGGCTGGGTGTGGAGATCCGGCAGACCCCGGAAAAGATCTATGTGGCCATTTCCAACACGGGAAATCCCATTCCTGTGGAGGAGCTGCCCTTTGTATTTGAACGATTCCACAAGATCGACAAGAGCCGCACCGACAAGGACGGCTGGGGCTTGGGTCTTTACATCGTTAAAACCATTGTATGCTCTCACGGAGAGAATATCCGGGTATCCAGCGCAGGGGATACTACCGAATTTACCTTTACTTTGCCCTGTGCGTGAGGTTTTTATGGAAATGAAAAATGAAACCGCCGGCACCTATGAAACCGGTGTGACCCAGCCCGGGAAAAGCTACCGGGGGGTCATTGCGGTGCTATTGATGGCGGTGATCTTCCTTTCCGGTGTGGTGACGGCTTTGGGCCTTGTGAATGTACACCTGTTCCGGAAATTACAGGCAGAGGGTACCTCCCCGGTGGCACCGGTGTCCTTTGAAGCCCCTGAAGAGGGGGTTTCTCCCTATGCCCGGATGGATGTGGGTACCAATGTGCCGGAATTGGGGATTTGGTATGTGATGGTCAGCGGTATTTGCAATCAGTACTACGAGATCCCTATGGGGCTGATGGTCACCTCTGAAAATCATAAGGACATTCGCTCCGGTGATGTTCTGCGTGCCATCAAGGGACAGCCAATTGAAACGGAGCAGGCACTGCAGGATGTGCTGGCAGCCTGCGAAACGGGTGAGCAGGTGGAGCTGACTTTCTACCGTCCCAGCGAAAAGAAGGAACTGAAGGTTATCCTTCCTGTTGAAAAGTGAGGGTGCTATGGAAGGCGGATTGGAAAAACTCTACGATATTTACGGCACAATGACCGATTGCTATGGCGATCTTAAGCTGTCGGCTTTACTCTACCTTGCCCAGGATGCGGCAGGGGAGCATTGCAGGGAATTGGCTTTGGATTGGGATACCATGGCCCAAAAGCAGATGTTCTGGGCGGTGATCCGTCACCGGGTGCAGATCACAAGGCTTCCCAAGGAAGGGGAGAAGATCCGGGTGCAGACCTGGCCTATGCCCACCACCCGGGTGGCGTTCCCCCGGTCTACGGTGGCTTATGATGAAAAGGGCAGAGAGCTGTTTCGTGCCATCAGCATTTGGGTGATCATGGATAGAAACACCAGAGGGATGATCCTGCCTGCCAAGAGCGGTATCATGGTGCCCGGTGTGTCCTTCGGCAATGAACTGCCTGCGCCCCGGTCTTTGGCACCCCAAGGGCTTTCCAGCGGAGAAAACCGGCAGGTGCGGTATATGGATCTGGATAAGAACGGCCATATGAACAACACCCGGTATTTGGATTGGGTGGCAGATCTGCTTCCTTCCAAATTCTACGGCGCCCATCAGCCTAAGGAGCTGGTGATCTGCTACAATCAGGAGGCGCTGGAAGGGCAGGAAATTCACCTGCAATGGGAGCTAAACGGCAACGGAGAGCTGACCGTGGACGGTCACAGAGTAGGGCAAAACGAGGAACGGGTTTTCTCTGCACAGGTCACTTTTTGACAGTTTTATGTAAAGCAAATGAGAATTCCCCAGTTTTTAACATAATAATCGCAAATACCCGAAAAAGCCTTACAGACCACGGTCTGCAAGGCTTTTTTAAGCTTTGGCTTGTGGAATAACTTGTGGAATGTGGGGAAAACTTTAGGCTGATAAAGGGCGAAAAATGCCATAATTTAGGGGTTATGTAAACAGATATTCTGTCCACCTGCACGCCATTGACAGTAGGCGGAAAATTTGATACCATAAGGAAAATGGGTTAAAAGAGGAATATGTATGGAAAACTATTTGCGCCCCCAGCTGACGGAAGACAAGGTAAAGGCCATTTCCAACCTGGGTCTTGCCCACATCGGTGACGGGGTTTTTGAATTGCTGTGCAGAAGCTATCTGTGCGTCCAGGGAAAGACCACGGTGAGAAATTTGCACAAGAGCACGGTAGGCTTTGTCAATGCCCCTGCCCAGGCCAAATTTGTCGATTGCATTTTGTCCCATTTGACGGAAAAAGAGCAGGATTTCTATCGCCGGGGCAAGAACAGCCACACCCATGCCGCTCCCGGTGCTGCCACCCGGCAGGAGTATGCCAAGGCCACCGGTCTGGAAGCGCTGTTTGGGGCGCTGTATCTGCTGGGGGAAATGGAAAGAGTGAACGAATTGTTTAACCTGGGAATGGAGGAACTGTATGGCCTTTGATGCTTGCTTTTTAGGGGCTGTACTGGAGGAGATCCGGGAAAAAGCCATGGGCGGACGGATCGAAAAGATCCATCAGCCTTCCCGGGACAGCATTTTGGTGCAGCTGCGGTGCGACAGCGGCAGATACAAGCTGCTTTTTGGCATCAGCCCTGCCAGCCCCCGGCTTTATCTGACGGAGGCCAGCCCGGAAAATCCTGCCCAGCCCCCTATGTTTTGTATGTTCTTGCGTAAGCACCTGTCCGGTGGACGGCTGATCAAGGTGAGCCAACTGCCTATGGAACGGGTGGCTGAATTCACCTTTTCCTGCATTTCTGAATTGGGTGACCCGGTGGAGCGTCGGCTGGTTGCGGAACTGATGGGCAGAACCTGCAATCTGTATTTGCTGGACGAAAATAACCGGATCCTGGATTGCCTGCGGCGGATCGGCTTTGACGAAACGGTGAAGCGGCCGGCACTGCCCGGTCTTTACTATCAAAGCCCGGAGCCTGTTGAGAAGTTTGATCCTATGAAAATGGAGCTTGCTGATTGGGAAAGCCTTTGCACCCAGCCCGGCCCGGATCTGCTTGCTGAACGGCTGATGGAGAAGGTGGGTGGCCTTTCCATGCTGGTTTGCCGGGAGGCGGCTTTGGCGGTGGGCGGTGATATCGATGCCCGGATGGATGCTTTGGAAAATGCCCCGGAAAAGCTTTTTGCCTTTTTCCGTACCCATTTGGAAAATCCCGGCCCTTATTACTATGCCGATAGCCGTGGCAACTGGAAGCAGTTTGCCTTTTGCCCTATTCATCAGTATGGCGCTTGCCAAAAGGCGGAGGATTTTACCGCCCTTTTAGATGGCTTCTATGTGGTAAAAGACCGAAAAGATGCCATGCACCAAAAGAGCCAGGCGGTGCGAAAGACCGTTTCCAATCTCTGCCAGCGTATAGACCGGAAGATGGCCATGCAGGAAAAGGAACTGGAAGCCACCTACGACCGGGAGAGGCTTCGCCAGTTTGGTGACATTGTAACGGCAAATCTTCATCGCATCCAAAAAGGACAGCCCATTTTGCAGGCAGAGGATTTTTACGATGAGAATATGGCTATGGTGGAGATTCCTTTGTCTGTCACCCTTTCGCCCCAGCAGAATGCGGCAAAGTATTATAAAGACTACACCCGTATGAAAAATGCGGAGAAGGAACTGAAAAATCAGCTGTCTATAGGACAGGTGGAGCGCAGCTACCTGAAGAGCGTTTTGGAAGAATTGGATCGTGCGGACACGGAAGCGGATTTGGAAGAGATCCGTCGGGAGCTGCAGGAAGGCGGCTATCTGAAAAAAGACGGTGGTCAGAAACGAATGAAGACCGCCAAGAGCCAGCCTATGCGGTTTGAATCCACCGATGGCTATCCCATTTATGTGGGAAGAAACAACCACCAAAATGAGGAGCTGACCTTCCGTTTGGCACGAAAGGACGACCTGTGGCTTCACGCCCAAAAGGTACACGGCAGCCATGTGATCATCGCCTGTGCAGGAAAGCAGCCACCGGATAACACCATTACTCAGGCGGCACAGCTGGCGGCCCACTATGCAGAAACTGCCGGCGGACAGAATGTGGCGGTGGATGTGACCCCGGTCAAGCAGGTGAAAAAGACCCCCGCAGGCAAGCCGGGTATGGTAATTTATCATACCTATAAGACGATCATCGTCAATCCCTATCCGGATATTCGCCTTGACCCCCTGAATGCAGAGTGATTTTTGCAAAAACAGCATGCAATGGCTGTTTCATCAATCGGTTTAGTGAACCGACGAACTGCATAGGAATATTGTACTTTCTTTCTCGCAAGAAAGTACCAAAGAGCGCCCGGGAACCTCCCGTATGGTTCCCGGACTCTCCAGACGGCTAAAGGGGCATATACTTACATTTTTCTATCCCGACATTACCGATATTGCCCCTTTAGAATCCCATAGGGTGCAGAAGGTGCAGCGAACATAAAAAGAGCATTGTGGAAATCCACAATGCTCTTTTTATTATAAGGTAGCAGGTTCTTTGGCCGCGAAGGTCAGGCCCTTGGGGTAGAAGAAGTTGACCTTTTCCTTGGCGATGGAGAATTCCACCACCTGGGCAGTGCGAAGTTCTCCATCAAGATTGATACTGGTGGGCTTATCGCAAATGATCTTTACCTTATCGGTGCGGAAGTGGCGAATCAGTTTGGTCAGTTTCTTATACTGACCGCTTTTATATTTACCAACCACCCCGGCTACCTGCAGACGGGATACCTTTTTGACGAGCAGCACATCCATTTTGCCGTCCTGAGGATCGGCTTCGGGAACGGGATTAAAGCCGCCACCGTAAAACCGGCCGTTGCAGGCGCAGATCATGGTCTGCTTGCCGTCGATGACTTCCCCGTCCACTTCCACTATGTAATGCTCTGCAACACCCTTGATTACGTTCACCAGGGTAGATGCGGCGTATGCCCGGAAACCGGAAAGCAGGGGCAGCCGCTTATACCGGGAAACATCGGTGCCGATCCGGGCATCCAAGCCAACGGAGCAGATATTCAGGCTGAAATCGTCGTTACACTTGATGAGGTCAAAGGTGGCTTCTTCGTAGTCGAGCAGCCGCTCTAAATCCCGGAAAGGCTCGGTTTCATTGAAGATCTTAATGAAATCGTTGCCGCTGCCACCGGCAAACATGGTGATTGCCACATTGTCATAGCCTGCTACGCCCGCAACCACTTCGTTCAGTGTGCCGTCGCCACCGCAGGAATAGATGTGGTAGCGCTCTCCGGACTGGGCGGCTTCCCGGGCGATCTCGGTGCAGTTGCCGGGGGCCTGGGAGACACGGATCTCAAAGTCCACGCCCTTTTCGGTGCAGATCTTTTCGATGTTTTTGGTGTACTTTTCGGTTCTGTCACGGCTGCCTGCGGCGGGATTGATAATGAAAAGATGTTTCATAGAAACCCTTCTTTCTATTTTTTCCGTCTTTGGTTATCTGTGAACATATAAAGGTCGCATTTGATCATACCGTTGTAGAGCTTCCGCTTTTTGTCAGCCCGCTTGCCAAAATAATGCTCAAATTCCGGCTCGGAGGTGATGATATACTTTTTCCAGCCGTCGGCATATTTCAGGTGGCGGCCCAAAGCGCCATAGAGCCGTTGGGCGGCCTGCAGCTCCATCATCCGCTGACCGTAGGGGGGATTGCAGATAATGAGGCCTTGGTCGGTGGGCAGGCTCATTTTGGTGGCATCTCCGTCACGGAACGTAACACAATCGGAAACACCGGCCTTCCGGGCGTTGGCAAAGGAAAGGGAAACACAGCTTGGGTCATTGTCAGAACCCATAATCTGATACTTGCCACTGAATTCCTTATCCCGGGCTTCCTGCTTCACCTGTTCCCAAGCTTCCTTGGGCATCCAGGGATAATTCTGGGCGGCAAACTGGCGGTTTAGCCCCGGCGCCCGGTTCTTGGCGATGAGGGCGGCCTCAATGGGGATCGTGCCGGAGCCGCAGAAGGGATCCCACAAATAGTCTCTGCCACGGTAGCGGGCAAGCTGCACCATAGCAGCGGCCAGGGTTTCCCGCAGAGGGGCATCGTTGGAGGTGGCACGGTAGCCACGCTTATGCAGGCCTGCACCACTGGTATCCAAGTAAATGGAGACCTGGTTGCGCAGAATTAAAAACTGCAGCTGGAACACAGGGCCGGTTTCCGGCAGCCAGGAGATGCCGTACTTTTCTCCCAACCGACGGGCGGCGGCCTTTTTTACGATGGCCTGGCAATCGCTTTCGCTCATCAGTTGGCTGTCCAGACATTTGCCCTTGACAGGGAATGCACCGTCCTTGGGGATATAGTCCTCCAGATTGGCGTGGTAGACACCCTGAAAAAGCTCTTCAAAGGTCTTGGCCTCGAACTGGGCAAGGACAATGTGGATCCGCTCGGCTGTGCGCAGGCAGATATTGGCCTTTGCAAGGGTATATTCGTCACCGGTAAACAGCACACGACGGTCTTCCACCTGGACATTTTCTACATTCAGGCGGCGCAGTTCATCGCCGCAGATGCCCTCCAAACCAAACAGGCAGGGGGCGGCAAATTTCATTTGATTCATAAAAACCTCAAGGAATGATTTTCTTGGCTTTCAGGTAGCGTTCTTCTTCCGAGAACACACAGCCACAGTATTTTTGCATATAGAAGCCCTTTTCCCGGGCGAAGGCCTGACCGTCCTTAAAGTAGGGGCGAAAATCCCGGTACAGAAATTCCACGCCGTAGGCATCGGCGGCCTGCTGGGCAACCTGTGCCATCAGCTCGTGGTTTTGGTAGGGGCTGATGAACAGGCTGGAAGTAAAGCTGTCAAAGCCACCTTCCTTTGCCTGCTTTGCTGCTTCAAAAAGCCGCATTTCGTAGCATTTGCCGCAGCGATGGGCAATATCCTCGGCTACCGCACGGACGAAGGGGCGAAGGGCATAGTCGTTTTTCTCGATGAGGGGCAGAGAAATTTCTTCTGCGTAGCCACGAAGGCAATCCCGCCTTGCCCGGTACTCGGTGAAAGGATGGATATTGGGGTTGTACCAAAAGCCGGTGACTTCCATGCCGTCGGTACGCAAAACCTCAATGCACTGGTTGGCACAGGGGGCGCAGCAAATATGCAATAGTGTGTGCAAACGATCACATCCTTTCTCATTTTTCTTATAGTATCACAGAAAAATCTATTTGGCAACTAAAACAGATTTCCCTTTGTTTTGCAGGGGGCAGGTGATATGCTACTTGACGGAAAGTCCCCTTTGCCGTAATATAAAGGAGAAAGGGGGTCAGAAGATGGACCACGAACTGTATATGCAAAAGGCCCTGGAGCTGGCCCGGGAAGCGGCCTTAGAGGGAGAAGTGCCGGTTGGCTGTGTGATCGTCAGAAATGGGGAAATCGTGGCAACGGGCAGAAACCGTCGGGAGACCGCAAAGACTGCCTTGGGTCACGCAGAGATCGAAGCCATTGGCGCTGCCTGCGAAAAATTGGGGGGCTGGCGGCTTTGGGATTGCACTTTGTATGTGACCTTGGAGCCTTGCCCCATGTGTGCCGGTGCTATCGTCAATGCCCGGATCCCTACGGTGGTGTTTGGGGCGTCTGACGACAAATGCGGTGCCTGCGGAAGTGTGTGCGATTTGTTTTCTATGGACTTTAATCACCACCCCCAAGTGGTGAAGGGCGTATGCCAGGAAGAGGCGGCAGCGCTGCTCACAGACTTTTTTAAGGATCTGCGGGAGAAGCTGAGCAGCCGCCCAAAGTGGAAGAAAAACCCGTAAATAGATACAAGGGTTGCTACCTGTGGTAGCAGCCCTTTTTGTTTTACACAGAATTCCCCACATCCGTCAAAAATCAGAGATTTTGCTTAGGGGGAAGGGAGGAACTATGAAATTAGATGAGAAGAGTTTGAGAATCGGGGCAATTGCCCTTTTGGGGGCGGTACTTATTCGGCTGTGTATTCCTTTTTTGCCACAGGACATGCATATGGCAAGCCTGCTCTTTTTCCTGGAAAGCGGCTACTGGGCGGAGCCATCAGAGCCGCATCAGGAAGAGCTTCCTTCTGCGCAAGCACCGGAAGTCCTTCCTGATGCGGTGGCGGTGTTTGCGCCCCAGCAGGCAGAGGAAATTCGCTTTCACAATCCGGCAGGGCATACCTTTTCTGCTGAGGCGCTGCTTTTACGGGAACTGAACTGGAATTTACGGGGGGATCGTCCCAAGGTCTTGATCCTTCACACCCACACCACCGAGAGCTACGAAAATAAGGAGGGCTATGAGGCCCTTCCCAATTATCGGACTTTAGATCCAAGCTACAATATGCTTGCGGTGGGGGACAGGCTGGCTGCCAAGCTGGAACAGGCGGGGATCGGGGTGCTTCACGACCGGACGATCCACGATTATCCTTCCTACAATGGGGCGTACACCAGCTCCAAGGCATCCATCAAGGCGTATTTGGAAGAATATCCGGATATTTGCCTGGTGCTGGATCTGCACAGAGATGCCTATGAGGATAGCAGCGGCAAGCAGTTAGGCTATACCACGACCTACGAGGAGGAAAAGGTTGCCCAGCTGATGCTGGTGGTCAGCGCCTTTGATGCAGAGGCCAAAGATCCCAAGTGGCAGGAAAATATGGCTTTGGCGCTGAAGCTGCAGGCAAAGCTGCAGCTGTACTGCCCTGGGGTGGCACGGCCCATTGCAGTGCGTACCACCAACTATAATCAGGCCTTGGGCCCACGGACCTTGCTGGTTGAAATGGGGGCGGCAGGGAATACCCAGCAGGAGGCTCTTGGGGCAACAGATCTGCTGGCCCAAAGCATTATTGACCTGGCTTTAGGGGCTAAAAGCAAGGACTTGGTTTGAGGATTTGTGAAAATACGACAAAAACCAAATCGTTGAAACGATAAATATTTATTGATAATAATATATCGATAAATATTGACCGAAAGGGAAAAGTATGCTATACTATGGCCATCAGATAAAAACAGGAGGAAACAAATATGAAAGGTTTTGCAATGTTAAAAATCGGTGCTACCGGTTGGATCGAGAAGGAACTGCCGGTGTGCGGCCCTATGGATGCTATCTGTAAGCCCATCGCTCTGGCACCTTGTACTTCCGATATTCACACGGTATGGTCCGGTGCCATCGGTGATCGGCATAATATGATCTTAGGCCACGAAGCTGTGGGCGAAGTGGTGGAGGTTGGCAGCCTGGTGCGGGATTTCAAGCCCGGTGACCGTGTGCTTATTTCTGCCATTACACCGGATTGGAACTCCCTGGAAGCACAGGGCGGATACGCTATGCACTCCGGCGGTATGCTTTCCGGCTGGAAGTTCTCCAATTTTAAGGACGGCGTGTTTGCCGAGTATTTCCATGTAAATGATGCTGATGGCAATCTGGCAAAATTGCCGGAGGGTATGGATCTGGGCGCTGCAGCCATGCTGGCAGATATGGTGCCTACAGGCTTCCACGGCGCAGAGCTGGCAGACATCGAATTTGGCGACAATGTGGCCGTGATCGGCATTGGCCCTGTAGGCCTTATGAGCGTGGCAGCCAGTGCCATTCGTGGCGCAGCGGAGATCTTTGCAGTGGGCTCTCGTCCCAACTGCGTTGCTTTGGCAAAGGAATTTGGCGCAACGGATATCATCAACTACCGGGAAGGTGATATCGTAGAGCAGATCCTGGAAAAGACCGGTGGCAAGGGCGTGGATAAGGTGATCATTGCCGGTGGCGACAATGACACATTTGCCCAGGCGATCCGGATCTTGAAGCCCGGTGGCATTATCGGCAATGTGAACTATTTGGGAGAAGGGGATTCCGTAGGTCTGCCCAGAGGAGATTGGGGCTGCGGCATGGGTCACAAGCAGGTTCGTGGCGGCCTGATGCCCGGCGGCCGTCTGCGCAGCGAAAAGCTGGCAAGACTCATCACCAGCGGACGCATCCATCCGGAGAAGCTGATCACCCATACCTTCCACGGTCTGGAAGGCGTAGAGCCTGCCCTTATGATGATGAAGGACAAGCCCAAGGATCTCATTAAGCCCCTGGTGCTGATCGACTAAAATATACTGTAAAACCGCCCCGATCTTTACAAGGATCGGGGCGGTTTGGTGGTTCTTTGACGTCTGAATTAGTCGGCTTTTGCCTTGGAGACCAGCACATTGGTCAGGATGCCCAGGATCAGGGCGCAGGCGATGGAGGTCAGGGTGACCTTACCGAAGGAGACGGACAGGCCGCCGATGCCGGCGATCAGAATGACGGAGACCACAAACAGGTTCTTGCTCTGGTTCAGGTCTACCTTCTGCACCATCTTCAGGCCGGAAACAGCGATGAAGCCGTACAGCGCCACGCAAACACCGCCCATCACGCAGTTGGGGATGGAAGCCAGGAAGGTGACGAAGGGGCCGAAGAAGGAAATGACCATGCACATAATAGCGGCGGTGGTGATGGTGATTACAGAGGCGTTCCGGGTAATGGCTACGCAGCCAACGGATTCACCGTAGGTGGTGTTGGGGCAGCCGCCGAAGAATGCGCCGCACATAGAGCCAACGCCGTCACCCAGCAGGGTGCGGTGCAGGCCGGGCTCTGCCAGCAGATCCTGGCCGATGATGGAAGAAAGGTTCTTATGGTCGGCAATATGCTCAGCAAAGACCACGAATGCCACAGGCACATAGGCAACTGCCAAAGTGGCAATATAGGAAGCGTCCACTGCCTTGAAGCCTTCGCCAAACTGCAGGAAGGTGAAGTCGGGAACAGCGAAGATCTCCATATTGGTAAATACGGAGAAGTCGATAATCTGAAGGGCTGCATTATCGGTCATACGGCCAATGACGGTGAAGATGGTGGCTACCACATAGCCAACCAGGATGCCCAAAATGAAGGGGATCAGCTTCATCATCTTCTTGCCGTAGACGGAGAAGCAGATGATGGCAAACAGGGTGCAAAGGCCGCAGAGCAGAGCCACATAGGGGCTGCAGGTGGAGACGAAGCCTACATTTTCCACGATGATGCCTACCTTGCCCTTGGTCAGGTCACCGATGGCATTGCCTGCCAGGGAAAGACCGATGATGGCAACGGTGGGTCCGATGACCGCAGGGGGCATGAGCTTATCCACCCACTTAACGCCTACGCACTTGATCACAAGAGCGATGACCACATAGACAAGGCCTGCAAAAACAGCGCCGATGATCAGACCAACATGGCCTGCGGCAATGGAAGCAACGCCTGCGAAGGCAGCGCCCATAGAGCCAAGGAATGCGAAGGAAGAGCCCAGATAAACGGGGCTGCGGAACTTGGTGAAGAGCTGGTAAACGATGGTGCCAACACCTGCGCCAAAGAGGGCGGCGGATTGGCTCATACCGTTGCCGATGATGGCGGGAACGGCGATGGTGGCGGCCAGAATGGCCAGCACCTGCTGGAATGCGAAGATCAAAAGCTGGATAAATTTGGGTCTGTCGTGAATGCCATAGACGAGATTCATTTTCTTACCTCCATTTGTTTTGGTTTTAACCGCCGACGATTATAACACCCCACTGTCGGAAAAGCAAGAAAAAAGGAATTGCAAAACGGAAACCAATGGCATATAATAAAGTTAAGGCGAATATTGCCTGCAACAAAAAGAAGGAGTGGAAACAATGAAAAAAGTACTTAGTCTTATTTTGGTGGCAGTTCTGTGCCTGAGCCTGGTGGCCTGCGGCGGCAAAAAGCAGGAAAGCAGCGGCCCGAATGCTGCAGTGACAAAATTTGTGAATGAAAATAAAAGCGAGCTGCTGGAGTCTATGGAAGAAAGCTTTGCAACTTCTTCCGGTATGACCTGCACATCTGACATTGAGGTAGTCGGAAGCGGCATCGTGATCAGCATCAAGATCAATGAATTGGAAGATCTTCCCAAAGAAACAAAAGATATGATGCAGGATGTTTATGATGCGATGAACCCTGTATTTGAACAATCCCTGACGGAACTGCAAAAGGAAGTGCCGGAAGTCACAGCTCTGACGATCAGAGTATGCGAAAAAGATGGCGACGAAGTAGCCGTTATTAAGGCTGGCAAATAAAAAAGAACCCCCTGGTTGGAACTTCCAACCAGGGGGATTGCTTATTTCTTTTTCTTAAAGAAGAAGGGGAGAACGAGGATCAGGGCGATGCCGGCGGCGAGGAAAATGTTTTCGTTGGGAACGAAGGAGGTAGTGCCGTCGTTATTTACCAGCACCTGGGCGTTTTCCAGCACCTTTTTGCCGATAGCAGGGCCAACCACACCGGGGATCAGCACCTGGCTGAAGATCCGGATGCCCTGGAGTCTGCCTGCCTTGCCTACGGGGGTGTTATCCCGGATGAGCGCACCGAAAACAGCCATGCCTGCAAGGTAGCCGCTCATCATTAAAAGAGAGCCAAGGAATACGGGGATAGTGGTGCGAGTCAAATAGAGGACAGCGTAGCCTGCCAGAAGGGTAACTACCGCAATCAGGCCGGAGAAGTAAAAGCCCTTTTTGTCATAGACTCTGCCCCAGAAGGCGGTGACCACAGATGCCAGCACGATGGCAGGTGCCATGATCAGCACATAGTCCTTCATCTGCAGGCTTACCTCATAATAAATAATAAGGTAGGGCATAAAGATCTGAATGGAGATATTAAAGAGGACAAAGGCCAGTAAGCCTAAGTACAGCTTGGGATTTTCTTTTACGGTCTTGGGGCGGAAGCCATAGAGAATGCTGCCAAGGTAGGAGTCCTTCACAGGCTTGACTTCCGGCTCTTTGATGATGAAGAAGCCCAAAATACCAATGGCGGCGGTAAGCACACCGATGATGGCAAAGATCAGCGTCCAGCTGGAGGCCTGCTCTAAATCAAAGAACATAAAGCCGCCAAAGACCACCAGAATACTCACCAGGGGCATCATGGCGTTGATGCCTTCTGCTGCGCCACGGTTGGAAGGATCGGTGGAATCTGTAAGCCAGGCGTTGAAGGCCGCATCGTTGGCGGTAGAGCCAAAGAAGGTCATAACGCAATCCAAAATAATGGTCAGGCTGATGCCCACGGTGGCGGCATTGACGGCCATACCGAAGGTCTTGCTGATGATATCCTCCCGCAGAAGGATAAAGCTGAAAATGGAAATACCCCACAGCAGGTAGCCGCCGCAGATGAAGAGCTTGCGTTTGCCGATCTTATCGGAAAGTGCGCCCATAAACACCGTGGTGACAGTGGCGGTGACGGCGGAGGCTGCCACCATATTGGAAATATCGGCTGCAGAGGCGTGGAACATCTTATAGATGAACACATTGAAGTACATATTTTCAACCACCCAGGCAATTTGCCCCATCAGGCTGAAAATGGTGATACAGAGCCAAAAGCGGCCTGTCAGTTTGGTTTTCATCAAAACCCCTCCTTTTTCATTAGTATAACAAAGCTTCCTATAAAAGGCAAGAAAGTGTTGCATTTTCCGGTGGGGAGGAGTAGAATTGGGAAAGAGAAAAAGAAGGGAAGTGGGGAAATGGAGTATTTTTACCTCCTCCTGGCGATGACCTTTTCCGCTTTGATCACGGTTTGCGGACGGCTTTATAACAATAAAAATCAAAATGTGACCCATGTGACCCGGCTGTATAGCCTGCTGGTTTCTTCTGCCGCCGCTGCAGGCTGGCTGATCCTTTGGCTGACGGATTTTTCCTTTGATATCCGGGTGCTGCCTTACTCGGTGCTGTATGGCCTGCTGTATGCCGGCTTTACAGTGGGTATGCTGGGCGCTATCAAGGCAGGCTCTACCTCCCTGACCGCCCTTGTAAAGCAGGTGGCGCTGGTGGGCGTTTCCTTTTGGGGCTATCTTTTTTGGGACACCAAGTTTACAAGCTTAAGTGCTATCGGTATTGTGCTGCTTTTGATTTCTTTGGTGCTTTGCCTTTTGGTGAAGGAAAAGAAGTCTGCCTCCCACCACATGGGAAAATGGCTCTTTAATGCCCTGCTGATCACCTTGGGAAATGCGGGCTGCTCCATCTTGCAGCGGTATCAGCAGATGCACTTTGCTTATCAGCACAAGAATATGCTGATGTTCTTTGGCTGCTTTTTTGCCGCCTGCTTCTGCCTGCTGTTTGCTTTGGGAGAAAACAAAAAATGCTGGAAAAAGGCCATCAGGCAGGCCTGGCTGTTTCCGGTGCTTTCCGGCAGCAGCAGCGCCCTTTCCAATGTGTTTATTTTGCTGCTGGTGAAATGCCAGATGTCTCCTGTAATCCTATATCCCGGTGTGGCGGTGGGAGGGCTGATCCTCACCACTTTGATTGCCTTTTTCGGCTTCCGGGAACGGCTCCGTCCCCAGCAATGGGTGGGCTTAGCCGTGGGCGCTGTTGCCCTTGTACTACTGAATTTATAAAGAAAAAGAGAGAACGATTTTCGTTCTCTCTTTTTTGTATGTATCAGGGATTGACGAACAGGTGCTTTCTCTTGCCAAAGTAAGTAACATTGATGATGATCATCACAATGGACACCACCGCATTGGTTATTACATTGGAGGAAGCTTCTGTCAACACTTCAAAGGAAACGATGGAGCCGGCAGCAAAGTAATAGATCAGGTTAATAATTGTATTGCCGGCATAGACGATGTACAGCAGGGTAGGACCGTTTTTATGGAAGCCGGCCAGACGGAACCGGGCGATCAGTGCCACGGCAGCCATGGCGATCATGCAAAAGCCTGTGATCATATCGATGCCCTTCATATCGGGGAAGACCATATACACAAGCTTTGCGGCATCGCTGTTGCCGTAGTGAGAGCCGGTCAAAAGCTGGATGGCATTTACAACATTGAGAACGGCAGCTGCAAACAGGCTGAAGTAGATCAGGAACTTAAACCAGCCCATCTTGGGTTGGGGCTGCAGAGAAGTAGCAGGTGCTACCTGCTGGGGTTCGGGTGCGCTTTCGGCTACCGGAGCGCCACAGTTCAGGCAGAAACGATCGCCTTCTTCTACAGGATTTCCGCATTTAGGACAAAACATAGGGATTCTCCTTTCGGTTTTAAGTAAACATCCCCCTGGGGAAGATGTTTATAATAGTATAACAGAAAATTCTACAGAATGCAACAAGGGTGCTGTTTGCTTTTTGGGAGCAATGTGGGGCGCTGCAGAAAAGCAGGAAAAAGGACGAGCGGTCTTGCATAGGGTTATGGTGGAGGTGAGGCGTATGGTCGCCGCCGTCTGGCTGATGCTCAGCGGCCTGCTATACAACCTGCAGCTTTCCACCGGGAGTTTCCCAAGACCCCTTACCCGGCAGGAGGAAGAAAAATACCTTGCTTTGGCTGCCCAGGGTGACCTGGAAGCCAGAAATATACTGATCGAGCGGAATTTGCGCTTGGTTGCCCACATTATGAAAAAATACTATGCCCAGACTTCTGATCAGGAGGACTTAATTTCCATCGGCACCATTGGCTTAATTAAAGGTATCACCACCTTTGACCACACCAAGGGGGCAAGGCTTGCCACCTATGCCGCCCGCTGCGTGGAAAATGCTATCCTAACACCAACGACTTTAAGAGCGGTAAGGTTGCACCGGGACGACCTGCCTGGCGCTTATTGGAACGGCTATGGGATGATGTGTATCTGCTTGCGCAAACGGAAAATTCGCAGGTGCAATATGCACCCTTGTTCGTACACAGTTTTGCGTTGTGCGCTCCCCGTAAGATTTTGGAGGCTACCCAGTTCAATCAGCGGTATCGCAGATACGAGGAGATCACAAACGTGCCGGACAAGCTTCGCTGGTGTAGACACAGCAGGGGATTGCTGCAGACGGAAGTGGCGGATCGGGTGGGCATAACCCACAATGTTTACAAAGCCATAGAGGAAGGCTTTAAGCAGCATATTGAACCGGAGAAGGTGGAGCGGCTGGCACAGTTCTATGGTGTTCCGGTTACAGATTTCCTGGATGAATTCAACCGGTTTCTTTATGATGGACAAGCCAATCGAATTCGGGCATACCGAGAATCCTTAGGCTTGGGAAAGAAACCTTTTGCAAAAAAGATGGGCATACCCATTCGGTCCTTGCAGGCGTGGGAAACAGGACGAAAACAAATCAGCCGAAAGTGCTGGGAGAAGTATTTCAGCGGTTTGTAATTATAGTTTCGATAGCAATATAAATAATAAAACGCAGGAAGTAGACTTCAAAAGGTCTATTCCCTGCGTTTTTGTTGGGCGGTATTGATAATTGCATCCAAAAGCTCCAGCTTTTGCTGTGTGGGGCAGTTTAGGGCTTTTAGCCGTTGGTTTACGGTGCTTGCGTGGACATCGGCAACACGACGAGCTAGTTCTTCAGTCCCGGCTTCGGATGTGGGGGAGTATAGGATAATCTTGATTTGCCCATGTCCTCGCAATGCTTTCACCTCCAAAAAGAAAAATTACCATACATCAATTGTAGATGAATTACATTGACAAAGCAACATTTTGCGGATAGTATAAAAGTAAGCATATGAGTATAAAAACAAACTTACCACGCAATTATGGGAGTAAAGAGAATGGAGATTACAGCAAATAACGGCCCAATCATTATGGCGCTATCATTGAACAAGGCAAGGGGAAAGGAACACATTGTGATCGGACAGGAATCCTGTGTATATAGCCGATTGAATGGAAATATGGATGCCAATGTGCTGTATGATGAGGAGCGGAAGCTTGGAGAGTTCCTGTTCAGTCACGAAAAGCATTTGGACAAAGACTGGAATGCAGAGGCAATCTATCCGCTGCGAAGAGCCTTAACTTCTCTGGTAGGACGCAAGAAATATGAGGATGCATCGTGGCGGTTTTTAGAGGAGAAGGAAAACAACTGCGACCCGATAGGCGTTTTTACTGCCAACTGTTTCCGCAAATGGTATGCAGAACTTAAAATGCCACTGGGAAGCGAAAGGACCGGCGAACAGTTTCAGGACCGCGTTATGGGGCTTACCAGATCCTTTAAACAAATCATATGGGGCGAAGAGAAAAAGTATTCCATTAAGCAGATCCTGGAACGGATGGAGCGATATACAGGCATTAATGCTGATGCCCGGGATATGCAGGCAAGAATTTGGTATCCGGGAAAACGGCGAAAGGCAGAATATTTGATTATTGAAAATTCTTACTTTCCCGCAATTTGGTATTACCTGGTCCACCTGCGAGACTGGCAGCTGAGCATTTGCAGATGCGACGTCTGTGGAAACATGTTCCTTTCAACCAGTAAGCACTTCAGTTTGTGCAGTGCAGCGTGCAGGAAAGTGAAAAACCGCCAGAATAAGCAGGAGTTTGATGAGCGCGCAAGAGAGAACAAATACGATGTGGATTATAAAAATACCACGCAGCGCATGAGGAACAAGCTAAACAAGATAAGTAAAAATCAAAACCTATCTGAAGCCCAAAAGAAGCAAGTCCAAACGGCTTTTGGATCTATTTGCAAGGAAGCGTTGCAGCAGAAAAAGCAGATTAAATATCCCGAAGATTACAAAGCCTTTGTGGACCTGCTGTTTGCTTTGGAGCATCAATTCGAAACACTGTGCGAGGATATAATAAACAATGGTGGAGAGGGGAGAGCACAGCACTTTCTTTGAGAGACCTCAAGGCGCGCGTAGAAAAGTAGTAGCGATGTTGTAGGGTAACAAGCACTGGCTTCTGGTACAAAAATGTCACATCAGCCCATTAGGGGGCACCCTATGACCCCGTTATTAACCTCGTTTCCCAGCCGTTAAAAGCCGGGAAACGAGTTGCCATAAATGGCAAACGCAGCGGCGCTGCTCCAAGCTTGCAGAGCAAAAGAAATCCTGAAAATAAAAAAGGATGATAGACGCACATGCGTTTACCATCCTTTTATTTCGTATGCATATTTATTTTTTGTTGTCGCGTTCCATGGTTTCGGCAATGGCTCTTTGTACGAAAGCATTGACCGACTCACCGTTTTTCTCTGCGTGGGCAGTGACGGCATCCTTCTGATCAGGAGCAAGCCAGAGGTAAATACGCTGCAGTTTTGCCTGATATTTTTTAGATGCTCTCAGTTGGGCTTCAGTTCGTGCCATGTTGGAACCTCCAATTCAAGGATGTATAGCGACACGCACATTGCACAAAAACCGTGACTAAGATTTGGATAGAATACCAATTGATGCGTGGCGACAGATATGATATAATGTAGGTGAGTTAAGAAGTAAAAACAGCAGTGTAAGAGAGCGGCAACTCTCTTACACCTGCGCAGGTGAGTGAGCACCTACACAACGGACAAGCCGCACTGCTATCTTTAGTATACTTGGTTGGTGGCATTTTTGCAACTAAAATTACAAGTTTTACGAATGAAACAGTAAGCTCAAGTATGTCGTGTAGGGTATTTTCCCTGCACGATTTTCTTCTTTTCAAAACATTTTTAAAGGAGATTTTACTATGAGCAAAAGCAAAACTGTAACCAAGATCACGGAGGTGATCACCCAAGCAGCTCCCGAATTGCAGTTCGTGGCGGCTTACAATGCTGACGATCCTCAGCTGACCGGCAGCATGAAACTTTATGGAAATCGTAGCTTTGTTTATGTGTTGACACTGCAGCTGCGGTATCGTGAAGCTTGCATTTATGTGGGCGAAACCAGCGCCCAGTACGGAAGATTTTTGCAGCATCGCATGAACTATGTGTTTGATCGCGTGTACTTGTACGAGTGCAAACCGAAGGTGCTGCGCATGTGTGAAGCGGCGGTTATTCGCCGGCTGATGCCTCTGTTCAACAAGAATCACAACCCTTTGTACTTCCGCTATAACCGTGTTCTCGGCATCGACGACAAACTAACCAATGACCGTGAAGCGGTTGTTCGCTACCTTGAATTGTGGGACGATTATTGCGCTACTGGCCTTTATGGATTTGCTTTGCCTCCTGCAATTTATCGCCTGATTAAGGCGGAAGCTACAGACCATAAAGCAACTGTAAGCGAAGAACTGACGAGTATTCTTGAAGCGCTTTTTGCGGAGGATATCCCTGCTGAACTGGAAGAAAGAACGCCTGAAGAAGGAAGAACAAATCTTGTGACGACGATGGAGTACGCTATGATTCATGGGAAATCACAGGAGCAAATCAAGCAATATTTGCATCAATCCGGTCGCCTAACAGGAAGAAAATTTGGTCGCGATTGGGTGATTGTGGACGATGAAAAACTGCCGCAGGACCGCCGGAAGAGAGAAGTGCTCTCCTGATTTTTGGGCGCAGCCCAAGCCTGAAACGAGCGCAAGCGAGTGATTGACCAGAGGGCAACTCGGAGATTTTCAAAGCCCCTGCAGAAAATTTCCGAGCCCCTTTGGGGTCATAGGGGACACCCCTAAAAAGGCGATGGATACAGAATGTATATCAGAAGCCGATGCTTGCTAACCCACGAAGTAGTTACGAAAGAAAAGATATTCTGAGGAAACCCAAGACTAGATAAGAAATAAAGACCTTGTGAAGCACACATTCACCGTGCTTCATAAGGTCTTTTTTTATTCTTATATTGACCTTGGAACTACCTAGTTTCTTCTGCTTATTCCCACT
>JBGVHZ010000008.1:0-124525 GCA_045122735.1 Faecousia sp.
TTGCGCAGCAAGCCTTTTAACACCTCATCCGTCAAAAATCAGAGATTTTTGCCACCTTCCCCTCAAAGGGGAAGGCTTTGTTAGAAATCGTTTCTTTATCCTGCTTTTTGACGATTGGCGGCTTTTTTGACACTCTGAAAAGGATGCACAAATGTGCATCCTTTTATTGTTCTTTGGGGCGCTTATAGCGGCCTTGGGGCTCCCATTCCGGTAAGGGAAGGCGCTGCATTGCGCCAAAGATCCGTTCCTTCAGGTCCGGGTACTGCTGGGAAAGGTCGTATACAAGCTTTTTCACTTCTTCCCGCTTGGTGTTTTTATCCACCGGGCAGCGGTTTTCGATAACGGGAAGCGCCTGCTTTTTTACAAAGTTATCCACCGTCTTTTCGTGGATGTAGAGCATGGGGCGAATTTGAATAATGCCGGTACGATCCAAGTCCGTCACCGGTTGGAAACAACCAATTCTGCCTTCGAACAGCAGGTTCATCACAAAGGTCTCCACCGCATCGTCGTAGTGGTGACCCAGCGCCAGCTTGGAAAGTCCACGGCTCAAAAGGGCTTCATTCAGCGCACCCCGGCGCATCTTGGCGCACATGGAGCAAGGATTCTTTTCCTTCCGGTGCTCAAAAATAATGGGGGCGATTTGGGTCTGCACCTGGGTGAAGGGAATTTCTAACTTTTCGCACAGGGCGGCAACCTCGCTGTAGTCCATGCCTAAGCCCATATCGATGGTGATGGCTTCCAAAGTAAATTCTGCCGGGTGGAACTTGCGAAGCTCCGCCAAAAGCACCAAAAGGGCAAGGCTATCCTTGCCGCCGGATACGCCTACGCCGATCTTATCGCCGGGGGCAATCATATGATAATCGTCCACGCAGCGGCGAACAAGGCCCAAAAGTTTCTGCATTGGGGTTTTTCCTCCAAAATTTTTTGAAAATAAGAAGTGAGAAAACAGGAGTAAATAAGAGAAAACAAGAGTTTTCGTGAGTTCTTTCAGGATTTGAGAAATTTTTCCGAAATAGCGGTTGACATTTACTTTTTCCTATGGTATAAAGTTCTAGCGCTTAGATTGATTTTAGCGCAGTTTTTTACGTTTGTCAAAATATTTTAACCTATTGGAGGAAACAATAATGTCCACTACTCTGGCAAAGAACGAGACTGTTGCTCGCAAGTGGTATGTTGTCGACGCTGCCGGTAAGCCCCTGGGCCGCACCGCTGTTACCGTTGCCAACCTGCTGCGTGGCAAGCACAAGGTCGATTTCACCCCCAACGTTGACTGCGGCGACTTCGTCATCGTTATCAACACCGACAAGGCTATTCTGACCGGCAACAAGATGGAGCAGAAGTCCTACTACCGTGTATCCGGATGGATCGGCGGTCTGAAGGAAACCAAGGCTCGCATCATGATGGAAAAGCGTTCCGATTACGCCATGGAACTGGCTGTTAAGGGTATGCTGCCCAAGAACACTCTGGGCCGTCACTGCCTGGGCCGCCTGCATCTGTACAAGGATGCAGAGCATGCTCACGCTGCACAGAAGCCTGAAGCCTGGACCCTGTAATTTGGAGGTAAACGATTATGTACGAGAGCAAAAGAAAGTATAACTACGGCACCGGCCGCCGTAAGTCCTCCGTTGCCCGTGTTCGTGTATACGAAAACGGCACCGGTTCCATCATCATCAATGGCCGCGATATGGACGAATACTTCGGCCTGGAAACCCTGAAGCTGATCGTTCGTCAGCCCCTGGTCTCTGCTGACCTGCTGGGCAAGGTTGACGTTGTTGTCACCGTTGCTGGTGGCGGTGTTTCCGGCCAGGCCGGCGCTATCCGTCACGGCATCTCCCGGGCTCTGCTGACCCTGAACCCCGAGCTGCGCCCCACTCTGAAGGCTGCAGGTTTCCTGACCCGCGACCCCAGAATGAAGGAAAGAAAGAAGTACGGCTTGAAGGCCGCAAGAAGAGCTCCCCAGTTCTCCAAGAGATAATCTGTTATCTTTTACGAACTTCAAAAACCCAGAAACCTCAATGGTTTCTGGGTTTTCTTTTTGATATAAAATCCATCTTGGTGCAAATCTGGTGCAAACTTTTTAAAACACCCTATGACAGCAAAAAGTCATAAGGTGTTTTTTGTATGAGTCGTATTAAAGCAAACGACAAATTGGAATTGGTCAATCTGTCCCGTTTGCGCTTTTTATGTATGCAATCCAGTTTTCCAAACTCTCCGTACTGAAATCTGCAAGAGCCGTTTGATAACAAACGAAAGCGGTGGGATGGTTTTCCTCCATCCATTTCAAAGACTTTTTGGGTCCCCAGTAAGGCTGGTGCATTACATCACAGAAAATCTCCAAACTATCAATTAATACCCAATGCCATCGATACATTCCTTCTGCATCGCATCGTTTTACCCGTGCAAGCATTTTAACACACCAATCCACACTGGCATCAATTTCTGCTTTTGATTTTTGCGGACGGTTTTGCAGATAAGACAGCACATTCGTTTGAAGCGCTTTTCCTCGCCCATCCCTATCTACAATAATCTTTCCGTCAAAAATTTGAATGAAATCATCGCAATCATAGTTTCCGTCGAAATGAGAAGCGGGATATACGAAAACATCCAACTGAATACCACCCACAAACGATGTATCATGGAATTGTTCGTGGCTATCCGAAATAACCAACGAGTCAAAATCGCTGTTCAGATTGTTTGTTCCGTTGGCATACGAGCCATAAAGGATGATGGAAATGGGATTGTATTTTTGCTTTATGTATTCAATAATCTGTTCCAATGAAATTACCTCGTCAAATTCAAGTTTGTCGAATTGATTGCATTATACCATAAATTGTTTTGGATTTCAATATTCCCACAATCTTCATGAGTTATAACTATTCTTATAGAATCTTTATGACTTCTTTTCTTCATAGCCTTCAAGCCATCGAGGGACCCCGCAAAGCCTGCTTTGTGGGGAGAGGAGCAGAAAAATAAAGCAGCCACGCACTTTGAAGGTGCGTGGCTGCTTTGCATGCATTACTCAGCCCATTTTACATAGACGGTAAGGTCGGAATCGGTATTCGCATAGGGGTCGTAGCTTTCTGTGCAGGCGGCATCGGCGTACAGTTCGACCTTATCTGTGAAGGCATCCTCCCAGCTAAAGCCAATGATCAGGCCCTTGGGAATCTGGAAATTCTGGCTGAGTTCCTTCTCGGTGCCGGGGTTACTGACAACCGTGACATTGCGCAAATCTTCCGTCTGGTTTGCGTATTTCAGAAACACCTCGATCATTTCGGGTGCTTCTGCGTCATAGGTGACTTCTGTGACCGCACGAAAGGCCAATCCATCGTCGTAGGTGTAATCACTTATGATGGAAAGAATTTCACGGGTTTTGGCATCCAGTGCATATACAAACTTACCGGAAGCCACGCCAAACTCTGCCATAACAAGACTTTCCTTACCCAAAACACTCTTTACGGTAATACAGCCGTCTTTTTCGCTTACAGACTCAATGGTTTCGTCTGCGATATCTGATGCCAAAATAGGCGCATACGCTTCTGCACGGTCACTTGCAAAATCATTGGTTACACCGTTGGGGGCAATATACAAATAGCGCAGATAGTCTCCGCCATCATAGACATAGCTGGCATCGTCTGTCATAAATTGCGCCCAATCGGATTCTTCGCCTAGGATATAGCCATAGCTATACTCGTTGGTCAGATATTTTTCATTAAAAAGTTCGCCATCCATTTCTTCCCGAATAGATACGCTTTGGTGGTTCTGAAGCATGGCTTCGATCCGGCAGGCATCATAGATTTCCTGCATCGTGATTTCGGGGGGCGTGTTTTCCTTATCAGCACAAGCGGCAAATGTCAGAACCACGCATAATAAGAGGATAACTGTAACGATTTTCTTCATTCTTGTATCTCCTTGTTTATTGTTGCACCCCAAAAGTAAAACACTTTTGGGGTGCTTTTTGTGCCCGTGGGCAATTAGATAATTATTCGTTTACTTTTCTCTTTTTCTCCAAAAGAATCAGCGCTGCCATTGCAGTACCGCTAAGCAGAAGCAGCATGCACCACAGGCCGATGTTGGTGTCATCACCGGTGGGAGGATTCAGAGGTGCTTTTTCGAAAGTGAAGGTATAGACCACTTCGTCAGTGCCGCTGAACACATCGGGAGGTGTTACATCCCAAGCGCCGTTTCTATAGCCTGTATCTGCGATCATACCGGTTTCAGTCTCCAGTTCGGCTGTGCCGTTGATATCCCACTGGCCATTGGTCGTCAAGGTCAGGTAGTGGATCAGATCCAGTTCTGTGCCATCGTCCCAAGTGCCGTTAACCACCTTGAAGGTGACCTTCTTCTGGTACTTATCGGGGATCTCGTCAGACTCATCGCCTTCGTTGCCGCCACCGATGGTATCTGCATCGTAGTAAAGCTTCAGGATCACGATATCGCTATCCGTGGTCAACGCCTTCAGAACTGCGCTGGAAACCGTGCCTTCTGCCAGGGGATTGACGCAGTAGCCGTCATAAGTCTTGGCAACTGCGGTAACCGTTGCGCCGATCTGACCGGGCAGCTGCTCCACATCGGTGGGTGCAGCAGGATAGACACCATTTTCTGCCTTATAGTGTTCTACGATATAAAGCACAGTATCACCGGGAACCAGAGGTGTGGTGCTTCTTGCATAGGTATAGGTGAATACCAGGGCATCCAGGCCGCTGACACTCTGGGGAGGCACTACATCCCACTGGCCTTCCTGGAAGTTTGCTGCGGGCTTTTCACCAACTGCAGGTGCATTCAGGGCGGCAGTGCCGTTTACATCCCACTTGTCGCCGGTCATCAAAGTGACATAAACCACCTTATCTGTTGCGACGCCGTCATTCCACATACCGTTGACCACCTTGAAGGTGACCTTCTTCTGGTACTTGTCGGGGATATTATCCGGCTCATCACCGTTCTCGCCGCCGCCTACAGCATCCAGCGTGTAGTAAAGGTTGATGATATTCTTGCTTGTATCAATGTCGACCGTCAGGGTCTCGGGAGCTGCGTATACAAACAGATAGTCTGCGATGGCAGCGGTGTGGTTAGCGCTGCTTACCACATCTCCGAAGGTCATACCGTCCACAACCAGCTCTTGCTTCAGGATCTTATTGGTGTTCTCTTCCAGATAACGGACGATGTAGGAAAGGCCGGTCTGCTTTGTCCACTGTGCAGTAAGAACCATGTCCTTATTCACAGTGATCACATCGCCTACCTGATAGATCGTGCCATCTTCAGCCTTCCAGCCCTGGAACACATAGCCGTGCTTGTGGGCTGCTTCCTTGGCATTTGTTGTGTTGCCGCACAAATAGGTGGCATCGCCGTAATCTGTATCTTCTGCGCTGCCGCCGTTCAGATCATACTTCACAGTATGGCTGTCCAGGCCGTAATAGAGCTTCAGGGTCAAGCTTTGACCGAAAACAGGCGTTCCCTGAGGGATGCGGTTTTCGTGGCTTCTGTCTTCGCTGTAGTGCTGACCGTAGTTCTTTGCAACTGCGGTAACAGCAGAGGCTGCCTTCTCGAAGCCGTCTTCCTCTGCATTCAGTTCGATCTTGGCGATGGTGATCTCTTCTTTGTCAGCCAGCACGAAAATGCCGTTGCTTTGCTGCTTGTAGTGCTCCACCGTATAGACAAAGTCCAGATAGGCAGTAGGCTTAAAGGTATGGGTGAAGGTGATGGGATCTGTGCCGCTTACGGTCTGGGGGAAGCTGCTTACATTCCATGCACCCTTCTTGAAGTTTGCATTGGGGGTCATACCGGTGGGAACCGCAGGAAGTGCGGCAGTGCCGTCTACATCCCACTTACCATCTTTGGTCAGGGTAACATAGCTGACCTTATCTGCGCTGTCGGTGCCATTCCAGGTGCCGTTGACCACCTTGAAGGTGACCTTTTTCTGATACATATCGGGAATGTTATCAGGCTCGTCGCCCTTTTCACCGACTACGTCGGAAGCGTAAACCACACGGATCGTATGATTCTGCGTCACTGCGGTAAAGGTGTGGCTGTTCCAACCTGCCAATTCTGCGCTATCGGCAGTGGTGGTCACGCCATCAACTACGATACGATCCAGAGCAAAGCCCACTTCAGGCGCAAAGGTAAGTGACAGATCTTCCCCGTCGATAACGGTATAAGTATGGGAAGCAAAGGCCTCGTTCTGACCGGCCTGGGTTGCGGTGCCGTTTACAACGATCACCGTGACGCTATGCTTGGAGCGCTCATTGAAGGCCAAAGTATAGGTGGCATTTCTCGTTACAAACGCAGGCACTGCGGGAGACCAGCTGCCCGTATCCACAAAGCCCCCATTGGCTGTGCCTTCAAGCAGTTCGCCCATGGGTACAGAATCCAGCTTTGTCCAGGGGCGGTCAGGATTCTTGGTGTAAAGGGTGAACACACGGGTAATGGGTGCAGTGTCACCGGTTTTGTCCCAGGTGCCGTTGACGATCTCAAAGTTTACGGTCACCTGATAGTAGTCAGGAATACCGTCGGGTGTGTTTGTGCTGTCACCCTCGTCGGAAATGTTATCGGTGCCATAGTACACCTTGATCACATTTTGGGCCGCGTTTACACCGATGGTAAGAGGCTTGCCCACTACATAGTCAAGTGCGTAATCCTTGCCTTCAAAGACGGTCTTTTCTGCAAAGGCAGGATCGATCACATCTTCAAAGCGGGCATTGATGGTGTCGGTCTGCTTCAGCAGGCCATCGTAGTAGTATTCTACCTTGTAGGAAATGGTTGCCTTTTCCCACTGTGCCACAAGGGTCACTGCCTTGCTGACAGACGCAAGGACCTCGCCGTTTGCATAGACGCCGTCCTCTGTTGCCTTCCAGCCGGTGAACACATATCCTTCACGGGTGGGTGTATAGTCAATGGGAGTGGCATGGCTCCAGGTGTGTACCTCATAATAGATCGCATTATCCGTTGCACCGGTATTTGTATCCAGCGTGATAACATATCTGTTGGGTACCAGTGTTACGGTAAGGGGATTACGGGCCTGGCCACTGACTGTATCGAAGTTGGAGTGGGGGCCATAAATGATCGTAATGGGAAGTTCCACCACCGCTTCATCAGAAACATGGGCCTGATAGTCATAGAGGTTGCCGTTGAACTTCTCGTTCCAGATGGCCTCTGCATAGGTGCCGCTGTGCTTGCCGTCAGCGCCGATCAGCACATTGAAGCCACCGTCTTTATGCTGCGTGATCACCTTGTAGGGATCATCACTGCCTCTTTCGGTATACCAGATCTGGGTCAATACAGAATTGGGGCGGAAGGCTGCGCCGATCTGAGATGCATCAACCTCCACATTCTGCAGGTAGCTTTCAGGCTCGAAGGAAAGCTTGCCGTTTACGAAGGTCTCCCAAGGCTGCTCCTGCGTATAAACTGCCAGGTAATCATCGGCTTCATAGGTACCTGCAGGTGTGGTACTGTTCTGGTAAGCAGATGCATAGTTGGTAACGATCACTTCGATGCGGTAGTTCTTCATAGGATCCAAGCCTGCAAACTTATAGGCTTCAGAAACACCCACATCAGCGTTCCAGGTAATGGGAACATTGACGATCTTCAGGCTGTTCACTGTATCGGAAGTGATCTGCTGCAGGACGATCATAGCCTGTGTTGCCCGGTCAGCCTCCCAAACCGTAAGGGTCTGGCCGTTGCTTACATAGGTGCCATCCACAGTGACCTTGCCTTCCAGCATCTGATCCCACAATGCATACAGGGTAATATTGCTTGTGAGCAGTTCCCCATCTTTTGCCTTTGCGGTGTAGTTGCCGTTGGCATCTTTATACCACCAGCCCAGGAAGGTATGGCCTGTCATGGTGGGCTGATACTGATCAAAATCAGGAATATAGTACTGGTTCTTTGCAACGGCGGAGCTTGCTCCCTGGATCTTGCCGCCCTCAGCCTGGAAGGTCACATTATAAGCTTCCAGGGTAATGGTTGCATCCAGAACGCCCTTCTGGGTCTGACCGTTAAAGTATGCGCCCTTCAGGCTGCCGCACAGCACACCGTCGGAGACATTGCCCACGGTGGCAGTGAAGTTCTTGTCGGTATATGCTGTATAACGCACAGATTCCTCTGCGGGAACAATGGTGCCGTCCTTATAAATAAAGGCGCTGACCATAATGCGGTAATAGTAAGGAATGGTCTCACCGGATTCGTGGATCCACACGGGGAAAGAGCCGATGTTGCCGGTCTTACCGGTGATGGGGACACGGACACCGGGGTTGCCGCCGGCATGCTGTGCAATGATCCCCCAGGTGCGGCTGGCGTTATCGTAGTACAAAACCTTTACAATAGCTGCCTCAGGATAAAGTGTCTCAGGCACAGCCTCATCCATCTTCACTTCAAAAGTGAGTTCTTCGCTTTCGGGAGCAAATTTCAGTTTTACATCGATCACCCAGTCACCGTTTGCCAGCTTTTTGGCGGTTACGGTGCTGTCGTAGCCGGACTTGGCAACGGTCACAAAGTATTCCTTGCCTGCGGAAAGGCCGGCAAAGGTGGGTGTTGCGTCCTCTTCAAATCTGGTCTGGGTAATATCCGTGGTGCCTGCTGCGGCATAGCTATTCACTTCTTTGCCATTCACAAACAGCTTGTGTCCGGCATGAGCGGATTCGCTGACTGTCAAATCGCAGTTGGGCACTTCCAGGTAGGGGGTGTTTTTATTGTCTCTTGCCACAAGGGACACAAAAACATCGTCCTTACCATCATTGTTGCTGTCGGTAAAGCGGTTGCCGTTGGCATCTGTATATGTATGGTCAATGGTGATATTGATGCTGATGCTGGCTTCTTTCTCCCACACAGCCATCAGTGTAATGGGGGCTGTAATGGATTCTGTAACAGTGGCGCCGGGAGCAACCATACTGCCGCCATTTGCCCAGCCCAGGAATACATAGCCTGCACGGGTGGGAACAGCATCTACAGCTGTCACCTTTTTGCCGCTGGCAAAGTTTTCCGCTGTAGGTGCCTGGCCGCTGGCAAATGCGCCGCCTGCAGGATCATAGGTCACGCTATAGTGATGCACATCCACGCTGCCGGCTCTATTGGCCACCACCAGGTTGTTTTCATTGATCTTATGGAAACCGATATCTTCCTTGTGGTAAACATGGTAAACACCGTTTTCTACGCCCACACTGTAAGTACCGGTGCCGGTGTGGGTCAGATAAAGATACTCTTGGCTATTTTCTTCCTTGATGTACAAGGTGACATCTTCACCGTGGATATCTGCAATGTCCACCTTGTGGCCATCCAGATAGGTGTTGACAGTTGCGGTGTAAACAGGCTTGGTGGTGTCCTGCACATATGCATAGGCATATTTTACAACCGCTCCGTCCTCCGGGGCGCTGTAGCTAGCCACCACATCAACGGTATAATCTGTATCAGGGGTCAGGCCGGTGAACACGATATTGCCATCCTGCTCCACGCCCTCTACGCCATTGATGTAATAGCGGCAACGCGCATCAAGAGAGCCCTTTTCCAGGGTCAGCGTGGTGGTCGTCGTGGAGGTTTTAGGTTTCTGGAAAACAAAAATTTTGGTTTTTACATCAGCCTTCTGTCCGTTATGAACGGTACAGCCTTCCTTGCTTACGGTCATAGAAAGGGTCGCTTCACCCTTATTCACGCCTTCAACAGCTGTGTTTCTGCTGGTCAGCTTTGCGCAGCCGTCATTATCTGTAAGAACAACATTGCTGACAGAGCAGCCGGTGCAAGTAATATGTACAAGGGCGCTTTCACCCAGCAGATCCAGCATGGACTTGGACTCGCCGATAAACAGGCCCAGTGCAATGTTATTCAGGTCGGCTTCCAGATCAGGCTGACCGAATTTAGAACAGCTGTCGCTGATCACATCGCCATTGGGGAGTCTTACCTGCACGGTTGCTGTGCCGGAGAACTCTTTGGAAGTAGAGCCGGAAGAACCACTGCCGGGACGGCTGGGCCAGCCACCCATGCCAGGCCAACCACCCATGCCGGGAATGCCACCCATATTGGTGCTTACACCGGGTGTCTTATAAGCTGCCCACTGGCCGCCCACTGCGGTAGAAGAAACACCGTCTTGGAAGGTTTGCTCCTTGGTGTCGCCCCAGATGCCCACCTTAGTCATATCGTGGCTCAGGAACACCACCATGGGGGTGTTTGTACTGTCGTTGGTCCAGGTGTAGGAAAGCTTGGAAACGGGAGTTCCCTCCACATCGGTGGCAACCTCCCAGGTCGCACCGCCGTCGGTGCTTTTATAAATTCTTGCTTCCAACAGCTCACTGCAACGCAGCTGGCCCTCTTCCTGCGGGCCACGGATAAAGCTGACGATCTTCACATCGTACAGCGTCTGGCTTTCTGCTGCTGCAGAGGTGGCCAGATGCAGGGGCGCAAATCCCACCAACATTGCCAGAACCACAACAAGAATAACGGTCGATAAAAGAATTTTTGCTGATTTCATAATGCTATCCCTCTCCTTATGGGGTTAAAATGCCAATGTGTCTACTTTGTTAAGCAATTCTGCAAGCCTTTCCTTGCATCTTGCGATTTTTGCAGGACTGTCTGCCTCTTCGGGGCGGCGGATCGCACGCCGAAGCATACGGGTGTAGCCGATGATCATTGCCTTTTCAGCAACACTTCTGCACACTTCCTCATCCTCCGTACCCAGGTACATTTTAAGTGCCATATCCCAGAATTTTTCTGCCGTTTCGTGGGTATAGCCAAAGAAGTTTATGGTCACCTGATGGTCTAGCTCAGAATAACCGATAAATGCATTAAACATAGAACCCAGTTCAAATACAGGGTGTCCCATGCACAAAGTATCCATATCGATGAGCAGCGGTTCTCCGTTTTGCACCATAATATTGTTGGTGTGGTAGTCACCGTGCATCAGGGTGTTTTGCTTGGGAACGGCCTCGATAAGAGCACGCAGCTTCTTGCCCTGCTCCTCCGGCAGATGGGGGGCAACAAAATCGGCCCAGTCAAGGGCGGTTTCCTTCATATCGGGAACTTCGCCGTCTTCCGCCGTGATGGCGTGAATGCTTTTCAGCATATCAATGTAATACTTTGCTGCTTCAGACAGATCATCGGGGTTGTTGCGGATCAGCTTTGTAACGCTGGTGGCATTCAGAAGCTCTGTGACAGTGCCATAGCCGTCATCCACACGGACGATGCCGTAAGGAATGGCAGTATTGATGCCGAGAACAAAGGCTTTTCTTGCATTTTCCCGTTCCTGTTTGATCTCAGGGAGGGCATCCTTTGCAAAATAGGTCTTTAGGATGGTTTCCGCATCATAGCGATAAACCGCACCGTTGGCACCCTTTGCAATAAATTCACAGCCTTCCACACTCATGCGGGGATAGGCCTTTTCCACTGTGACCATATCGGTAAAGCCGGTCATATCGAAAACTTCATAAACATCTGCCGCAACATTGATAATTGCAAGCTTGGGCTCTTCCTTTCTGAGCCGCAGGATCACACGCAGGCCTGCAGAAGATATGTATTCCAGCTTATCGGCATCCACAACGGTATGCTTTCCGGGGTGGTCACTTTTCATGCTGAAGATCTTACTTTCTGCCTCAGCCGCATTGGAAGCATCGATTCTTCCTTCGACAGTGATATACAAAATATCTTTGTCTATACGGTAAGTAACATCCATTCGTCATTCTCCTTTTCCAAACACCAGTTCTGTAAGTGTTTTATATTCAAGCCATGCCGAGGTGTCAGACAGGCGCTCGGTCAATTTCACGATCGAGCGGTAGTACCAGGCTTGCTCGTTAACGTCCTTTTGGTTGAATCTTTGCCACATCCCCACGCCTTCCACCTTGAAATCACGGTAGATGGCGCGCATATTGGCAAGCTTATCGCCCAGCCATACCATCAGCACAGCGATATCGTCTGTATTTTTCAGCACATTGAGGGATTCTTCCTTGCGAATACGCCAGGTTGCCGCAGGCGGCAAGTCGGCTCGTTTATCCTCGGTTTCAGCCGCAACAAGTTCCCTTACACGCTTTCCAAATTTCTCTTCAATTTCTTGGATGGTGACACCCGCATCCTCCACAACATCGTGGAGGGCGGCTGCAGCGATCAAATTTTGATCATCTGTCATCGTTCCAACGATCACCGCTGCCTCCATAGGATGCAGAATGTATGGGGACTCACTTTTTTTGCGTCGCATTCCATCGTGGGCCTTTGCCGCAAACACGATGGCTTCACATACAAGTTCCATTATTCGATCACCAGGACATCGGCAAAGCCGGTCATTTCAAAAACTTCCATAACAAGCTCGCAAACATTCGTAAGCTTCATGGCATCCTTCATTTTCTTCTGGGCGGTCAGCAAGACACGGAGTCCGGCGGAAGAAACGTAGGTCAGTTTCTCACAGTTGATGATCAGCGCTGTGGCTGCATCGCATTTTTCATGCAGAAAGCTCCCCAGCGCAGGGGCGGTATTGGTATCAAGACGGCCGTCCAGTGCCACAGAGAGCGTGCCGTTGTTCAGATTAAAATCGATCTTCATTTTTTATCTCCTTATCTTTTTAACAATGACAATGTCTGCGCAGCTGCCCTTTACTTTAACGATCACATCGTCAGCAACACAGGCGAGCACGGACTTTTCAAGCTCATCCCAAGCCTCACTTTGCTCTTCCTTTTTTACCTTCAATCTATAATCTTCCAGACTCCAGAAGCAGGCATAATCCACGCCGCCGCTTAAGCCGGAGGAGAAATGGTACATACTGGAAGAAACATTGATCGCACTCATAGCATCATCGTCCAGCAGGAAGTTTTCGATGACATTACGGATCTTGCCCACAATACCCACCGCAGCAGCATTGCGCTTACTCTTGGCGATGCCAACAAGCTCCTCTTTTTTGCGAACATTGAATTCAGGGATCTTAATAGAAACATTTACCTTGCAGGTGTCATCTTCGCATTCGATCCAGAAATCGCCCTCAAATTCATCGATGATATTGGGGAGCATCCCGTCGATCTCCTCGCAGATCAGGCGCAGCTGCAAGCTTTGCTTTTGATCGAAGTCGTTATAAACGGCTACCTTTGCACTTTCGTTAAGGATATCGCTCAGATCGGATATCCCGTTATTGATCTTGCAAACATTGGACTTCATAGTGACCTCTCCCCTTTTTTATTCAATAGACAGAATATCTGTAAATCCGGTCATCTCAAAAACTTCCATAACCGCTTCGCAAACATGAATGACCTTCATAGAGCCCAGCTTCTGCATTTTCTTCTGTGCGCCAAGAAGGACCCGAAGACCAGCGCTGGAGATATACTCCATGCCTTTCACATCAAGGATCAGATGCTTGGCATCCCCAATATCCTCATTGATGGTTTTCTCCAGTGCAGGGGCAGTGATCGTATCCACTCTTCCTGCGATTTCAAGGATGGTCTGTTCCTGGCTTTTCTTGATATCAATGGTCATATCGTAAATCTCCTTTATATTTTTTTCGTCATGGTCAGAATGTTCTCACCATTTTCATAGGCATAACAAATGGAATCCATGGTTTTCTTGGCAATAAAGATGCCAAGACCGCCGATTTCCCGCGCTTCAGCCGGGAGGGTAATATCCGGATCCGGCTTCTGCAGCGGATCAAAAGGAACACCCTTGTCCGTCATGCGGAATGTAACGATACGGCTCAGCTCATCAAAGCCAATGCAAAGCATCATATCGCCGGCGCTGTCCGGATAGGCATAGTGAGCAATATTGACGAACACCTCTTCAATGGCTACACAGATGGCCATTTGGGTTTTCATAGGACATTCCAAACTTTCAAGGGTCTGCTCCACATAGCCCAGCACCTCAGACAGTGCTTCGGTTTTGGCCGGGAAAGATCTATTCGTCATACGCTCACCTCCTTTTTTAGGTTTATAATCAAACATCAGCATAGTAATATCATCAAACTGGGGCGCTTCTCCCACAAATTCGTCGATATTGGCTTTCAGCGCCGGTAAAAGTTTCGTGGCTTCCACGGAAGCATTCTGATTCATAAAGGCTAAGAGTCTGTCCTCACCGTAAAGCTTATTCTCTGCATTCGTTGCTTCAGGCACACCGTCCGTATACAGGAACAGCCTGTCACCGGGATTCAGGGTGAGTTCGCCCACACGGTAACGAACGCCCTCCATGCCTGCAAGAACAAAGCCTGCACGGGTCTTTAAGTATTCAAAGGTGCCGTCTGCACGCTTCAGAAGGGGCGGATTGTGACCTGCGTTGGCAAACTGTACATTGCCGGTGGTCAGATCCAAAATGCCCATCCAGGCGGTAACAAACATACCGGATTCGTTGTTTTCACAAAGCTTTTCATTTGCCTTTGTGAAAATATCGTTCACCGCCATGCCGCTTTCCGCAAGGTCTTTAATAATGGTCTTGGCGGTCATCATAAACATGGCCGCAGGAATTCCCTTGCCGGAAACATCAGCGGCAAGAAACGCCACCGTGGTATCACTGAGCTTATAGAAATCGTAGAAGTCGCCGCCCACTTCCTTCGCCGCAATCATCTGCGCATAGATGCCATAGGTTTCATTGTCCGGGAAGTTGGTGGGAAGTGCCGAAAGCTGTATTTGCTTTGCGTATTCCAGCTCCTTATCGATCCGGGCAGCGGCTTCTGCAATATAGCGTTTCAGTGTAGAAACAGTAGAGTTGATATCATCGGACAAAGAGGAGAACTCTTTATTGGAGCGAACATCAACGGTAACATCCAGATCACCCTTGGTGATCCGGCCCAGGGTATTATTGATTTTTTGCAGGTTGTTAATGATCACCCGTTTGATCAGTATGTAAATAAATACGAACAGGGTGGCAAAGATAAGCACCTGCATGAAAATACTTGTCAGCATAGAGGCATCCCGCATGAACATAGCCTCAGAAACAGGCATGGCTGCCAGCAGGCAATATCCCTCAACGAACTTGAACACATACATATATTCTGCGCTCAGATCGCTGATGCCGTCCACAACATCTGCGCTATACAGCGCAGTAGCTGTTTTTCCCTGCAGCATCTCCTCGGGAGGAACAATGCCGATGGAAGAGATATGCTTGCCTGCATAAGCGTTATCGATCACCATGCAAAGCTTCTCATCCAGCACCGCAACAAATCCACCCGTGCCTACATGGCGGTCTTTGGTGACATCGATCACAAAAGCATTGAGCATCTTATGGAACTGCTCAGCATCGTAGCCCACCTGAAGAAAGCCGCCATTTGCAAGCCTTACCGCTGCATATTTTCTCCACACAGATTCATCCTTGCCTCTGGGAGAATACTCCTGCACAAAGGAATCCTGCACCTTCAGCATATCCACAAATTCTTTGGATTGTGCCTTGCTGTTCATATCGTAGTTGTTGATAACATCTTCCTCTGTGGAATTGACGATCATGCCTTCGTCATCAACAACATTGATTTCCTTGATGCCGTATTTTTCCGTAAGATCACTTAGCGCAACCGTGGGGTCCTTTTCGTATTCCAGTTTGACCTGCTCTGCGATCGCAAGCAGCTGATGGTTGGATTTCTCCCTAACCGCCGATTCGATGTCGTTCATGGAAACGGTAAACACTTCCTGGGTTTCGACCTGCGCCATACCATTCTGGAGAATGAGCGTAAAGCTGCTGGTGATCAGATAGGCAATGACGATGCAGCTGAGAAGTCTTCGCTGAAAAGTATGGGCGATCCCTTCAGAGGTTCTCTTTCTGAAAAAGCGTTCGTGGCTGAAAAGAGAAACCAAAAGGATGGAAATGCCCACCGCCACAGAATTGCCCAGCATCATGGGCCATGTGGCACCCTTGACGAACTCAAAGGCCTGAGAGGAATTCTCCATATTGGTCAAGAAGATCAGGATCATATGGATCACTTCACATACTACAGCAATGCAAATGCCATAGCCCCAGGTGGGTTTTTTGTTGTCAAACATCAATTTCCGAAGTCCGGCGGCCATAAAGCCGGCCAGAATGGTTGCCATACTGCAGGCAAGCCGGGTATACATACCGCCGCCCCAGTACACAGAGAACCAGCGGTAAAGGCCGCCGATCAAACCGGAAATAATACCGGCAGGTGCGCCGAAGATCAGGCCTGCGGACAAAGGCGCGGCATCCCGCACATTTACCGTCGTCCCCAGCCACTGCACGCCGTAGCTGGATGCAAAAGCAGAAACAGCACCGAAAAGAAGACCGATAATGATCTGCTTTGCCATATACGGCATTTTTTTAGCCGGCGTATGCTTTCCTGCCAGGTATATCGCCAGCACCAATATGCAGTTAAGTAATATTGGAATAATTAATTTCATTTGGATCCCTTCCTATGTAAACAAAGCAAACAGTGCGTGGACCGCATTGGAGATCGCATCGCCAATGACGCCGATGGACAAAAGCAGGACCATATACAAAAGCATACTGCCCTTGCTGATAGACTCTCTGGTTATGCTGTAATAGAAATTAAACTGTCCCTGGAAATGATCTCCCCGGTTTTGGTTCCATTGATAGGTGATCACATCTTCACACTGATAGTCCTTGGGTAGATAATCTTTGTACAGATTTTCCTCCAAGCGGCGAATACGGTAGCAGCCGGCATCATTCAGCTCGTAGTTTTCATCAACTGATAGGGTGATCGCTGCTTTTTTCAGCTTCTGCCGGTGGAACATACCGATACGGGTCACTTCTTCCGGCAAAAGTCTGGATTCATTAATACGGATCGAATACCCGTACTTTTCTGACACAACGGGTGTTGTGATCAGGTCACGCAGCCGTCCCAGCACATTTCCCACATCCACACGAGGCTTGAAGATCTCATCCAAGGATTTATGGGGCATACGCCAAATAAAATAGGCTTCGTCGTTATCAAGAAACGGCTGTAATGCCTGCAAATCCACACGGATCAATGTGCCGCTGGATAAGGGCTCTGCTTTAAAGTCCATCGTGCTGATATGTACAACATCCACGGTCTTGCCGTTGTAAGCGATCTCTGAGGTGTGCTGATTCTTCTTGTAATCCACAATGCAGGCGGCACTGAATATGGCCTGCAGTATTTTTGTGTCATCAAAGCACAGGGATACATCTTCAATTTCTCCCTTTTCAACAGCAAAGGGTACATACACATTCAGCAGCTTGCTTACCTTGATGCCCCGTATGTGGATCGCAATGTCCACATAGCTTTTGCCCTTGGGGTTCAGCCAGTCGTTAATGTGGATCGTGCTTGTATCTTCTCCATCGATCCAAACGGCCCAGCCGTCATCGGCAAATTTTCTATGTTTCTTGGGCATTTCCTTCCCTCCTTACATAAGTATCTTTTCTCCGGCCACAAATTTTGCAGTTATGTTCTTCTCGTCCAGGCCAAGATAAACCGCCCGTTCCATTCGTTCTGCCAGCGTTAAGGGCTGAGGATGGGGCAGCACGCTGTCATCCAGGATAACCGCATCAAATTCATAGCCTTCTTCAAAGCTGCCCACCTTACCGAAGAAAGCACCGCCGCCCCTGGTGGCAAGATAGAACGCCTCCGGAAATACAAGGGGCTTATAGGTTTCATCGACCATTCTGAAGTACATCTTGGATACCTGGATCCCGTCGGTGATCGCCCGGAATATGGATCCGCTGTGACCACCGGCAATATCGCTGCCAAGGCCAATGTTCAGGCCCAGATCCAAATACTTGCGAATAGGCGCAATGCCGGAAGTCAAATTCATATTGGAAGCCGGGCAATGGGCAACAAATACACCGTTTTGCCGCATCAGCTCCACTTCTTCCTCTGTTGACCAAACACAGTGGGCCATCACTGTTTTGACCTCGGTGCCAATGTCATCATTTTTTCCGAAGAGGTCATAGTCGTTATAAGAATCTCCATAGAAGGGATCATCCGGACGAAGGAATTTGACGAACTCGATCTCTCCCTTGCTTTCTGACAGATGGGACTGCACAGGAATGCCGTAAGCCATTTGAATTTCCCGAAGTTCTTCCATCAGCTTATCGGTGCAGCAGGGGATAAAACGGGGTGTAAGGATGGGCTTTGTCCTCTGAAACCGATCCTTCACTGCATTGATCCATCCAAAGGTAGTGTATGCGGAGATATCTGCACTGTCCTCCATAAGGGCAGGACTTGCCTCTCTGTCCATATTGACCTTGCCGACATAGCTTACAAGTCCGCTTTCTTCCATCAGCTGCATCAAAAGCTCCGTTGCATAGCGATGGCGTGTGGCGAAGATACAGGCTCTGGTGGTAGCACCCTTTTTCAGGGCATCCACAAACATACCATATGCTTTTTGGGCATATTCTAAGTCCTCATATTTTTCTTCTTCCGGGAAGGTGTACCGATTCAGCCAATCCATTAACTCCAAATCCATACACATGCCGCGAAATGCATACTGAGGGGCGTGAACATGCAGATCCACCATGCCGGGGAAGATCAACGCATCTGCGTAATCATACAGGGGTAGATGGGCATATTCTGCCGGCAAGACCTGAAAGATGCCCTTGGAAACACCATCTACACAAACAGCATAGGCCTTCTCGTGCAGATCCAGTTCCTTAGACGCTGTGGTCTTACAGATATTTCCTTTAAGCACAAAACTATTTTTCATTTTATATAAATTCCTATTTTACTCTTCAATGGTGGACAGATAACCGTCCAAATACAGTCTGCAACCGGCCTCCAGGCTCAGATCGCTTTCTGTAAAATATACGATTTTTTTGATCACCAGTGTCGGCACGACCACATCCCCAAAGGGCTGCAGCTTTGCGCGGGCTTTTCCCATTTCGAACAGGATCTCATTTGCAGGCTTTCCATCAAAGTAATCCAGGAAAATAAGTGCCTCGTTTTTTCTTCTTTTTGAAAAGGAATAGTTATGCCATAAGCGAAGCAAGGTTGCAATTCCAAAGGTCAGCGGCAGGATAACGGTTGCAGAGATCCAAACGGGAATTTTTGTGGCAAAGCCATAGAAATCAGCCCAACCGCCCCGTTCTTCCGTAACTACAACGACCAGTACGAAGTATACGATCGCATAGATCGCAACCGGGATCAAAGACAAAAAGGATTGCTTGATATCGATTTTGTGTGATGTAATAAACAGGCAAAAAGCAAGAATGCTTAGGATAGGGCAAACGCCGTGCAAGAAGAAGCGGGACCCTGTAAAGATCAAAACGAAGCCCTTGACCGGCGATAATACGAATAACGAAATCAAAAAGGTGAGCGCAACAGAGGTGGTTCCCATCATCATAAAAACCACGACCCAATCGGGCAGGACATATTCTTTTTTCCGTATGCCGTCAACTGCATAGGGAATGATGGCCACTGAAGCGATCGCCGACAACACGTTGGAATTGACGGTAAACATACAAAATGTGCGAATTCCCATATTGTCGAAATCCTCATCGTAAAGCGTGGTCAAATTCATCGTCACGCCAATGCAAACGCAAATCCCCACAATGAGGCAGCTAACCAAAGCACATATACACTGCATTCTGTTCTTTCTTACAAGAATATCCATACTCTCTTTATTCCTTTGCTCAAATTAGATATCTTACCATTGTGTAATACTGGCGTTTGGGAAACAATTTCTGCCCTCATCAAATCAGATTCGCAATACGCTTCCTTCAACGAACAGATATTGCCTTTTATCAATAGCGCATCAGGTCAAAATACCGGCCGCAATCGAGCAAATATTCTTCCCAGTCAAATTTCACTTCGATATCGTACTTATCCAAAATGGTATTCAGTTCCGCAACTTTTTGGAAAATTTCTTTGATCTGCAGCTTCTCTTCGTCGGTGTATTCTTCGTAGTGATCCATCAGATCATCAATGACTGCCTTGAACTTTTTGACCAGTTCTTTCTTTTCCGTTTTCATTGTGTTTACCTCCATTAAATTACACTTGGTTTTTTCTATTTTATTATTCTTCAGAGATGGGCTTTCGCACCATCGCGTAATGCATAACGGTGCTTTTGGGAATCTGCTCTTCCTTCATCAGCTCAAACCCATAATGCCGGTACAAGCCGACATTTGCCTCTTTGTTGGTTTCCAGATAGGATACCATCCGTTCATCATCGCAAAACTGCAGCATAGGACGCATCAGCTTGCTTGCAAGGCCTTTGCCCTGGGCATCTTTGCGAACGGACAAGTTGAATAAGTACCAATCATAGTGATCGGTAAAGGTCTTTTTCAGGTTCATTGCGTAGTTTTCATAAGTAAGCAATCTGCCAACAAGGCCGAATCCGGAATGAAGAAACAGACGAAGGCCTCCATTTGCCAGGAAGGGCAGCGTCTTGTTGCCCGTAAAGCCAAAGGGCAGCCAAGCCGCAAAGCCATTCATTTCCTCGCTGTCGGCATAGATCACTGCATCCTCTGTCATACTCTTCAGGGAAACTTCCATAAGCAGCTTAGCGGCTTTGGCATCGTATTTCCCCTTGGTAAACCAATTATGCAGAGGATAGTCCTGATAGGCATCTGCTGATACCTCAGCCAGCCGTTCCAGATCCTTTTTTTGTACAAGATACAATCCCGCCTTTTGTATCGCCTTTTTAGCTAGCGGAATTTCTATTTTTCTAACTAATTTATCCATGCATACTCCTGAGAAGCCACTCAAAATCGCTAAGTGCCTGTGCCTTCTTTAATTTGTTTTACTTTTAAAATGCTCTGCAATCGGCGCACTCTCCACTTTCGATATAGGAAGATGATTATTGAATACACCATGCATCTTATATGGAATATTCTCTTCTTTCAGAATTTGACAGAAGCAATCTATATACTTCGTTTTACGATTCATCTGCATCAAAGAAATGCAGAAATTATCACCAACATCCGAAATCTCAAACAGCAAGTGGGCATCTGTAATAATGTGGACACGCTCCACATACTCGGTCATCGTACCCCAATCCTCACGACCCACATAGTTTATAAGCACAGAATTATGTACGTCCGGAACACGATGACTGTATTTGGACGCATATTTGTTCTTGTTTTTCAAGCCCTTGACGCCATCCACGATATCGGTGTAGTCATAAAAACGGCGAAGGGTCTCATAGGCGTATTCCGGCTGACTCTGCAAAAAGGTAGAGCCTCTGAGCACGGTGCAGATCCTGTCGATGGGCCACTCCAGCGCATGATGGGGGACAAGCAGGAAAATATGAGAAAGAAGATCGTGGTGTGTTTTGGGACACCCCACCTCAGCACGATAATTATGGTTGGTTTCAATACGCAGAGGCAGATTGTTCTTGGGCAGTGCGCGATAGAGGGCCTTGGCCATAATTGCCGCCACCACGGTCATGGGACTGCCATCGTTTTCGCTGGCAAACTTCATCAAATCCTTTTTGGGAATCTGGAATTCATAATGAACACTGTCGCGGAAAACAAGATTTCCAAAGCCCAAAAGATACTCCAGACCTGGGAACCAAACATCGTCTTTTTTTAATTTGCCCATAGGCGCGTCCTCGGGCAGACCATCCAATTTGGGGAACGCGTATTCTTCTTCCGAAACCGGCGTGTCCGTCATGATGGTGGTACCCGGCTCCGGGTGCACACCATAGCGGGCGCAGATATACTCGTAAACGGTAGTCTTGATCCACAAAAATGTGCCGCAGCCACCACACATCCCGTGATACATATTGAAGTAAATACAGTTATCCTCGTATTCGATACTGCAAGGCTGGTAATTTACTTCCTCGGAGAACAGGTACGTCCGCTTTAAGGAAACAGGGCTAACGCGGATGGTTCTGGGATTGGGAACTAAATCGATACCGCCCTCTTCATCAATATGAATCTGCTTGGAATAGTACGGGAAGCGGCAGAAAGCTTTTTCCGCAGCTGATTTTAGTGCATCAGGCAACACCGGATCTTTCATCACCACTTTGATCCGGATATTGAAGGTTATAAAACGATTTGATTCGTGTAACAAATAAGCATCTGGTGAATATTTCATATAGAACCTCTCTAACAATTACTGACGAAGCATAGCAATCAATGCTTCGAACACAAGCAGAGCTGTTTCGCGATCCATAAATTCATCTGCATTCTCCGCTCCCTGAAGATGCTTTACCACGGCAGCTTCTGGATGGAACTGAAAACCAATGATAAAGTCTTTGCCGGTATATTCAATGATCTCGATCATCTTTTCTGAATTCGTATCAACACTTCCCGATACAATCAGATTGGTATCATCAACATTCAAAACAGCCTGATGATGCCAGGATGGACAACCGGTCAGAATATCCTTTTGATAGATTTCATAGGCGAGAGAGTCATTGGCGACAGACACATCATGGGGCGCATAGTCTCTATAGGATTCAGGGGTTGCCTTTTCGTTGCGGTGCTGATACAGGTACTCCTTATTCAGATTTTGAAAATGTGTAGGAATATCCTGAATCATTTTGGCTCCACTGACCACCGCCAGCATCTGCATACCACGGCAGAAACCAACCGCAGCAATATTTTTTTCTATGCAGTAGGACATCAAAATGTAGTCAGAAACATCTCTCGTTGCGTTAAAATCTATTTCAGCTTCAATCCCGTGCCAAGGTTCGGGATCAGAATAAAGCGAAGAACTGATATCCTCGCCACCCGTAAAAATTACGGCATCGATACCTTGCATGACCTCTTCAACATTGGTGCTTTCCCACAAATTCTCTTTGATGGCATTCGCGGACTCAAGTGTAAGACCTCCAACTTCGTCCGTACAATCCACAAGAGTATTATTACTGTCGTATGTAAGGTAATCCGCTTTAACTTGATCTAAAAGGACCGGTTTGCCACCCGCTTCCTCAACAGCGGCAACAATGTTTGTGTAGAATTCTGAATCGGTATCGGCTCGCCATGCAATACCTATAACAACTTCCTCCTGTGTAGAATCAGCTGTACATCCTGTGAAAAAGACCGAGCACAGTAAAATAACAATTAAAAGCACAGCAAGACTTCGAGGAATGTATGTGAGATTGTTTTTTCTTTCCATGATATTTGCTCCTTATCGTTCTAAAAGGATTTCACCGCTCGGGTGCATAATCAGTCTTACTTTTTTGTTGTTGTGGGTCGCATTTTAAGTGTTTTATGAATGAACAAGACGACAACCAAAAGAACAAACAGTGCAGCGCACAGCTTATGGACGATTGCAAGAGCCGCAATGCCGGACACATTCATAATTACGATACCGGTAATCAATGCAATGCCGTACAAGGCTCTCATCAAAATCTCAAGTGCAGGAATTTTCCATTCCTTTTTGGTTAATACCGTATAGGCAATCAAAGCCAAAACACCAATTACAGAAATAACAATATGTGCGGTCATACCGGTAGCTCTGAGCAAGAACAACAGAACACCGATAAGCAGCATAATAGGAGCAAAAATCAAATCTTTTTTCACAGCCGTTTGCTTCCTTTCTTATTTATCAAGTTTTTTCTTTCCAAGTCTGTCAAGTCCGAAGAACGCAAATCCAACCGCGGCAAATGCTACGGCAAGAATACCGACCCATATTAGAACGCCGGGAACACCCTGGGTGTCAAGATTAACAAAGAAGTAGGGATAGATCAGAGGAGTAGTTGTAGTGGGAATGAGAATTGACGAATCAAACTTCAAGATGATTGCCTGGATAAGCAGGAAAATTACATAAATGAGGGGAAATGCGATGGAGGCTATGGGATAATACCACTTAGCCTTTTTGCGCTCGTAGAACAAGAACCAGTCGGCTATGTACATAACGGGAAGAACGACATGGAAGCACAGGCTGTTCACACGCCAGTTCGCCTGGGGATCACGGCCTTCTGCGCCTGCCAGCATAATGTTAAACACCAAGAAGGTCAGAAGAATTCCAAGCATACCGATAAATTTCAGCATAGGCGCAGCAGAAACATAGCTGTCTTCCTTCTTTCTTGCGGTTTGGATCAAACCGGCAAGCATAACAGCCAGGCAAAAATAATTGCTGATGTTTGTGAAGTGAACATAGCAATCCCAGCGGATCATATGGATATTGTCAAAAATTCCCAGGCTGGCAACACAGCCCACAAAGCCAAGGGTGCAATAAATCGTCTGGAAGAGCAATTGCGTTGTTCGATTTTTGATCATATTCGTTCTCCTTAAGGGTTAGATTGCAGCAAATTTCTGTAAACAAGAAACGCATGCCGATAATCAGGCCATTTTCTGTTCCAGTATAACACCAGTGCTATGACAAACCTCTTACAAACATAAAAAATAAGCCGTCGAATTGACGGCTTATTTTTATTTTGTTTTCTTTTCCCAAAGCAGTCCGCAGGTTTCTTCTGCCCAGCTGTACTGGGACATATACTCGCCACGGAAGGGGGGGCTTCCGGTCTTTAAATATGTGTAATAATCGCAGTCTAATTTTTCGGGGTTGATAGAATAGAAATACTGATTCCTCTCAAAAACTTCTCCCATACCCACCGCTTCAAGAGATTGACGCAAATCCCGGAATAATTGATGAATGTAATTTTGACTTTTTGGATCTTCGTCATCTTCCCAAAGTGCCACGCCAATTTCCGCAACCGTAACACCGGCGCCGTTTCGATCCACCAAAAAAGCAAACAGCTCTTTGGTCTTGGAACGCTTGAATGCAAGCTTTTCTCCCTTTGCGTAGACCTCAAAATTGCCGAAGCATCTTACTGTAAGGGGTTTTTCTCTTTGGCGGATTCCTTTAATGTTATCGATCTCCGCCTGCACATCCTTTGCCGATATAGGCTTCATCAAATAGCCGGATGCGTGAAGCTTAAATGCCGGAATTGCGTATTCTTCATAACCGGTACAGAACACGATCTTGCACTCCGGGCGAAAACCAATCATTTTTTCCGCAAGGGAAAGACCGCCCATGCCACGCATATTGATATCCAAAAAGGCAACATCAGCAGGGTTGCTTTTAATAAAGTCGAGTGCCTCCTCGCAGGAGGTGAAACTCGCAACGGAGGCAATATCAGAAGATGCTTTGATGGCCTTGGTAAGCGCGCCCAGCATCAAAGGCTCGTCATCTACTGCAATTGCGATCATTTCTTCCCCTCCTTCGGTATTGTGATCAAAACTTTTGTGCCTACGCCCTGTGTGCTTTCAATTTCAAGCTTGCCGCCGACCATCACCTTCAGGCGATCACGAATGTTGCGGATACCAATGTGCTTTTTCTCGTCAAGCAGCTTGCTTGTATCAAAGCCCACACCGTCATCTTCCACACGAATACAGTAATCCGTATCTGTCTCATAGGAGACCACCCGGATAGAGCCACCCTTTTGCAGCTTCATCAGGCCGTGTTTAATGGCATTTTCCACGATCGGCTGGACCGTAAGGGCAGGCAGGCTAAAATCCTCGGAATTCATCTCAAAGGAGAAGGTCATATCAGGAAAACGCACATTTTCAATGCTGATATAGTGACGCACATGCTCCATTTCCTGGGACATTAAGATGGGCTTTGGGTTATCCAGTTCCCCAAAATTACCCCGCAGATACTTTGCAAAGTTATGGACAAGCTCTCCGGCCTTTGGAGGATCCAATTCGCAAAGCTGTTCAATACTTCCGAGTGTGTTATAGATGAAATGGGGGCGGATCTGGCTCATCATGGTTGAAATGCGGCTTTCAGCAAGCTCCGCATCCAAAACCTTTTTCTCTGTTTCCAGCTCCTTTGCTTTGGCAAGTGCATTGATATTATTCGGTATGATCTTAAGCACCATCACGATGGCCGCAACGAAGAAAACGAAAAATACATATTTAGACGAAACACCGCTGTTCCAAATGCCAAGATCGATCATAATCACATCGACCACAAAGGAAATAAGCGGCAAGATCGAACAGATGTAAACAAAGCGCTCTTTTCCTTTTGTGACAAAAAACTCTTTTACAAGGCAACCTGACAGGATACAATTTGCAAGTATTTGCGCGGCTGCCCAGTAAAGCAAGGTATCATAAAACAGTATATCCGTCAGGATGGGCAAAAGGAAAAATACTGCATCAACAAGCCCCAGAATGGTAACCGTAATCATTCCGATCGTTTTTGTGCTTTTCAGTAAATGCACAAAGGCTATCAAAAGGAAGAGCATGTAGAGCATCATGGAGCAGCCCAGCATCACCGTGTTAGAAACGATCGATTCACTCCAGAACGAGACGCCGTCAGCACTATAGGACAGGTATGTGCCTGCGAACAAGATCACGATGCCAAGCACCCAAATGATCTTACTGTTCTTTACATGTATAAGGGCTGAGAACAAAGCCGTTCCCAAAAACAGAAGCGCCACAATAATAAATAAAAGGCCAATGTTTCTCTGGGGTTCTCCTCGTTCAAGAACACCCTTTTCAAACTCAAGACCGTACCAAAAACTCATGTTAGAGAGCAGCTCGTCGATGGCCGTTTCGTTTCCGAAGCTGTGGGGATTATGAATAAGGATCTCTATCGGATCTTCGCTCCCGCTCACCAAGGAATAAGCAGACCAATATGTGCCGCAGGCAGAATCCCCAAACAAGGGATTTTCTATATCCATCACATGAGGGCCATATTCGCCTTCATAGAAAGTCAAATTAATGTGGTCTGTATAAAGGGCGATGGGCATATCGCCGCTGTAAATACCAATATACTCTCCATCCGGAGCCAGCATATGGAAGTTTCCCCGCAGGGTCACATCCCCCTTGGTGGAGGGAATGTGCTTTCCTTTTGCGAGCTTCTGCCACTGCCCATCGGCAATGCGATATTCTCCGTCAAAATACACCTGTGCGATCAAAGGAAGTTCCGCTTGGTTGCTGGTTGCATTACCGTGCCACAATAAAATAACGGCAGAAAGCAATAAGCATAAAAGACCTGCGATCGTCAGTGTTGTTATATTCAAAAACCGTGACTTGGTTTCTTTCTCGTGCATTGTCCCATCTCCTTGAAAAACCATTCTTTTCTATTATAGCGAAGGAATGTGATTTTTTCAATATTTGTGTGTGAACAAGCCGCCCACACGGGTGGCTCGTTTTTTATTCTTTTCTTTTGTCTTGGGTGTGGTATAATGGAGAAAAAGGAGGTGGCGTTTTGCATTACGATGGAAAAATGGTGCCGGGGGTGTTTTTGAAGCGGCCCAATCGGTTTATTGCCCACATTGAGATTGGCAGCAAAGAGGAAATTTGCCACGTGAAGAATACCGGTCGTTGCCGGGAATTACTCCCTGCCGGGGCAAAGGTTTGGTGTTTGGATGCCCAAAGTGACACTCGGAAGACCCGGTATGATCTGATCGCAGCGCAAAAGGGCGAGCTGCTCATCAATATGGATTCCCAAGCCCCCAATAAGGCGGTGGAAAGTTGGCTGAAAAAAGGCGGTTTAGGGGAGATCTCCAACCTGAAACCGGAAAGCACCTTTGGCGTAAGCCGGTTTGATTTCTCCTTCACAAAAGACGGAAAGCCCTGTTTTTTGGAAGTGAAGGGTGTGACTTTGGAAGAAAATGGCATCTGCGCTTTCCCGGATGCGCCCACAGAGCGTGGAGCAAAGCATTTAAGAGAGCTGACAGAATTGGCAAAACAAGGCTTTGGCGCCTATGTACTGTTTGTGATCCAGTTTTCTCCTGCAAAGTATCTCCACCCCAATGATAAGACCGACCCTAAATTTGGGCAAGCTCTGCGGCAGGCTGCAGAAAACGGTGTAAAAGTCCTTGCCATGGACTGCGCCGTCACACCGGAAACAATGGTGCTTAAAAATCCCGTAGAAGTAAGACTATAAAAACCGCACTCATAAGAGTGCGGTTTTCTTTTACAATGTTTCCAGCAGTGCTTCTAATTGCGCGATGCTCTCAATTTGATAGTCCGGGACGATATTGGTGACAGGCTTGCCCTTGGGATTGACCCAGCAGGTACGGATGCCTGCATTTATGCCGCCCTGAATGTCGGAGGTCAGACTATCGCCCACGATGATGGCCTTTTCCTTTTGGAAGCCTTCGATCCGGGCAAAAACCCTTTCAAAATAGGTGATATCCGGCTTATCGGCTCCCACCTCCTGAGATACGAAGATGATCTCAAAGAAGTGGCTGATATTGGCACTTTTCAGCCGTCCGGCCTGGACTCTTGCAGTGCCGTTGCTCACTAAATACAGCTTATATTTCTTGGAAAGAGCTTCCAAAGCTTCCTCCGCACCGGGCAGGAAATAGTGGCCGATGGAAAGGTTTTCTTCATACAAGGAAGCGCACTTGGCAGGATCTACTTCAATGCCGTATTCCCGGAACAAAGTTTCAAAACGACCCAAAAGCACCTGAGGGCGGGTCAGTTCTTTCCGCTCCAGCCGCTCCCAATGGGCTTTGTTGATCAGGCTATAGCGGGACAAAACCTCTTCCGTAGGCTCCAGGCCCAAGGTTCGCAACGTCTTGCTCAAAGCGATATGCTCCGCTTTGTGGAAGTCTAAAATCGTATCGTCCAGATCAAGGAGCAAAAATTCAACCATTACATTTCCTCCTATAAATTTCGTTGGCAATGGATGCAAACCCGGCAATATCCAAGGTTTCACCACGAACGGTGGCCGGCAGGCCTACTGCTTCCAGCACTTCGGCAGCACCGGCTTTGCCCAATTCCGGGAAACCGGATGCCAGGCCATTCTGCAGGGTCTTTCTGCGCATAGCAAAGCTGGCCTTCACCACCCGGAAAAACAGCGCCTTATCTTTAATATCCCAAGGCAATTCCTTTCGCACCTTCAGGCTCACCACCGCAGAGGTGACTTTAGGCTGGGGCATAAAGCAATGGGGCGGCACATCAAAAAGAAGCTCCGGCTGGGCATAGAACTGGCAGAACACCGTAAATGCGCCATAGTCGGCAGTTCCCGGCTTGGCGGCGATCCGCTGTGCCACTTCCTTTTGCACCATGACCGTCACCCGTTCAAAGCATTCCGCTTCCAAAAGGGCACTCAAAATGGGGGTGGTGATATAATAGGGCAGGTTGGCGCAGGCCATAGGCCGCAAACCATCAAACTTTTCGGCAACCAAGGCCTTTACATCCTGCTTCAGGATATCAGACCATAGGATCTCCAGATTGGAAAACTCGCCCACCGTCTTTTGAAGCAAAGGTTCCAGCCGGGTATCTACTTCCACGGCGCAGACCTTCTTTGCCCGTAGGCACAGCTGCTGGGTCAGAGGGCCGATGCCGGGGCCAATTTCCAATACACCCACGGTCTCATCCACCCCGGAATCCTCTGCGATCCGCTCCGGTACCCAAGGGGCGATCAAAAAGTTCTGACCCTTCGCCTTGGAAAAATGGAATCCGTGTTCCACCAAAAGGGGCTTCATGACCCCGATATTACAAACATCCAACATACAAATTCCGCCTTTCTGCTGTCATTATAGCAAAGGGGCGGTTATTTTGCAATCAAATCAAAAAATATACCTGACACATTCTTGCGCCAAAGGCATAGCACTCTTCCACCGTATCGAAAAACAGGTCGATCCGGTTGCCTTTGATCAATCCCCCGCAATCCTCTGCGGTGGCTTCTCCGTAAACATACTCCCCGTCTTCCGTTACGATAAACATTTTCGTGCCATAGGGAATGACTTTGGGGTCAACGGCGATCGCACCTACCCGGGCCTTGGTGCCGGTGGCGGTGATGTAGCCCACATCGGCGATCCCGGAAGTATAGGCAGTGGCCTTAAACTGCCCCTGATGGGAATATTCCAGCACCTGTCCCATTTCTGTAATGATGCAGTTTTCTCCTAAAAGAGGAAAGGCTCGTTCTTTCCCTATGTTTTCCCCCGTGCCAACCGCCACGATCTGGTTTACAGGGGCTTCCAAAACCGTTTCCTGCAGGACTTCCTTTTCTGTTTGCACACCATTTTCATAGGTCACAAGGCAGGTCTGCCGGGCTTTTCCCAATTGTCCGAAAAACAGCACTTCCAGTTTTCCCTTGGGCAAGGAAGGATCCTCACAGTAGATGCTGCTGTAGCCGATACCTGCAAAGCATTCCTCTTCCCGGATCTCTATCTGTGGGGTTGTGGGCGGTTCAGTTGACTCTGCCCTTTGCGTTGGGGTACAGCCTGCAAGAAGCAAGCACAAAAATAAAATGAGAAGTTTCATAGCGTTCCTCCTTGGAGGAAAGAAGATACCATATCTCTTTCGTCAAAATCAAGGGCTTTTTTGTAAACACCGCCGGGATTGACAATCTATGAAAATTGTGATATATTCCCCTTGTTAAAGGCCGTGATGAAGACACGGGCGCATTTGGAGCTTTGCAGAGAGAGGCCGTTTGGTGCGAGGTCTTAAAGTTTTCCTTTGTGTCATACCACTTCTGAGTCGTATGTGCGGAAATGCCATACCGGGAACTCCCGTTACAGAGTCAATGAGTGACGGCTATGCCGTAACCAGGGTGGAACCGTGGAATGTTTTGCATCCCACCCCTGATTTTTATCAGGGAGTGGGTATTTTTTATACCTCTCCCCAAGAAAAGGAGGAAAAACTATGTCTGAAGAAAATCTGTACACTTTTGAAAACCCCGAGTACCGGAAAACCTACTGGCACACCTGCTCCCACATCATGGCCCAGGCTGTAAAGCGTCTGTGGCCGGAAGCGCAGCTGGCCATCGGCCCTGCCATCGAAGAAGGCTGGTACTACGACTTTGATGCGCCCTTCTCCTTCACCCCCGAGCATCTGGAAAAGATCGAGGCTGAGATGAAGAAGATCTGCAAGGAGCGTATCCGCTTGGAGCGCACCGAAAAGCCCCGTGCTGAAGCCATCGCCTTTATGGAAGCCGCTAACGAGCCCTACAAGGTAGAGCTGATCAACGACCTGCCGGAGGATGCCATCATCTCCTTCTACACCCAGGGCGACTTTACTGACCTCTGCGCCGGTCCTCACGTGGACCACACCGGCAGAATCAAGCACAATGGCTTCAAGCTGACTAAGTCCTGCGGTGCTTACTGGCGTGGCGACAGCAACCGGAAGATGCTGCAGCGTATCTACGGCATCGGCTTCCCCAGCAAGGAAGAATTGGATGTATACCTTGAAAAGCAGGCAGAAGCTCTGAAGCGTGACCACAACAAGCTGGGCCGTGAGCTGGAATTTTTCACCACCGTGGAAGAGATCGGCCAGGGTCTGCCCATTCTGCTGCCCAAGGGCGCACGGGTCATTCAGACTCTGCAGCGCTGGGTGGAAGACGAAGAACGGAAGTGCGGCTACCTGCTGACCAAGACTCCCTTGATGGCAAAGCGGGATCTGTACCGGATCTCCGGTCACTGGGATCACTATCTGGACGGTATGTTCGTGCTGGGCGATCCTTATGATGAAGAAAAGGAATGCTTCGCTCTGCGTCCTATGACCTGCCCCTTCCAGTATCAGGTTTACCTGAACCGGGCAAGAAGCTACCGTGACCTGCCCATGCGCTTGGGTGAGACCTCTACCTTGTTCCGTAACGAGGACTCCGGCGAAATGCACGGTCTGATCCGTGTCCGTCAGTTCACCATTTCCGAAGGCCACCTGGTGCTTCGCCCCGATCAGCTGGAAGAAGAATTCAAGGGCTGTCTGGAGCTGGCAAAGTACTGCCTGGATACCGTTGGTATGCTGGAAAACTGCAGCTTCCGCTTCTCCCAGTGGGATCCTGCCAAGGCCGGCATCAAGTATGAAGGCACTGCCCAGCAGTGGGAAGATGCCCAGGCTACCATGAAGGAAATTCTTGATAAGCTGGGCGTGGACTACGAAGTAGGCATCGACGAAGCCGCCTTCTACGGCCCCAAGCTGGACATTCAGTACAAGAATGTTTTCGGCAAGGAAGACACCATCGTTACCATTCAGATCGATATGCTGCTGGCACAGAAGTTCGGCATGGAATACACCGACGCTGACGGTCAGAAGAAGACCCCCTATATCATCCACCGCACCAGCCTTGGCTGCTACGAGCGCACCCTGGCCTACCTCATCGAGCGGTATGCAGGCGCACTGCCCCTGTGGATGATGCCCTTGCAGGTAAAGGTGCTGCCCATCACCGACCGTACCCACGAGTATGCAAACCAGCTGGTTTCCAAGCTGGAAGCTGCCGGCATCTGGGCAGAAAGCGACTGCCGCAGCGAAAAGCTGGGCTACAAGATCCGGGAAGCACAGCTGCAGAAGATCCCCTATATGCTGGTGGTTGGCGACCGGGATATGGAAAACGGCACTGTTTCCGTCCGTACCCGGAAGGGCGACGATCTGGGCGCTATGACCCCCGACGAATTTATGGCAAAGTGCCTGCTGGAGATCGCAACCAAGTCTAAGGAAGTATAAACCCTTTCCCCTTTGTCCAAAATAAGCAGAGAAGCAAGCTTCTCTGCTTATTTTTTCCTTTGGGGGTCCCTATGAACAAAAAACTTACATTATCTCTTGCCGCCGGGGTTGCCGGTACTGCTGCCCTTTCCCACGCCCTGACCTGCTATCTTGTGAAGATGGCGGTGGACCGGCAAATGCCCGCCGCCCCTGCAGGCCTTACCCGAGCCGCCATCCGGGGAAGCGGCTGCACCCAGTCTTTCCTGCACAAATTGGAGCAGACCGGAAAGGCTTTGCAGGCAATACCTCACAAACGGGTCACCATCAAAGCCCGGGACGGAGAGACTCTGATTGGGCACTTCTTCACCTGCCCCAACCCAAAGCGGCTCATTTTGGGTATGCACGGCTGGCGAAGCAGCTGGTACTCCGATTTTGGCATGATCGCACCCTTCCTGCTGGAAGAAGGCTGCTGTTTGCTCCTTCCGGAGCAACGAGGACAGGGAGAAAGCGGCGGAAGCTTTATGGGTCTGGGGGCCTTGGAGCGCCACGATTGCGTCCGCTGGGCTAACTATTTGGCTTGTTTGTATCCCCATTTGTCCCTTTATCTTGCCGGGGTATCCATGGGTGCCGCCACCGTGCTGATGAGCACCGAGCTTCCCCTTCCGGGAACGGTAAGAGGTCTCATTGGAGATTGTGGCTTTACAAGCCCCCAGGACATTTGCCGCCATGTGGTAAAAGACAATCTCCATCTTTCCTATGCCCTTCGTGGGCCGGTTGCCCACAGACTCTGCAAAAAAAGAAACCAGGCAGGCCTTTCCAGCTGTTCCGCACCCAAGGCCTTGGCAAAATGCCGCCTTCCGGTGCTGCTGATCCACGGCTCCGACGATCGGTTCGTGCCGGTGGAAATGACCTATGAAAACTACAAAGCCTGCGGTGGTCCAAAGCACCTTCTCATCGTTCCCGGGGCGGATCACGGCATGAGCTACTATAAAGACAGAACCGCCTATGAGCAGGCATTACGACATTTTTTCACACTATACGATAAATAAAAGGGCAACTTCCGTTGCCCTTTACTTTTTTCTGCTTTCGTGTTAGAATGATAAAAAATCGGGAAAGGGGGAAATGCTGTGATCCGCTGGTTTCGGCAATATGCCTGGAATGCCATCCGCAAGAGTGACTTGATCCTTTTGCTGCTTTGCGGCCTTGCCAATGCGTTTGGCCTTTTAATGATCGCCACCACTACAAACTACCGTGGAACGCTATCCTTTGTAGAACGCCAGCTGCTTGCTTCCGTTGGCGGCGTTTTCCTCTACTTTTTTATTTCCTCTTTGAATATTGACAGCATTTTGGAGCGGCGGCGCATTCTGTACCTTGTTATGTATGGTCTTATTTTGCTGCTGATCCCCTTCGGCGCAGACAACGGCTCCGGCAATAAGAGTTGGATCGATATTGATTTTCTGCCCTTCTTCATTCAGCCTGCAGAAATTGCCAAGATCTTCCTTATTCTTGTGTGCGCAGCCATTATGGGCGCCCGGCAAAACCGTCCCTCTGCCATTTCTTCTGTGATGCGCAGCTTCTTCCCCTTCTTTTTGCTGTTCGCACTGAATCTGGGACTTTCCGGTGACCTGGGCGTTTCTGTTATCTTTGTCGTCATCTATGTGGTTATGGCGTTAGCAGGCGGCATCAGTTTTATCTGGTTTGCCATTGCCGGCGGCGGCCTTGCTGTGGCACTTCCCTTCTTGTGGCGCATGCTGGACGGCTACCAGAAAAACCGCTTCCTGATCCTCTTTGATCCCTCTATTGACCCCTTGGGCATCAACGAGCGGTATCACACCATGCGTTCACTAAAATCGCTTACCGGCGGTGGCCTCTTTGGGCAAGGCTTGTTTAACGGCAACCGTACCCAGACCTACGGCGTTTTGCCTGCCCAGCACACTGACTTTATCTTCTCCGCCATTGGCGAGGAGCTGGGATATATCGGCTGTATTTTCACCATTGTTTTGCTGTTTTTGGTCGTTGCCCGGGTCATTTGGGTTGGTGTGCGCAGTCCTGACTATACCCGTAAGCTGATCTGCTTTGGTGCAGGCGCGGCCCTTATCTTCCAGATCGTTATCAATGTAGGTATGTGCATGGGTGTTATGCCCGTTATCGGTCTGACTCTGCCCTTCATCAGCTACGGTGGCTCTTCCATTATCACCGTGTACGGTATGCTTGGCTTCGTCTCCGGCGTGTACGCCCGACCAAGTCCCACCAGCTACGAGCGGTACATCCGGCCGCCCTATATGGCAAGAACATTATTATAAAACGCAGTTGGCTTCAACTGCGTTTTATATTTTATCCGCAATAAAGCATAGAATCCCCAACCCCACAAGGAGCGCCGCTCCCACATAAAACCGCCAGGTCACTTTTCCTCCTTCCGGCAGAAAAACACCTTCCCCGCCTTATCCACCGTCAGAAGCCAGGTATCTTTTACTCCGGCTTTTTGTTTTTTCAGTTCTTTTTCCAGCCACTTTTCGTCTTTTCCGCTGATTTTCAGATTTTCCTTTTCCACTCTGCCATCGCTGATGATCGTTATGGGAAGATACTGCTCTTTTACCGTCAGGCCTGCATCCTGGGCGCTGGCCGGGGCATCCTTGGTGTAAGGGAAAACGGACAAATTACCGTTGGTTTCCAAAATGGCATACTGGACGCTCTCTAAGTCCAGCACATCCTTTTCCCGCAAATGCCCTGTCAGTTCATCCATGGTTACCCGGGTGCGACGCAGATTGTTCTGCAAAATATGGCCGTTTTCGATCAGGATCACCGGTTTTCCGCAAACGAATTTCCGAAAGCGGATACTGCCCATGGAAAGTCCCGACAGCACCAGCTCCATGCCCAGCACCGTCAAAATAGGGATCACGCCGGTGTAAAGGGGAATATCCGCCTTCTCTAAAGGAATGGCGGCAAAGTCTGCCACCATCATAGTCACCACAAATTCAGAAGGCTCCATTTGCCCAACCTGCCGTTTTCCCATCATACGAATGACCGCAACCAGCAAAATGTAAAGGATAACCCCACGCACAAAAGAAAAAAGCAAAACTGTCACCTCGTGATAGTTTTGCCCAATTTTTCTATAAAATGCAAAAAAACCGCGGACAAGCCGCGGCTTCTGCTCAGAGCAGCAAAGAAATCGCCAAACAGCAAACTGCCGAACATTTAATAACCGCGCACACTCTCTCTCGCTTGCAGAGAGGTAGTTTGCTCCAAAGTAAGCCAAGGGAAGTTTTAAGCAAAAAACTTGCTGTGCAAGGCAGTTTGCCTTACTGCACAAAACGGGCTCTACCGTACCTTTGTACGCCGACGAGCCCGTTTTATTTGTCTTGGCGGCTCCTTTGCGCTCTGTTTTCTGCAGAAACGCAGTTTCTGCAGAAAATGCAAAAACCGCGGACAAGCCGCGGTTTCTGCAAAAAATAAGAGGAAAGGAAAAAAGAAAAGAAGATTGAAACATTGTATCTTTATAATAATTTGTATTTGTGAAGAAAAAAAGTGGTTAAATTTTAAGTTTGTATTAAGTTGCGTAAAAATTATAAAAAAGTATTTTCACCCCGTCCTTGGGGTCACTTTACAAAAAGGGAAAACCCTTGTATAATAACAAAAAATGCGAAGCGGAGGATTTGCTATGCTTCAAAAATTGCAAGCGGTGCAAAACCGCTTTGAAGAACTTTGCGCCCGGTCTGAACAGCCGGACTTTTATAATGACCCCAAGAAGGCGGCTGCCATTTTGCGGGAGAAGAACGACTTAGAGCCACTTATGGACGCCCTTGCTGCTTACCGGGCCGCCATTCAGGAAATGGAAGATGCCCAGGCCCTTATGAGCGAGCCGGATATGAAGGAATTCTGCCAGCAGACCTATCAGGAGGCCAAGGCCCGTTCCGAAACCCTATATAAAGAATTGCAAATTCTTCTGTTGCCCAAGGACCCCAACGACGAAAAAAGCGTTATCGTGGAGATCCGGGGCGGTGTTGGCGGCGAAGAAAGCGCCCTTTTTGCCCACAGCCTTTTCAGAATGTACAGTATGTATGCCGCCCAAAAGGGTTGGAGCATTGAGCTGATGAACTATTCTGACACAGAGTTGGGTGGCGTAAAGGAAGCAGACTTTGTGATCAACGGTCGGGGGGCTTACTCCCGGCTGAAGTACGAATCCGGTGTCCATCGGGTCCAGCGTGTACCGGAAACGGAGTCCGGCGGCCGCGTCCACACCTCCACCGCCACCGTTGCGGTTTTGCCGGAAATGGAAGAAGTAGATGTGCAGCTGAATCCTGCAGACATTGAAATGCAGGTATTCCGTGCCAGCGGTGCAGGCGGTCAGCACGTCAACAAGACCAGCTCTGCGGTGCGGCTGATCCACAAGCCCTCCGGTATCGTTGTAGCCTGTCAGGAGGAGCGTAGCCAGGTGCAAAACCGGGAAAAGTGTATGCGTCTGCTGGCCTCCAAGCTCTATGAGATCGAGCAGGAGCGGCTGTCCTCGGAAATTACGGGTATGCGCCGCAGCCAGGTCGGCACCGGTATGCGAAATGAGCGTATCCGCACCTACAATTTCCCCCAGGGCCGGGTGACGGATCACCGGATCGGCCTGACACTTTATAAAATCGATGCGGTGATGGACGGTGCTTTGGACGAACTGATCGACGGCCTTGCCACTGCCGACCAGGCAGAAAAGCTTCAAAACGCGCAATATTGAGGTTACTATGGAATTTATCACGAATAGTCCCCAGGAAACAGAAGCCTTGGGGCAAAAGCTGGGGCAAAAGCTGCCTGCAGGCACGGTGATTGCCTACCGGGGTGACCTGGGCGCAGGCAAAACCGCCTTTACCCGGGGTCTTGCCCGGGGCTTGGGCATTCAAGATCCTGTTACCAGCCCCACTTACACCATTGTAAATGAATATCTTGGGGGAAGAATTCCCCTTTTCCACTTTGATATGTACCGTCTTCACAGCGCCGATGACCTTTTCGACATTGGCTGGGACGATTATCTGGAACGGCAAGGCATTTGCGCCGTAGAGTGGAGCGAAAATGTGGCAGAAGCTCTGGAAGATCCCCTTACGGTCACCATCTGCAAAACCGGTGAAGAAAGCCGCAAAATCACTTTGGAAGGAGGCCCCCAAATTGCTGATCTTAGCCTTTGAGACCTCTGCCAAGGCAGGCTCTGTTGCCTTGATGAAAGAGGGCAAGCTTCTTGGCGAAAGCTATAATAACACCGGCCTGACCCACTCCCAGACACTGCTGAAAATGGCAGAAGACCTGCTCCATTCCTGCGGCTATGCCCCTCAGGATGTGGAAGCGGTGGCTGTTGCTGCCGGCCCCGGCAGCTTTACAGGAGTCCGTATCGGCGTTGCCGCCGCAAAGGGCTATGCCTGGGGCAAGGAAATTCCTTGCTGCGGCGTATCCACTTTGGAAGCTATGGCTCTTTCTTTGGGCGCTTGGCAGGGCTATGTGGTGGGCGTAATGGATGCCCGCAGAAGTCAGGTCTACACCGCCACCTTCCGGGCAGAAGCAGGCAAATTGACCCGTCTGACAGAAGATCGTGCCATTTCTCTACAGGAGCTGGGAGAAGAGCTGAAAAATCTTTCCCAACCTGTTTTTCTTGTTGGAGATGGGAGCATTTTGTGTTATAATACCCTGAAGGAACAAGTTAACAGCCTTGTTTTGCCCCCGGAACACCGGATGCATCAGCGTGCCGCCGGCGTTGCTCTGGCTGCCGAAGAAAAGCTTTCCCGTGGGGAAGCTTGCGACGGCGCTGCCCTGACCCCCAATTATCTTCGTCTATCACAGGCCGAACGGGAACGGCTGGAAAAAGAACAGAAATAAAGGAGTATCACTATGGCAAATGTACATGTTTTAGACCATCCTCTGATTCAGCACAAGCTTTCTATTATGCGCGATAAGAACACCGGCACCAATCAGTTCCGGGGTTTGGTTGGCGAGATCGCTGCGCTGATGTGCTACGAAGCCACCCGTAGCCTGCCCACCCAGGAAGTGGAAGTGGAAACCCCTGTGGCAACCGCCAAGGTAAAGGTTTTGGCAGGTAAGAAACTGGCAATTATCCCCATTCTTCGCGCAGGTTTGGGCATGGTGGACTCTATGGTCAACCTGATCCCCTCCGCAAAGATCGGTCACATCGGTTTGTACCGTGACCCGGTGACCCATCTGCCTGTGGAATACTACTGCAAGCTGCCTGAAGATATCGAACAGCGTGTTGTTTTTGTAGTCGATCCCATGCTGGCTACCGGTGGCAGCGCCATTGCCGCCATTGATTTTCTGAAAAAGCGTGGCTGCAAGAACATCATTATGATGAACATCATCGGCTGCCCCGAGGGCGTTGCCGCTGTGCAGGCAGCCCACCCCGATGTGGAGCTGTATCTGGCTTCCGTGGACGAAAAGCTGAACGAGCACAAGTATATCGTGCCTGGCTTGGGCGACGCAGGTGACAGAATTTTCGGTACAAAGTAAATTTAAAAAGGGTTTGAGTGTTTGCTCAAACCCTTTTTCTTATTTGTTTTGTTCCAGATAGATAAGCAAAACTGCAATGTCTGCAGGGCTCACACCGGAAATACGGCCTGCCTGTCCAATGGACCGGGGACGAATTTCCTGAAGCTTCTGTCTTGCTTCCAGACGAAGACCTGCAATGGCTTCATAGTTAAGGTCTTCCGGCAGCGCTCTGGCTTCCTCCTTTTGGAAGTCGCTGACCTGCTTTTCCTGGCGAGCCAAATAGCCTGCATATTTCAGCTGAATTTGCACCTGGTTGGTCACCGCCACAGGAAGTTCCGGGCGGCCCTTATCAAAGGGCGCTAAATCCTCATAGGTCACCTGGGGGCGGCGCAAAAGATCTGCCAATCGAGCAGAGCTTGCCACAGGAGCAGACTCCCGCTTTTCCAGCATTTCATTTAATTCTTTGGAAGCAGGCACACCGTTTCCTTCCAAGCGGGTAATTTCCCGGGCGACCTGGGCGTACTTTTCTTCCACCGCCTCCATTCGCTCCCGGCTTACAAGACCCAGCCGATAGCCGATGTGGGTCAGCCGCTTGTCTGCATTGTCCTGCCGGTGAAGAAGCCGATACTCACTGCGGCTGGTCATGATCCGGTAGGGTTCTTCTGTTCCCTTGGTGACCAGATCATCAATCAGCGTACCGATATAGCCTGTGTCACGGGTGAGGATCAGAGGTTCTTCGCCCTTTAATTTCAGCGCCGCATTTGCACCTGCCACAAAGCCCTGCACAGCCGCTTCCTCATAGCCGGAAGAGCCGTTAAACTGACCTGCGCCGTAAAGGCCGCTTACTTTTTTATGCTCCAAGGTGGGATACAGCTCCCGGGGGTCTACGCACTCATATTCGATGGCATAGGCCGGGCGCATCATTTCTGCATTCTCAAGACCGGGGATGGTGTGCAGCATTCTTAGCTGCACATCTTCCGGCAGAGAAGAAGAGAAGCCCTGAATATACATTTCCTCTGTTTCAAGGCCACAAGGCTCAATGAACAGCTGATGCCGCTCTTTTTCTGCAAAGCGGACGATCTTGGTTTCGATACTGGGGCAGTACCGGGGGCCTACACCGGAAATCGTGCCATCATACATGGGGCTGCGGTGGAGGTTTTCCCGGATAATTTCGTGGGTTTCCGGGTTGGTGTAGGTCAGGTAGCAAACTGCCTGATTATATAAGCCGCCCTCCGTGGAGAAGGAGAAAGGCTCGGGATTTTCATCGCCGGGCTGCAGCTCCATTTTGGAAAAGTCGATGCTGCGGCGGTTCACTCTGGGGGGTGTGCCGGTCTTAAACCGGCGAAGAGTCAGACCCAGCTCCCGCAGATTATCTGCAAGACCAATGGACGGATGCATACCGTCCGGGCCGGAGGCTTCCACAGATTCGCCGGTGATCACAGTGCTGTCAAGATACGTGCCGGTGGCCAAAACCACCGCCTTGGCATCATAGAGCGCACCCAAACGGGTCTGCACACCGGTGACTTTTCCATCCTCTGTCAGCACTCGGGTGATCATAGCCTGCTTCAGTTCTAAGTTTTCCTGGGTCTCCAAAATATGCTTCATATAGGCCTGATAATGCCGCCGGTCAGCCTGCGCCCGGAGAGAATGGACCGCAGGCCCTTTGCCCCGGTTCAGCATCCGGTACTGAATGCAAGCCGCATCTGCCGCCAGGGCCATCTGTCCGCCTAAGGCATCCAATTCTCTTACCAAATGGCCCTTGCCTGTGCCGCCAATGGCCGGGTTACAGGGCAGATTGCCCACCGCATCCAGATTGATGGTAAAAAGAATGGTGTGAAGCCCCATACGGGCAGCAGCCAAGGCCGCTTCAATGCCTGCGTGACCTGCGCCTACAACGGCAACATCGCAAGCACCTGCCTGATAGGTAGTCATTTTACTTCCTCCTTAGGCTGAGCGGATCCGAACCACAGCAGGTTTTCAGCAGGCTGCATTTCCCAATACATCAGAAAATCCCTTGATAATACACAAAGTATTGTCTGCGTGATTTTCTTCATCTTGAAAAATGCAGCCTGCTGAAAACTGCGAAGCATCCCTCAGCAAATAATTTTTGATTGATTTTTGGCGCAGATGACGCCGCCTTGCTGGCGCAAGGCAAGGAAGATAAGGCAAAAAGAAACGAAAAGGATTGCTGTGGGACTACTGCGGTTCGGATTCACTCAGCCTCGGATGGGTCACTACCTCGCAGCGGTTAATAGGTGTACCCAATGCGTGGAATTTTTCTTCGTAGCCGGTCATAATGCCCACAATACCGTTTTCGTGAAGGTTACGGGTCACATTCCGAGGGGGCAGACCTACCAGCTCCATTTCTTCCAGAGAGAACTCGAAGAGGGGGCTGTTGTCCGTTTTGAAATGGATCTCGCCGCCGTCTTTCAATACACGGGAGTAAAGCCGCAGGAAGGTGCGGAAGGTGAGCCGCCGCTTGGCATTCTTGCTTCTGGGCCAGGGATCGGGGAAGTTAATAAAGATCCGGTCGATCTCCCCGAAGGCAAAGCAGCCTTCCATTAGAGCTACATCCATATCCACAAAGAACACATTTTTAAGTTCCATGGCCTTGGCCTTTTCCATGGCCATCACCATAGCCTCCCGGCAGCGCTCGATGGCGATCATCAGCACATCGGGGTTTGCCTGGGCGGTTTCAACGGTAAATTTGCCCTTGCCGCAGCCTACTTCCACCCAAAGGGCGGTGCAATCAGGCTTTAGGGAGCGCCAGTTACCCTGCAAAGCGGCAGGATCGGTGATCTGCCATTCGCTGCAGGCAGCCATCCGGGGCTCTAAATTGTTCTTTCTGCGCATTCTCATAGTCGTTCCTCCGGGAAACTGAAATTTCTTCCGGTATTATAGCATAAAGAGGGAAGTTCGTCAATTTGGGGGAGTGAGAAAATGAGAAATGAAAGTTTCTGACCTTGGCCCCCTCATTGAGGGGGCTGGCAAAACCGCAGGTTTTGACTGGGGGAGTGTCGTTCTTAAGAAAGGACACTCCCTCCGTCTTTGCCTAAAAGCAAAGCCACCTCCCTCAAAGAGGGAGGCAAGATAAGGAAAATCAATATTATTCTGCACCATCCAATAAAGCAGAATAGGAAACGCGGAAAACCTTTGCAAGAAAAACAAGCTCAATGTCCGTGACAAAACGTTTGCCGCACTCAATGCGTTGAATAGCGTTTTTGTCGACATCTAAGCCTTCCAATTGTAGTGCTTCTGCAAGCTGTCTTTGAGACATTCCAGCCGCTACTCGAAAACTGGCGACCCGTTGTCCGCAGAGATTATTCTTTCCATCGTTTGTCTTGTTGATAAACATATAATCTCCCCTTATTTGACATTTAGTGCTTGTCATTTAGAAAATTACCTGCTATACTGATGGCAAGCCTGACATTCACTAAATGTCATTTAGCGAATGCTGAGAATGTAATAACACAAAAGGAGCAGAAAAATGTTTTTTGACAAATTAAAGGATCTGTTTTGCGCAGACAGTTTGGAAAAAGCCACAGCTAAGATGAACAGAGAAAAGAATGCTATTTTGAAAAACGCATCTAAAATGCTTGCACAAGATTTTTCTGCGGAGAATGCCCGGAGTGACTTTTATATTGATAACAATTATAGTAAACCCTACTCCCAAAGTGAGTGGATCGCCCTGTATAACAAGCTCTCTGCACAGGATGACCCCCAGGCACTTACCCCGATGTATAATGCTATTGTTGTTAGGGAAAATGGTAAGTATTTCCGCCGTGGTCTTGAATACCTCAGAACCAAATACATTGAATTTGCTCCCGGCGAAAATGATCAAATCACTCATACATACGCTGTTGAGCCTTACACATACAAGAAAACAAGAAGTACTGCAGGACGTACAGCAGCAAGACCTGCCCAAACCGTCTCTGCTCCCAGAACTCCCAGTTATTCTGCCCCTGCGCAAAGTCAGCCTGCCCCCAAAAAAGAATTGTACGCATGGGAAAGAGCCGAGTTGAATAATGCAAAGGCCCGCTATGAAAGAGCTGTGGGCGAAACCAAACGGCACCCCGAGTCGAGAGCGATTTATGAATCTCTTGAAAAGAAAGCTCATGCGGACTATATGGCTGTTTTGGCCAGATATGCCGGGCGAGAATAAATCATAAAACCCCACGCACCGAACTGATGCGTGGGGTTATTTGGTGGACTTTAAGGGGATTCGTTAAAATTTCTGTCGTTGGCGGTGCAATTGCAGCATAACATCATTTCGACTCCTTTCTAAGTCCGTTTATCGTCCTTGCGGACGATGGGGACTTGAGGAGATTCGTTTGCATTTTTGCCTTTGGCAAAAATTATGGTTCGGCTCGGTCCAGCCCTCGCCGGCAACGCTCATCCGCGTTGCATTTAATTTTTCGAATCTCCTCTTCGCAAGTATACCAATAAAAGGGACACCCGTTTGGGTGTCCCTTTTATTGGTGGACTTGAGGAGATTCGAACTCCCGACCCCCACAATGCGAATGTGGTGCGCTCCCAACTGCGCTACAAGCCCTTATGAGAAAATTATAACACCCATCGCAGGTTTGTCAACAATAGGTGTTATCCTTTCTTTTTGAACAGCCGCTTCAGACGGGCATTGTTGGCAGAAATGTCTCCCAAGTAGTAGCTGACAATGCAGCCTGCCAGGGCAAAAGCGATGGCAACTGCACCTTCCCACAGGTTATTTATTTTGTAGCAATCCTGCAAAATATTGGGAATGATGGAAATAAACAAGCCGAAAATAACGGAAAAGGTTAGGGTATACGCCTTTTTGAGCAGGAAATTCATACCGGCAGAAATGGCTGCAGCACCCAAAACAAGGCCGATCAGCGCCGGCAGCAGAACGCGCATATCCAAGTTAGCAATCGAGGAAACATACAATTCATAAAGCCCCAAAGAGGACATGATCACGGCACTATCCACACCCGGCACGATGGAAGAGCCGGCAACCGCCACACCCAAAAACACCTTTTGCCCAAAATTGGGGTCGGTGATCTGGGGGAACAGGGCCTTATTCATACCGAAAAGCATAAGACCTGCCAATCCGGCGACCAGCATCACAAAATAGTAGCGGCTTCTAAATCCCTTTTTGCGGACCTGCCGATAGAAAAGAGGGATGGTACCCAGCACCAGACCAAGAAATGCAAACCGGGTTGGCGTTTCGAAGTTTGCCAGCAGAAAATCCACGATCTTGCTGAAAAGCAATACGCCGCAGGCCATACCAAGGCAAACCGGCAGCAGGAATTTTACATTTTTCTTAAAATGCTTAAAAAGCGTACCCAAAGCGTTGATGGTCTTTTCATAAAGGCCCATAATGACCAAAAGCACACTGCCGCTCAGGCCCGGCGCAATGCCGCCCACGCCTGCAATGATGCCCTTGAGAAAATGCTTGATGGTCTCCACCGGCTCACCTCCTTTGTTATATAATACCATTTCTTTGGTAATTTTCAATAGAAAAGTGCTTGACAAAGGGAATAGGGCGTGGTATCATTCAATTAACAATTAGGTTAAATGTTAAAGGAGTGATGACCTATGGCAATACAGCATACACTAAAGGCGCTGGCTGACCCCATCCGACGGGAAATTCTGCAAATGCTCCGCTCCGGGCGGCTCTCTGCCGGGGAGATCAGCAGCCACTTCCCTGTCACCGATGCTTCCATCTCCCGGCATTTGTCGGTATTGAAAGATGCAGACCTGATTCGGGATACCCGGGAAGGCAAATTCATTTATTACGAACTGAACGCCTCCGTTTTGGAGGAAATCATGCTTTGGATCAGCGGCTTGAAAGGAGCGGAAAACAATGAAAACATTTCTGAAAAATAACAAGAGAAAGCTACTGCTTTCCTGCCTTGTGATTTTGCTTCCCATTTTGGCAGGCTTGCTTTTATGGAACAAGCTGCCGGACAACATGACCACCCACTGGGGCGCAGACGGCGCAGCGGACGGCCAGGGCAGCAAGGCTATGGTCGTATTTCTGCCCAGCAGCATTTTGCTGGCTGTGCATATTCTCGCCCTGGTGATCACAGGGCTTGATAAGAACATCCACAATCAAACGAAGAAAGCCCAGGCCATTATCTTCTGGATCATCCCTTGCCTCAGCCTTTTTGTGAGCGGTCTTTTGTACGGGGTGGCCTTTGGTATGGAAATGCATTTTGCCCGCTTCCTGCCTGCTTTCCTGGGTATTCTGTTCGCCCTTATGGGCAATTATATGCCCAAGATCAAGCAAAACAGCACCCTGGGCATCAAGATCACATGGACACTCCAAAACGAAGAAAACTGGGTCAAGACCCATCGGTTTGCCGGAAAAGTCTGGTTCGTTGGCGGTCTTTTGATGATCGCCGCCACCTTCCTGCCCGGAAATTGGTGCCTGTATATCCTGCCCGTTTTCTTTATTCCCATGATGGCGCTGCCCATGCTGTATTCCTACAAGATCTACAAAGCCCACAAGGCCGCAGGCATCGAATATGCCCCTATGGACAACAAGTCCTATAAGGTTGGCAAGATCATTAGTCTTATTATGGTGCCGCTGATTTTGGTATTTGTGGCAGTGCTGATGTTCACCGGGGATGTGACCTGCACCTTTGGAGAAACCACCTTTACAGTAGACAGTATTTACTACGACAGCACAGAAGTAGCCTATGAAGACATTACTTCTATCAAATATACGGCAGACCTGTCCATCGGCAGCCGCACCTTCGGCTTTGCTTCTGCCAAACTGTCTCTTGGAGAATTCCGGAATGAAGAATTGGGCAGCCACACCCGCTACACCTACAACGGCTGTAAAGATAAGATCATCATCCAAGTAGGGGAAAAGATCCTGGTCATCAACGCCAAGACCCCGGAAGCCACCCGGGAACTTTACAATAACCTTTTGGAAAAGATAAAATAAAGATCAAAGGCGCCCTTTACACAAGGGAGCCTTTGGCACTCCCTAAAGTGGGACAAAGCAAATAGAAAAAGAGGGGAAATTCCCCTCTTTTTGTTATTCATTATTCAAATGTCGGAGCTGTTACCCATTCAGTCCACCCGCCAACTTTCCGGAAGCTCACGAAGCCAACCCACACCTATCATTTCCTCAGAGAAATAATGGTAGTACTCTCCCACATCTATCCCCAGAAAAGCTAAGCAATAGGTGTCCCATACGTTATTGCTCCGTGGGAAGTGATATTGCATGGCAAAGGTGCACTTTTCACCTGTAGAAACCAGCTCATAATCCAGATAAATCGTGGTGGTCATATTCATTTCATATTCTTTAAACTTCTCGCTGTAAAGATAAACGGAGGCACTTACCTTGGATGCCGCTTCTACTTTTAGAGGGGTCACGCCATCCCAAAAAATGGTGGTGTCGCTAAGGCCTGCAGTACAAGCAAGTTTTGCTCCTATTGCTTGAGCGTCCGTCCCTTCTGAACACCGAATACCCGTAAGGAGAACGTCCTCCAAGGTATTAAATTGGAAGCCATCGGGGGTATGCAAATACCCTTCCGCATAGGGACTGTCATCGGGAGCGGCAAACACGCCGAAAAGCTGACGAGGCACTATGCCTTTAGGATTCTGGTCTGCTTCCGGCCAGTCCTCATTATGAAATCTCCATTGCCCAAACTCTACCCGATATTTCTCTGCACCTATGGTGATATCAATGTATTCCACCGTTTCATCCACATATCTCTTGGGCCGGAAACTCAGATTTACAAGGTAAGCATTGTAATCGGTTATGCTCCCCTGAGGTTGGTCTCTGTATTGTTCCCGATATTTCGTGTAGGAAATGCCCTCAGCGGTTGCAGTGTCTTCTATAAATGTAGCAAGCTTTTCGTTAACAGGCAGATTATTTTCCTTTAGTGCGCTAAGCGCTTTATCGGCATAAACTTCATCACTTTTTCGTTGCGCCCAGGCCTTCAGATCTATATCCTGCATACACAAGTAATGATAGAGCTGCTGCCCGTCCACAGTATGTTCTCCGATATTTTGGAAAACACTGTTGTACTCGCTAACACGCACTTCGCAGTGGGTTTTTCCGGGAAACTCCACCTTAATATCATTGGTAGAATAGGCTTTCTTTGTAAGAACAACAAAGAAAACGCCCGTGGTAACAGGACCAGCATAGAAATCGCAATCCTGATTGGCAAGGCCTATGTAGACATCTCTGTTCGGATCTGCTTCCAAAAGAGGAACGCCTGCATAGGCTTCCACCTTTGGCCATTGGGATGGATCTGCCAGTATGTCTGGTGCTGCCGGACTATCCGGCACAGCCGGTTCGGTGGGTACTGCCGTTTCCGGGTTTCTATTACACCCTATCATCAAAGAAACCAGAATCAAACACACCAAGAACAAAGCATTTTTCTTTCGCATTGACTGCTTCATTATTTCCTCCGTTTCTTATGTTCAAAATCCTATCCGGTTCAAAAGTATTTTTCGTTTTTGTGATCATGTGTAAATATATTCTTTTAGCAAGTTTCCTTCTGCATCGTAATGGGCACTGCCGATTTCCCTGCCGTTTTCATCAAAATAGTAGAAAGCATATGAGCCGTCGTTTGCCGTTCTCAGGGTTAGCCCGCTATCCTTATAATTGTAAACAGTTTCTTCTATTACATGACCATCCCGGTCATATGTAGTATAGCCCGTCTGTTTCCCGTTTTCATCATAGTGATAAATGTCCATATTACCATCACTGTCGGTGCTTCGCTTCTTGCGGCCATTTTCATATTCAAAAATAACAAACCAACTGACTCTACCATCAGTGTAAGCTCTGCCACGCACCAAGCCTTCCGCATTAAATTCCCAGCAAGTAGACAATTCGCCGCAAACATATACATTGCTAACATTTCCAGTCATCTTGCCATCGTCGTATGTGTATACCGTTTCGCATCTGAAATCAATAGCTTTATCATACTCAATGCTTTTAATTAGATTCCCCTGGGCATCGTATTCTTCTGCGATTTCTTCTATGAGCTTGTCGGTTTTGTCATAGGTGCGCTTCTTCATCTGGCCTTTTTCGTAGAGGTATTCCTTCTTTCCCTTATAAGTGCCATCATCGTCTACCAGGTACTCTACCAGCAGATTGCCCCCGTCGTCATACACATTCTGAAATGGGGTGGCCGGAGGGTCTTCCGCAACCGGTTCTTCCTTTTGTTTGCCGCAGGCGCAAAGCAAGCATAGTGCCAAAAACAGGGCGGTTATTCCAAACAGTTTCTTTTTCATAGAGTTCTCCTTTCTTGGAAGGCTGGATTATAGAGATTGCCTTCCTCCTTTGTCAACAACTATAACGCAGAAAGAAGGCAATTTCGGACAAAAAGTTTATTTTAGAGGCATCACTTTTTTCGTCAGCGCGATCAGGTCATTTTTCTCCAGATAGGCGCTGATGGAGAAGGTGGCTTTGCCGGGAACCGACCAGACCACCGCATTCCGGTATGCCGGGTCTTGGGAAAGGTAGATATCCATCAGTTGACCGTCCACCGTTTCCTGCAGATGGATGTGATTTTCCATCTTCATAAAGTAAGAACCCCCATTGGGGTCGTACTGATAGTCGAACACCAGGAAGCTTCCCCGGTGATCCACATACAGCACAAAGCCGCCGCCCTTTCTTTGAGAGCGCTCCACCAATCTGTACCCTTCCGGGACTTCCTTCAGCTCATAGCTTTTGGCAATCGGCTCTTCCGTTTTTTGCGTAAAGCGGTCGGAAATCATATTGATCCAGCCCATAACGGTGGCGTGACCTTCTGCGCTGGAAAGAACTGCCGTGCTGCCAAGGAGCACCACAAGGATCACGGCACAAGCCACCCGCTTGAAGGCGGTATAGGCAGAAGAATGCTTTGTCTTGCGGCAAAGGCGGGCCATTTTCTTTTGAAAGGTCTTGGAAAATGTGTGCGCCGGCACAGTTTCCGGAAGTGCGCCCAGGAGAGCCTGCTCATATTCCTGGGCGGCTTGGGTCAGCATTTCATCAGAAATCATAGCAATCCCTCCTCATTACAAAGGTTTTCCAGTTTTTCTTTTGCCCGCTGGATGCGCTTATTGGCGTTGGCTTCGGAAATATTCAGCATTTTGGCGATCTCACGGGCGGTATAGCCGTAGCGGTATCGCAGCATCAAAATATCCCTATCACGGGCGGGCAAAATAGAAAAACACCGGGCGATAGCGTGAGAACCTTCATAGGAAACCTCCAGCCCTGCGGTTTCTTCTAAAAGTGTGACTTTGGGATGGCGTTTTTTCTTGCGGTACAGGTCGATCGCCTTGTTTTCAGTAATGGTAACGATGTAACCCTTGGTTTTTGGACAGGTAGGGGAAGAAAATTTCTCAATGTTCTCTGCAACAGACACAAAGGCGGCGTGAACTACGTCCTCCGCATCCTGCTCATTTTGCAGTATTTGATTGGCTATGTAGAACATCAGATCCCGGTACATAAGATAAAGGCACTCAAATTTATCCTTTTCTGCCGGGCTGTCTATCATTTGTATATATACAAGCATTTTCAACCGTCCTCTAATAGTCTGATTTTATAGTAACGATTCATCTTCCGGTTTTTGGACACTCCGGGAAAAATATTTTTTCTACTGTCCCAGTGTGACCCGTAGAGAATCGTTTGCATTTTTGATATAATTATCCTAATGATTGATCTTTGTTCACAGTCCTGACGGACTGCGCTCAAAGCTCAATGGAATCTCCCACGGCCTAACCAAGTGTCCACCGGACACTTGGTTGCCTTGCCTAAAGGCAAGGCCGGCCTTTCGATTCCCGTACGGGCAAAAAAAGAAAGAGGACACGAATGTGTCCTCTTCTTTTTTGGTGACCCGTACGGGAATCGAACCCATGTTACCGCCGTGAAAGGGCGGTGTCTTAACCGCTTGACCAACGGGCCTGGTAGCGGCGACCTGATTCGAACAGGTGACATACCGGGTATGAACCGGCTACTCTACCAACTGAGTTACGCCGCCATATTGAGCAAGTCGCCCAAAGTGCTATGTCATTATATACAAGGGTTTGGGGTTTGTCAAGAGAAAAGTTTGCATTTTCCAAAGATTTTTTGGGAAACCTGCTTTTAGAAAGTGGAGGGGTGACAATATTGCAAGGATTACGCCTGTTTGTATTCTTTTTATTGGGAGGAACGGCCTATGTTTCGCTTGAGATCCTGTGGCGAGGTTTTAGCCACTACAGTATGTTCCTGGCCGGAGGGCTTTGCTTTTTGCTATTGGGAAGGCTGCAGATGCTTAGACCGCAGCTCTATCTACCCCTGCGGTTACTACTGGGGGCAGTGGTTATCACGTCCGTAGAGCTGCTGATGGGTCTTCTTTTTAACCGTGGATATCAAATTTGGGATTACCGCCGGCAGCTTCTGAATTTCCACGGGCAGATTTGCCTGAAATTCTTTTGCCTGTGGATCCCCATCAGTGCCTTTGCTATGTGGATATATGAGAAAATAGATATGATGTTTGCCTTCGGCAAATGATGTTGGCTTTTGCCAATGATGTTCCCTTCGGGAATGATGTCGCTTCGCTAATGATTGGTAAAGTATAACCTGTTGAAAAGCATTTATTATTGTGGTATGCTTTTTATAGGGGGCGATCTTATGAAAGAAAACAAACTCAAAGACTTATCTATGGAGTTTTCCGTGGATATCATTCGCCTTGTAAGGCAACTGAAGGCAGAACATGAAACCATTATTTCTAACCAAATAGGCAGAAGCGGTACATCTATTGGTGCAAATATTCACGAAGCACAATACGCCCAGGGCAAAAAGGATTTTATTTCGAAATTAGAGATTGCCTTAAAAGAAGCAAGCGAAACCGGATATTGGCTGGAGTTATTGTACAAAACCAAGCAGATTGACCAACAGACTTTCGATGCTCTTTCTTCAAAATGTACTGCTTTGCGTGTGATGCTCATTGCTTCCTGTAGGACAGTAAAAAACAACACAAAATAAAGCATTTCATCATTGTTCGTGCAACGAACAACATCATTATGCGCAGCATAACATCATATCGCCGGAGGCGATGCATCATAAAATTCCCGTTTTCTGACGAAAACGGGAATTTTACTATCAACAATAGAAGTCCTTAATTTTCTTGGCGCGGCTGGGGTGGCGCAGCTTACGAATCGCCTTGTTTTCGATCTGGCGAATTCTTTCACGGGTAACGTGGAAGTTCTGACCCACTTCTTCCAGGGTGTGGGTGCGGCCGTCGTACATACCGAAACGCATACGCAGCACATCTGCTTCTCTTTCGGTCAGGGTGTCCAGAATTTCCTTCAGGGCTTCGGCCAGCAGTGCATTGGAAGTAGCGTCGGCAGGGCCGGGGGTACGCTCATCTTCCACGAAGGAGCCGATGGAGGTATCTTCTTCGTCACCCACGGGAGTATCAAGGCTCAAGGTATCGGCGGCGGTACGGTTTGCCTCGATGATCTTTTCCACGGGCAGGTTCAGCTCTGCTGCGATCTCTTCCACAGTAGGCTCACGACCCAGTTCCTGCACCAGCTTCCGGTTGCAGCGAGTGGCCTTATTGATCACTTCTACCATATGCACCGGCACCCGGATGGTACGGGCTTGGTCGGCAATGGCACGGGTGATGGCCTGCCGGATCCACCAGGTGGCATATGTAGAGAACTTGTTTCCCTTTTTGTAGTCGAACTTGTCAACAGCACGGATCAGGCCGGTGTTGCCTTCCTGGATCAGGTCCAGAATGTGCAGGCCTCTGCCGGAATACTTCTTGGCAATGGAAACCACCAGACGGAGGTTGGCTTCGGTCAGCTTATCCTTTGCAGCCTGGTCGCCTTCGCTGACACGGCGGGCAAGGTCCACTTCTTCTTCCGGAGTCAGCAGCTTGATCTGGCCGATCTCCTTCAGGTACATACGCACCGGATCGTCCAAATTGTACTCTGCAGCCAGATCAACCGGGTCAACCAGGTCTTCTTCGTCCAGGCCGTCCAGGGACAGGTCATCGTCCAAACCGTCCACCAGGTCCAGATCCAGGTCATCATCCAGGTCCAGCTCCAGCTCTGTACCCATCACCTGAATGTTCATGGCTTCAAAGCGGTCGTACACTTCTTCGATTTTTTCCGGGGTCAGGTCCATCTTTTCCAGGATAGCGTTCAGGTCGACGGTGCGGACCATGCCTTCCTTTTTGCCCTGGGCGATCAGCTCCTGCAAAGCTGTCTGCAGCTCCTCCGGGGTCTTTGTTGCTTTCTTGCTCATTCTATCTCTCCTTTGTTCCTGCAAAATCCTTCTTTTTTCAATGCTGTAAGACTATAGCCTGCTTTTTCCCTTTTGACAAGGGGTTTTTTGAAATATTTTTACAATTTTCTCTGCATTCTATCATTCCCTTCTTTTCTGGCAAAGATACAGTTTACTTTTGCGGAAAATTTCGGTATAATCATTAAAAATACTTTTTTAGAGGGATTTTATGACTGACCTTTCCAAAATCAGAAATTTTTCCATCATTGCCCACATTGACCACGGCAAGTCCACCCTGGCAGACCGGCTTTTGGAAGAATGCAACGCCATCGACAGCCGGGAAATGGAGAACCAGATCTTAGACTCCATGGACCTGGAGCGGGAGCGGGGCATTACCATTAAGGCTACCGCTGTGCAGCTGACCTACCGGGCCCAGGATGGGGAAACCTATGCCCTGAACCTGATCGACACCCCCGGTCACGTGGACTTTAACTATGAAGTCAGCCGGTCTTTGGCTGCCTGCGAAGGCGCTGTGCTGGTGGTGGATGCCAGCCAGGGCGTGGAAGCCCAGACCTTGGCAAACACCTTCCTTGCCACCGATGCTGGGCTGGAAGTACTGCCTGTTATCAACAAGATCGACCTGCCCTCTGCCCGTCCTGCAGAGGTGAAAAAGGAAATTGAGGACATTATCTGCGTGCCCGCAGAGGATGCCCCTGAAATTTCCGCCAAAAACGGCATTAACATTCCTGCTGTTTTGGAAATGATCGTAAGAGATGTTCCCTGCCCCAAGGGCGACCGGAATGCCCCCCTGCAGGCGCTGATCTTCGACAGCCAGTATGATGCCTACCGGGGCGTTATCGTGTACACCCGTATTAAGGAAGGCACAGTCAGAGCCGGTATGGAGATCAAAATGATGGCTACCGGCGCAGTCTATAAGGTCGTAGAAGTGGGCACTATGAATCCTCTGGGTCTTACCCCCCGGGATGCGCTAGGTGCCGGTGAGGTTGGCTACATCACCGCTTCCATTAAAAATGTGGCAGACACCCAGGTGGGCGATACCATCACTTCCACTGAAAATCCCGCCGCTGAACCTCTGCCCGGCTACCGGCAGGTACAGCCTATGGTCTATTCCGGCGTGTACCCGGCAGACGGCGCAAAGTATCAGGATCTGCGGGAAGCACTGGAAAAGCTGAAGCTGAATGATGCTTCCATGAGCTATGAGCTGGAAAGCTCCATCGCTTTGGGCTTTGGTTTCCGCTGCGGCTTCCTGGGACTTCTGCATATGGAGATCATTCAGGAGCGGTTGGAACGGGAATACAACCTGGATCTTATCACCACCGCCCCCAACGTCAGCTACCGCATCACCAAAAATGACGGCACGGTGCTGATGGTGGATAACCCCCTGGATTACCCCGATCCTATGGAAATTCAGCTGGCAGAAGAGCCTTTCGTAAAGGTAAATTTGATGGCACCCCAGGAATATGTGGGCAACATTATGGATCTTGCCACCTCCCGTCGGGGCGAATTCAAGGATATGGTCTATCTGGATGCCAACCGGGTGGAGCTGCACTATGAGATGCCCCTGAATGAGATCATTTATGACTTCTTTGATGCTCTCAAGTCCCGTACCCGTGGCTACGGCTCTTTGGACTACGAGCTGATCGGCTACCGCCCCAGCCGCCTTGTGAAGCTGGACATTCTGCTGAACGGCGACATCGTGGACGCTCTGAGCTTTATTCTGTTTGCAGATAACGCCTATCCCAGAGCCAGAAAGATCTGCGAAAAGCTGAAGGAGAACATCCCCCGCGCCCAGTTTGAAATTCCGGTGCAGGCTGCCATTGGCGGCAAGATCATCGCCCGGGAAACCATCAAGGCTCTGCGCAAGGATGTGCTTGCCAAGTGCTACGGCGGCGATATTACCCGGAAGAAGAAGCTGCTGGAAAAGCAGAAGGAAGGTAAAAAGCGGATGCGTACCTTCGGTACTGTTTCTGTTCCTTCCGAAGCCTTTATGGCTGTATTAAAGTTAGACGAGGATTAACTATGCCTTTGTTTCAGAGAAAAACCAAAACCCCTTTGGGCATTTATATCCACATTCCCTTCTGCAAGGCCAAGTGCCAATACTGCGATTTCTATTCCGTCACCTCCAAGGAAGACGGGCTGATGGAGCGGTATATGCAGGCCATCTGCACCCATATTGAAGAAACTGCCCCTCAAGCCCCCGGCTATCAGGTGGACACCATCTATTTTGGCGGCGGCACGCCCTCTTACTTTGGGGCAGAAGGGCTGACCACCATTTTAAATACCATTCGCAAGCATTTTGACGTAGCCCCCCGGGCAGAAATTACCTTTGAAGCCAACCCGGACTCCATTAACGATGCCCTTCTGCGGCAGCTGCGCCGGGAAGGCTTTAATCGGGTCAGCCTTGGCATTCAGTGCGATGATGACAAAATTCTGCATATGCTGGGCAGAGTCCACACCTATCAGCAGGCGGTGGATGCGGTGTACGCTATCCGTCGACGGGGCTTCCGGAATCTTTCCGTGGATCTGATGTTCGGTCTGCCGGGACAAATCCTTCCCAACTGGGAAAAGACCCTGAAAAATGTCCTTTCTCTTGCACCGGAGCATATCAGCTGCTACGCCCTGAAGGTGGAAGAGGGAACGCCCCTCTACGAATCCAAAGACTTTTTCAATTTAGCTGACGAAGATGCCCAGGCAGATATGTACCTGCGCTGTGTGGAAATTTTGAAAGAACACGGCTACCGGCAATATGAAATTTCCAATTTCTGCCGCCGGGGTATGGTCTCCCGTCACAACTTGAAATACTGGACCGGCGGAGAATACCTGGGCTTCGGCCCGGATGCCAGCTCTGACTTTGGCGGACGCCGCTTCAGCGCTGTCCGGGATGTGATGACCTATATTGAGCAGATGGAAAACGGCGGACAGATCATGACAGAAGTCCAGGAAATTTCCCACCGGGAACGGGCAGCGGAATACCTGATGATGAACCTGCGAACTGTCCACGGCATCGACCCTGCAGAGTATGAAGAGCGTTACCGCCTGCCCTTCCGGCCCTTGGAACGGCTTTTCCTGCGCTGCCAAAAGGAAGGCCTTGCCGCCCGGTCCTATGAGGGTCGTTGGTATCTGACCCCCACCGGCTTTCTAGTGTCCAACAGCATCATTTCCGATCTGCTGCTCTTACAGGAACGCTCCAGACCTATTAAATAACAAAAAGGGAAGTCTTTGACTTCCTTTTTTTCTTTTGCCCAGCAGAAGATTTACAAAAATGCTATTCTTTTTTCTTTTTCTGTGTTATAATGGTAAAAATATTGGCATCACCTAAGGAGAACACTATGGGACTTATCACAAAACTGTTTGGCACAAGAAGTGAGCGAGAGATCAAGAAGATCGCTCCCCTTGTAGATAAAATTCTTGCTCTGGAAGAGGAATACAAGGCTCTTTCTGAGGAAGACCTGAAGGCAAAGACCGCCCAGTTTAAGGAGCGGCTTGCAAAGGGTGAAACTTTGGACGACCTTTTGCCGGAGGCCTTTGCCGCCATCCGGGAGGCTGCTGACCGGGTGCTGGGTATGCGCCCCTATCCTGTCCAGCTGATGGGCGGTATTATCCTGCATCAGGGTCGTATTGCAGAAATGAAGACCGGTGAAGGCAAGACCCTGGTGGCTGTTCTGCCCTGTTATCTGAATGCGCTGACCGGTCGGGGTGTCCATGTGGTCACCGTAAACGATTACCTTGCCAAGCGTGACTCTGAATGGATGGGTAAAGTTCATCGGTATATGGGTCTTTCCGTAGGTCTGGTCATTCCCGGTATGATGCCTGCAGAGCGTCGGATTGCCTACGCTGCGGACATTACCTACTGCACCAATAACGAGCTAGGTTTTGACTACCTGCGTGACAATATGGCCATCTACAAGCAGGATCTTGTGCAGCGTGGACACGCCTTTGCCATCGTGGACGAAGTGGACTCCATTTTGGTGGACGAAGCCCGTACCCCGCTGATCATTTCCGGCAAGGGTGAGGACTCCTCCATCCTCTATCAGCAGGCAGACAGCTTTGTGGCAAGTCTTAAAAAGAAGGTCTTTGCCAAGACCGAGGACAAGGAAGTCCACGACAACTACGATTGCGACTATTTTGTGGATGAAAAGTCCCACTCTGTTTCCCTGACCGCCACCGGTATTGCCAAGGCAGAGCGGCATTTCGGCATTGAAAACCTTTCTGACCCGGAAAATGCCACCCTTTCCCATCACCTGAATCAGGCTATGAAGGCCCGGGGTCTGATGAAGAAGGACATCGACTATGTGGTGCGGGATGGACAGATCATTATCGTTGACGAGTTCACCGGCCGTTTGATGTTTGGCCGTCGGTACAACGAAGGTCTGCACCAGGCCATCGAAGCCAAGGAAAAAGTCACCGTTGCCGGTGAAAGCAAGACCCTGGCCACCATCACCTTCCAGAACTTCTTCCGTCTTTACGACAAGCTCTCCGGCATGACCGGTACAGCCCTTACGGAAGCAGAGGAATTTGAAGCCATTTATCGGCTGGATGTGGTGGAGATCCCCACCAACCGCCCCGTTGCCCGGAAGGACCAAAACGATGTGGTGTTCAAGACCGTCAACGGCAAGTATAAAGCCATCATCGCCCAGGTGCAGGCCTGCCACCAGAAGGGTCAGCCTGTGCTGGTAGGTACGGTCTCCATTGAAAAGAGCGAACTGTTAAGTAAGCTTTTGAAGCGGACAGGCATTCCCCACAATGTGTTAAACGCCAAGAACCACGAACAGGAAGCACAAATCGTTGCCCAGGCAGGTAAATTGGGCGCTGTTACCATCGCCACCAACATGGCAGGCCGTGGTACGGACATCGTGCTGGGCGGCAACGCCGAATATATGGCTCTTTCTGAGCTTTCTAAGCAGGATCTTCCCGAAGAGATCCTCCGGGAGGCCAATGCCTTCTCCGAAACCTCCAACCCGGAAATTCTGGCTGTGAGAGCCAAGTATAAGGAACTGCTGGCAAAGTATAAAGGACAAATGGCCCAGGAAGCCCAGCAGGTCAAAGAGGCCGGCGGTCTTTATATCATCGGCACCGAGCGGCACGAATCCCGTCGTATCGACAACCAGCTCCGTGGCCGTTCCGGTCGTCAGGGTGACCCGGGCGAAAGCCGTTTCTTCCTAAGCTTGCAGGACGATCTGATGCGGCTGTTCTCCTCTGACCGGGTGATGGGTATGATGGATGCCCTTGGTCTGGACGAGGACACCCCCATTGATGCAAAAATTCTTTCCGGTGCAGTGGAAAACGCCCAAAAGAGCGTGGAAAGCCGGAACTTCCGCTCCAGAAAGAACGTTCTGGAATACGATAATGTGATGAACACCCAGCGTGAGGTCATCTATGCCCAGCGTCAAAAGGTGCTGGATGGAGAAGACCTGCGCGAAAGCATCGCCCATATGCTGGAGCAGGTGGTCACCTCCTCCGTTGCCGATGCTCTTTCTGACTTTGGCGGTCAGGTAACGGAAGAAAGCATCCAGGCGCTGAACAGCAAAATGCAGGGCATCTACTATCCTGCAGGCACTGCCTTTACTGCCAAGAGCCAATCTGGGCTGACAGAAGAAGTCCTTGCTGCTGCCCAGGCCCGGTATGCAGAAAAAGAAGCACGGTACAGCTCCAATGTGATGCGTGAGCTGGAACGTGTATTTATGCTCCGGGTGGTTGACGAATACTGGATGGACAATATCGATGCCATGGACGATCTGAAGCAGGGCATCGGCCTGCGGGCTTACGGTCAGCACGACCCGGTCATTGCCTACAAAGAAGAGGGCTTTGAGATGTTCCAGGCTATGATCACCGCCATCCGGGAGGAAACCATCCGTCGGCTGATGACCGTGGAGCTGCGTCCTTCTCAGGAAGTGAAGCGGCAGAAGGTTGCCACCGAGTTTTCCACCTCCGGTGATCAAACTGTGAAGAAGCAGCCTGTCCGGGTCACCGGCAAGGTTGGCCCCAACGATCCCTGTCCCTGCGGCAGCGGCAAGAAATTCAAGAAGTGCTGTATGCACAATGAGCAATAATGCGAAAGGAGGCGGCGTGATGGAAGCTGTAAAATTGGGAAAATTGGAATATCTGCACGCCCCCTCTATTACTGCTCCCCATTGCTTCACTACCCGTTTTGGGGGCGTCAGTGAAGGGCATCTTGCCTCTATGAACATCGGCCCTTCCCGGGGAGATAGCCAGGAAAATCTTCTGAAAAACTATGAGATTTTGGGAAATGCCATCGGTTTTGACCCTAAAAATGCGGTTTTGACTAAGCAGACCCACACAGACATCATCCGGGTCGTCACCGACGAAGATGCCGGCACAGGCCTTTATAAGCCTGCCTTCCCTCCCTGTGACGGTCTTGTTACCAACACCCCCGGCCTTGCCCTGGTGGTATTCACCGCCGATTGCACCCCCGTTCTTCTTTATGACGAAGTGACCGGTGCAGTAGGCGCTGTCCACGCAGGCTGGAAAGGCACTGCCCAGGACATCACCGGCAAGGCCGTGGAAGCTATGGCAGCTGCCTACGGCTCTGACCCCCGCTACATTCGGGCGGCCATTGGCCCTAATATTGGGCAGTGCTGCTTTGAAACTGACGAAGATGTACCCAGCGCCCTCTTGGAAACCTATGGGGATGCCATTTCTCCCTATATTTCCAAGCGAGGAAATAAGTTTTATGTAAACCTAAAAGCGGTCAATGCCTATGCCCTCACCCGTCGTGGTGTGGAGAGCATTGACATCAGCACCGACTGCACCTTATGCCAAACCGACAGGTTTTGGTCTGCCCGGAAGCACCGGGATGAGCGGGGCAGCCAGGGTGCGATCATTGTATGCAAAGGAGGAATAGGAAAATGAAGCGAATACTTTGCCTTCTTTTAGCCTGTGTTCTTCTTTGCGGCTGCACCCAGTTTACCAATCAGACCTACACCCCCACCGGTGACTCTTTGATCCAGGAGGGTGCGCCCAAGCCCACCAACCCCACCAACAACACGGTGGAGGATATCACCCTTGTCTACTATCCGGACAAGACCATGAATCCCTACGCCTCCAACGATTACACCAACCGGGCGCTGTTCTCTCTGATCTATCAGGGACTTTTCAGCTATGACCGGGCCTATCAGGTGCAGCCCGTTCTTTGCAAAGAATATTCTGTTTCCCGGGATATGCGCACCTATGTATTTTATTTGGAAAAAGCCACCTTCTCCAACGGCGCCCCTGTAACGGCAGAGGATGTGGTCGCTTCCTTCCAGCAGGCAAAGTCCAGCTCCTACTATGGCGGCCGTTTCTCCCAAATTTCCTCTTTCTCGGTGACCGAGGATGGGGGCGTTCAGGTGCGGACCTCCGTTCCTATGGAAAATCTGCCTTTGCTTCTGGATATTCCCATCGTGCCTGCTTTGCAGGTAGAGGCGGATAATCCTGCAGGCTCCGGCCCCTATATGCTGGACAACAACGGTATGCATCCCCTTCTGCGAAAGACAAGCTGGTGGTCTGATGCGCCTTTGACCATTGCTGCCCCGGCTATTACCCTCTATCAGGCAAAGACCTCCAACCAGGCCCTTTCCCAAATTGCGGACTATTTTAAGTTTGACGGTTTGGATCTGGTGTGTGTCAATCCCTGTGCCGACCCCTATGCGGACTATATGTGCGACTACGAGCTGTGGTCTATGGAAAACGGCAATTTCCTCTATCTTGCCTGTTCCTCTGAATCTGCGCTGACAAAGACCGGTTTGAAGAAGGCCCTGACCTATGCCATCGATCGAGACAAGCTGGCCACCTCTTACTACCGCAACTTCGGTCTTCCCGCCACCTTGCCTGCTTCTCCCCGTTTCCCCTATTACAACCAGGCGCTGGCTAACAAATTTGCTTATAACCCGGAAAAATTCCACCAGGCTGTGGAGGATGCGGGTATGACGAACCGGGAGATCACCCTGCTTGTAAACAGCCAGGACTCTTTGCGTACCCAAGTGGCCCAGGCCATTGCCGAAATGCTGGAAGCAGGCGGCTTAAAGGTGAATGTGGTGAAGAAAAAGGGCAGCAGTTATACCTATGCCCTCCGGGATCGCAGCAGTTATGACCTGTACTTGGGGCAGACAAAGCTGAGCCCCAATATGGATCTGGGCAATTTCTTCTCCAGTTACGGTTCTTTGAATTACGGTGGCTTAAGCGATGTTACCACCTATTCCTTCAGTAAGGCCGCCCTTGCCAACCACGGTAACTACTACACCCTTCACGAAGCTGTTATGGAAGGGGGCTTGCTTTGCCCCATTCTGTTCCAGAGCTATGGCGTGTTTGCAACCCGTGGCAAGGCATCCTTCCTGACCCCCGCCCGGGACAATGTGTTCTATTATTCCACCGGCAAAACATTAGCGGACGCTTTAATTGATTCATAAAGAACGCCCCAATGGGGCGTTCTTTATTTGCTTTTTGCCGCATAGAATTTCTTGATAGGAGGGATCTCTATGGAAATGGAAAAACTGCCCCACAAGCTGACACTGGATAACCGGAAAAAGCTGACCATGCAAGGGGTCACCCAGGTGATGGGCTTTGACGACACCCAGGTGCTTCTGGCCACCAACCAGGGGAATTTGCTCATTCAGGGAGAAAATCTGGAGCTGAAGGCCCTTTCTCCCGATGGGGGACAGATCATCGTGGACGGGCATATCTGCGCCTTTTCTTATGAAGAACCCAAGCCTGCCGGGGGAATGCTGCGGCGGCTGTTCCGGTGACCGCCCCCGGCCTTGCGGCCTGGCGGTTTTGCGCCGGGCTGATCTTGGGGGGAGGATTGGGACTTTTTTACGGTTTTCTGCGTCCGCCCCGGGCAAAGCATCCCCATCTTTGCGATCTTGTTTTTATGGTAGGTTTCTTCCTTTTGTGGATCTTTTACGGTTTTGGTATCTGCTATGGAGATCTGCGGTTTGCTTATTCTCTAACCTTACCCTTGGGGGCGCTCCTCTGGGAAAGCACCGGTGGAAAGGCTTTGCGCCCCCTGATTTTCCGGTTTTGGCGGATTATTTACAGATTCTTCCGGCTTTTATGCCGTCCTTTGGAATATTTTTTGAAAAAAGTACGGCTTTTCTTAAAATTTCTCTTTTCAAGCGGCAAAAAATGGTTTACAATAAAAAAACAGAACAAAAGCAAAGGAGAGTTGGATGATGGCACAGAAGAAGCCCTTTTTCAAAAAGTACCGATTCGTATTCCAGTCCAGCCCTCTGGTGCTGAAATTCGCCCTGCTCATCACCATTCTGGTGGCAGTGGTAAGCCTATCCGTTTTGGGCGGCTCTTTGGCAAAGCTACACGCCGATTTTGAGGATATGCGGCACTATGCCGGAGAACTGGAGCAGCAAAACAGCCAACTGCAGGACAAGTTGGACAAGCAGGGCACTGTGGATGGCGTAAAAGATGTTGCCGGTGAAGAATTGGGTATGGTGGACGGAGATGCCACCGTTATTCCCGTTGAATAATTTTTGGAGGATCGAATACACACATGGAGTTAACCGTAGGAGCCGTTTTAGAAGGCAAAGTAAAATCCATCACCAACTTTGGCGCATTCATCAGCCTGCCGGAGGGAAAGTCCGGTCTGGTACATATTTCCGAGGTGTCTAACGCCTATGTCAGCGACATCCGTCAGCATCTTACCGAAGGGCAGGATGTGAAAGTGGTGGTCCTTTCCGTCGACGGCAACAAGGTAAACCTCTCCATCAAGCGGCTGGAAGCTCGTCCCCAGCGGGAAAATGCCCCCCGTCCGGCACCCCGCCCTCAGGCGCAGCGGACACCCACACCCCCTCCCGCACCTAAAACCGCCGATCAGCTGTTCGAAGAAAAGCTGAAGCAGTTTATGAGCGAATCTGACAGCAAAATTTCTTCCATCCGGCAGTACTCCGAACACCGCACCAAGAGCCGCAGAAGATAACACAAAAGGCTGCCAATGGCAGCCTTTCTTTATAAGGAGAAAAACTATGGCAACTGTTGTTGTAACCGGCGGGTCCCGGGGAATTGGGGCTGCTACTGTAGCCGCCTTTGCCGCCCGGGGGGACAAGGTCTATTTTCTTTATGAAAAGGATCATGCTGCCGCCGCAAAAGTCCGGGAAGAAACCGGCGCCACCGCCATTTGCTGCGATGTTGCAGATTGGGAAAAGGTGGAAGCCGCTTTTTCCATCCTTCCTTCCATTGATGTGCTGGTGTGCAATGCAGGCATTTACATCGGCGGTCTTTTCCACCAAATGGATGGCAAAGATTTTGACCGGCTGATGGATGTGAATGTGAAGGGTATTTTCCACTGCGTGAAGGCCGCCACCCCCGCCTTTCTGAAAAACCACACCGGCAGCATCATCACTGTCAGCTCCATGTGGGGTCAGGTTGGCGCTTCCTGCGAAGTGGCTTACTCTGCCACCAAGGGTGCTGTGATCGCCATGACCAAGGCACTTGCTCAGGAATTGGGACCCAGCGGCATCCGGGTCAACTGTGTTGCCCCCGGCGTGATCCAGACCGATATGTGCGCAACCGTTTCCCCGGAAAGTATGGAGGAACTGAAAAACAACACCCCCTTAGGCCGCAACGGTGTGGCAGAGGATGTGGCCGCCACCATTTTGTATTTAGCCGATGCCCCCTTTGTTACCGGTCAAGTGATCGGTGTCAACGGCGGTATGGTGTTATAAAGAAAGGACATTACCTATGAAAATTGCAATTGCTTGTGATCACGGCGCACTGGCGCTGAAGAATTTGTTTGTTGACCATCTGCAGAAGAAGGGCTACGAAGTGGTGGACTTCGGCACTCACACCTTGGATTCCTGCGACTACCCCGACTTTGCCGCGCCTGCCGCAAAGGCCGTTGGCTGCGGTGAATGCGAAAAGGGCGTTGTGCTTTGCACCACCGGCATCGGTGTTAGCATCACCGCCAACAAAATTAAGGGTGTGCGCTGCGCTCTCCTTTCCGATGTGCTTTCTGCCCGTATGACCCGGGAGCATAACGACACCAATATGATGGCCATCGGTGCAGGTATCGTAGGCCAGAACCTGGCTTTGGAAATTCTGGACACCTGGCTGGGTACAGAATTCTCCCACAACGAGCGCCACCAGCGCAGAATCGACAAGGTTATGGCTTTGGAGAAATAAGAAAGCAAAAGAGCGACACTATGAGAGTGTCGCTCTTAAAATTTTTCTATGATCGCTTGGTTCCCTTTTTGGATATCGGTATCTGTTAAGCCGGCTTTGTGGAGCCAGGAAATTTCCGTTTCACAGCCGTGGGGAACAGCCCAAGCGCCTGCATCACTGCCGCAGGCAACAAGTCCGCCTATCTTTTTATAGGCATTTACATTTTTCAGGGCGCTTTCCAAAATTTCTTCCACGCCTTTATCCGGGTAGCGGCCTTTTCCCAAAAGGTTGCCGATGGTGGAAAGGGTAGGCACCCACACCACATTGGCTTCCTTCATCGCGTAAAGGGCTTCCTCATTCAGGTACGCTCCGTGTTCGATGGAATCTACCCCGGCTTTGGCTGCTGCCAAGGCCGCGTAAACACCGTTGCAGTGAGCCATCACCGACATTCCCAAATCCTTGGAAATGGAGATCATATAGGAAATTTCCTCTGCAGAAGGGCCTGCCTGCATCAGCTTTCCCGGGTTGTCAAAATCCATCAGACCGGAAATCATAATTTTAATGAAATCCCCGCCGTTTTTCTTTTGCTTTTCCGCAAGGGCGGCAAATTCCTTCTCGTTTTGGAAGGTCTCTCCAATAAATGCCCCGTAGCAGCCGGCTTTGCACAAAGGAGAAAGGGGCGTTCTGTAAGTAATACCCATAGGGGCAGCCAAGGCTCTTGCCCGTTTGCCAACGCCCCAACGGTCGCCACCGTCCCGAAGGTAGGTATACCCCAACTCCCGGTAGGTATTCAGCACTGTTTGGATATAGTCTTCCAAGGGGTGTTCCCTATGACGGTCAATGGCAGCTTTCCAGTACAGCCCATCCAGGACTGTATGCATATGACAATCTACCATCTTTAGCACCAGAAAATGGGGAAGGGCATCCGGCAGCAGAACATATTGAAAAGGTAGCACATACATAGCGATGCGCAGGGGCTGCCTGCCATGGCAAAGCCACGGGTGTTGCCTGCCTGGCGGCGGTAAGCCTGTCCGCCGTTTTCCATATAGCTAAGGGTACGCAGGTACTCATCGTTATCCGGCTCCATAGAAACCGCCCGGCGGATATGCTCCATAGCGGTGACCTGATTGCCCAACCCGTGATGGGCAAGGGCAGAAAGGTAATACCAGCGGCCATCCTTATTCTGGCTGGATTGGAGGGCATTGAGTGCTTCCTGATACCGACGGTACTGAAAATACCGATAAGCTGCCTGCTGATAGCTATCACCCTGTGGCTGCTCCTGCCGGGCATAGCCACCGCCAAAAGGACCGTAGTAGCCACCATAGCCGCCGTAACCACCGTAGCCATAGCCACCGTAGTTTTGGCCGCCCTGTCTTTGCTGGGCTTTTTCCGGATTTTTAATTTGTTCGTAGGCGTCGTTTACCTGCTGCATTTTTCTGGCAGCTTCTGCATCTCCCGGATTTCTGTCCGGGTGATATTTTTTCGCCAGAGTCCGATAGGCCTTTTTGATCTCCTCATCGGATGCATTGGGGCTGACACCCAAAATCTTATACGGATCTTCTATCATCTTTCGCCCTCTTTTGCTTCTGTCTGTACTGCAGCCACACGCCGCCGTACAGAATGTTATCCATCAGGTGCTTGTCCTCCACCAGGGGAAGGCGCTCATAGGCATCGGTACAGCCTGCCATTTCCAACACCAAAAATTCTGTCCATTTTCCCCAATCCGGCTCCATACCCATGGCAAGGAAGGGATTGTAATTGCCCTTTTTCTTATCGTGGGCGTAATCCACCGCCCCGTCTGCCAAATAGATAAATCTGCCTAAACAGTTTGCAAGCTGTCGCAGATCCTCTTCCCACAGATCTTCTTTGTAAACAAAAACTTCTTCCAAAAGCCGACCGAATACTCCTGCAGGCAGATCGGGATTTTGGCAGTTTTCCTGCTCCAAAAGGCGGATCTGCTCCAAATTTTCCGCCATGGCTTTGCATTGACGGGGATATCTTTTGGAAATTTCTCCCATATTTTTCCCAAACAAGCGGACAAGGCTCTTTTTTCCTTCCTTATCCTGCTGATCGTCCAGAGCCTTATAATAGGCAAGGGCCACATTCATATCGGCGCAGTAGGCAATATATTCACTGTCTACCCAGGGACGGGGCTTTATGGGGTGCATACCACAGGCTTTTTTGCCGGTCATTTCTTCAGGTTCATAAAGAGAATGAAGGAGTAGTCCCAAAAAGGCCAAATCGAAGCTCAAACCCAATCGGGCAAGAGACCCGTGGCGCAGGCGCATCTGCCGGCAAATGCCGCAGTAAAACTGCCGATACCGGATATCTTCTTCCGGTGACAGCTCTTTGATATCTGCCATTACAAAGCCGAACATCTGCACCCCTCCTTTTTTCTTTACTATAAGGGCTATTTGTGAACAAATCTTGCTTTTAAGTGATTTTTCTGTCCATCAGCCAGCGGTTTAAGCCGCCGCCGTAAAAAACGATGCTGACGCAGCAATACAGCCACAAAAAGCTCATGGCCGCCCGGTACATGGTGCCGTACAGGTTTACATAATTCGACGAATATGCCACATACACGGAAAATAAATTGGAAAACACCAGCCAGCCAAAGGAAGCAAGCACTGCCCCGGGCAGGCTCTGCTTCCAGGAAAACCTTCCGTTGGGAAGGGCCTTATACATAGCGCTGAACAGTGCGATCTGGGTCAGCAGCAAGAAAAGCTGCCGAAAATCCACCGCACCGGCCAAAAAGACCAGTAGCGGCTCCTGTCCATAGGGAATCGCCTCCAAAAGGCTCTTTCCGAAAACCTGCAGCACCAAATTAAGAAGCAGCACCAACAAAAAGGCAAAGGTGTAGTACACGCTCATAATCCGGGTATACACATATCCCCGGGTCTCCCGCAGGCCGTAAACCGCATTTAAGCCCTTTAATAGACCATAAATGCCCCGGCTGGCAGACCACAAAGCGGTCAAAGCCGATAAGCCCAGCAAAGTGCCGGTCGTACCAAGGTAGGTTTCAAGCACCAGCTGTCTTGCCCCTTCCATCAGGGCGCCGGGCACAAAGCCTTCCAAAAAGGCCAGCAAATTTTCCACTTCCAGCCCCGTATGCCGCAGAAATCCCAATACCAGCACCAGCAGGGGGAAGAAGGACAGCACCATAAAATAGCAGGCGGAGGAGGCAAAAAGCCCCACTTTCATAGAAAGCAGTTTTCTCACAAACTGCACGCTCCGCCCCAAAAGGCCGCCCCTTTGCACAAACTCCACCATACACACTCCTTTTTGTTATGTAACATGAAAAAGGCTTTTGTACGGTAGTGCGACAAAGACCTACAGCCATGGGGTGTAGGTCTTTGTATACTATATTATTCCGCGGAAACGAGATAGTAGTACACAGGCTGGCCGCCGGGAAGCAGATTTACATCTGCATCGGGGCAAATTTCTGCAAAGAGCTGCAGTGCCTTCTGTGCCTGCTTTTCCTTAATGTCCTGACCGTAGTACAGGGTAATGTAGGACTTACCCTCTTCTCTTACCTTTTCGGCCAGAGCGCGGAGCAGTACATAAATATCCTTGCTGTTACCGAAGAGGCTGCTGCCTACCATTGCCAGATAGTCACCTTCGTGGATATCATAGCCGTCAAAATCGGAATTCCGGGCAGCGTAAGTGATCTGCATAGTATCTACGGTAGCCAGGGACTCGGTCATGGCTTCCACATTCTCGGTCTCTTCCCCATCGGGGTTGAAGTTCAGCATAGCCGTAATGCCCTGAGGCACGGTCTTGCTGGGGATCACCACCACATGCTTGGGAGAAAGTGCATCCACCTGCTCGGCAGCCATAATAATGTTCTTATTGTTGGGCAGAACGTAGACCGTGTTGGCAGGCACTTTATTTACCACAGCCAGAATGTCCTGGGTGCTGGGGTTCATGGTCTGACCACCGGAAATAATGCCATCCACGCCCAGATCACGGAACACAGCAGCAAGGCCGTCACCGGCACAAACTGCCACCACGCCGGTTTCCTTGGTGGGCTCTGCGATCTCCGGCTCCTTGGGAGCAGGAGCGGCAGCTTCCAGCACCTTTTCGGTGTGCTGCAGGCGCATATTTTCGATCTTTACGGTGGCAAAAGAGCCGTACTTCACTGCTTCGTGGAGGGCAGCACCGGGATCGTTGGTATGAACGTGAACCTTGATGATCTCCTCATCGTCCACCAGCACCAGGCTATCGCCCAGACCACTCAGGAACTTACGAAGCTTTTCCGGATCCTTCTTATTTTCACGGTTGATAATAAACTCGGTGCAGTAAGCGAAGGTAATGTCGGCTTCATCGAAGTCGGCAAAGTTGGCGCCTTCCTTTGCAGGTGCGTCGCCAGTTTCGGGAGCCACCAGGTCTTCACCCTGCAGAGCGCTCATCATACCTTCCAGTGCCATCATCCAGCCCTTGCCGCCTGCATCCACCACGCCGGCCTTTTCCAGAACGGGATTCTGCTTGGTGGTGTTTGCCAGGGCAATATTGCCTTCAATAATGGCCTGCTCCAGCACATATTCAAAGCTATTATTCTCCCGGGCGGCCTTTACCGCACGGGCGGCAGCCAAACGGGAAACGGTCAGAATGGTGCCTTCAGCAGGCTTCATAACTGCCTTATAGGCTGCATCCACGCCTTCACGCATAGCAGCGGCCCACAAAGTGCCGTCACATTCCGTTGCGCCCTTCAGCTTCCGGGAAATACCCCGCATCAAAAGGGACAAAATAACACCGGAATTGCCTCTTGCGCCACGAAGCATGGCAGAAGCGGCGGTAGCAGATGCCTTTTCCACGGTGGGCTCTTCCAGCTTCCGCAGCTCAGCAGCGGCAGCATTGATGGTCATAGACATATTTGTGCCGGTATCGCCATCGGGAACGGGGAAAACATTCAATTCGTTGAGTTTTTCTTTGCCAATCTCAATGGCCGCAGCAGCGCTCAGCAGCAATCTGCGCAGTTCGGCTCCATCTACTTTCTGTATCACTTGTATACCTCCGAATGTTATGCGAGGGCATCAATGAACACATTTACATCCCGTACTTCTGTGTTCGTCAGGCTCTGGACCTTATAGCGAACTTCAGAAATAATGGAACTGCCAACTGCGTTCATATTCACACCGCTGTCCACCATGATGTGTACATCAATGGACACGGTATTATCCTCGTGCATTTCAACCTTAACGCCCTTGCCCATAGCTTCCTTGCGGAGCAGGTGGAACAGGCCATCCTTCACAGAACGGGCAACCATACCCTTTACGCCAAAGCAGTTGGATGCGGCGATGCCGGCGATTTCGGTATACACATTATTGGCAACGCTGACGGCGCCGTTTTGGTTTTCCTGATAGATCATAGTTTACCTCCTTGTTTGGGGCTTCCTCAAATCAAGCTTTCTTCCCAGCAGGCGGGAGCGGTCAGGCCCATCATCTTCACAACGGTGGGTGCCACATTGGCAAGGCCGAATTCGCCTTCCTTGATGGTATAGCTGCCTTCGGGATCGTAAATGATAAAGGGAACGGGATTCAGGGAGTGGGCGGTACGGACAGAGGTCTTGCCCTTCTTGGTCTCGGTCATCTGGTCGGCATTGCCGTGGTCAGCGGTGATCAGCACACGGTAGCCGTACTTGTCAGCAGCTTCCAGAATGGCCTGCAGACCCTTATCCACACATTCCATAGCGTAAACAACTGCTTCCATTACGCCGGTATGGCCAACCATATCGCCGTTGGGGTAGTTGCAGCGCAGGAACTGGAACTTGCCGGATGCCATAGCGGCAACCATCTTTTCGGTGATCTCCTTGGACTTCATGGCAGGTGCCTGCTCGAAGGGGATCACATCAGAGGGAACTTCTTCGTAAACTTCCAGCTCTTCGCAGACCTTGCCGGAGCGGTTGCCGTTCCAGAAATAGGTCACATGGCCGTACTTCTGGGTCTCAGAGCAAGCATACTCGGTGATTTTGGCCTCGCACAGCACCTCGGTCAAAGTGTTGGTGATGACAGGGGGCTGCACCAGATAGTTTTCGGGGATATTCAAATCGCCGTCGTACTGGAGCATACCGGCAAACTTCACGCCGGTGTAGCCGGGACGGTCGAATTTGTCAAAGTCCTTCCGGTCGAAGGCCAGGGAGATTTCCTGGGCGCGGTCGCCACGGAAGTTAAAGAGGATCACGCTGTCGCCATTTTCGATCTTGGCAACAGGCTCACCATTTCTTGCCACTACGAAAGCAGGCAGATCCTGGTCGATGCAGCCGGTTTCGGCACGGAAGGTCTCCACAGCTTCCTGTGCGGAAGCGAACTGACGGCCCAGACCCTGTACATGGGTTCTCCAGCCCAGTTCCACCATGCCCCAGTTGGCTTCATAGCGGTCCATGGTGATCTGCATACGGCCGCCGCCGGAAGCGATGGCATAGTCATAGCCGTCACCGGTCAATTCAGCCAGAACCTCTTCCAGCATAGCGATGTATTCGTGGGCAGAGGTGGCAGGCACATCACGGCCGTCCAGCAGGATGTGGCAGTAAGCCTTCTTCACACCGGAAGCCTTTGCCTGCTTCAGAAGTGCGATCAGGTGATGAATGTTGGAATGAACATTGCCGTCGGACAGCAGGCCCATAAAGTGCATAGCCTTGCCTTCCTTGGCATTGGCAACCAGGTCAAGCCAGGTCTTGGATGCGAACAGCGCGCCATTTTCGATGGACTCGCCCACCAGCTTTGCGCCCTGAGAATACACCTGACCGCAGCCAAGGGCGTTGTGGCCCACTTCAGAGTTGCCCATATCTTCATCGGAAGGCAGACCGACAGCAGAGCCGTGGGCCTTCAGGTAAGTATGGGGGCAGGTTGCCAGAAGACGATCCAGGGTGGGGGTGTTTGCCTGTGCCACAGCGTCACCGCTGCCGCCATCACCCTTGCCGACGCCGTCCATAATAACAAGTACAATGGGTTTTTCCATAATTAAGGATTCCTCCGTTATCTCTATTGTATGTGCTTGGGGCATTTTTTCAGTTGTACTATTTTACTACATTTGGCTTAAGGTTACAACTGTTTTTTTATTTTTTCCGGTTCTACACAGAAAAAAGCCCGGCGAAACCGGGCTTTTTCTTCGCATTTTCCAAAGTTTGTTAAGATTGTTTTAAGTAAATCACAAATTTATCACAGCACAGCCTTGATTGCCGACAGCAATTCTTCGTAGGTTTCGTAGGCCGGATACTGCGGGTAGTCTGCCTTGATTTTCTCCGTGGTGCGGAACAGGAAGCCTGCCTTGGATGAGGCGATCATGCCCAGATCGTTGAAGCTGTCACCGGCGGCAATGGTTTCAAAACCCATGGCCTGCAGGTGCTTAACGGTGGTCAGCTTGGACTGCTCCACACGCATGCGGAAGTCTGTAATTTGGTCGTTCTCGTTTACCACCAATTCATTGCAGAAAATGGTGGGCATACCCAGCTTCTTCATCAGGGGCTGGGCAAACTGGGTGAAGGTATCGCTGACAATGATCACCTGACTAAGGCTGCGCAGCTCGTCCAGGAATTCCTTTGCGCCCTCCATAGGATCTATCTTGGCAATGGTGGCCTGGATATCCTTTAAGGTAAGGCCGTGCTGACGGAGAATGTCGATCCGCCAGGCCATCAGCTTATCGTAGTCCGGCTCATCACGGGTGGTGCGGGTCAAAACGCTGATGCCACTTTCCTTTGCAAAAGCGATCCAGATTTCCGGCACAAGAACGCCTTCCAGATCCAAACATACTACATTCATGGTCTTTCTCCTTCTTATATATAATAAAGGTATTATAAACCAAAAGCTTTCTCTATGCAACGGGTGTTTTCCTTTTTGTTTGTCGTGTTAAAAAAATTTTATAAAGCTGTTGACAGTCGGAGTTCCATATGGTATTTTGAAATTAGAAAAGCACAAAGGAGGAAAACAGTCATGGTTTACATTCTATTTCGGAATCGGACTGTTGGTACGCGCGTACCGATTCCTCCCACAAGAAAATATTCTCTGAAAATTAGCAGATAAGGCGTACCACACAAATTGCGGCAAGTGGTACGCCTTATTTCTTTTCTGCTGCCTACCCACTCAACTAAAATCTTAAATAAGGAGGATTTCAAAATGAAGATGAAACGGTTTATTTCCATCGCTTTTCTGTTGCTTTATTAGTTGCACTTCTGTGCTCCCCCGCTCATGCTGCAACGACCGACAAATTCCTCACGCCCGCAATGAGAGTCGGTGTTGAATGGTCAGGATATAGTGCTGGTTATATTCATGATATGGTTCTAAACAAAAGTTCTGTTTATGCAATAGATGTGGATGTGGATTTTTACAACACCGCAATTGGTTTGTCAGATGAATATATATGGAGCAATTCAAGAACCGCAACTATAACTGTTAAAGATGATGACCCTGGTAGCAATGAGAACGAAGAGCTTTTTTATCGTGTAGCCACCTTTGGTACTATCGACGGGGTGTATCGTCCGACGTCATATGGAACACGCCGTATTATTGATACGGAGGAAATTGAAGACAATAACATTTTGGAATTATATCTCCTCATTACGATCAGGACGGTAACAGGAGACCAAGCGACCGCAGTCGATGCTGGCCTATTCAGATATAGTTTCAGGACAACATATTAATTAAACCCGGAGGTCCATTATGAAAATACGCAGTTGCTCCCTTTTTCCGCTACTGTTGGCCTTTTTGTTACTTCTGTCCGCCTGTAGTTCTGAAAGTTCTGACCCCGAACCGAAGCTGCAGTACCGAATGGCCCATCGTGTCGCCGACGATGGCTGGGTATATGTATTTGCAAATCAATATCTGGATACAGACACAGATTACGGTGCAGGCGCTTTCGACCGTTGTCCTTTTGCTTTCCGCGGGATCAATCTTCGCTACCGGTACAACGAAGGCTTTACAGAAACCTATACATCTACGGATGACAAAGGCAATGTAGTTACCAGAACGGTCCTGCAATCCACCTTACTGCTTGGCTCGTCTGACTCCCAGGCAGAGCGGCAGGATATGGACACTATTGCCAAATATTTGGGATATGACCGAACAGGAAAACTCTATACCACCGCTGAGCTTTTGGCACTGACGCCAGCGGATTTACAGTTTACCTATTTGGATCCTGACATGTTTCTTGGTTTGCTTCAGAAATGCCTGACCGCGGAGAATAATCCCCGGGGCGAATATCACAATCTTCCCTCCTGGGCCCTCTTTGCAGAGCCGATCTATCTGGATGACTATAAGTTCCAGGTTGGATTGATTGGGGGATTGGGAACGGTGGAAGTGCTTATGCTGGATGTGCTTTACAAAACGGGGGATGGCCTAACTGATTATGTGCAGCTTTACGACCTTGTGCAGGCAGGCACTGCCACGGAAGAACAGGTGGCCCTTCTCAACACCCTGCAGGAAATTGAACAGGGCATTGTGGAAAATAACGACCTTCAATACGGCGTTGACACATACAAGGATTCTGTAATTGCCAACGTGAAGCTCTCCCGTCTCTACGGAATGCTGAAAAACATTGCGGAAAGCAATTACGGCCAGTATGTCGTTAATCCGGAATAACTAAAGCAAGGGCCTCTGTTCTGCTCTGTGCCGAGCCGGGGCCCTTATCTTTTTCGACAGCGAGGATTTACCATGATTGTCTGCGAAAACTTACATAAACAATACGGTCAGCAGGTTGTGCTTTCTGACTTCTCCTGCCGTTTCGCCGATGCCGGCTTTTATCTGCTTTACGGTGAGAGCGGCAGCGGCAAGACCACCCTTATTAATATCTTATCCGGCATGATCCCCTTTGAAGGGGGAAAGATTTCCGTTAACGGGCAAACTTTCACCGCCTGTGTAGATTGGCAGGACAGCGTTCTTTCCTTTGACTATATTACGCAGGATTCTTTCTTTGCGGATTTTCTCACCGTTTCCGAAAACCTGGAGCTAATTTCCGACAACAAAGAGAAAATTGCAGCTGTTCTTTCCCAATTTGGTCTTTCCCATGTGGCTGCCCAGTCCCCTGCCACCCTTTCCGGCGGCGAACGCCAGCGGCTGTCCATTGCCCGGGCCTGCCTTTCCCAAAAGAAAATTCTGTTCCTTGACGAGCCAACTGCCTCCCTGGACGAAGCAAACAAAACCGCCGTCTTTGAACTGCTGAATACATTAAAAAAAGACATTCTTATTATCTGTTCTTCCCATGATGCCATTGCGAAAAACTATGCTGACGAGATACTGGCTTTCCATAAGTGCACAGAAGCAAGGGGAGCTATAAAGGAATCCCCTGCCGCCGACATAAAACGCAGCAGTAAAAAGGAGAAAACCGCAAGCCGGCCCTTTGGGAAGTACCTGCTAAAATGGTTCACCTCCAAACGAAGAAGCCGTGGGGGCGAACTGAAGTTTTGCCTTTTTCTGACCCTTGCCATTCTCCTTATGCTGCTTGGGGATCTTCCCGAACACAAAAAAGATATGACCTACGAACACACCTACCGGCTGAATGCACTGGTGTTGGATGTTTATTCCAAAGACGGGCCGGATTACAATGCCCTTTGCGATATGGATTATGTTAAGAAGGTTGTATTATCCTATTCAGGAAGCGTCCCTTTGGGTATTGACTATGACAATATTGATCCCAGCGTTGAACTGCCTCTGCCGGACTACGAAATTTCTCTGTATACCCTCCCCTTTGAAAAAGAGCATTTCCCTTTGACCCATAAGATCGAATACGGCAGTTACTTTACGGAAGAAAACCAGGTCCTCCTTTCCTTCGATGACGCGGAGCAGCTGAGCCCGGGAGACCATGGGGCCCTTATAGGAAGCACGATCACAAAAAAAATTTACTCCCTGGGAGATGTCAAGTTTGAGATCGTAGGCATCCTGGGGGAGCTGAATATCTTTGAACAGAAGTATATGGCTTCTCTTGTTATGGACGATTATTCTATGTACTTCAACAGTAAGCTCACGGACCGGTTTGTAGATTCGGCGAACTATTATACAGACGAAGGGCAACGCACCTATCATCTCTATTTTGATTCTTACCGGGATCTTTGTGCCTTTCAGGACAAATACTACGATGCGCTTGACGAGCACGGATTCTTACGCATCGGTGCAGGCGCAACTCACGGGACAACAAACGACACCATCATCATGCTGGGCACCGTTCTTTTCCCCCTCTCCATCTTTATGGCCATCTTTACCGTGCTGTTCTATTCCACCCTGCTGAAAACGGAGATCACCTATAACAACCGCTTTATCGCCGTTTTTGAATATGCCGGCTGTCCCAAGAAAAAAGTTTTATCCGCTTTCACGGCCATCCATGTGCTTCGGCTTCTTATCATGGCCCTTCTTTCCTTTGCCATTGCCTTTGGAATCTCCGAAGCGGTGAATATTGCAAACAGAAAAATGGTCTTTATCGGATTCCAGCTCTTTACCCTGAACCCTCCCGTAATGGTGATCTTCCTTCTTTCCGCTTTGCTTTTGGCCTGGATCAGCATTACTGTTTCCCTCCGCCGCCTGAAGATTTCCAGTTGGTATGAAAATCTGATCCGTCAGCGGGATCTGCTGTGAGGTGCCCGATTATGATGCTATCTATTAAAAATATTGAAAAAGAATATGACCGTCCCGTTTTGAAGAACATCTCCTATTCCTTTGAGGCCGGGAAGCTGTATGTTATTAAGGGCGTAAGCGGCTGCGGCAAAAGTACCCTTCTGAATATTTTGGGCGGTATTGAAACGGCCTTTTCCGGGGAAATCTTCTTAAATGGGGAAACTCTCAAAGAAAATCCGGGTGGGCTGAAGGCCGCCTGTGGCTACATCTATCAGCAAAGCCTTCTTCTTTCCGGCATCACTGTGCGGGATAACCTTCTGCTTATCCGCAACGACCGAAAGCAGGTGAGTAAAGTATGCCGGGGACTTGGCGTAGCCCCCCTTCTTGACAAGCTGCCCGACCAGCTATCCGGCGGCGAACGGCAAAGGGTTGCCATTGCCCGGGCACTGCTGAACGATCCCCGCATCCTTCTTGCCGACGAGCCCACCGCCTCTCTGGACGAGGACAACTCCATGAAGATCGCACAGACCATTGCCAATCTCCGGTCTGACAATCGCATTCTCATTGTTGCGACCCATGAGCACTGCTTTGATGCTCTGGCAGATGAAATTATTGATTTGCGGTACGGTGTTATTGATTCTGTGCAGACCTTCACTCGTGCAAAGGAGGAAGAAATATCTGCGACCCGTTCTTCTGACGGAAAGAAAATCAAGCCGGTTTCCACACTTGCCTACAATCTAAAACGAGAGAGAAAGCAATTCCGTTTTCTTTCCGTTCTCCCCTATGCATTGATCTTCTTAGTGATTATGCTGGTTTCCACTCTGCAAAACTGTTTCTATGACGAATATTTTAATTTCATGCGGGATAAATACCCCATAGACGCCTTTAATCTTGAACGGATCGATTACAACTCCGCCCCTTCCTCAGAATACAAAGATAAAATCAAAGTCTACGAAAGCTACACCGCCACCGAGGAAGATGTGACTGCATACTATCTTGCTGACAGGCAGGACAGTGTTCTTTCTATCAATGGTATGCTGGAGTATGGCCGTTTCCCCAGTAAGGAAGATGAGATCATTGTCAGCATGGATTATGTGTTAGCAAAGCTGGACAATTCCGTCCCAAACAAGGAGCACATTGGAGAAAAAATAACCTTCTGCGGGCGGGAATTTACCATAAGCGGAATTATGTTTGCAACGAACCGTTCTTCAGAGTTCGACGAGGGGAATAGAGTTAAAAGCTTCTTTAGCTATTTGGGTTCGGATATGTATTACCGTCCAATTACCAGAACGGAAGTAATTTCTATTTTCCTTCCCTATGAGACCCTAAAAACCTTTGGCTCTCCCGATTTTGAAAGCGATTACCTTCGCTGCTCTTATAAGGGTTTGTTTGACGATGACGAAGCCTATGCCGCAATCAGGCAAATTGCCCTCCCCCCGGATGCTTCAAGAACCATTAATCACTTTGAAACCATCGTCCGGGATGCCCAGGTCTCCGTGGACCTTACAACAAAGGTCATTTACTACACCTTGATTGCCTGCTTTGTGGTGGCCTGTATCTTTATCAGCTCTCAAGTGCAAATTGAACTGTTCTACCGCAGAAAAGAGCTGGGCTTCCTGCAGATCTTCGGTATTCAGAAAATGCGGGTACAAAGGTTAGTAGTCACTGGCTATTTGATGAAGTTGGCCCTTTCCTTCCTGTTAGGCCTTGGGATGTATCTTCTGTGTCTGGTGTTCTATTACATTGGAACCGGACGCCTGCTGATGTTCAACCTGCTTCATGCCCCGGCGCTCATCCTTGCTATCGCTGTGTTCTATTTCTTCTCTGTATTCCTGTCAACAAAGAAGTTCCTGAAGAAGAACACCATTGCGCTGATAACTTAACAAACAGAGAAAGCCCTTCCGCAAGGAGGGGTTTTCTCTGTTTATACAATGCACATTGTAGTAATTTTACGAAATACTACAGATGTTTTTGTGCAAAAAGGCTTGACTTTCTCCCGCTTGACAGGTAAAATGTACTTGGTATGGTGTACGCTGAAGAAGTAGGACCTTCCTGCTCCGGCGTTTCATTTTTATCCGGCACAAAACCGGAATTTGGGATTTGCGCCTCGTGGCGTTTCTATTTGGACTGTACCGGGAATACCCCCGGATATTTTGCAAATTTTACACATGGGGCTCATTTTGCCCACCTTCCCGGCTTGGCCAATTCTAAAAGGAGGTGCGCAAATAGAGTTATGGACTTAACGATTGCCATTATTGCTATCGTCGGTTGTGCTGCCGTAGGCATCGGCCTGGGCTTTGCCCTGGGCGTGGGCTACCGTAAGAAGTTCGCAGAGCGGGAGATCGGTTCTGCTGAGCAGGAAGCCACACGGCTGATCAACGAAGCCATTCGCAGCGGTGAAAGCCGCAAGAAGGAAATGCTTCTGGAAGCCAAAGACGAAATCCATAAATCTCGCACAGAATACGAGAAAGAAGTCAAAGAGCGTCGCGCTGAGCTGACCAAGCAGGAGCGCAGACTGCAGCAAAAGGAAGAGACCCTGGACAAAAAAGCAGAGAATTTCGAGCGCAAGGAAGAGGAAATGGCTGCAAAGCTTGCAGAAGTTGCCCGTGCCAAGGAAGAGGCTGAGGCTGTTCGCCGTCAGCACATCGCCACCCTCGAAAAGCTCTCCGGCCTGACCCAGGAACAGGCAAAGCAGCATCTTCTGCATAGCGTGGAGGAAGAAGTTCGCCACGAAACTGCCATGAAGATCAAGGAGATCGAGCAGCAGATGAAGGATGAGGCCGATGAAAAGGCCCGGGAGGTTCTGTCCCTTGCCATCCAGCGCTGCGCTGCCGACCACGCCGCAGAAGCCACCGTTAGCGTTGTGCCTCTGCCCAACGATGAAATGAAGGGTCGCATCATCGGTCGTGAAGGCCGGAACATCCGCACCCTGGAAACCATCACCGGTGTTGATCTGATCATTGACGACACCCCCGAAGCCATCACCGTCAGCTCCTTTGATCCCGTCCGTCGGGAAGTGGCAAGACTTGCCCTGGAAAAGCTGATCGTGGACGGCAGAATCCACCCCACCCGTATCGAAGATATGGTGGAAAAGGCCCAGAAGGAAGTGGACCGCACCATCAAGGAAGCCGGCGAGCGTGCCTGCTACGAGACCGGTGTGCATAACCTGAACCCCGAACTTGTTAAGGTGCTGGGTCGTCAGAAGTACCGTACATCCTACGGTCAGAATGTGCTGAACCACTCTATGGAAGTTGCCCACATTGCAGGCCTGATGGCTGCAGAGCTGGGCGTGGATGTGGCTCTTGCCAAGCGTGCAGGTCTGCTGCACGACCTGGGTAAGTCCATCGACCACGAAGTGGAAGGCAGCCACGTGCAGCTGGGTGCTGAGCTGGCTCGCAAGTACAAGGAAAATCCCGTTGTGGTCAACGCCATCGAGTCCCACCACGGTGATGTAGAACCCAAGACGGTGATCGCCGTTCTGGTGCAGGCCGCTGACGCTGTGTCCGCTGCCCGTCCCGGCGCTCGTCGTGAAAATGTGGAAAACTATATCCGCCGCCTGCAGAAGCTGGAAGAGATCACCGGTTCTTACCCCGGTGTAGAAAAGGCCTTCGCTATCCAGGCAGGCCGGGAAGTCCGCATTATGGTCAAGCCCGAGGAAGTCACCGAGGACAATATGATCCTCCTGGCACGGGACATTGCCAAGAAGATCGAAGCCGAGCTGGAATACCCCGGCCAGATCAAGGTCAATGTGATCCGGGAAACCAAGGCTGTGGAATACGCAAAATAAGAAAAGAGGTGCCTCGGCACCTCTTTTTTAATGGATAATGGATAATGATATTAGAAAAAGGCGGGTGGAAACTATGGAAAATCAAAAAGAAGAGATCCTTCAAAAGGTGGAAGCTTTCGTTGTAGATGCTATGGGGGTAAATGACCCGGCGCACGATGGAGATCATATCAAACGAGTGGTAACGCTTACCCGGAAGCTGCTCACATTTTATCCACAAGCAAACGCTTTTCGCACAGAACTTTTGGCTTGGCTTCACGATATGCAGGATGACAAGCTGGCTGCCCAGGCGGAAACCGCTTCTCTTGCAGACTGTTTGCAGACCATAGGCGCAGAAAAGGAAGATATCGATTTTGCTCTTTCCGCCATTCCCTATATTTCCTACCGGAAACATCCCAAGCTGCCGGAGGGTACACCCATCGAAATTTGTATCGTGCAGGATGCAGACCGGTTGGATGCCATGGGTGCGGTGGGCATTGCCCGTACCTTTGCCTACGGCGGTGCAAAAGGAAGACCGCTTGGAGAAAGCCTTGCCCATTTTGAAGAAAAGCTCCTTCTGCTTTACGATCTTTTATCCACCCCGGAAGCCCGGGAATTGGCAAAGCCCCGCCTTGCTCTTTTGCAAGAATTCTACCACCAATACAAAGAAGAAACCAAATAAAAAGACCCACCGTTTGGTGGGTCTTTTTTTCGCTTAATAATTACTTTTTGGTAAGTACAATGGGGAACATATCAGGTACAAATTCGGACATATTGTCACCTTCCAGCACATACTCTGTAACGCTCAGTTTGGTATTGCTCAAAGTAACGGTGCTGATCTCATGATATTCGCCGGCGTCCAAATCTGCTTTGTACTCTGCCGTATAGAGCTTACCGCCTTCATATTTATAAAAACCCTTTATATCAAAGGCTTCTGCGGTATATTGTGAATCCATGATTTCTCTTACTTGTTCCTTGAACGCTTCCATGGTCATGCCTTCTTCTGCCAAAAAGGCATCCAGATCCATGCGGGGTGCATACATCACATCGATCATTACGCCCGCCATGGCGTCCACGAAAGCATCGATGCTCTCTTCGTCCGCTTCAACCGTGTAGGTGCCATCTGCGCTGAAAACGCAGATAAAATCAATTGTAAGAGGCACTTCGATCTCGGTCGGCATGGAATCATCAAAGGCAGCCTCTTCTTTTAAGCTCACTTCCATGGATGGCGCAAAATCTATCGTGCCTTTCCAGGTGCCGACGATGGTGGGCTTGGCAGCGCTGCCACTGCTGCCGCAGGCGGCCAGACCCAGGAGCATTGCCAGAGCCAAAAGAATCGCAAACAGTTTTTTCACGGAAAACAGTCCCTTCTATGTTTGCTTTGTAATTACTGCTTTTTAAATACCATGGGGAACATATCGGGCATGATCTCGGAAAGCTTTTCGCCGTCCTGCTCGATATCGGTAACGGTCATCTTGTTGCTTGTAAGCGTAATATAAGTGCAATCCTCATAGTCGCCAGCATCCAGGTCTTCCTTGTCCTCAGCAGTGTAGAACTTACCGTCTTCATACTTGTAGTAGCCGGTTTCTTCCATGTCTCCCATCATGTCTTCCAGCTTCATGTTGGCTTTCATCTGTTCTTTGAACTCTGCCATGGTCATGCCTTCTTTGGCCAGCTCCGCTTCCAGATCTATATCCTCGTTGCCGGACATGGAAATAACTATTTCAATCGCTACATTCACCAGGGTATCCATCATATCTTCAACGCTATCTTTATCCACAGCAGAAGTATAAGTGCCATCCTCGTTGAATGTAAATATTACATCAACATCAAGGGCTTCATCAAACTTCATCTGCATGGCTGTAGCCAGAATAGGGCCAAAATCAATGGTACCTTTCCAGTTGCCGACGATGGTGGGCTTTGCAGCGCTGCCGCTGCTGCCGCAGGCGGCCAGACCCAAGAGCATTGCCAGGGTCAAAAGAACAGCAAACAGTTTTTTCATAGCAAAAACTCCTTTTTATAAATCGTAATAAACTAATTGGTTTGCGCTTTTGAGAAAACCGCAGGGAACATCCCAGAAGCTGTTTCGGAATATTTTTCTCCGTCGACTTCCATATCCGTAACAGTCATCTTATCTTCCACCAGATCTACATACCAACATTCTATATACGTCTCCTCGTCGAAAGCTTTCTTTGTTTCTGCAAAACAGATCTTTCCGGATTCGTATTTATAGTATGCAGTATGCTTTGCTATCGTAAGCCTGAAAGCCGCTTCCAACTCCGCAGATGCAAGAAGCTCTTCCCTTAAATCTTCCAAAGTTGCTACCCCCTTGGCAGCCAAAAGCTCTTCCAGAGATAGTCCCAGCTCCTGATACATTTCGGGAATGGAATCTATGCAGGCATCCGCCACCGCATATATGGCATCCGCTAAGCTTTCCTGATCCACCGTTCTGGTGTACCGGTTGTCCTCATAAAATGTGAAGGTAAAAGAAACAGGTGCATTTGCTTTCACCTCTATGGGCATTTGAGCCCCAAGCATAATGCCATAATCCAAGGAGCCCTCCCAGGTTCCCAAAACCGAGGGTGTGCTGCCGCCGTCTTTCTTACAGGCAGACAAGCTCAAAAGCAGCACAAATACCAACAGAACAGAACACCATTTTTTCATAGAAAACGCTCCCTTCTGTTGTTGAGAATGGTCGTTTTTTATACCAGAGCGGCGGTGATGATAGCCATCTTGTAAACTTCGTCAGCGTTACAGCCACGGCTCAGGTCGTTAATGGGAGCAGCCAGACCCTGCAGGATGGGGCCGTAGGCTTCGTAGCCACCCAGACGCTGGGCGATCTTGTAGCCGATGTTGCCTGCTTCGATGCAGGGGAAGATGAAGGTGTTGGCGTAGCCTGCGACAGGGGAGCCGGGGAACTTCAGCTGGCCCACTTCGGGAGCAACGGCTGCGTCGAACTGCATTTCGCCGTCGATTGCCAGCTCGGGATCCATTTCCTTGGCAACGATGGTGGCATCATGGCTGAGCTTAACAGTGCCGCCCTTGCCGGAGCCGTTGGTGGAGAAGGAAAGCATAGCCACCTTGGGGTCGATGCCGAAGACCTTAGCGGTCTTAGCGGTTTCAATAGCCACTTCAGCCAGCTTGCGGGCAGCGGAAACGGTCACATTGCCTTCCTTATCAACGCTGTCTTCGTAGCTCAGGTTAATAGCGCAGTCGCCCATAGCGATCTTTTCGTCGCCACGAACCAGAATGAAGCAGGAAGACACCAGGTTGGCACCCTTCTTGGTCTTCACGATCTGCAGAGCAGGACGGACGGTATCAGCGGTGGAGTAGGTAGCGCCGCCCAGCAGGGAGTCAGCATAGCCCATCTTCACCAGCATGGTGCCGAAGTAGTTGCCCTTAGAAAGAGCAGCCTTGCACTCTTCAGCGCTCATCTTGCCCTTACGCAGAGCAACCATGGTTTCCACCATTTCATCCATACCGGCATAGGTGGCAGGATCCAGGATCTCTACGCCTTCGATATCAAAGCCGCCCTTTGCAGCGTTGGCCTTAACCTCGTCCACATTGCCGATCAGCACGGGAGTCAGGAAGCCGCCTTCCTTCAGCCGTGCAGTGGCCTCCAGAATACGGGCATCGTGACCCTCGGTGAAGACGATCTTACGGGGATTGGCCTTCAAAACTTCAATCATTGCCTGAAACATTGTAATCTCCTCCTAATATGTATGGGTAATTACCCAAAGTTTTACAGTTTAATTATACATCACTCTTTCCCGGAGTGCAACCGTTTGAGGAAAAATATTAAATAATCCGTAAACAAAAGGTCTTTTCGGTTGCTTTTGCGAAAAAAGCGGCTATAATGTAAACGATATCACAAAGGTTGGTGGAAACATGGGTCGTTTCAAAATGGCTTTGATGCGTTTTATGTCCGGTCGCTACGGTACGGATAAACTGAATATGGTGCTTCTGACCGCAGGCCTTATTTTTTCTTTGGTGGGTCTTTTTGTGCGGCTGCCCCTTTTGAATTTGTGTTGTATGCTTTTAAGCTACGGTCTTTTGGGTTACAGCTTGTTCCGCACCTTCTCCCGGAACACCTATAAGCGGTATCAGGAAAACCACCGGTTTTTGCTGTGGAAACAGAAGCTGACCGACCGGCAGCACCGCTACTACAACTGCCCCCGCTGCCGCCAGCAGGTAAGAGTTCCCCGGGGAAAAGGCAAGATCAGCATCACCTGCCCCAAGTGCAAAGAAAAATTCGTGAAGAAGACATAAAAAAGAGGTGTCCAAATGGACACCTCTTTTTGTTAGGCTTCTCCTTGAGGAGTTGATTTCCCCGTCAGCGGGGAAAATGTCTGCGAAGCAGACAAAAGGGGCGCGGCCTGCAAGGCGGTGTCACCGCAGGTGACTGATGAGGTGTCTGCTTGTCTTTTTACACCTCATCCGTCCTCGCTGACGCTCGGCCACCTTCCCCTCAAGGGGAAGGCTTTAACTTTCCATTTGCTTTCCTAAAAAGGCTGCTGCGGTTTGGGCAAGCTTTCGTTCTGCTTCCGTAGGCACGGTGGGCTGCTCTGCCAGCAGAAGAACGCCACCCAAAATATCCCCCTGGCACAAAATAGGAGCCGCCACGCTGATGTGATACTTGCCGTTTTCCTCGGTGACCGGCATCAAAGACTCCGCTTGGGCATAACAGTACACCTTCCGCTGGTCTAAGCTCCGGGCAAGGGCAGAAGAACAGGGCTTTTCCAGCAGTTCCTTCTTTGGCGCACCGGACAGGGCAATAATGCTGTCCCGGTCGGCTACCGCCACCGCCACCCCGGCCTGCTCCGCCATGGATTGACACAGCTGGCTGGATAGCTCCTGCAGATCTCCCATGGGAGAATACTTCCGGAAGATCACACCCCCATCCTTTTCTGTGTAAATCTCCAGAGGATCGCCTTCCCATACAACATTGACACTAAAAGCCTTGTCCTTCTGGTGTACAGCCTTCTGGACTACTTGGGCATTTGAGTTACTCTTAGTGTCCCACTTAAAATTTACGGCGTTCCCCACATAGCTGGACTGTTCCAGCAGTTCTTTGGAAATCGTGCCAGTTTCCAGCAGCATAGCGATGTCTGCCTTCAATTTAATTTCGATGCGGTCATCGAACACCGTAATTCTATCGACAACCAAAGCCAGGTCACCTTTATCCAGCTTATCTTTTTCAAGAATCTCTCGGAAAATATCAAGGGCAGTCTTGGCAATACGGTTGACCTGGATGGTCATGTTTCGGCGTTCGGCAGCAAACTCTACCTGCTTTTCCAAAGAGGTAATCTTCGCTTCCAGTTCCTCTTCCAGTTCGTCGTAGGTCTCGTCAATGAGTGCAATCTTTCTGGCAAGCTTTACGGGGTCGTCAATCATATCTTCTGCTTTGCTGATTTCTCGGTTGCGCCGCCGGGTGTTGGACTTGTATTCCTCTCTGGCACGTGCCAATTCCAGCTCCAAGGTTTCTAAGGTGGACTTGGATGTTGCCATCGTCTGAGGCTCGTCTTTGATGCCCTTTTCCAGTTCCGCAATCATATACTGGGAATGCACCATTACACGCTCCACATACTTTTTAAGCATCGTGTCCAGAACATCAATTCGGGTGTGGTGCGATGTACATCCGCCAACCTCTTTCTTGGTGCCGTGTTTATGATAGGAACCGCAAGTATAGGCAGGAGCCAAATCCGGACGGCTCATAGAGAACATAGGGCTGCCACAGTCACCGCAGAACAGAAATCCGGAATATGTGGTATCGTATTTTTTGACACCACGGTAGTTGGATTTCGTTCTGGCCTTCAGCTGTTCCTGTACCTTAGCAAAAGTACGGAAGTCCACAATCGGCTCATGGGCATTTTCCTTGACAATATGTTCTTCGTCATCTACCCGTTTATCTGGTCCGTTAATTCTGGACCGGGTGTATTTTTTCTGCCGAAGTGTGCCAATGTAAAAATCGTTGCTCAGGATGCCGCTGATAGAAGGCACCGCCCAAATAGAACTGGCTCGAATTTTCGAACCGGAGCCATCCGCATCATGGCGTTCTTTCTCCAGCATTCTGGGAGTCGGTATGCCTTGTTCCGTCAGATAGTTGGCAATTTTCTTATATCCCCAACCATCTAAATACAGCTCGAATATTTTTCTCACTGTTTCGGCTGCACGCTCGTCAATGGCATAGGTCATTTTCTTCGTGTTTGTAATGTAATACCCAAAGGGCACTGCACAAACCCAGCGACCGTCTTCCTGCCTGTTGGAAATAACAGTTTTAACTTTTCTGGAGGCATCCGTAATGGGGAACTCGTTAATCAGAAATTTCACCTGAATCTGCTGCCAGTCATCATGGGTGGGATAGTCAATGGAATCCGTAATGGCAATAATGCGGACGCCTGCGTCGCGCAAATCCTCCAGCTCCACCAAACCACGGCTGTTGCGGCGAGAGAAACGAGACAAGTCCTTGATGATGAGGATTTGATAATATCCGTTCATCAGCAGAGGGCGCATCTTCTGATAATCCTCTCGCTGTTCAAATGTATAACCGCTCCGGTCGCGGTCGGTATAGAAATCCAGCTCACAATCCGGGAACTTCTTCTCAACATATTTCTGAATAATTTCCCGCTGGTTCTCAATAGAGGTGCTGTCTCTATCAATTTCCGTATCAACGGAGATACGCAGATAACCTGCTATTCTTTTTCTACTCATGTTATCACCTTCTCCAATGTTATATTCTTAAATTACAATCTTGTGTACAACATTGTAACATAGCATTTGTATTAATGCAACCCTCAGAACTTAAATTCCCCTTGGGATAATGTGGCGCTGAAGCAAAATTGCCCCTCCCATCGGGAGAGGCAATTGTTTCATCATTCTGGAGCTGGTCCTTCTGGGCCGCCAGTTCTTTATTATGGATTAGTAGTTCTTTCGTCAAATCCACAAGATTCCCCGTGCCCGAAATAAATACACAAACCTTGTATCCTTTATTCTTCCAGTCCTTAAATTGTGGTTTCAGTAATTCCTTCGTCGTTTCATCTTCTTCCCGTGTCAGCCAATAATAGGCAATGCGGGTTTTCTCGCAGATTTCCAGTGTCACCGGTGGCACCTCCTTTCGTGTTAGTATGTAGTATTGCCAGTATCGGTGCGTTTTAGTCAATTCTTACCAGATAACTCGGTAATGTATTAAGGGACTTACTTGGTTTCCTTTGTTGCCAGCTTGGCAGCCTTGGTTTCTTCGCGACGCTCACGTGCGCGTTCCGCTGCTCTTGCCTTGCGCATTTCCCTCTTTTTGTGTTCCTTCTGTGAAAAGGTTATCATTGTGTCCATTGTAGATAAGCCGGAAGGAATCATCTTGAGCAGGCCCTCTTTTTTGATGAGCTCGTCTAATTCCTCAATAGACAGGGTCTGGAGATATGCGTTATATTTATCAGGAAAACCGCGAGGGATATGCTTGTAGTCAGGCCGGTCATCAAAAACACCCTGAAGACGAAAGACGTATGTCGTCACAACATAATGCTTGAAGCACTTTGTGCAACAGTAATTCGGATTGCCTTCCTCGTCAAACTCGGGTCTGACACCGCCGTTGTAGTGCCTTGCATTAGGACTTGTAAAGGTTTTCCCGCAGAAGCAGCACTTAAACTCTGTATTCTCTCCATGTTCACGGGGAACAATGCCAATCCTGGATACACGGTCCTCGTGCATTTTGTCAAAGACAATGCTGTAACTTGTATGACGTGCCTTTGTATACGCATCATATCCGCGGCTGTACGCAGAACGTGTTTTATAATCATATGCAGCGGTCACATCTACTCCATTCATTACAATTCTGCAGTTGCGCTTAGCCTCGTAACTCGTATGGAATGCCGAGCGCGCCCAGTTGTCCATATGCTGGAATTCTTCAAAATACTTGCGTTCCAGCAACTGGTTGTTCTTCGTATTGTATACTTCCAGCAAACAGAGATTCGCCTTATTGCGGTTGGAGGGAGCCGGCATCTCTCGAATTTCATAGGTGTATTCTACAACATCAATGTAGTCATCACCGTTCAGCCGGTGTACAGGACTGTTGGAAGTAATCACAAAATCAGACACGGTTTCTATCGCTACGTTTTTCTTCCACTCCACGAAATCCTGTGCGGTCAGCACAAGCAGGTCATTTGTCTTAGTATTTCTCACGGAGATATTATCACAAAACCGGGGGCCAACCTCAGAAACAATAATGTCTCTGGCCATATCGTGAACATAGAGATTCACAGTCGTTTTAACCTCATTTATATTGTCCTCAACGTGTTTGACGGTTTCAATCAGGTAGGTGCACATCTTGCTCTTGTTAGTATCATTAGTAGTTTTCATAGTTATTTTCTCCTTTTAGTTTGATTTCTCATGTTTTCATAGTGTTGATACGGCAGTGCCGCTTCTGTTTAAAATAAAGACCGATACACAGGTATCGTAATTGGGTTTTGATGCGGTTCTGGTATGTGGCCCCAGGTATCGGCCCCGTCGCTCTTTAGCCGGCGAAAGACGGTCGCTGCATTTGAATTCTCTACACGCACGCCCCAATATGCTGGGCTAACAGGTGTTTCATCTCTGATGTGTAATCATTATACCACTTTCAAAACCGGCCGTCAATGCTATATGGTGCATCTAAAGTACCATATAGCTCTTTATGGTACTCGCTTAAAGTATAATAAATACTCTTTAGACAGATAGGCTGCATCAAAAAAGTTGAAAAAATTTTTCCCGAGGTGTAAATTGGCCCCTAAATGGTACACAATGTGTTGCATTTAGGCTCATATGGTGCTATAATATCAACACTAAGATATGGGGAGTGGTAAGCGTGAAGATAAAAAATGAAGCAAAAGGCATCACCGAGCCCAAGTTGGATATTCGTGATTACTTGGACACGAGTGTAGACGAGGCATCCGCTTGGGAAGAGCTGCGTGCCGACGAACGGAAAATACAATTAGAAAACGCAAGGATTGCTCAGGAATGGGTTGCGCAGGGAGAAAAGAATCTCGATATTCTTCTAAATGCCGGTGGAATCGAAAAGCGCTTAGCATATCTTTTCAAAGTAAAAAAAATCGAAAAGGCATCTTTCGCTAAGCAGGTTGGCATGGGAAGAACCACAATACAGCGATATACCTCAAAAAAAGATGGAGGTTTTAAGTCGACCAAGAAGAGACTATTAAAAATCTTAGACGCACTTTCGATAAGTGTAGCGGATTTCGCTTTTGAACCAACTGACTACGACAAATGGGAGGTGTCATTTGATACCCCCAACCTCAACGGTTACAACATCCTAAATCTACGAGACGAAGTCCTAAACGCCTTTGAAAAGAACAATTTTGTATATCGACACAATGGAGTGATGAAGCGATTGCCATATCAGCAATATGCGCTTATGAAATCCATTCTCGAAAGTGCTTTTAGGGTTCTGGATTTGGTCCCTCATGACGAGGACTTTTTCGGATAAATACGCATATATGCAAAACAAGCAGGGCTTATCACCCTGCTTGTTTTGTTTCGGTCTTTCTTTGTGTATAAAAATTAGCGTCTCATTTTCCACAGTTGAATTCGCGGTAGAGCATACTTGCCAGCGCGGACATGATAGCTTTGTACTTGCTCTTGTTCTGGAACAAGGACGTAAAAGCTTCGGTCTGCTCCACATAGCTATCCTGCGCAACCTCGTCGAAGGTCTTCGGGAAGATGCTCTCAGCGAATACCTGCGGGTCAGAAGTTCTTGCCACCTTACGCAGCTTGGCATCATCTTTCAAGCGGTCATGCAGCGCATAAAGCATCACACGGTCTGCATCGGTGAACTCGCCGGCAAAGAGCTCGTTGATTTTCTGAATGACCTCTTCCAAGGGTTCCTTCTGCTCCGGAACAGCCTTGCACTTGCCGCTGGCCGGTTCATAGGCAACTGACTCATCTTGGAGAGCAATCGCACCTTTGAAGGTATCTTCCAGCTTGTAGAATTCCAGCCTTAATGCGCCTTCCAGGTCAAACATCTGGACAGATTCTTTGGGCAGCAGATTCAAAAGGTACGAGCAGAATGCATATTCCTTTTGCATTTCGGCATCGAACATCCGGCACACCTGAGAAATATACCCATACCATTTGATATAAGAACGTATCTGGCGGCGGAAATTATAGCGGTCATCACTCTGCAGCTTATTATAACGGTCCTGCACTGGTTTCAGCGCAGAGGTCATCTTACCCATTGTGGTGTTGTCTTGCTTCTTGCCGGAATAATAGATTTTGCAGAATGCTTCGATGTCATTCGCAGAGTAAAGGTTATAATCCTGCAACTCCTTTTGGAGCTTGTAAATCAGGTCAACATTGACTTCCTGAGACAGCGAGGTTTCCTGATAGAAGGGCTGGAAAGCCTCTTGAATATCCTCGGCAGTGTTTACGAAGTCCAGAATGAAGGTATCATTCTTGCCGGGGCAAATACGGTTCAGCCGGGAAAGGGTCTGAACGCACTTCACACCGCGCAGTTTCTTGTCCACAATCATGGTGTGCAGCAACGGTTCGTCAAAGCCGGTCTGATACTTCTCCGCTACGATAAGAACATTGAAGTTCTCGTGGAATTCTGCTTTGGTCTGCTCCTCGGAAATATGAGAACCGTCCTTACGGATATTCAGACTGCCTTCGGTGTGCTCGTCGCCACCATCCTTGATAGCACCGGAGAACGCCACCAGTACATCTACATTGGTATAGCCCTTCTCTTCGATATAGCGCTTCACCTCATGGTAATAGCGCACTGCTGCCAGACGAGAGGATGTAACAACCATCATCTTGCCCTTGCCGCCAATCGCCTTGGAGGTGGTGGACAGGAAGGTCTCAACGATAATCTGTGCCTTCTGGGAGATGTTATAGGGATGCAGTTCCTCAAAGCGGCGGATAACCTTTGCCGCTCTGGATGCGGGGACCTCGGGGTTGTCCGGGATGGTCTTCGCAATCTTGAAGCAGGTATGATAGGTCATGTAATTCTGAAGGACATCCATAATGAAGCCTTCCTGGATGGCCTGCTTCATGGAATACACATGGAAAGGATGGAAAGAGCCGTCAGAGAGTTCTGTTCCGAACATCTCCAATGTCTGTCCCTTCGGGGTAGCTGTAAAAGCAAAGAAGGAAAGGTTCTTGTGCTTTCCGTGCACAATCATTTCCTGCAGGAGCTTATCGTTCCGGTCAATCTCATCTTCCGCCTTGCCTTCGATTTCAGCATATTCCCGCAGCGCCTGCTCCGTATCAGCCAGGGCGGTCTTCAGTTTGATAGCAGAAGAACCCGTCTGAGAAGAATGCGCCTCGTCTACGATGACTGCAAAGCCCTTGCCAGCAGTATTTTCAACCTCGGAATAGATAACTGGGAACTTCTGCAGCGTAGTGACGATAATGCGGCTGCCGCCGTTGATAGCATCCCGCAGGTCCTTGGAGGTCTTACCTTCACCAATGGTCTCGACGGTACCGAGTGTATGGTCGAAGGAAGAAATGGTGTCTTGGAGCTGCCGGTCAAGCACGGTACGGTCCGTAACGATGATTACGGATGCAAATACCGGACGGTTGTTCTCATCGTGCAGCGAAGCCAGACGATAAGCTGTCCAGGCAATGGAGTTGGACTTGCCGGAACCGGCACTGTGCTGAATCAGATAGTTCACACCAGTACCGTGTTCTTTGACGTCCGCAATCAGCTTGCGCACAACGTCCAGCTGATGGAACCGGGGGAAAATAAGAACCTTATTGTCCTTGCAATGGATGAACTTCTGAATGATATCCAGCGCACTATCCTTTTGCAGTACATCCTCCCACAGATATGCAGTGGGATAGCCGTTGGGGTTAGCTGGGTTGCCCTTGCCGCCGTCATTACCGGCACCGTTGGAGCCCTGATTAAAGGGCAGGAAATAGGTATCGCCCTTTGCCAGCTTCGTGGTCATGAACACGTCAGTGTGGTCCACGCAGAAATAAGCCAAAATGCGCTTGTTGAACTGGAAACACAGCTCTCTGGGGTCCCGGTCGTACATCCACTGAGTTTTGGCGTTATCCACATTTTGGGCGGTGTACTGATTCTTCAGCTCCAAAGCAAAAACAGGGATACCGTTAACGACCAACACCATATCCACGGATTTTTTGTTCTCTGCGGAATAATGCCACTGGCGGACCACATTGCAAATGTTCTGCTCATAAAGGGCAGTCGCGGTCTTGTTCAGATGGGACTCCGGGCGGAAATAGCACACCCGGAAGGTAATGCCCCTGTGCTTGAAACCGTGACGCAGCACAGAAATCAGTCCGTCAGTATCGCAGGCATTGTTAAACGCCACGCAGAACTTACGAACCGGGTCGCTATTGCAGGTGTTGATAAAGCGAGCCCACTCTTTCGGCTGGGTTGCCTGAACAAAGCTGATAAGGGTGCTTGTGTACAAACCCACAGCGGGGTCATATGTATCGGCGGTCTTGGTGTAACCACCTTGTTCGGTCAACAAGAAGGACTCAATATCCTCTTCAAACCGTTTTTCGGTATGTATCATAAATTTTGTCCTCCTTTTAATGTCTGTACCTACGTTTGAATGTATCTACAATGCCCTTGCACACGGTGTCCACATTGTCGCAGAATAGGAAATCCTCACTGATTCCCAAGACAGACAAGTCTGTCATCATCTGCTGTTTGATTTCCTTAGGAATAATAAACCGTGTCGTAATATCCTCATGGTCTTTGGGGATTGCATCCATAGTCCACTCAAAAGCACCTTCTTTGTGAACATCGTAATCAATATGATTCGGGAACAGGATGTAGCGGCCTTGCTGCACCTGCTGCCGCAAACTCCGGATAGGTGCATAGATGTAGAAAATATGCTTGCAGCACTCCTCTATCCACCTTCCGCCAGTCTCGTCATCCGGGTGGCAAATATCGAATGTCTGCTTTTGCTCCAAGCAATAGGGTTGATTTTTCATATCCCCATAGAAATGAGCCAACGATGTCCATGTGCCCCGGGACGCAAACCGATAGCTGTCCGCAATTGCGTTCACAATCGGATAATTGGTCACACTTTCGTTTTTATGCTTAAAAACAATCACTTCACCATCGGTTTCAGGATTGCTGCAGCAGGCAAAGTACAGTGCGACCAGCGCATTTTCGGTCACATCCAGCAGTCGGGTTGGAATACCGTGGTGCTGGAGCAGAGCAAGCAATTCTAAAGGCGTTTGGTCGTTGCGGAACACATCCGGCATTTTGAACTTCGCCATCTCAATCAGATTACGCTCATCGTTAAAGATAGTACACTGACAGGAGGAATGGCGGCCACGGGCAATGCCCGGCAGCAGCTCATAAGCTTTATTGGATTGTCCCCTGAACAGAAGTTCCTGTGACCAAAGCTGCGGAAACTTATTAGCATCGGCATTCAACTGACATACCGATTGAACATAATCCGAAATGTTTGCAATTGCGATTTCCGCTGCCATATACACCACTCCGTTCTGCCTTTTTAGGCTGCTATTTCACACAGGAAATTGATTCCCTGCTCTACACGCCGCTTTACCTGCAGCAATTTTTGATATTCGTATTTTCCCGCTGCACCGTGTGTTGCGCCGTTGAACACATAAAACAGGTCAACAATATTCTGAATATCTGCATCCGCAAAATCGACCACACAATCGTCCAAGTCCATGTGACGCATCATGTATTTTATCTTGGCACGGCGCGTCGGTGTTCCGTTTGGCGTCCTTTCACAATCAGGGTCATGAGCCTCCACATCCTTGTTGGGCGCCTTTGTATCAATAAACTCCGTGAAGATTTCTCTTGCGCTGGTACAAAAGTGCCGTGCGGCATCTGGATTATGAGGACTTAGGGCAAAAACAGCACCCTTCCATCGGTTGTTAAGGTCTTCGGATACGGCCAGGAGTTTGTTGCCAATCTCGATATCCTCAGTGTTTTCTGTGGGAAAATCCTCATGCTCGACTGCATTGGCAGTAATCAAACCATTAGCCTGTTCCTGCCCAACCAAATCCAAAATCCGTTCCTGTTCCGGCGTGACCTCGCAATCCTGATAAGTAGCACCTACAACAGCGTAATGCCGTTGCATCGTACTTAAGGACAGCGTGTAACCGGTTTGAACTGTTGTATGAGACTGCAATTTGCTCAATTCTCTTGCAACAAGCTGCTGATTGTGACGTACCTTGGAGTTGTACTTCCTCAGTTCGCGATTTACGTCATTTTCATACTTCCGGACTATTTTGTTTACCTCACTACGCATCTGTCGTTCTGCTTTGCGCTGAGCTTGACGCATTTGCGACTTAAACTGAGACATATTAAAACCTCTCGCCACTCAAACCACCTCTTTCTTGCCGGTCACATATTCATAGATAACGGACTTTTTGTAAGATTCCATTTCTTCAAGCAGAGCCGTTTTTCGAGCAATGAGGGCGTCCATTTCAGCACACTTTTTATCAAGGTATGCAACAATTTCCACCTGTTCTGCCATCGGGGGAACAGGGAATCTGATACTTAAAAACTGTTGCGGGTAGAGTCTTAATCTGGATGCTCTTATGCCGGTGGACATGGATTCATAGCACTGAACCAGCGGCGTGCATCTCAAAAGATAATCAAGATACTTTGGGTTATAGTTTTCTCCTGACTGCCTGTACAGATTGTAAGATGGGCTGATGACTCCTTCGTATTCAGACACACCAATAGCTCCCGCCCAAAGCCACATAGTATTTGCTGCAATATCTCCTACTTTGCAGATTTTGTATCCCTCTAAGGACTCAGCCTCGAACATATTCACATTCTTCTGGCTTCGCGGGGTTACCCCCGTATACTGCGAAACAGTAAGTAGCTCTTCTTCACCTGTGGTAGAACGTGTATTTGTTTCTACAAACAGCCCTTTTCCGCGAACCATTTCCCAGTCAACCGGAACTATCCTTATCCACTCGACGCCAGTATCCTTTAAGGCACGTTCACCACGAACACCCTTGGTAACTGCATCTGTGACAATAGCCTGTCTAAGTTTCCTGTACTCTTCAATGGTCGCCTTTGTTCGCTCAATAACAGCATCAATTTCGGCACACTTGCGGTCGAGACAATCTGCAATTCTTTGTTGTTCATTAGTAGATGGTACTGGAATTTTAATTTGAACAACCTGGCTTGCATTAATTGCAGGATAACTAATGCCTGTTGAATTCGCTTCAACTGTACATATAAAGTTTTCCGAAAGAATTGCATATCTCAAAAAACTTGACACAATGTTTTTCGGACGTATGACAACAAACCCAGTCGATACTATTTGCTCATCTTCATAGGAAGTGATAGGAGCGACTGCTCTTAAATAAGTTCTTACTGTAGATACGATAATATCATTTGCACGAACAATCCTTCTTGCTCTTGAAGGCGCTTGAGAAAACTTCATGTGTTCTTTTGCGGTTATACCCTTGCCGTACTCTACAGAACCAATTTCAATATAATCAAATTCAAAATCCGGTGCCGTATTCTCGGCAAGAGTTTCATCATTATATGAGGCCAAATACTTTATCGGTATCATTTCCCAATCAGCAGGTATGTCGCCAATCCACTCGATACCGCTGTCTTTCATTTCTCTCATTATATCTCTCCTCCTCTATTTCGGAAGATAATAACGACTGCAAATACGCCGACAGTTAAAACCAACGCCCCCAACACGGACACAACAATTATCCAATGGGCAGTTATCCACTGTACGAGTGCAATTACGCCATAGGTAACCGCCCAAATAATCACAAACAGCAGGAGCCGTATAATCCAATGGAACACACTCCCCAAGCAGCCACCACTGATACTGCCTGAACTATACATATCTCCAACTATGGAAAATGCAACCGCATAGGCAACAGCACCAATCACCAAAAGAATCAGATACTCCCATAATGGAGATATTGGAAGGCTAAGCGGGTCGGTCAATCTATCGAAAATAAAGCTAAATATTTCTCTCACTTACTGCCTCGCTAATTAATTCTTAAATATCATAATTTGATTTAACTTCATTGTATATCTGTTCAACTTCATCCAAATAGTTCTTGAACCAATTATACTTCTGCAAAATTTTAGCTCTGTTTTTTTCGTCCTTTTCTTTTTGGATTTTTTCGATTATCTTCGCTTTCGCCAGAGGCAAATGACTATCCATCGCCTGCCAGTCGCTATAGTCAAAAAAATCAAAATACACATTATCATCAGAGTCTTTAAGACAGCTAAACTTTTCCTCAAACTCAACGTCAGACAGGTTGTATTCATCAAAGACTTTCAATAATTCCTCGCTTATGATAACTCTTGGGTAAATTGCGACATTCTCTTCCAAGTGAACGACCTCAGACAATCCTGCTCCCCATACCATTAACTCATTAATTAGCAGTTTACTGATAGTAATTGCACCTCTGAACAAAAAACCTTCTGTCACAAACATAGATAAGAAAAAATGCAAAAAGGTTTGAATCTTTTGGTATGCTATAAAGACCTCTTTTTTATCTTTTGTATCTTCTACAGGATATGCCACAAGAATATTATCCGAAAAGACTTTAAACTGCATTGAATCCATATTCAGTTTCTCAATTTTAGGAAGCATTTTCGTTGATGTAAGAATCGAATAATATATATGCTCAAAAACATTTTCTGTATCTTTATTCGACAGTAATTCCTGCGTTCCTAACATATCGATGTATGCAATTACATAATCTTTTTCAACAGGTATTGGGGGCAAGTCTATATTCTTTATTTCCATACATACTCCTTAACAATTACTTTAATATGTCGTGAAGATTGTCGCTAATCTCTTTTTCGAGTTGAATTATACGGGTAAGAATGTCTTCAGATACTTCCGGCTTTTGATACTCATAGAAATACCGGGTCATAGGGATTTCGTATCCCACCTTGGTTTTGGTCTTGTCAATCCAGGCATCCGGTGCATAGGGCAGCACCTCACGGGCAAAGTACGCGTCGATATCTTCTACCAACGGCACATTCTCCGTATCCCGAAGGGCAGCGTCTGCCACAGACTTGCCCTTTTTCACGACAGGTTTTCCACTTTCATCCCGCAGAGGGCGCTCCACAACAATTTTGTTGTAGCCGAACTCCACAGAGTCGAAAATCTTGGATTCGCAGTAGATGCCGCTCTTGTCGCCGAAAACACCTTCGGCAAATTCGCCATAGGCCTGCACAATCAGTGCTCGGCAGCGGTCCGTAATGTCGTTACGCTTGGTACCGATAGACTTTCTTCTGGCCTCATAACAGTGAGATGCATCAATCAACTGCACTTTGCCAGCACGGTAGCTGGGCTTGTCCTTATTAAACACCCAAATGTATGTAGAGATACCGGTGTTCATAAACTGGTCGGTGCTGAGCTGGATAATTGCTTCCAGCCAGTCATTTTCCAGCATATAGCGGCGAATTTCAGAAGGACCGGAGCCGGCATCACCGGAGAATAGCGGAGAGCCATTCTGGACAATAGCCATTTTACCGTCTTCGGCAAGCTTCGCAAGGCCGTTCAGGACAAAGAGCTGCTGACCGTCGGAAATCTTGGGCAGTCCGGGAGCAAAGCGTCCGCCCTCACCCAGCTTGGCTTCTGCCTCCACCGCCTTCTGCTCCCGCTTCCAGTCGATGCCGAAGGGCGGGTTGGATATAATCCGGTCGAAGCGATACCCCTTGAACTGGTCGTCAGAAAGGGTGTCACCGAATCGCATATTGTTGGGGTCGCCACCGCGAATCATCATATCTGCCTTGGCAATCGCAAAGGTGGAAGGGTTAAACTCCTGACCGAAGCAGGTGACAGTTGCATCCTCATCCAATGCGTGGATGCGCTCTTCCATGCAGGAGAGCATCTGGGATGTGCCCATCGCCATATCGTAAACCGTGATATTCTGTCCGTTGAATTTGGTATCAGACAGCAGAATGTCGGTCATCAGATAGATAATATCCCGGCTGGTGAAGTGCGCTCCTGCTTCCTCACCGTAGGATTCATTGAAACGGCGGACAAGGTCTTCAAAGACGTAGCCGCAATCCACGGCAGATATCTTATCCGGGCCCAGATATCCTTTGGGAGAGTTGAATTCCTTGATAACGAGGTAAAGGGTGTTGCTCTCCACCATGCGACGGATGATATTATCAAAGTCGAACTTGGATAGCACATCCTGCACGTTGCCGGAGAAGCCGGCCAGGTAATCTTTAAAGTTCGCCTCGATGTTTTCCGGGTCTGCCAGCAGGGTCTCAAAAGTATACTTTGAGATGTTATAAAACTGGTAACCGGAGGCCCGGGTCAGAAAACCGTCCACCACTTCCAGGTCCTTAACCTTCTCGTAGGTAGCCAACACCTTGTCATGTGTGGGCAGCAGGCAATCGTGAAACCGCTTCACCACGGTCATAGGCAGGATGACCAGGCCATATTCGTGGGGTTTGAAGGGGCCGCGGAGCATATCCGCAACATTCCAGATAAGGGTTGCTTTCTCGGCTATGTTAATGCCAACGTTGGTTACTTCACGCATTGTATATGTCTCCTTTTACAGGTTTCACCTATATTGTACAGATGGTGGTGTCCAATAATCTGGACTTATTATTTAGGCTTCGCGGATTTTCTTAATATCGAAATCAATGCCCCGTTCCTGGCAGAAGGCATCAATGGCCTTCATAGCCTCAAACCTTGGAAGGGCTTTATTATTTTCCCACCGATTTACGGTAGTGAAGGATACTCCGAGCACCTTAGCAAATTCTTGCTGGCTCATGAAAGCGTCAAGACGGATTTTCTTAATGCTTGCACTAAAACTCATAGCATGATGCCTCCTCGCATTGTTGCCTAATGGGTATAGCATTTCATACTATTAGTATAGCGTTCTTATTGCATATTTGCAATAGTTTTGCAAACATTTCCGTGATTCTATAGCTCACGCCGCATGGCTACTCGGATTTCGTGCCTCTATCCGAGCTCGGGTGGTATGGATATATGAAATACAGTCTAACGAATACGGTGCGTTTTTCTTCGGTAGAGTCGCAAATAAATTGCGACTCTTTTGCATTACTGCAACTCGCTGAATGCCAAACATAAAAGTAGGCCTCCGGCGTTACGCTCGTTGCAGTTAGGGGTACCGACACGCTCGACGTATTCACACAGCTGCCGCTGCGCATGCTTGTCTTATTGGCTCTCTGCCGCAGCTCAACCGGTTGCCGTTATGCACCCGGTCTTCCCCGTGGCCCCCGGTTGCCGCTGTGTATCCTTCCGCCGCCGCGCACCACTTGCTTTTTAGGCTTACGTTCTTTTGTAAATCATTCAAAAGCAAGCGGTCGTGTGGAACCCATACTAAAGTTATGTTTCACTGGGCCCCACACTTGCGCATCGTCTCGCTGTCGCCCACATTAATGACTTCCACCATTTATTATCAATAGAGGTTACATTTCTTGAAATCGCACCCCCATTGCGCCCAAAAAGGAATCAACCTGAGCGCTGGCAGGGGTAGGCTTTGCCTTTAATATGATGTTTGCAGTTGGGGCAGTCTTTGTCGATTCGAGCATAGAATTTGGACTTTTGTTCCCAGAAGTGGGGACCCACTTTGGTCTTTACCATTTCAGCACCGCAAATCGGACAGGGATTTTTGACTGGGGTTTCTTTTTTGGTTTTCTCTCTCTTTTTGCGAGACGGCCACCATTTGGAAACGGTTTTCCGGGATATGTTCAGTTCCTTGCTGCACTGTGTTTGTGTTCCCTTGGGATTATCTTTGACCCACGCAAGGACTTTACTTTCCATAGATTGCGAATCGTGCACCAACTTTAAGTGTTTCTTCTGCGTTCGGCCATTTCTTTTAGTCGGAGGTATTGGTATACCAATCATTTCGCCGATTTCTTCGGTTTTCTTATAATGCAACCCAAGAGGATTTTCTTCAAATTCCTCTTTGGCATTATTTTTATGTTCGAGGATATCCGTTTCATCAAAGCGAGCTAACAAAACTTTATGTATGAAATCCATATCCAGAAGGAATGTTTCTTCGCAAATATTTGATTTCACCGCATAAGCCGCCAGAGCTTCAAATACGCCCAGCTGAATGGTATCCTTATTTTCCATAACCACATCTTCTATGAAAGAGGAGTAGACTATGGGCGGCGTATGAAATGTTCTGCTCCCAGAGGGCTTTCTGTGTTGCTCTATACGTCGTCTATGCCAATCCTGATGTTTTTCTTTGGCTTCCTCCAAAGTCATTTTAGGCTCGTATAATTTAGCTCTGCTAACCTTCGGTACCAGGGCATTCAGCTCATCCAAATCGTATTTGCGCCCTACCTTGTAGGCAGCACATTCTCCACTCCCCAATTTAGAGCCAACCACGGGATAACGTTGAAAAATGCTATCCGGCATCGGCTTTTTACACTCATAGGTGTATACAAAGCGCTGCTGAAAGTCATCCCAGTATCCAATATCCCAGAGCTTATGAATTGCCCGGGAGAGCGCATCGTACAGACGCTGCAGTTTTTTGTGCAAGTGGTGGTACATTGGAATTGGTTCCTTGAGAATGTAGCAGAAGAAAACGGACTCATAACTTGGGTCGGTTAAAATATATGTGGGGCAAATTCGCGGTGTGCGGGGATGCAGCATACCAAATCGGTCCGGCACAAACTCCATTGATTCCAAACGTGATTTGACATACCACGGCCTGACTTCCTCTGGCAGCAGCACACGGAAAATCATCGCATAAAGCTCAAAAGCCTCCTTGGAGGATTTGCCTTGACCTATATACGCAATGCAATTCATTTCTGCGGATTGGTCGGGCTTGCACTTCATAATTTCCGCCATATCATCATTTACATACTGACTCAACTCGCCGTCTCTATAAATGCGTCCGGCATATTTGCCTTTTTCCCGCGTAGAAGAATCTGCAAGAGCTCCCTCCGGAAAAACGTCACTATAAAAGTCAATGGGCGTTACCCTTTTTCCGGATGTTTTCAAGAACGCGCTCAGCGCTTGCGCCTGGTGATTTTTGAATTCTGGACGCAATGGGTTCTCCAACGGCATACAAGGGGAATCGAGGTCATCAAGGTCGTCGGTTTCGATAAATACGGCTTCTAAATTTTCCTGTTCAATTATTTCTTTGGGCATGTTGTATCTCGCTTTCGTAAACTTCGGTTTTACTGACTTTGGGGGCCGATTTTCAAGATGCCCCAAATCTCTATAGAGACTTTTGATGGTGGAGAGCCGGTGCAGACGGATGCACCAGAGATGCTCTAAAAAAGTATCTACACCTATATATAAAGCAGATTTCAGAAAATCGGTGCACAAGCTTTTTCTGCGCTATGTAGGTGATTCACGCATATTTTTGGAAGAATAATAGCCATGTCTTCGGAAGAAATATGGCTGTTGTGATGTGGAAAATTGTGTGAGCTATCCGCCAAGGATTTCTCCATGAAAAATGGCCTGCCGGGAGGCATAGCCCCGCTTGCGGGTGCCCCCTGCACAAGGGCCCGTCTGGACAGACTGCGTCCACTGCATAAGCGGCTCCCTCTGAGTAAGAGTGCTATCCGCACAGGATTCGGCAGACAGCCTCCCGTCTGGAAAGACCTCCGTGTTGTGTCGTCTCGACATAACGTACGGAGTTATGGTCTGCGAAATCGCAAACCTGCCCGTATCCCCACCACACAAATGTCTTTATTATAGCGAATCACAATTAAGGAGGTAGCTGTATGGATGAGCAAAGACAACGCGCTACGCTGCACGGCGGCAGATGCATTATCAAAAACGGAAAAAGCACCGGCAAAGCATACTCAAGCAAACATGCAGATAGAAATTTCAATGTTCAAAACACTTCCCACATCACGCCTGAACTTGTTTCACGAAATCTATATTTCGTAGCCGACGAAAACGGAAACATCAAGACAAAAGACCGTGATGATTCTTTTGAAAAACACGAACTGAGAATGTATCATCGCTATTTCAATGATTGGCTGGAAAAGCAAAATGAGCGCCACAGAAAAGGCGGGCATAGTTCTCGCGTGCGCACTATAGAAGCGGTGCACAAATCAGCAAGACAAGCTCCGCGTGAAGAAATCTTGTGTATCGGCAATCGCGATGACCGCTGTCGGGATGACGATGCATTTGTCCAGGTAGTATCAGAATATGTACACGCTCTGAAAACGAAATTTCCCGCTGTTCGCATTCTTGATTATAGTATCCACAATGATGAAGAGGCATCAAATATACACGCTCATCTCAGGATGTGCTTCGTACACACGAATGCCTCTGGGGATTATGAGCCTAATCAGACCCAAGCATTAGCAGAGATGGGCATCGAAACTCCTAACCCAGATAAAAAGGAAGACAAGTCAAACAATCGGCTGATAACATTCTCACAGCAGTGCCGTGAAATGTATGTAGCAATCGCAGAGCAGCACGGGTTCTCTATCGAAGCAGAACCCGCTTCACCCGGAAAAATCACCCTAAATAAACAGGAGTTCATTGCCCAAAAATTGCGCGAGGAAAACGAATCGTTAACTATAGAGCGCGTAACGTTAATACACGAGAATCAAAATCTCGAAGAACAGCAAACCGCATTGCGCACTGAGAACGCAGAAATGGTTCAGGAGCGCACAAAACTACGTAAACAAGTAGATAAACTTACCGCCGAGAACAATCGTTTACACGCCACTGTGAAGCGTCTAAAAAGGCTTATTCATCCTATCAAGCAATTCTTTGCAAGATTGGCAAGCATTAAAATTGCCGACGGTCGGTCTGCATTTGATGAGTTATTGTTAAATGCTAACTTTACCCCAGCATACGATGCTCTCAAGGAATTAGATGACGAACGCTGATATTCACTGTCATTATTTATATAACAATACATAAGGAGGAGCCATTATGAACGAATCCCGCACCCCCAGCCTGCGAGGGCACTTAGAACTCATGCGCAAGAAAGATGAGTTAAGCGCAGAGGTCACAGCGCTCGAAATTGAGCGCGTCGGTTTGTGCGCCAGTGTATCCTATCTGAAAGAGGCTCAACACAAGCTTCGCGTATCTACTGCACAGCTGTGCTACGACCTTTCCAACCTCTTCAACTTGATGGGTACACTGGCGGATACCGAACAGGAGCATCTGTGGAAAAAGTTTCAGGAGGACCTGCAAACTGATAAGGAAGACGATTTCTATTTCTAAAAGGGAGCGAGCAATCGCTCTCTTTTTGTAATTCTGAAGTTGCGCAATAGTTTAAAATGCCATAATTAATATGTAATTGGTTTTAAGACGATATGAGTCCTCAACTAATTACCCCAATACGGCGTGCACGTCTCCTTTACTATTATCGCACTACAATACCGGTTGCTGTATCCGACAATACAGCGAGTCTTCTGACTCATCGCAGATTCATGAATCAAATCTGGCGTCTTCCCAATACCGGCTGATGGCCGTTACACCATCAATCGCACGCCGCAAAAGCTACCGGTCCCGGATGCAATCCGGACGCATCCGGGATTGGTAGTCAATTATTATCATCAGCGCTTAGCGCTGTGTTTATATAACAATCAAAATAAAAGGAGCTACTTAACTATGGAACGAACCCTATATCTACTCAACTCCTGCGGCGGAACCGTCACAGAAGCAGAAGCTTGTTGCTTCGTAAAGCAGCTTATCAAAGACCTAAAAAGCGAAACCCCAAAAATTAAATGGAACCGTGTTCCAGATGCCGAGTGGGGAACATTCGCCTCCACCGGCCTATCCGGTGACAGCTACATCCAGCTCAAATCTTATCGCATTAAGAACCAACCAGTTACCTGTATGCACTACCACAGAGGAAAAAACTTCGTTTTCTCCCTACAGGAGGTTAATGGCGACCCCGGAAATCCCAGCCACCTATCATGTCTTTATAAATGGGTCAAATCCGCGGTAAGACACGATGCACTCTATGGAAATTCTGTCAGCAAGAATGCAAATCAACAGCTAACCGTAGAAGATATGGACGACCATTGCCTCAAGCTTATCGACGTCTTCCGTTCTCTGACTGCGGAACAAATCGAACGACAGCTAATGAAAGGCCCTCAGTCTTCCATCCTGAATACGGATATCAGCGAAGGCAGTCCAGAATGGACTCGGCGCTGCAAAATGATTCGTAGTTTGGTGAAATTTCTTCAGCAGGCACGCATCAAAGAAAGCTGTCTTATTGTCGAAAACTCCGTATTGAAAGATTCCGATGGAAAAACCTATGGCAACATTACCTCCGAGCCCGTTGCTAAATGGGTGAATGCTTACGTCATCATCAAAAAAGCAAAGTACGCAGACCTCAGCTCAGATGAAATCCGCCTCAAGGTTGCATCTGATATCATCGCAAATCTGCTGATAGATATGTGACCCCTAAACTACAATGAACGGCTATGCCTTCATAATATTATTTTACGATTGGAGAATACTTACATGAAAAATTTTGAACTCGAAATCCAAATGGGAGACCATCCCGACAAAACACCGGTGGACAATCTGATTCAAGAATTGACTGCTGCCGGAACACAAAACCCGTGGACATACTGTTCCGACTGCGGAGCTGGACACCCAGGCTTTCGCTTGGACGACAAGCAGAACAAGCTCATCATCACCCTGGTCGCAGAAGCCGAAACTGAACAGTATTGTCAGTACTGTCTCCAGGCAATCAATCCGGAGCGCGGTGAAATGGAGATGAGGTCCGTGGAATGGATTGCAGCGGGCAATGATGGTCCCCTCCACACCTTGTACGATGTGCTATCGCAGGCTTTGATGGATACGATGGATGCAGCCGCAGAAGATGAGGGCATCGACCCCAAAGACGATGCCTCGCTAACCGACGCGTTCATCAACGCACTGATTCAGGATGCCCAGGGTGACCGGCACAAGGTTTTCTTCATCCGGAAGGGTGACGGTTTCTTTGCTGATGGCTTTGGCATCAGTGAGTCCATCATTACCCTGGTCAAGGAATACGAAGATGATACACACGCGCGTTTCTTCTTCAAAATGGAAAAGCAGGATGGTACACTCATCGTTTCTTGTGCCGAAAGCAGCCGGAATAATGATTCCGAGGCTGAGCTGCGCAAGCTTTACAATTTGTTGGACCAGCAGGTGCCTATCGTCACCATTGATGAGGCCACAGAAGACATCCGGCGCTTTGTGGAGAAATCTACTTTCGACTCTTTCTACGAGAGGGTTTTAACACACGCTCAGCCGGAAATTCCGGCCATTGAGCCAATGGATGTCGAAGGGAAAGTCCTCATCCACGACCTTTTCAACGCCGTTGGTGAAACAGCTGTTGTCAGGCAGTTTCTGGACGAAATTGCAATGCGACGCGGTCCAATCGGAGAGCAAGAAATGCTGCGCCTCAAATCTATGGCCAAAAGCGTTTTCACCATAATCAGACAAGTACACAGGAAACCCACCGGGCGCGTATTTACAACCCATGGCGTTCCTGTTGCTTTTGATAAACCCGGTCTTGCCAGCCGCGGTGTTCGGTGGTCAAGCAGTTTGCAACGTATAGCCAACAGCTATATCAACTGGAGTCAGGAATTAGTCGGTCCTGACCCTGCAATTGGTGAAGGACGTGCAGCTCAAAAGACTGCTGTTCTTATCCTAACCGCTGTACTCGCTGACCAGCTTCCCTAAAAGGGACCGAACAGGAACGAGGTGATACCATGTAGCCGTATACACTCCCGAATAACACCTTTTCCATAAGGCGATGAGAGACCCACCACCAATATCAAAGAACCCAGGCTGCGCCACAGCCTGGGTATTTTTATGCTTGTGTATAAATTATGTCTTGCCCACTTGGGTCACATCGCAGGTCACTTTGAATGTTGCGGTTTTGCCATTGCTGCCAGTGACTGTTATCTCCGTCTTGCCGGAGCCACCATCGCAGATGGCGACAGGGAAACTCGCTGTAAAGGAATTCTTTGGATTGTCCCGTTCAATCATTTCCACCTGGACGGAATAGAATGTAAACACTTCCACAGAGAGCAACACTTGGTGTCCGCTTTCGATTTCCTCGTCATTGTATGTATAGACAACGTCCCAACTCTCAAACGGCCAGCCTGACAGACGCTCAATATGGAAATCCAGTTCGTAAACACCGTATGTATAGTCTCCGCTCAACTCTGTAGTTGGCGGCACCTGCTGCACCGGTGCGGAACAGGCAGTCAGCAGCAATATCAGAACAATGCTTGTGCACAAGAGTCTCTTCATTCTTTCTTCCCCCTACGTGGATTCCCTTCTATGACAGCACTGCCAAGGTTGATAACCTGCACTCCACGATTCTTTGCCATACGCGCAAACTTGTACGCGCCGCCCCAAGTATGATTAATATAACACAGGCAACAATCGGATGCATCAATCATCCACCTGTTCCGCCGCTCGATAGCGAACTTAGCCGGCCCAATCTCCTGCCCCTCTGGATAGAAGCTATGTCCTTGATATATGTCATACTCACCCCTGTGTGTTGGTAGGTACGCAAGCGCAACGGAGTACGAAATCTTCGGATATTCTTTACTGAGGTCATGCAGGCAAGAAAATACCATGCCATCAAATTGACCATTGTTGCCTACCAGGAACTCGGTGGTGCCTTGCTTGATTAAATCCTCAATAGCGTTCCGGAGTACTGCTGCATCCAGACCATAACACTCACTATGTCCGAAAAATGTACATACAGACATAATCACGCCTCCATTAGTGATATATCGTCATTATAACATATTTTTTCGAGTTAGTGAATAGTCACTAATGTGCATCTTTTGTTTCGGTTATCATATTAGTGATAAATCAGCCAGAGGTGATGCACATGAACACAGCAGAAGCAATTGCATATCGTATTCGCCAGCTTTGCAAAGAGCGTGGCATCACACCCAACGGACTCAGCAATTTAGCTGCAGTTCCCCAATCCACCATTAAGAGTATCTTAAATGGAGAAAGTCAGAATCCCGGAAGTGTCACCATCAAAAAGCTTTGCGATGCCTTTGAGATTACTCTGGGTCAGTTTTACAGCACACCTGAGTTCGATGCTTTGGAACAGGAAATCAAATAGTCTTCTACTTCCCTCGATGGCGTTTGCTGTCGAGGGATTTTTGCGCAAAAAATAACGCTCACATTGTTGTGAGCGTTATCTTGGCAATATGAAATTCAGATACAGAACGCAGCGTAGAGGGGCACAATTTTTTTACCATTCTCGAAACCGAAGTTCTTCGCAGAGAGCTTGATGGCGTATGCAGGCTTATAGGTATCCATATAGACCTTCAAACTCTTGGCACGGGTGTTATCCGCGGACTTGACCTCAATGGGAATGAGCTGACCTTCACGCTGGATAATGAAGTCCACCTCAGCACCACGGTCGGACTCCCAATAGTAGGTGGGATAGCCGTTGATGGTCAGCTGCACATTGACATAGTTTTCTGCCATGCCACCCTTGAAGTCGTTCAGCTCCTCGACCATATACAGCACATCGTTGGCTGCCAGGTCCTTCTTAGCGCACAGCAATCCCAGGTCGGAAACATAAATCTTGAAGGCGTCAATATCCCGGTAGTTCTCCAGAGGCTTCTTAATTTGCTCCACCCGGTACACCTGGGATACGATACCGGACAGGCACAGCCACTCGATGGCATTTTCAAACTCGGAAGCACGACCACCCTTTTTAATCAGCTTATACTGGAACCGGGTGTTCTTCTTGGAGAGCTGGACGGTTATGTTGTCGTATGCCAGTCGGGTCTTCTTGATTTCGTTCAGGTTGTTGTACTTGCTCATATCGTTGAGGTAGCTGGCCAGGATGGTATCCTGGGTATGCCGCACCAGGATGTAGTCCTTGGTCTGAACGAACTGCATTACGCACTCCGGCATGCCTCCCACCACCAGATACTGCCGATACAACTGCATAGCTGCATCGTGCAGGGCAGACGGCATCGGTGTATCGGTCCGGAAGCATTCTTTGATTCTCTCTACCAGCGCACCCTCGCCCATAGCCAGCATGAATTCTTCCACATCCATGGGGTACAGGGTCTTCATATCTACCTTGCCCACAGGGAAGGAGAACTTAGCCCGGTTGACAGCGACACCCAGCAGGCTGCCGGCGACAATGATGTGGTACTCCGGTGCATCCTCGCAGAAGTATTTCAGCGACGTCAGTGCACGCTCGCACAGCTGTACCTCGTCAAAGACAATCAGGGTTTTGTCCTTCACAATGGTCTGACCGGCAATGTGAGACAGAATGGGAATCAGATAATCCGGACTGATATTCTCGTCAAAGGTCTCGTTCAGTTTGGGGTTGGTTTCAAAGTTGAAATACGCCACATTATCGTAATGGGTGCGTCCGAATTCCAGAATAGACCAGGTCTTACCCACCTGTCTGGCACCCTGCAGAATCAAAGGCTTTCTGTGGGGATTTTCCTTCCACGATTCCAGATAAGCCATGATTTTTCTATCCATAAACTACCCTCCTTATCGGGTTTGTGTATAGCGTACCATAAGTTCATGTAAAAATCAACAACTTTTATAAAAAAGTTATCACTAAAATACACGAAAGAAAATGTAAAATTAACACCAAACGACACGAATGATTGATTTCTATGGTTTTTTGGCATATACACGCTCATGGAAGCGCATCATGGCAAAGCAGAACTGTTCCTGCACTGTCAATGTTGTATGAGAGGGGTCGCCCTCTCTAATCTTGAGGGTTCTTCTGATTTCTTTGGGAATTACAATACGCCCGAGGTCATCAACACGGCGTACAATACCTGTGGCTTTCATATATATCTATCTCCTTATTTTACAAATTACGCTGTTAGTATCTACAAATAAAGGAGATTTATTCTTTGACAAAGGGATTCACTTTTGTTACAATATTTTCAGAAATAGTTGCCAAGCGCGTACACGTTTATAAAGGAGTTGATTTTTCTGGGTATCAAAATAGGCAAAACAGCAACCGTGCGATTGGATGTTGATGTTCAATATCGTTGTTCCTCTTGCGATGCTGATATTTTGACCACAGGAACGGTAAGGGCAGTTGCACAAACAGGCACAATTATGGGTGTTAATCTAGATAGCAACTTGACTGGCAATGCTAAAAAGGCACTTGTGGAAAAATTAGCAGCGCTATCAAATGAAAACACCCCTCATAGGTTCAGAACTGCGGGCCTAAACTGCTCTTGTCCTAACTGTGGACACAAGGAAGCGTGGGCCAAAATGAATTACGAAAAACTTGAAAAGCCTAGCGCCATCAGTGGAGGAATCTTAATTGCCTCTCTTCTAATATTGCTCTACGGCTTGAGTGCACACCCATTTAACTCAATGCATCTTGCCTTTCTTCTTGTTTCTGTAGTAAGCGCATTAATTTTTATAGGCATAAAAACTTATATTACCAAAAACAACGAAAAGCAAGAACAGTTGATTGCTAATATGCCAGCCGAAAATCTCCCCACAATCCACCTATAATGTATAACAAAAGCGGAGCAGATTAACCTGCTCCGCTTGTTTTATTCGCACAAGTCTTTATTTCTGCACCATATAATTTAGATATTAGCACTTGTTCGGACTAATTTTATCAAGTTTAATCCTTTTATATTTCGACTAGCTGTTTTTGATCCCCGATCAGTTTCGTTTGGTATTCATGAATTGCGTCTAATTCTTCTTCAATATAGCTAATGACATTTATCTTTTGCGCATCTTGGTCAACTTGTTCACATTCAAAATTAATTGAACCTACAGAAATCAAATTAGACCTCACAACCTCGCACTTGTCAAAATTAAATACGACAACATTATATCTTTCTGGATGTTTTTTATTTATTTCTGGAACCACGGAACTTGAAAATGCTATTCCGTCGTAATGTTTTGATTTTGCATACTCAGCAATATACTGAGTCGGTATGTAGTCAAGAATATCGTCATCATTAGTGACGGGCGTTGAGTAGAGAATAGACAAATCTTGAAAAAGATTCACCTTTGCATCTGTCATTTTGGGAGGTTTTTGCTGAAGAGTTAAATCCAATAATGTAATAGGCTCTTTTGTTACAATTGTAGCAATGCTAACCATTGCTCCTAATCGCGGTCTGACCTCAGCCAATGCGACATAAGGATTGTTGGCACAATATAAATATGGTATATACCGATAATTTGCTCTTAAATCCCGTGTTCTTTCTGGAGGTGGAACAAAACTATCCTTTGCGTTATAACCATAAAAGTTTTCCTCCTTGCCAACTCTACTTATATCTGTAACAACTCTACAACGATATAACAAGCTATTGGCATCAATAACAATCTCGGGATTCGTTGTTTTATCATCTAGTAATTCTAACGCCTTTGTATTTTGTGGATTCCTATTCTTATATTGTATCTCTTTAATAAAAGTTTTTAAGTATGCGGATTTCATCTTCATCTATATCACCACATCTTTCTTAGATTTATTATTTCTCTTGCTGTAAATTTTATTATACACCATAATACCCAATATTGCAAAATAGCAAGGTGAAATTCACCTCGCCATTTATTCACATAATCCTTTATTCTTGCACCATATGTAGATATTGGTAATCGCTTGTTTGAATTGCTCCAGGGATGTAAATGTGTACGAGAGGGGTCACCCTCACGAATCTTGAGGGTTCTTCTGATTTCCTTTGGAATCACAATTCTCCCCAAATCGTCCACTCTTCTTACGATACTAGTCACCTTCATATATCTTTCTCCTTTTCTGCTTACCCCTTGCCTCCCGCACTTGTGAGGGAGGTGGCTGCCCGTAGGGCAGACGGAGGGAGCAAACTCCCCCAGTCACCTGCGGCGACAGCCCCCTCTTAAAAGCGGGGGCCAAGGCTACGCCTACAATAATTTTACAAATTACGCTGTTCGTATCTGTAAAAGGGGAGATGTATATTGAATTGTTTCCTTTCGGATCTGTGAACAAACCGTAAATGTTTTATTGACAGTACTTCCGTATACTTCTATAATAACCTTATCCCCGAAAAATATATTGGAGGTATACATATGGAAGTTCAAACCGAAAAGTCCTATTTTGACGGCGGTCTGCTGCAGCTAATTGGCTGGGAGATTCTCGGCGGCCTGGTTACCGCCCTTACCCTTGGTATCTGCTATCCGTGGGCGATTTGCATGATTTACCGTTGGGAAGCAAAACACACCGTTATTAACGGTCACAGACTTAAATTTAACGGCACAGGAGCACAGCTCTTCGGCAACTGGATCAAGTGGCTTTTGCTGACGCTCGTAACCCTGGGCATTTATAGTTTCTGGCTGAACATCAAGTTGATGAAGTGGAAGACCAAGCATACCGAATTTGCAGACTAAACAAATAAACCAGCGGAGTGAAATTCACTCCGCTGGTATTCTTTGTGTAATACTATGTATCGCCACGTCTGTGTCGGGGCGCTTTTGTGTCTTTCTCCTTTTCTGCGGCCAAGGCCCCCTTGCCTAAAGGGGGCTGTCACCGAAGGTGACTGGGGGGTAGTTGTTCTCTCCCTCCGTCACTTCGTGACACCTCCCTCATCAGAGGGAGGCTTTTTGCCTGCAATCATTTTACAAATTACGCTGTTCGTATCTGTAAAAGAGGAAGATTTATACCGCAGGATTTACTTTTTACTTTCACCGTGCTATGATAAACAAAAAGGGGTGATCCTATGGGATTTTTAGACCAAACGAAGAATAAAGCCATAACCTTCAGCTATGATGATGGCGTAACGCAGGATATCAGACTCATTGAATTATTAAACAAGTACAACTTAAAATGCACCTTTAACTTGAATTCCGAGCTTTTAGCCCACAAAGGTATGCTGATGCGCAACGGGTTGCGGATTGCCCATTACAAAGTGCATCCGGACGATGTGAAAAGCATCTATGACGGTCACGAAGTGGCGGTACACACCTTGACCCACCCGAATCTCACCCGGTGCGAGGATGCTGAAGTAATTCGTCAGGTGGAGAACGATCGGCTACATTTATCGGAGCTTGTGGGCTACGAAGTGGTCGGTATGGCCTATCCCTGCGGCGGTGTCAACAACGATGACCGTGTTGCAGACATTATAAAGAAGCATACAGGGGTCAAGTACAGCCGCACCATCACCACAAACAGTTCCTTTGATCTGCAGGAAAATCTTTATCGCTTTGATCCCACAGCCTATCATCTGGATTTTGAAGAGCTGATGGCGCTGGGCGAAGCCTTTCTTGCCCTGAAGCCCGAAACGCCAAAGCTTTTTTACATTTGGGGTCATTCCTACGAAATGGACTACGGCCCGGATTATTGGGTGAAATTGGAAGACTTTTTTAAGCTCATCAGCAACAAAGACGACATTTTTTACGGAACGAACAAGGAAGTTCTTTTGTAAGATAAATATAGCAACAGTGGCGTGACTTTCACCCTGCTTTTACATTTTTGAGGTGACTTAGGTGAAGAAATTAAACAAAGAATTACTAAAAACAAATATTGAAGCGGCAGCAGCCTACGAATTTGATAATCATAAGGTTTTTGGGTCGGCATATTGCGTTATGCAAGAGGATGCTGTGCTTTATAAAAATTGCTTTGGAACCACATCGGCTGATAATGCAGAGGCCGTTACAGGCAGCACCATATTCCGCTTGGCTTCTATGACAAAGCCGATTACCGCAATAGCAGCCCTTATTCTTTTGGAGCGGGGTCAACTTTCTTTATCCGATAAAGTGGCGGATTATCTGCCCGAATATAAAGACCTTCCTATTACACAGATCTCGGATACGAATGAAATAATCGATCTTGGCAAAGCGCAAAACGATATTACCATCTGCCATCTGCTTACCCACACTTCCGGTATTGGCAGCGATCCGGCAAAAACGCAAAAAATGACCGATGAAGATAAAAAAACCATTGCCAATACAATTGGATTTTATGCAAAAGCAGGCCTGGACTTTGAGCCGGGAACGAAGCAAAAATATAGCGGAATCGGCGCTTTTGATGTGTTGGCTAAAATTATTGAGAATATCACCAAAACCGATTATCTGCAGTTTCTGCAGCAGGAAATTTTTGAGCCTTGTGAGATGGTAAACACGACCTTTGTTCCCACACAAGCGCAATGGAAGCAAGTCATTGCTATGCACAATAAGGTCGACGGCCACAACCGTGTAGCAAAAATGAAAGAAAATTGCGTTTTTATTGATTATCCCTGTACGCATTATTTGGGCGGAGCAGGCTTGGTGTCAACCCTTGACGACTATTTAAAGTTCGCAAAAATGCTCTTAAATAACGGTAAAACGCCCAAAAAACAAATTCTTAGGGAAGAAACATTCCGATTGCTGCATACGCCTTTTGTTTCCGAGCAGATCATGCCATCTTACGAGCGTTGGGGCCTTGGTGTGCGCGTCATTGTGAATGAAGAATGTCCCACCCTGCCGGCAGGTGCTTTTGGTTGGAGCGGTGCTTACGGTTCACATTTTTGGATCGACCCCAAAAACAAAGTTGCTGCAGTGTTTATGAAAAATTCCTTTTTCGACGGCGGCTCAGGAAATGAATCCGCCCGCAATTTTGAAAAGGCAGTAAACGATTCCTTTCATTAAACATAAATCGAGGAAGATTCCACACCGTGTGGGATATCTTCCTCGATTTTACTATGTATATTATATTTGTGTAAATTAAGTTGTTCGTATCTGTAAAAAGGGAAGATTTATATCGGCGGATTTACTTTCGATGAGGAATATGATATGATAAAGATAATATTTGCCTTTGTTTGCTATAACAGGCACAGTATTTAAGAAAGAAGTTATTTTATGCCCAATCGATCTGTAAAGGGATACCTTTTTGCCATTATCAGTGCGGTGATCTACGGTCTGATGCCCCTGATGTCAAAGGCCATTTATGCTGACGGCGTGAATGCCCTGACGCTTGTATTTTTGCGGAATTTTCTGGCATTACCCAGCCTTGCCCTTTTGACCTATCTCAAGCATCGCACACTGAAGATCCCCGCAAAAGCTCTGCCCGGCATCAGTATGATTGCCCTTTTCGGCTGCTGCCTTACCCCCATTTTGCTCTGCAGCTCCTATAACTACATCTCCACCGGCACCGCAACCGTCTTTCATTTCATTTACCCCTCCCTTGTGGTGCTGATCGGCTTTGTATTTTTGAAAAAGAAAGTATCTGTCTATACTTTTCTCAGCGTTCTTTTATGTTTTGGGGGCATTTGTCTGTTCTATGACCCTGCCGCCCCCTTCCGCATGGAAGGCTGCCTTCTCTCCCTTTCCTCTGCTTTGACCTTTGCCATCTATGTAACACTGCTTTCAAACCGCAAGCATAGCGATGTAAATGGCTTGCTGCTGAGCTTTTCTATTGCTGTGATCAGCAGTGTTTTGACCCTTCTTCTCTGCCTTGGCACAGGCGGTCTTGCCCTTCCGAAGACCCCAAGCGGCTGGCTTTTGAGCATTCTGTTTGCATTTCTTATTACAACGGTGGCAGTTGTGCTGTTTCAGCAAGGCACCGCCCTGATCGGCGGCGAAAAAACTTCTATTTTGAGCGCCCTTGAGCCTATCACCAGCGTTTTGGTGGGTGTTGCGGTTTTTCAGGAATCTATCACCGTCAGCATCGCCATCGGCGCCCTTTTGGTAGTGAGCGCCAGCATTTTGATCGTAGTATCTGACAGAAAGAAAAGAGGATAAAAATGGCATACTGTGATCTGCATACCCATTCCGTTTTTTCAGACGGAACCTATACGCCCACCCAGCTTATTGAGGAAGCGGTAGAAATCGGCCTGTCCGCCATTGTGTTATCCGATCACAACACCGTGGACGGCCTGCCGGAATTTCTGGCTGCGGCAGAGGGAAAACCCATCGAAGCCATTGCAGGCTGCGAATTTTCCGTGGACTACAAGGGCAAGGAGCTGCACCTTTTGGGGCTGTTTATCCCCCAGAACCGTTTTGCCCAGGTGGCTACCCTTATGGAAAGCTTCATTGAACGCAAGCACCAAAGCAATGTGAATCTGATCCGGGCGCTGAACGAAGCCGGGTATCTTATTGACTATGAAACCATCAAAAACGCCACACCCAACGGCAAATTCAACCGGGCCCACATTGCCGCAGAGCTGACCCGGATGGGGTACACCGAAACCATCCAGCAGGCCTTCAAGCAGCTGTTAAAGCCCTCTGCAGGCTACTACAAAGAGCCCCAGATGTTTTCCGTTTGGGAAATGCTGGATTTTGTGCTGGAAATTGGGGCAGTTCCCGTCCTTGCCCATCCTTTTTTGAATCTTAGCGAGGAGGAACTCACCGAATTTTTGCCTAAAGCAAAGAAACGGGGTCTTTGTGGCATGGAATGCTATTATTCCAAATACGACGAAGAAAAAACGGCAAAGTCCCTGGCTCTGGCAGATAAATTCGGTCTTCTTCCCAGCGGCGGCAGTGATTTTCACGGTGAAAACAAACCGGATATCGCTTTAGGCATCGGTCGTGGCAATCTGCAGATCCCCCAGGATTGGGCAATAGGGCTTCAAAATAACAAAACGGTCTTTCCCTAAAGAAAGACCATGATCGGAGGTAACCCATGAAAAAAGTACTTTTTGCCATTCTGGCGCTCTTTACTGTACTCGGTACGATGGTATGCCTTGGTTTTGCCATTCTTTACCAACCCAAGCCGGAAACGGTTCATCATATGTCCACCGCCAGCATTTCCCAAATGCGAGAGCGCACCGTCTTCTATATTGAAGATCTGGAGGTGCTGGAGCGCTATGCCTTCAAAACCGTGGAGGAGCGGTCGGATGCGGACGGTCAGCCTGAGGAATCGGTCTATTATGTGTATGATGCTTCCCAGCCTATGGACGCGCACAAGCTCTTATCAGAATACTATGTGGTGAAATTCTCCGATGAGGAAAGGGAATACATTGCCTCTCTTACAGTATCTGCAGATATGGCTGTGCCGCTGGAAAATACCCCTGTTCACATCACCGCCTGCGTCAACGCCTTTCCTGCTTCCGCCGGCAAGGACAGCGATCAATTAGGGCAGCTGCGGACGGCTGCTTTGGAAGATTGGGCGCAGCGCACCGGCACCCAAAAAGCAAATGTCACCTTCGGCTACCAGGCAGAAGACCCCATCGCACGGCTGGATACCATCAAACAGGACACCAATGAAGTGAAGCTGGCAATGGGCATCACCGGTATTATCCTGGTCGCCTTCAGCGTTTGGTTTGTGCTGATCTATTTTAAAAAGGTAAGCGGTTTCTGACCATCCATTAAAAAATCCCCTCCGTGTGGAGGGGATTTTTACTTATCTTCAATATTCGGCAGCAGCGCAAGCGACAGTACATAATTCAAAAGGGCTTTACTCAGATACTCTTTGGTTGCAAACGCATCCGTTACAGGCTCTGCCGGCTCATATCGCTCACAAACCGGCGCATCCGGTTTTCTGTGTCTTGTTAACGCACGGCCCTTTGCCTTTGTGCAATGCCCACAATACAAACGATATAACTTCTTTTCATCCAACCCGTAATGTTGCTTGAAGAACGCACAGGAATTACAATGCTTTACTTCCACGACTATCACCCCTTCTGTGTATTTTAACCTGTTTTAGGTTAAATGTCAATAATCTGTTTCAGGTTATTGTAAAATACAGATGAGGTGATACTATGTACAAACGCATCCGGGATCTGCGGGAAGACAAGGATCTGACCCAAACACAGGTCGCACAGTTTTTAGGAATGTCACAAACCGGCTATTCCAAATATGAAACGGGAGAAAACGACATTCCCACCGCCATTCTTTTAAAGCTTGCAGATTTTTACCAGACCACCACAGATTATCTTCTTGGCCGTACTGATGAAAAATAAGGCTTCTCCTTGAGGAGAAGCTGGCAAAAATCTTAGATTTTTGACTGATGAGGTGTAATTGCAACATTGCCACCTCATCCACCGCTAACGCGGTCCCCCTTCCCCTCAAGGGGAAGGCTTTGGAAAAACATCGAGCATCCAATAAAAAATCCCCTCCGTGTGGAGGGGATTTTTTCTTAGTACATTCCGCCGGCCTGTGCGGCAGCTGCCATAGCGGCTGCATCTGCAGCAGGTTCGGGCTTGTCGCAGACCAGAGATTCGGTGGTCAGCACGCAAGCGGCGATAGAAGCGGCATTTTCCAGAGAGGAACGGGTCACCTTGGTGGGATCCACGATGCCGGCGCTGATCATATCCACATATTCCTCGGTGTAAGCATTGTAGCCAAAGCCAACCTTCTTGGAATTACGGATCTTTTCATACACAACGCTGCCATCCACGCCTGCATTCTGGGCGATCTGGCGAACGGGAGCCTGCAGAGCGGTGGCAATGATCTTTGCACCGGTCTTTTCGTCACCCTGCAGTGTCTTAGCCAAAGCTTCAACAGCTGCGATGGCATTGACCTGGGCAGTACCGCCGCCGGCTACGATGCCTTCTTCCACAGCAGCACGGGTTGCATTCAGGGCATCCTCTACCCGGAGCTTCTGTTCCTTCATGGCAACCTCGGTCTGTGCGCCAACCTTGATAACGGCTACGCCGCCGGACAGCTTTGCCAGACGCTCCTGGAGCTTTTCACGGTCGTAATCGGAAGTGGTGGTAGCGATAGAAGCACGGATCTGGTGGGCACGGGCAGCAATAGCATCGGGAGCGCCTGCACCATCAACGATGGTGGTGTTATCCTTGGTAACAACCACCTGACGGGCGCGACCCAGGTCAGAAAGCTGTGCTTCGGTCAGTTCCATATTCAGCTGGCTGGAGATCACAGTACCGCCGGTCAAAACAGCGATATCCTGCAGCATTTCCTTCCGGCGGTCGCCAAAGCCGGGAGCCTTGACGCAAACGCAGTTGAAGTTACCGCGCAGACGGTTCACCAGCAGGGTAGCCAGAGCGTCACCTTCCACATCCTCAGCAATGATCATCATCTTCTTGCCGGCCTTTACAACAGGCTCCAGGATGGGCAGGATCTCCTGAATGGAGGAGATCTTCTTATCGGTGATCAGGATATAAGCATCGTCCAGGATGGCTTCCATCTTGTCGGTATCGGTGACCATATAGGGGGAGATATAGCCCCGGTCGAACTGCATACCTTCCACAACATCCAGGCCGGTTTCAGCGGTCTTGCTCTCTTCGATGGTGATAACGCCCTCGGTGCCCACCTTTTCCATAGCCTCTGCGATCAGAGCGCCGATGGATTCGTCGCCGGAAGAAACGGTGCCGACTCTTGCGATGTCAGCAGAGCCGCTTACGGGAACGGAGTGGCTCTTGATGGCTTCCACAGCTACAGCAACAGCCTTCTCGATGCCCTTACGCATGACCATGGGGTTGGCGCCGGCAGACAGGTTCTTCAGACCTTCCCGTGCGATGGCCTGAGCCAGCAGGGTAGCGGTGGTGGTGCCGTCACCGGCAACATCGTTGGTCTTGGTAGCCACTTCACGGATCAGCTGTGCGCCCATATTTTCAAAGGGATCTTCCAGCTCTACTTCCTTAGCGATGGTAACGCCGTCATTGGTTACCAGGGGAGCGCCGAACTTTCTGCCCAGCACCACATTACGGCCCTTGGGGCCGATGGTCACCTTTACGGTGTTTGCCAGCTGGTCAATGCCGGCCTGCAGCTTCTTACGGGCTTCTTCGCCGTAAACGATCATTTTTGCCATAAACTTATCCTCCTAAAATCAGTCGGTGACCACAGCCAGGATATCATCCTGCTTGACGAACTTGTAGTCAACGCCGTCCAGCTTCATATCAGAGCCTGCGTAATTGCCGATGACCACCTTGTCACCGGGCTTGACGGTAACGGTCACATCCTTGGTGCCGGGGCCGGCAGATACCACTTCGTAAATGCCCTGCTTTTCCTTATTGGTGGTAGCCAGAATGATGCCGGAAGCAGTGGTCTCCTGGGCTTCTGCGGCCTTGAGCAGAATGTTGTCTGCCATGGGTTTGAGTTTCATATCGTTCCTCCTGAAATATCTTAGATTGCGAAAGATCGCATAGTCTATAAATTTGGCACTCTTTGCTTCCGAGTGCTAACGCTCCTATATCATAGTACACAGCCTGGGAAAAAGCAAGTGTTTTTTGCTGTTTTTTATGAAAAATTCATATTTTGCTTTTCAGAAGGAGTAAATTTTCGCCCGGTTAAAAAATATGTTAAAAAAAAAGGCGAAAAGAGGAAAATTTATCGTGGACAACAGGAAATTTTTATGCTAAGATGTATGTGGTGGAGATTGGATTTTCACCGAATCACATAAGTCAGCGGCAATTGACCGCATATTATTATTAGGAGGAAACCCTATGCTGAATCTTGAAAAGTACGGCATTTCCGGTGTAAAGGAAATCGTACACAACCCCTCTTACGAGGCTCTGTTTGAAGCAGAAATGGACCCCAGCCTGGAAGGCTTTGAGAAGGGTCAGCTGACCGAACTGGGCGCCGTCAACGTAATGACCGGTATCTACACCGGCCGTTCCCCCAAAGACAAGTTCATCGTTATGGACGAAAACTCCAAGGACACCGTGTGGTGGACTTCCGACGAGTTCAAGAACGACAACAAGCCCGCTTCCCAGGAAGCATGGGCCGCTTGTAAGGAACTGGCTCTGAAGGAACTGTCCAACAAGAAGCTGTACGTTATGGACGTTTTCTGCGGCACCAACGCTGACTCCCGTATGGCAATCCGCTTCATCGTGGAAGTGGCATGGCAGGCACACTTTGTTAAGAACATGTTCATCGCTCCCACCGAGGAAGAACTGGCTAACTTCGAGCCTGACTTCGTTGTTTACAACGCTTCCAAGGCTAAGGTAGAAAACTACAAGGAGCTGGGCCTGAACTCCGAGACCGCAGTTCTCTTCAACATCACCTCCCGTGAGCAGGTCATCCTGAACACCTGGTACGGCGGCGAAATGAAGAAGGGTATGTTCTCCATGATGAACTACTACCTGCCCCTGAACGGCATGGCTTCCATGCACTGCTCCGCCAACACCGACATGAACAAGGAAAACACCGCTCTGTTCTTCGGCCTGTCCGGCACCGGCAAGACCACTCTGTCCACCGACCCCAAGCGTCTGCTGATCGGTGACGACGAGCACGGCTGGGACGACAATGGCGTGTTTAACTTCGAAGGCGGCTGCTACGCTAAGGTTATCAACCTGGATGCTGACTCCGAGCCCGATATCTACAACGCTATCCGCCGCAACGCTCTGCTGGAAAACGTCACTGTTGACGAAAACGGCAAGTGCGACTTCGCTGACGGCTCCGTCACCGAAAACACCCGTGTTTCCTACCCCATCAACCACATCGAGAAGATCGTTCGCCCCGTGTCCGCAGCTCCCGATGCCAAGAATGTCATCTTCCTGTCTGCTGACGCATTCGGCGTTCTGCCTCCCGTTTCTGTGCTGACTCCTGAGCAGGCTCAGTACTACTTCCTGTCTGGCTTCACTTCCAAGCTGGCTGGTACCGAGCGTGGCATCACCGAGCCCACCCCCACCTTCTCCGCTTGCTTCGGCCAGGCCTTCCTGGAACTGCACCCCACCAAGTACGCAGAAGAGCTGGTTAAGAAGATGGAAAAGTCCGGCGCTAAGGCTTACCTGGTAAACACCGGCTGGAATGGCACCGGCAAGCGTATCTCCATTAAGGATACCCGTGGCATCATCGACGCCATTCTGGATGGCTCCATCCTGAAGGCCGAGACCAAGACCATCCCCTACTTCGGCTTCGAGGTTCCCACCAGCCTGCCCGGTGTGAACCCCGCTATTCTGGATCCCCGCGACACCTACGCCGACGCTGCTGAGTGGGAGACCAAGGCGAAGGATCTGGCTGCCCGCTTCCAGAATAACTTCGTCAAGTACACCGGCAACGATGAGGGCAAGGCTCTGGTCGCCGCCGGCCCCAAGGCTGAGTAATTTCCCCATCAACGCTGTGAAAAGGCCCCCTTGTGTAAAGGGGGCTGTCACGCGAACAGCGTGACTGGGGGATTGTCAATCCCTCCGTCAGCCCTAACGGGCTGACACCTCCCTTTGCACAAGGGAGGCTTTGGCGCCTACGGCGCAATTACACCGTAAATACCAAAATCTTTGGAGGTTTCAAATCAATATGGCAAGAAAAGTTCAATTTGTGGAAACCGTGCTGCGGGACGCCAACCAGTCCCTGATCGCCACCCGGCTTCCTTATTCCAAATTCGAGAAGATGCTGCCCGTCATCGACAAGGCCGGCTACTACGCCGCCGAGGTTTGGGGCGGTGCTACCTTTGACGTTTGCCTGCGCTACCTGAATGAAGATCCCTGGGAGCGTCTGCGCAAGATCCGCGCCGGCATGCCCAACACCAAGCTGCAGATGCTGCTGCGTGGTCAGAACGTGCTGGGCTACGCCCACTATCCCGATGATTTTGTCCGTCTGTTTGTCCAGAAGGCTGTGGAAAACGGCATCGACGTCATCCGTATCTTCGACGCTCTGAACGATGTGAAGAACCTGAAGGTGGCCATGGAGGCTACTGTCAAGGCCGGCGCCATCGCTTCCGGCACCCTGTCCTACACCACTTCTCCTGTCCACACCCATAAGAAGTATGTGGAAATGGTGAAGGAGCTGAAGGAAATGGGCGCTTCCACCATCTGCATCAAGGACATGGCCGGCATCATGGGCCCCCAGGAGGCTTACGACCTGGTTTCCGCCATTAAGGATGCCCACCCCGACCTGCCCATTGACCTGCACACCCACTCCACCACGGGTCTTGCCTTCATGACCTACCTGAAGGCAGTGGAAGCAGGCTGTGACATCATCGACACTGCCATTTCTCCCATGTCCGGCGGTACTTCCCAGCCCGCCACCGAGACTCTGGCTTACGCCCTGCGTCAGCTGGGCTACGAGGTGGAGCTGAACGACGAGGCCACCAAGGAAATGGCCGACCACTTCAAGACCGTCCGTGATGATTTTGTGAAGGACGGCACCCTGATGCCCAAGTCCATGGCCACCGACACCCAGTGCCTGACCTATCAGGTGCCCGGCGGCATGCTGAGTAATCTGCTCTCCCAGCTGAAGCAGATGAACGCACTGGATCGTTTCGACGAGGCTCTTCTGGAGACTCCCCGCGTCCGTGCCGACATGGGTTATCCCCCTCTGGTCACCCCCACCTCTCAGATGGTTGGCGTGCAGGCTGTCCGCAACGTGCTGGACGGTGAGCGCTACAAGACCGTTTCCAAAGAGATCAAGGCTTACTGCCGCGGTGAGTACGGCGAGACCCCCGCTCCCATCAATGCTGACATTCGGAAGCAGATCCTGGGCGACGAGCAGCCCCTGACCGGTCGCTACGCCGATAGCCTCGCACCCATCGTCGAGCCCACCCGCCAGAAGCTGCAGGGCATTGCCAAGTCCGACGAGGATGTGCTGAGCTACATTGCTTTCCCCAACCTGGCTGAAAAGTTCTTCGAGGAGCGCAAGGCCAAGGAAGAAAACTGCGTCACCTACACCATCACCGAAGCCTAAGGAGGAAAGCATATGACAATTCTTGCATCCTCCACTATGGCTGACATCGGCGTTGTGGACGCCAGCATCGTAGCCCTGCTGGGTTATGCGGTGGTGTTCTTCGGTCTGATCCTGCTGATGGGCCTTGTGATTGCCATGGGCCGTATCTTCATCTCCATGGACCGTAAGGCCGCTGCCAAAGCTGCCGCCCAGCTGGCTGCCATGCCCGCTCCCGCCCCGGTGGAAGAAGAACCCCAGCCTGTTGCTCCCGGCTCCGCCGGCGGCATCAAACTCTATAATGTAGAACCCAAGACCGCTGCCATGCTGATGGCCATCGTAGCCGATAAGATGGGCAAGCCCCTGAACGAGCTGCGCTTTATCTCTGTGAAGGAGGTAGAGTGATATGAAATACAGAATTACCCTCAATGAGCGCACCTACGAGGTGGAGGTAGAAGTCTGCGAGCCTATGGCGCTGGCAGAGTTCACATCCTTTGCGCCTGTGGAGGCCGCTCCCGTGGCAGCTGCGCCTGTAGAGGCTGCTCCCGCAGCCGCTGCCGCACCTGCTCCTGTGCTCACCGGTGCTGGTGATGTGGTACCCGCTCCCATGCCCGGCACCATTTTGAAGGTAGCAGTGGAAAAGGGTCAGGCTGTGAAGGAGGGCCAGTTGCTGGTAATCCTGGAGGCCATGAAAATGGAAAATGAGATCCTGTCTCCCAAGAACGGCACCATCACCCAGGTGCTGGTCCAGCAGGGTGTCACAGTCAACACCGGTGATCCTTTGGTCATGATTGACTAAGGAGGCGCCATGGAGATCTTATATCAAAACCTGGCCAATATTGAGCTGCAGCATGTGGTGATGTGGGCCATCGGTGGTATTCTCATTTACCTGGCCATTGCCAAGGAAATGGAACCCACCCTGCTGCTGCCCATGGGCTTCGGCGCGATTTTGGTGAACCTGCCTTTGGAAATTCCGGGCACCGGCGTGCAGCATGTCATCGACACCCTCTTTACGATCGGTATCGACGGTGCGGAGCTGTTCCCGCTGCTGCTGTTCATCGGTATTGGTGCTATGATCGATTTCCAGCCGTTGCTCACCAATCCCAAACTGATGCTTTTCGGCGCTGCCGCCCAGTTTGGTATCTTCTTTACCCTGTTTATGGCATCTCTCTTCGGCTTTGAGCTGAAGGATGCAGCCTCCATCGCCATCATCGGCGCTGCCGACGGCCCCACCTCCATTTTTGTGGCAACTGCCCTGGGTTCCAACTACCTGGGTGCCATCATGGTGGCGGCCTACTCCTACATGGCGTTGGTGCCGCTGGTGCAGCCGCCCATCATCAAGCTCTGCACCACCAAAAAAGAGCGCCTCATTAAGATGGAGTACAAGGGTAAGCCTGTTCCCAAGATCGTCAAGATCCTGTTCCCCATCGTGGTCACCATGCTGGTCGCTTTCGTGGCACCTGATGCGGTTGCCCTCATCGGTTTCCTCATGTTCGGCAACCTGCTCCGGGAGTGCGGCGTGGTGGAATCTCTTTCCAACACCGCACAGAATGTGCTGGCGAACCTGATCACCATTTTGCTGGGTATCACCATCGCTTCCCGCATGAAGGCGGAGGAGTTCCTGCAGTGGCAGACCATCCTCATTATGGGCCTGGGTCTGGTGGCTTTCATCGTAGATACCTTCGGTGGCATCATGCTGGCCAAGCTGATGAACATTTTCCTGCCTGAGGGCAAGAAGATCAACCCCATGATCGGCGCTGCCGGCATCTCTGCTTTCCCCATGTCCGCCCGTGTGGTTCATAAGCTGGGTCTGGAGGAGGATAGCTCCAACTTCCTGCTGATGCACTCCATCGGCGTCAATGTTTCCGGCCAGATCGCATCGGTCATCGCCGGCGGCCTGATCCTTGCGCTGGTCAAGGGTCTGTTGGGTCTGTAAAGGAGGGGTAGTATGCATGAATGGATTGTAAATCTGGGTTATGCCGTCCTGGCATTCTTCCAGAGCATCAATACGGATAATCTGCTGACCTCTCTGTCCATCATGGGCATCGGTATGCTGAGCATCTTCATTGTGACCGGTGTCATTATTCTGGTGGTCTCTTTGCTGATCAAAATTTTCTCTCATTAACCGAAAGAAGGAAAGTAAATCCCTATGAAATATAAAGTTACACTCAATGGCCGTACTTATGAAGTAGAGGTAGAGGCCGGCAAGGCCGTGCTGCTGGCTGAGTACGAAGCCGTTGCGCCTGCAGCGCCTGCCGCCGCCCCCGTGGCTACGCCTGCTGCTGCCGCTCCTGCCGCTCCCGCCGCTCCCGCCATCACCGGCGCCGGCGAGTCTGTCAACGCCCCCATGCCCGGCACCATTCTGAAGGTCAATGTCCAGCAGGGTCAGGCCGTCAAGGCAGGCACTGTGCTGTGCGTGCTGGAAGCCATGAAAATGGAAAACGAGATCCTGGCCCCCAAGGATGGCACCGTGACCCAGGTAGCTGCTGTCAAGGGTGCTTCCGTGGACACCGGCGCTGTTCTTGTGGTGATCGGCTAAGGAGGAGAAACCATGATCAATATTGGTGAAATCCTGCTGAATCTGTGGGAAAGTTCCGGTTTTGCCCGGATTTTCTCCGGATTTGTGGGTGATATGACATGGCAGAATGTGGTAATGCTGGCCATTGGCTGCTTGCTGCTGTATCTGGCCATTGTCAAAAAATTTGAACCCCTGCTGCTGACGGGCATTGCCTTCGGCTGCATTCTGACCAATCTGCCCGGCGCCGGCCTGTATAACCAGGAGCTGTGGAACAATTTTATGACCGAAGGCCATGAGGCCTACCATTCCTATGGCACCATCCTGCGGGATGGCGGCCTGCTGGACTTCTTCTACATTGGTGTTAAGACCAGCATCTATCCCTGTCTGATCTTCATCGGCGTGGGTGCCATGACGGACTTTGGCCCTCTGCTTTCTAATCCCAAGAGCCTGCTGCTGGGCGCTGCCGCCCAGTTGGGCGTGTTCCTGGCCTTCTTCGCCGCCCGTGCCACCGGTGCTTTTGATGCGCTGGAGGCTGCTGCCATTGCCATCATTGGCGGCGCCGACGGCCCCACCGCCATTTTCCTGACCTCCAAGCTGGCGCCCCATCTGCTGGGACCCATCGCTGTGGCTGCTTACTCCTACATGGCGCTGATTCCCTTCATCCAGCCCCCCTTCATGAAGCTGCTGACCACCCCCGAGATGCGGAAGGTGAAGATGGAGCAGACCCGCACCGTCAGCAAGACCGAAAAAATTATTTTCCCCATTGCCGTAGCCATTTTTGTGGCACTGCTGCTACCCGATACCGCTGCGCTGATCGGCTGTCTGATGCTGGGTAACCTGCTGAAGGAGACCGGCGTCACCGACCGTCTGTCTGACACCGTACAGAACGCCCTGATGAACATCGTCACCATCCTGCTGTCCCTGTCCGTCGGCGCTACCATGGTTGGCTCCACCTTCCTGTCCCTGCAGACCCTGCTGATCGTGGGTCTGGGCATCATCGCCTTCGTGCTGTCCACCGTGGGTGGTCTGCTGGGCGGTGTGGTGATGTACAAGGTCACCAAGGGCAAGGTCAACCCCCTCATCGGCTCCGCCGGTGTGTCCGCCGTACCCATGGCCGCCCGTGTTTCCAACACCGTAGGCCAGAAGTACAATCCCTCCAACTTCTTGTTGATGCATGCCATGGGCCCCAATGTGGCCGGCGTCATCGGCTCTGCCATCGCCGCAGGCTTCCTGCTGAGCGTGTTTGGTGGTTAATATGTGAAAAAACCAGGCCGCACGGCCTGGTTTTTTAGGTTCTATGTCAATAGTTGGGGTAGAGCCAAAATAGGATAATTTAGGATCGTGTCGGAGCTTCTGCTCCGGCACGATTTTTATGTATTACAGAAGAGAATTCTTTTTCTGAAATTATTGAAATTACGCATGCCATAAGAC
>JBGVHZ010000009.1:0-94011 GCA_045122735.1 Faecousia sp.
ATACCAAAAACGGCTGCGCTGCATGACGCCTATGGAGTTCTATGCTGCCGCATAAAAAGATGGCCTCTGCTTTCACAGAGACCATCTCCAACAAAATATTCTTTTGCTTTTTTCACTGTCTACTTGACAGGGGGCACTTCAGGCAGGGGTAACCCTGCCATTTTTATTATTTGATTGTAATGCTGGAGTGATAAGCAAGGCCACCGTCGATGTACATTTCCATGGTGTAAGAACCGGGAGTGTTTGGCAGTGAGGGGATGTCAAAAGTGCCATAACCGTTAACCCACATGTTACCCCAGATTTCTTCCGTTGAGCAGATGTGAACAATGGCATTATCTGCATTTTTAAAGACGAAAACAGTTGCAATCTTTTCGGGGGAAGTGTAGTACTTAGAGAGGATCCTAGCGGCTATACCTGCTTTTTGACCAACAGAGAAGGTCGTGGTATAGCTTGAAGCACTTACATCCTTGTAGGTCCAGTTCGCCTTGGAAGGACGCAGGCAGAGATTAAAGCGCATATTGGATGCCTTAATGCCGAAGGCGTTGAAGGGATTTTCTCCCGTTGCAGTAACAGCAACAGGTTCACACAAAACGCTCTCACCATTTGCGCCTGCAAAAGTAAACACATGCTCTGCATTAGGCACTGCGTTAAGGATTGTAAAGGAATTGCTGTTTGTCTTTACAGTTGCTTCAACCTGTACACCGTCGACGGTGTAGGATACTACATAGCCTTCTGCCGGAACATCGCCACTTGCGGTCCAGTTTAGTGTGATTCTTCCGGGCAAGGAAGTATCAGCAGTAAAGTCGGAAAGGGTGATCGAATTTTCGGTCACAGCAAGCTGCTCCTTCGCAGCTTGCCCCTTTGCGGAGATTTCAATGTTGTACGCTTTTTTGGCATCGGGTACGTTAAAGATCGCAGTGGATTCAGTAGTGGTTATCGTTTCCTCAAAACCATCCTCGTTATAGCAACGTACGATCCAGGACTGACCGCTGTCGCTATCTGCAACAGACCACTTAACTGTCAATTTTCCATCCATGCAGGAATCAACATAAGGGGAAATCGGCTTAATAACAGGCCCGGGGTTGAATGTCAATTCAACATATTCGTCCAGGTACAGGTCAGCACTGCTGGAAATGGTCACATTGTATGTCTTTCCAATGGTCAAGCCGGTTACAATGGCTGTTCCATCAATTGCAGTAGCAGAGTGGGGGGCTTCATCAGCGCTCGTAAATGTTACTGTCCAATTACCTTCATTGGGACCCTCCAGTTTGAAGTTGGTCACCGCAGTGCCTGTCTCGGTACCATTGAGCACAACGAGATCGGAGATGATTGTCTTTTCAGGGGTCGTATAGCTGTACTCTGTTTGGCCAATCAACTTATGGAATCCGTCGATCTTCAGGGCAACGGTGTAATTTGTTTCAGCTGCAAGTCCGGTGATCGTTGCCTTGTAGTTAACAAGTTCGGCCTCAAATGTATTGCCGTTCTCATCGGTGCAAACCACATGGAGCTTGTCGCTGGGAACATCCGTAACCACTGCAACAGAAATCGCATCGGCTTTTCCACTTGCGGAGAGAATGTCGATTTGCTGTAAATAAATATGTCGATAGAAGAATAGGCCACCGACGATCAGCAGTGCTAAAAGCACGACAGAGCAAATAATTACCGCTATGCGCTTTCCGGATCTCTTAGGTGCCGGTGCTTCCTCTTCGTTATACTCAGGAATGTCTGCCTCAGACAGCTCGCCCTCATCAGCGGGCTTGTCAGCAGTTTCGTGGATAACAAGTTGCTCGTATGTTTCGTTGTCATAAGCAACTTCGGCGTCGTCTTGCATATCTGCAATCAATTGATTGGCTTCTTCCAGTATGCCATCCAGCTCGTCATCGACGTTATCGCTTGCTGCGGGAATTTCCTCAACAGCCGGTTCCTCGTCGTCATTTTTGCATTCCTCTATGGGGGCTTCCTCAGTGACCTCAGAGGCGGTGCTGGCAGCTTCCTCGGCCTGTTCCGGGCACTCTGCATTTTCACACACAGAGGCGGTTTCGTTGACATCTTCAGCATCGACATGGATGGTTTCTTCATCCTCTGTGGCATTGTCAACGGATTCTTCGGCAATTTCTTCAGAAACTTCGGCTACCGGTGTGATGATAGAGTCGTCTGTGATCTCCTCCGTATCAACTGCTTCCACGGTATCTTCTGTGACGGATGTTTCTTCAGGGACATCTGCGGCTTCTTCAATTTCAGCAGCTTCAGTAGAGTTGTCAGGCTCTTCTTCCTCGATCTGCAGTTGTACAACGGGGATAATAGGAGCATCGCTTACACCGTTACGCTGCATTACATTCACGATTGCCTGTCCCATTTGTGTTGGATCTTGCCAACGCGCAGCGGGGTCGGGGGCGATAGCCTTTAAAATGATCTGAGCGAACTCCTCTTCAGCATAAGCGGGAGCGGGGTATTCTGTAGCTTCTGCGTGACGGTCTGTGAAAGGCAATCCACCGTTGAAGATTTCATAAAGCATCATACCCAGCGCATACACATCCATTGTGCTATTTAAGGATGAGTAAGCATCGGCAACTTCCGGTGCGGTGTAAGCACTAAAATATGCAGATGGCAGACTACTATACTGAAGATAATTCAGAGATGTCAAGCCAAGATCACAAATGTGATAACTACCGGATGCGCTCACGCTGATGCTTTCGGGTTTCAGGTTCGTGTACAAATATCCATTTCTTCTGGCGATAGATAATGCCGCACAAACGTCCAGTGCCAGGTTGTAACCATCCAGGTGCGTGACAGCTTTCTGCAGAGAAACACGATCCCATGTAGGACGATAGGGGGCAAGCAAATATACATCGTAGCCGTTTCCGTCGTCCATAGGTACGACCTGCATATTTTCATAGCCATCGAAGCCGCCTGCGTTGGATAGCTGATTTAAGATGCCAGCTTCTTGAATCACAGAATCCGCCAGCTCGGCAAAATAACCGTTAACTGCATCTGCGCTCTGATAGGCGCCTGTAATAAGAAGCGCATCGACTTGGGACTGCGTAGCAGGGATGGAAATAATCTTAACAATATATTTAGCTTCACTGCCTTGCTCCATTGCGGGCAGGATACGAACGCCGCCCTGCTCAAAGATAGGTTCTCCCATAATGAAATTGTCTAATAGGGGAGAAATGAGTCGTGGTGCTGACATAGAATCGCCTCCTTGTCTTATTAACATATATGATAAAATAAATTTACAAAAAAAGCAACAGGTTTGTAGTTGTTTTATTCATCAATAAATGCTATAATACACAAAAATGGATGGTGCATCATATACGCGCCGGAATGGAGGACAATTATGAGCAAAATTATTTGCGACATTTGTGGCACGTCCTATGCAGATACGGCAACGCAGTGCCCGATTTGCGGCTGTGTTCGTCCTGCAGAGCCTCAGCCTGTTCCCGAGGAGGAAAATAATAGCAGTGCATACACTTATGTGAAAGGCGGCCGCTTTTCTAAGTCAAATGTCAAAAAACGTGCAGCGAGTGAACCAAAGCAACCTAAAGAAGAAAAGAGTGGAAAGAAGGGGGCTGCTTTACTGCTGATCGCGATCGTTCTTGTTGGCGTTATCGCACTTGGCGCGATTTTATGGGCTACAGGCGTTTTTGATATGTTTGCTCCCGGCGACGGTGCGCCTGCAACAACACCGTCCCCCACAGAAGAAAACCTTCCCAAAGACATTCCTTGCGAGGCAATAACTGTTGCAAAGAAGCAATACTTGCTTGCACAGGTTGGCGATATTGTACTGCTTGACTGCCGCAAAATACCCGTCGAATCTACAGATATGATGACATTTACTTCTGAAAATGAAGAGGTCGCAACGGTCGATGCCAATGGCAGGGTTACAGCAGTGGAAAACGGAAAGACAAATATTATTATCACTTGCGGTAACGTGACGGATACTTGCGAGATCGTTGTTGGAGATGGCGTTTTCCCTGTAGAACTTGTTCTGAAAGCTTCAGAGATTAAACTTTCTAAGATGGGCGACACATTTGTGATTTATGATGGCCCTATCTCCCCTGAAAAAATCACTTGGACAAGTGATAATGAATTGATTGCTTCTGTAAAAGATGGTGTTGTAACAGCAGAAGCTCCCGGTCCTACAACCATCACTGCGACATATCTGGATAAGACTGTATCTTGTGAGGTCTTGTGCGACTTTGAGCCGACAGGCAACGGTGGTGGAGTCTCGGAAGATGGAAGTGGCCTTTCCGGCAATGGCGGTGGCATTACGGAAGATGGCGGTGATAATGTAAGTACAGCTGATTTTGCCATTTATACGCAGTATGGCGTTTTGGCTGGTAATGATGCCTCTTTGAAGGTGGGGGAAGTAATTTACTTGTACCTTGGAAACAGTTCCGGCAAACGTATCAGCACAGATTGGACCTGCGCAGATGAGGAACATTTCAGCATTTCTGAAAATATTGTAAAGGGCCTAAAGTCCACCGGCAATCTTCCCATAACCATTAGCACAGTATATGAGGGTAAAACCTATACTTGTGTGTTCCGCATACCTTAATAAGTTAGGGCGGCATCGCTTGATGCCGCCCTTTTCTTATTTTTCTGCGCCGAATCTTGCACGGTTTCTGCGAAATAGCATGGTAATACACCAAAGGCCGGCGAGGCCCACAAGGGTGTAAACAATGCGGCTGAGGAGAGCATCCTGACCACCGAAGAGCCAGGCAACCAAATCAAACTGGAAGATGCCCACAAGTCCCCAGTTTAAAGAGCCGATGATGGAAAGAAGTAATGCGATTGTATCCAAGTATATACACCTCCGATTAATTTTTGGCTGTGCATATCATTCCCGGAATTACAATAACTATACATAAATGAAGCGTTGCAAATTAACACATATTCCGTTATAATAGAAAGAAAAAACGTGAGGTGAATTTAAATGGTTACACTACGAGAATACGCATTTGCTAAAATCAATCTAACACTAGATGTTTTGGGAAAACGTGAGGATGGTTATCACGACCTAAGAAGCGTCATGCAGACAGTTTCTATCCGTGATGATATAGAAATCGACCTGGGAACAGGCAAGCCCTGGAATCTCCTTTGCGATAAGGCAGATATTCCGGTTGATGAAAGAAATCTTGCTTGGAAGGCTGCAAAACTGTTTTTTGAAACCACTAAAAAGGATTCTGATGGCCTGGAAATCCGTATTACGAAAAGAATTCCAAGCGAAGCAGGACTTGGGGGAGGCAGCGCTGATGCTGCAGCAGTTCTCAGAGCATTAAATCGTCACTATGATGCACCCTTTTCCATCCTTGCACTAGCCGAATTAGGCGCACAGATCGGCAGTGATGTTCCTTTCTGCGTGCTTGGAGGCACTGCAATGGTGGAAGGAAGGGGAGAACGGTTACGGAAGCTTCCCGATATGCCGGATTGCTTCATCGTAGTCTGCAAGCCGGACTTTTCCTGCTCAACAGCGAAACTCTATGAAGAACTAGATCGCAACGAAATTGCCAGGCGCCCTGACAACAAGGCACTTGAATCCGCATTGTATGCCGGTGACCTTGGTAAAATTGCAGAGAATATTTGGAATGTATTTGATCCCGTAGTAACAAAGGATCACTTGGAGTTGAACTATATCAAATCCATTTACAACAGTTATGGAGCGGTAGCACAGCAAATGACCGGTTCCGGTTCGGCCGTTTTTGCTATAACTGATAGCTTCGAGTATGCGGCCGTCATTTGCAATATGTTAAAAGATAACTATCCTCAGGTTTATATTTGCAAACCCGTTTGATGTGTACACTTTATTACCCCTATGATTAAGTATCCTCTATTTTAAGGAGGTGGAACATTTGCTTACTTTAATTTTAGGAACGGATTGGAAGGCCAATAGCCAAGAGATAATGTATCGTATTTCTCAGGCTGTTGCTGAAGAAAAGAAAAACCAGATTTTGATCGTTCCGGAACTTATCAGTTTTGAAACAGAGCGGAAACTCTGCATGAGCGCGGGCAATCGTGCAAGCCGTTTTGCGCAGGTTTTGTCATTTACTAGACTTGCCAGCCGGGTTGCTGAATCTGTCGGCCACGGTGCGCCCGCCTGCTTAGATGACGGCGGCAGACTTGTCGCCATGGCAAGTGCGGCAAAGCAATTGCGTAGTATGCTGAAGGCTTACGCTTCCGTTGAGACGAAACCGGAATTTCTACTTGCGATGTTGGATGCCGTTGATGAATTCAAGCGTTGTTGCATTAGCCCCCAGGACTTGATGAGCGCATCCTCACAAGCGGAGGGTAGCCTTGCACAAAAACTGGAAGAACTTTCTTTACTGTATGAGACATATAACAGCATCACAACCCTGGGCAAGCGGGATCCAAGAGATCAAATGGATTGGCTATACGGAGAGCTTTGTGACAGTGAATTTGCCCAGGAACACACCTTCTATATTGATGGATTTCCTGATTTTACCGTACAGCATATGCAGATATTATCCCATATTATCTGCAATTGCCCCCATGTAACGATAGCCATGCACTGTGATGCGCCTGCTTCTGATATGGTGGCGTTTGAGAAGGCGGGGAAGACCGCCCACGCTATTTTGCAGATTGCAAAGCGCAATAATATTCCTGTGGAGATTGTGCAAAAGCAACCCTTACAATTCCTTACAAACAGCGTGTGGGAGAATATTCTCCAAGGCGCCACACCGATCAACCCTGCTGTAAGCACATATATGCCGCAATCTGTTTATGAGGAATGCTTACTTGCGGCTGACAAAGTTTTGGATCTGGTGGAAAACGGTGCTCGTTTTAAGGATATTCGCCTTGTTTGTCCTGATTTAAGCGGTTATAAGTCGGGTGTGGAATTTGCTTTCCGGCGTTGTAACATCCCGCTTTATCTATCCGGAAAAGACGATATTTTAAGCCAATCGGTAGTCCATACTGTTTTGGCGGCATTAGAGGTTGCCATAGGCGGCTTTGATCAGAAGGATGTGCTTACCTACTTAAAGTCTGCGCTTTCGCCTGTTACCCTTGCAGATTGTGACCGTATAGAAAATTATGCGTATATTTGGTCTGTAAACGGAAAAGCGTGGTTAACCGCTTGGGACAAACATCCCCACGGCTTATCTGCCAAATGGACAGAGCACACGGATAAGTCCCTTGCAAAACTGAATGCAGTTCGTTCTGCATTCATTGAGCCTTTAAAGCATCTGTATGATGCTATGCATACTGCGCAGCGACTTGGCGACATGCTCCAGGGTGTGTATGTATTTCTGGATGAGATCCATTTGGCACAGCGATTGGAAAAGCTTGCTGCTGAAATGGAAGCATCCGGCGAATTCCGCAATCGGCAAATTCTGAATCAGCTTTGGGAGATCCTGCTTAAGGCGTTTAAACAGCTGGAGGATATGCTCGGTGATACCGCCTGGGAGGCGGAGACATTTGTGCGGCTATTAAAGTTACTTCTAAGTCAGTACAGTGTTGGCACGATTCCTTCGACCGTTGATGCTGTTTCTATGGGTGATGTCGCAACAATGCGGTGTCAGGAGGCGGACCACTTGATCCTTTTAGGTGCAGAAGAGGGGAGTCTCCCCAAATATGCACAGTCTTCCGGTGTGTTGAACGATCAGGAGAGAACCGCTTTGCGAGGCCTTGGCGTACCCCTTAGCGGCGGTGCGTTAGACGGTTTGCAAATTTCTTTTTCTGAGATCTTCGCAACATTTTGCGGCGCAAAGAGAAGCATACTTGTTTCTTGCCCCGGAGGGCAGGCTTCTTTCATTTTTAAGCGACTTGCACTAATGTCCGGTGGCCTTTCAGCTATGCCACCGCTATATAGTGGCGCAAGAACAAACGCTGATGAGGCTGCTGCATATTTTGCTCGTTGGCAGGCAAAGAAGGAAGCGAGCAATCTTGGGTTAGAGAATGCTTACAATGCAGTTTCTTCAGCTAACGAACGAAATTTTGGTAAACTGAACCGGGAACAAGTTGAGAAGCTTTATGGACAAACCCTTCACTGGTCTGCCAGTCAAATTGATAAGTTAGCCAAATGCCGGCTGGAATACTTTTTCGAGTATGGACTTCGGGCAAAGGAGCGAAAAGTGGCCGCTATCGATCCGCTGGAATACGGCAATTTTGTTCACGCAGTTTTGGAAGAAACTGTTCGGAAAGTGATTGCACTTGGTGGATTCAAAGGGGTTTCTTTCGATACTGTCGCTGGCATTGCGAAAGAAATTGCACAGGATTATGCGAAAGAGCATTTCAGTCAGCTGGATTCAAAACGGATCGCATATCTCTTTGACCGCAATAGTGTTCAAATTTCGTACATTCTTGAAGAAATGTACGAAGAATTTACTACGGGAAAATTTGAACCCTTTGATGTAGAATTGGGCTTTGGTTACGATGGACCTATGCCCGCTGTACAAATTAGTGGTAAGCATATGGATGCAGAACTTGGTGGCAGAGTAGACCGCATCGACACCTGGCAGAAGGATGGAACGACTTATTTCCGCGTGGTCGACTATAAGACGGGCGGAAAGAAATTTGATTACTGTGAAGTTCTCAATGGCATAGGTTTGCAAATGCTGCTGTATCTGTTTGCGCTTGAGGAACAAGGTGAACAGATATTAGGTGATGACCGCGTGCCAGCCGGTGTTCAATACTTTACAGCAAAAGCTCCTATCATCACAGCGAAAGAGGATATCAGCGAAGAGGAAGCCAAGGATGCCCGTATTTCTGCTTGGAAACGTAACGGTTTGTTGCTCAATGAGGAGGATGTTCTTCTTGCCATGGAACCGGAAATGCCTTTCCGCAGGCTTCCTTGCAAGCAGAACAAGGACGGAACTGTTGTTGGCGATGTTGCGGACAGAGGGCAATTGAAGCAATTGAGAACATACATAAATTTGTTCCTTTCTGCTCTTTTGGATGATTTGTCTGATGGAAATGTGGAACCCAACCCGTATATGAGGGGAAGAAATTCCGGTGCCTGCATTTATTGCCCCTACACCAGTATTTGTGCTCAACGAGAAATTTCCGGTGTTCGTAATTTTGAGGCAGTAAAGGCAGAGCGTTTCTGGGAAGATATTGATAAGGAGGTGCATCACCGTGGCGCTAACTGAACAGCAGGCCTTAGCGGCAACAAACCGGGGTGGCAACCTCCTTGTATCTGCTGCGGCCGGTTCTGGCAAGACAAAGGTTCTTGTTGAACGGCTGATGCTCTATTTGACAGACAGTGACGATCCCGCCAACATTGATGATTTTCTTATTATTACCTATACGAGAGCAGCTGCGGCTGAACTGCGATGCAAGATTGCAGATGAGCTCAATGAGCGAATTGCTGCTGATCCTGCCAATAAAAGATTACGCAATCAGCTCCAGCGGCTGTATCTCGCAAAAATATCAACGGTTCACTCTTTCTGTGCGGATTTACTGAAGGAACAGGCCTATAGGCTGGACATTCCGGCTGATTTTCGCATTGCTGAAGAAGAGGAAGCACAGATCCTGCGTCAACAAGTCTTAGAAAATGTCCTGAATGATGCATATAGCGCAGATGTTATGGACGAGGATTTCCAGGCATTCATCGATAGCCAGGCTATGGGGCGGGGCGATGATAATCTGGCAAAAATCATTCTTGACCTTTACGACAGTGCAATTTGCCATAAAGAGCCATCCGTGTGGCTGAACGATTGCTTAAATGAGTTGGATGTTTCCGGAAAAACCGATTGCACCGAGACGATTTGGGGCAAATTCCTCTTTGATGATTTGCAAGAAAATCTACGGATGCACTTGCAGGCAATGTCAAAATGCGTTGAGCAAGCCAGATTCGTTTCCGGTACTGATAAGCCGATTGCGGTCTTTGAAAATGATATTGCCTGGCTTTCGCGGTTAAAGAATTGCAAGAATTGGGATGAAGTAATTTTACAAAAAGAGCATTCTTTCGATCGATTAACATTCACGAAAGCCTTTGCGGATGCAACATTGCAAGAACAAATGAAGGCTATTCGCTCTGCCTTTAAAAACGATATGGCCGGCAGATTAGAGCGATTCAAACAAACCAGCGATGAACTGTTGGCACAATTGGTTGCGGTTTTACCTGCTGCACGAGGCCTCATCCACCTTGTCGAAACCTTTTTGGATGCTTTCTCCAAAAAGAAACGACAGTTGAGAATTATGGACTACTCTGATTTGGAGCACAAAACCCTTGATTTGCTGGCGGGAAAATCCCATAATTCTCCTACAGCGCTTGCTAACGAATTGTCTTCAAGATTTCGGGAGATCATGGTGGACGAGTTCCAGGATTCAAACGAGGTTCAGGATGGGATATTCCAGTGTTTAACATGCCAAAAGCATAATTGTTTTATGGTTGGTGATGTTAAACAGTCTATTTATCAGTTCCGTTTGGCGGATCCGGAAATTTTCCTGAATAAGTTTCTTGCTTTCCCTGATGCTGCAAATGCAATAGAAGGGGAGGGGAGAAAAGTTCTTTTAAGTATGAATTTCCGTTCCTCCCATGGTGTAATTGAGGGTGTGAACCACATTTGTAAGTTGTGTATGTCACCTCAGGTTGGCGGCATCGCATATACAGAGCGTGAGCAGTTATATGCTGGCAGACCCCATACAGATTGCGGTGAGCCTGATGTTTCCTTCTACGCCATTGATGTGGCTCAGGACACTTATCAGGAAGAAGCAACCTTCGTGGCAAACAAGATTTTGGAACTTACCGATGGAGACCACTATATTCCTGACAAGAATGGAAAACGGCCTATAACTCTGGACGATATTGCAATTATTCTTCGTTCCCCCGGCAGCGTCGGTATGGAATTTGTGTCTGCGCTCCATAAATGCGGCATTCCTTCCTATATTGGAAAGGGAACGAATTTATTGATGGAAGAGGAAGTAGTGACCCTGCGCTCCTTCCTACAGACGATCAGCAATCCTCAGCTGGATATTCCACTGCTGGCGGTGCTAACCAGCCGCATATTTTCCTTTAGCGCCGCAGATTTAGCGGATATCCGCGCGGATAATCGGCTCATCAGCATTTTTGACTCCTTGTGTAACTCCACACTCCCCAAAGCAATAGATGTTGTAGAAAAGCTGAATTACTTACGGCAGTATGCCAGAATGCACCTATTGTCTGAGTTGATTCTGGAGATCTTCAGGGTGTGCAATTTTGACAATATTTTCGCAGCTGATAAATTTGGTGCTGAGCGATTGGAAAATTTACAAACATTCTGTAAGCTGCTTTCTTCCTATGAATCAACCGGCCATAGAACGCTTGACCAGCTTTTAGAGTATCTGGATGCGCTTGAAGACAAGGGAATTTCCGCCAATCAGGGAGCAAAACCCAGTGGCTCTGTTGAAATTCTCAGCGTTCACAAGTCGAAAGGTCTTGAATATCCAGTGGTTTTCCTGTGCGGTTTGTCACGAAGCTTCAATATGACGGACGCTTACGAACAGCTTTTGCGGCACAAACACCTTGGATTAGGTCTTTCTTTTGTCAACGGACAAAAACGCATTCGTTTCCCCACTTTGGCAAAGAAGGCCATATCCAAGCGTATTCTTGCCGACAATTTAAGTCAGGAAATGCTGGTTTTGTATGTAGCAATGACCCGTGCAAGAGATAGATTGATCATGACCTATGCTGTCAGCAATTTGGAAAAGCAAATTGCTGAAACAGTAAATAGGATGGATTATTCTGACCCATTGCTTCTTACGACTTCTGCCGGTTGTCCCGGTGATTGGGTCCTTTATGCGGCTCTACACAGAAGCGAAGCAGGCGAACTGTTTAAATTGGGCGGTTACCCTCAATGCAGGGCGGTAAGTGAGGTTCCTTGGCATATTGGAATTGTTGACGGTGGCACCTTGTCCAATGATGCTGCATTGACAGATATGCGTACAGAGCAGATGCCGGCTGATGCAGCAGTAAAAATCTCTAAATCCCTTGCTTTTGTGTATCCTTACAGAAAGGCGACCGAAATTCCTTCCAAGTTGACAGCAACCGAATTAAAAGGCCGTCAGCTTGATGAAGAGGTTGCCCAAAATGCTAAAACTTCGGATAAGGAGCATATTCGCTGGAGAAGACCAACGGACACCATAAAACAAGGAACGGCCTATGGATCGGCGTTACATGCAGTGATGCAGTTTATCAGATATGAATCCTGCAAGTCTGTTGAAGGCGTACAGGGAGAACTGAAACGTTTGGTAACTGAGCGCTTTATTTCTCAGGAGCAAGCTGATGCGGTGGACTTGCAAAGTATTGTAACATTTTTCAATACGGATGTTGGGCTAAAGGCCGCAAATAGTACCATCCTAAGAGAATTTAAATTTACAGTATTGCAGGATGCGTCGGAATATTTTGATGACATAACCGAAGATAAAGTCCTTTTGCAAGGTGTTGTTGACCTGGCCATTTTGGAGGATGATGGCATCACCGTTGTTGACTTTAAAACCGACCGTGTTACAGGCGATACGATACAAGTTGTTGCGGAAAACTATTTCCCGCAAGTACGAGCATACTGTAAGGCTTTAGAGCAAATTTACGATAAGCCCGTTAAAAAATCTCTCCTATATTTCTTCAGAACAGGAGAGTTTATTCAAGTTAAGTAAAAAATACCGCCGAAAGGATTTCCTTCCGGCGGTATTTTTTAGCGAGAGCTCTTGTTCTGGTTGTTATTCTGGTTGTTGTTCTGGTTGTTGTTCTGACTGCGGTTGTTATTTTGATTGTTCTGGTTGTTCTGGTTCTGATTTTTGTTCTGATTGTTCATATTTCTTACCTCCTAAATTTATGGGTTGTCCCCAAAGTAGGATGTCCCAAATTTCAGGATTTATCCTTTGCCCTAAAGAGGAGGCTAACCAGCAAACCCACAATAATAGCTGCTGTAATACCACCGGCGGTAGCTTTCAGTCCACCAGTTAGCACACCAATGAAGCCGCTTTCGGCTATAGCCTCTCTTACTCCTTTGGAAAGCGTATATCCAAATCCAGTTAATGGCACAGTAGCCCCTGCGCCTGCAAAGTCAATAAGTGGTTCATAAAGTCCGCACCCACCTAAAATAACACCAATTACAACATAACTTACCAGGATCCTTGCCGGTGTCAGCTTTGTCTTATCTATTAAAATTTGCCCAACGATACAAAATAATCCTCCGATTATAAATGCGTAAATATATTCCATTATTTACCTCCCTGAAATCACTACAGCGTGACAGATCCCGGGAATTGGCAGTCCCTGCTGAACCGAAGTGGGAGATAGTAAAGCGCCTGTTCCGCAGAATAATATTTTCTTCAAACTGCCGATGCTTAATTTGTTTAATAAATAGCCGCATAGGGTTATTGCACTGCATCCGCATCCGGAACCACCTGCGTGCACATCTTGCAATGTGTTATCAAATACAAGGCTACCGCAGTCAGTAATTTTCCCACCTATATGAACACCCTCTTTTTCAAGCAAGCAGATTAAGACCTCTTTCCCAAGCTGTCCTAAGTCGCCGGTAACGATAAGGTCATAATCATCGGGGCTGGTTTTGAAATCTTCAAAGTGTGTTTTAATAGTCTGCATTGCTGCAGGTGCCATTGCAGCACCCATATTGTTTGCGTCTTTGATGCCTAGATCAGTTACAGTTCCGATCGTGCAACCGGTTACTGTTGGTCCTTTGCCGTTTTGGCACAGAAAAGCGGCCCCGGCGCCTGTGACCGTCCATTGCGCCGTTGGGGTCCTTTGACCACCGTAGCCTAAGGGAAACCGATACTGCCTTTCTGAAGACGCGAAATGTGAGGATGTCATAGCAACTGCATTATCTACGAAACCGCCTCCTACAGCCATAGAAGCCACCATAAGACTTTCTGCCATTGTAGAACAGGCACCGTAAAGCCCAATATGCGCAATATCCGTATTCCTTAGGGGGAAGGACGATCCAATACATTGATTTAGTAAATCTCCGGAAAAGACAAGATCAAAATCACTTTGTTTTATAGTTGCCTTTCTAGCCAGTGTTTGCAATGCAAGCTGTTGCATTTTTCTCTCTGCTTGCTCCCATGATCTTTGCCCGAAGTATGAATCCTCACAAGTAAGGTCAAAGGTTGTACCTAATGGGCCTAATGCCTCTTTTTTGCCAGCAACACTAGCCCAGGCGCCGATTACGGGGGGGCATCGAAAATGAAAACTATGTTTGCCCAATTTCTGATTATTCATTTGTTTGCCTCCTTTTGGACTTAGTATGCTTTGATTGGGGGAAAATATAATAAAAAATCACCCGATGGAATAACTCCATCGGGTGGTGAACTTTATTTGCCAGCCAAAGCTCTTTCGAGCCAAACACATCCAAAGTCTAACGCGGTGTAAAGACCAGCCTTTTCGCTCTTCTTTACAATTCTGTCCCGACTTTTAGCGGCGGGATCGGTCAGTTGCAACTGCACGGAGACCTTTGTAGCAATATCTACATCGTTGACCTTCTTTGTTTCCAAAATTTGCAGCATCACAATATGGGAGTCTGCCATTGAGCCATAGTAGATCAAATTGTCTTTCCGCATCAGCGGGTGTCCTTTATATGTCAAAACCTCAGCCATAATTTCCTCCTGTAAATGTGTCGGGAGGCTGTGCCTCCCGACAGAATAAATCAACACTTAAACAGATAGTTTTGCACAAGAGCCTTCATCAATTCGTCACGATCAATTTTACAAATAATGCTGCGTGCATTGTTGTAATTGGTGATATAAGTGGGATCCTCTGTGAGCAGATAGCCAACAATCTGGTTGATGGGATTATAACCCTTTTCGTTCAGAGCGTCGAAAACACGGCGGAGAATCTGCCGCATATTTTCTGTTTCATCACAGGGTACTTTAAATTTAATTGTGCTGTTATTGTCCGTCATGATAACGACCTCCTTCCGAATTATGTGGTTATTATATCCTATTTCTCAAATTGTGTAAAGTGTTTTTTGAAAAATTTACAATTACCGCAGTGTTGCACCCAGAGAATCTTTCAGTGCAGCAAGGATCTTGCTGATTGTTCCCTCAGAATCATCATCAGTCAGGGTGCGATCATCAGCGCGAAGGGTCAAGGAGAATGCAAGACTCTTCTTGCCATCACCCAGGTTAGCACCTCTGTAGATATCGAATAGACGCACGCTGCGAAGGAGCTTACCGCCTGCCTTTGTGATTACATCCTGAGCCTGACCAACTGTGGTTGCCTCGTCACAAACAATGGCGATATCACGGGTAACAGCCGGGTACTTGGGCAGGGGAGTGTAGGTGGGTTCGGGCAGCTGCAGAGCAAACAACTTATCAAAATCGATTTCCGCACAGTATACTTCTGCATCCATACCATAATTTGCTGCAACGAGAGGGTGAATCTGGCCTAAATAGCCAACATCCACGCCGGAAATGGTAACCTTAGCGCAACGACCGGGGTGATAACTGGGGTTGTTTGCAACGGCCGTATAGGTTGCCTTTTGAATGCGAAGTCCTGTGAAGATAGCTTCCAGCTCACCCTTCAGCGTAAAGAAGGTTTCACCAGCACCGTAGGTGCCAAGAACCAGAATCTTGGGTTCTGCGGGCAGACCGTTTTCCTGGGGCAGGTAGATCTTTGCAAGCTCATACAGCTTAGCAGCCTTATTATGGTATGCGCTGTTCCGGGAAAGAATGTCCAGCATAGAGGGAAGAGCGGTGGTACGCATAATAGAGGTGTCTTCACCCAAGGGATTCTGAATCTTTAGAGTGTTACGAAGTGCGCTGTCCTTGGGGAGACGGATTTGATCAAAGATAGCGGGGGAGACGAAGGAATAGGTAATGATTTCGCTGTATCCCAAGGAGCGGCAGACAGCGCCGGCCTTGCTTTCCAGCTTCATAATGGGACTGTAGCCGCCCTGTGTGGAATTCTTAAATTCTGTAATAGGAATTTCGTTGTAACCAAAGCTGCGACCCACTTCTTCTGCAATGTCAGCCATCAGGTTCAGGTCAGGACGGAAAGAAGGTACAAGTATATTGTCGCCTTCAACCGGAATTTCCAATCTGTTCAGATAGGTGACCATGCTTTCCTTATCGATATTGGTACCCAGCAGAGCGTTGATCTTTTCAGGCTCCAGCTTAACAACCTTAGGCTGGGGCACATAGTTTACGATATCGACAATGCCATCCATTACATCACCGCAACCCAGCAGTTCAACCAGTTCACAAGCTCTTTGCAGGGCAGGGACGGTCATCATGGGATCAAGATTCTTCTCAAATTTACCGGAAGATTCTGTACGCATACCAAGGGCGAGGGCTGTTTGACGGATAGAAGTACCGTTAAAGTTGGCAGATTCAAACACGACGGTGGTAGTGTCGGGAAGGATCTCGGAGTTCTCGCCGCCCATGATACCTGCAAGGCCGATGGGCTTGTTTTCATCAGCAATTACAAGCATACCGGGCTTCAGATCGCGCACATTGCCATCCAGCGTTGTAAGGGTCTCACCATCGATAGCTTCGCGTACAACAATTTTGCCGGAGGATACATAGCGGTAATCAAAAGCATGCATAGGCTGACCGTATTCCAGCATCACATAGTTGGTAATATCAACAATATTGTTGATGGGACGAACACCGTTTGCACGGAGTCTTTGGCGCATCCACTTAGGAGAGGGGCCAATTTTAACATTTGCAACCATACGCGCACTGTAGCGGTTGCACAGGTCCTCGGCGGGCACCTCTACATCCAAATGCTCATACATAGAACCGGCGTCGCTGCCCTTTACGGTAGGTTCGTGGTGCTTCATAGGAAGGGCGAAAGCGGCTGCAGATTCTCTTGCCAGACCGATAATGGAATAGCAGTCGGGTCGGTTGTTTGTAATTTCAAAATCCACGATGGTATCATCATTGCCGATGACAGCGTTGATATCGTCACCGGGCTTACAATCTTCTTCAATGATCCAAATGCCATCTTCGATCGCATAAGGGAAATCACCCAGGGTTAGATTCAGCTCTTTCAGACTGCAGAGCATACCGTTGGAGACTTCGCCACGAAGCTTGCCCTTGGTAATATGAATGCCACCGGGGAGGTAGGAATTATGCAGGGCGGCAGGCACCAGATCGCCTTCCTTCACATTCTGCGCACCGGTAACGATCTGAACAGGCTCACCTTGGCCCACATCGATTTGGCATACCCACATATGGTCGGAATTTTCGTGCCGAACAATGGAAAGAACTTTGCCCACAACGACATTCTTGATCTCGGCATCCATTCTTTCGTAGGTTTCCACTTTCTGACCAAAAATGGTAAGCTTTTCTACATATTCCTTATCACTGACAGAGGAAAGGTCTACGAATTCCTCGTGCAGCCATTTTCTGTTTAATTTCATAGAGATAATACCTCCTTAAAACTGACCCAGGAACCGGACATCGTTATCAAAAATCAGACGCAGGTCGTTGATTCTGCGGCGACGCATTGCCATACGCTCCAGACCCATACCAAAGGCAAAGCCGGAATACTTCTCCGGATCAATGCCACAGCCTTCCAAAACTGCGGGGTGTACCATACCTGCGCCCAGTAATTCAATCCAACCTTCTCCGTGGCAGGTGGAGCAAGTAGCGCCGTCAACTTCACCGGTGCCGTGACACTTGTGGCACTGCATATCCATTTCACAGCTGGGTTCGGTGAAGGGGAAATGGTGAGGACGGAAACGCATAACTGCGTCTTCGCCATAAAGCTTCTTCATAAGGTTAACCAGCGCACCCTTTAAGTCGCCCATAGTGATGTGCTCGTCGATAACAAGCCCCTCGATTTGGTGGAACATAGGGGAGTGGGTTGCATCAGCCTCGTCTTTTCTGTACACACGGCCGGGTGCCAGGATGCAGATGGGAGGCTCGGTGTTTTCCATTACGCGAATCTGCATGGGGCTGGTCTGTGTCCGAAGAAGGACGGTGTCATCGTCGGTAAAATAGAATGTATCGGAGCGGTCGCGGGAAGGATGACCCTCTTCGATATTCAGCCGGGTGAAGTTATAATCAGCATATTCCACCTCAGGGCCATCAACGATTTGATAGCCCATACCGACAAACAAATCCTTGATTTCCTGAAGCACCTGATTCATGGGATGCTCATGACCCATGACCACGTCGTTGCCCGGAATGGTGACATCAATTGCTTCGGCTGCCAGTTTTGCTTCCAGAGCAGCTGCATTCAATTCCTTTTTCCGTACTTCCAGCTTTTCTTCGATGGCCGCACGAACGCTATTTGCCACCTGGCCCATAATGGGACGCTCCTCAGGGGAAAGGCTACCCATCATCTTAAGAACGGCGGTCAATTCGCCTTTTTTGCCTAAAAGGCGAACGCGCAGTTCTTCTAAAGCAGCAAGGTTTTGGGCTTGATCCAGTTCCACAAGGGCTTGTGCTTTAATTTGTTCTAATTTTTCTTTCATTTCATACACCTCACGGTAAAAATTACAAAAAAATAAATCCCCGTCCATAAAGGGACGAAGGATTTCCTCCGCGGTACCACCCACGATTCGCCATACAGCGCACTTTTTCGATGCAAACACACCTGAGACTTTTAACGCAGTCATGCGGCACACTCTACTAAAGTTCAAGTTGCAGCTCCCGAGAGAAGGCCCTATATGGCACCCAAGTGGCTTCCACTGTCCCACTTTCGCTATCAGGGATGACACCCATATAAGACGGCTCGTTCACAGCCTTTACATATTGCCAAAATAATAACACGGTTTTATGTATTTTGCAAGTATAATTTGTGTTTTCCAGGTAAAATAAGACAATAAATTTGCAAGGATAACAGACATTATCCATATATAGTCTCATATACTATTTGTAAGACGGACAGGGTAGGGGGTACTATGAAACGATTATTATTAATATTTCTGTTTCTTTTCATTTTTGCCGGGTGTACTAATACCGAGGAGAATATGGATCGCGCAATTGCATTTCGTCAAATGCTTTTAAAGTGCAACGGTTGCCAATTTGAATGCGAATTAACCGCGGATTACGGAGATATTCTCTATCAGTTTTCCTTGAACTGCGAATCAGACAACAGAGGTAATGTTCTATTTACTGTTTCAGCACCAGAGTCTATAGCTGGTATTACAGGTTCGATTTCTAGTTTCGGTGGAAATATAAAGTTTGATGACACGCTGTTGGGTTTTCCAATCTTATCTGAGGACCTGCCAACACCTTTGAGCGCACCGTGGCTGTTTATAACGGGATTACGAAGCGGATATATACGCGCAAGTGACATTGACAATGGGAAGCTTATAATGACCATTGCGGACACCTACGAAGAAGATCCAATTATAATGAATATACACTTCGACAAACAGGAATGTCCTGCTTTCTGCGAGTTCATTTGGAACGGAAGACGAATTCTGTCAATGGAAATTAACTCCTTTACTTATCTGTAACAAACTGTCGCTTTCACCATAGAATACATTGCTACGCATCGTATAAAACGCTATGTGCGTGGGATACTATTTTCACCGCGTTACATAGAAACTGTTGTAGCGTGAGCAATGTTTTCTTCGGAGCGTGAAAGAATGGAAGGAACGGTCAGACGGGGAGATATATTTTATGCGGACCTATCTCCGGTTGTTGGCAGTGAACAAGGCGGCACACGGCCTGTATTGATCATTCAAAACGATACCGGCAATAAGCACTCTCCAACTGTAATTGCAGCCGCCATTACCAGCCAAACCGGCAAGGCAAGACTGCCAACACACATCAATATTACCGGTGGAAGTGTGGGCTTGAGCAAGGACTCCATTATATTACTTGAGCAGGTGCGCACAATTGATAAGCGTCGACTTCGTGAGCATATGGGGAAATTAGATGACGGAACGATGGCTCTGGTAGATGATGCGATTTTGGTCAGTTTTGGTCTTAATGACGGAAGGGCGATATGAATGTAACACCTCCATATTGCATAAATTGCAATATGGAGGTGTTATTGTGTTTCCAATATATTATGATAGTAAAATATGCGGTCGGGCAACCATTGCGCAGGAAGGTCTTTACTTTCGTATTACTTGCAAATGCGATATTCCGGACAAAAGGCCTTGTAGTGTGGTGCTGGAGTCACCCGAGATGAGCATTTCTCTGGGCACATGCATAAGGATGAATAATCAATACATCATTAATACAAAAGTGCCTTGTAAGCGGATCAAAAGTGACAACTTACAATTTCGTCTGGTAAAAAACTGTGTTGATGGGGGTGAAATCTTTATCCCGGTGAGTGAGAATGTACCTTTTCCATATTTACATAAGCTTCATCAAGCTCGAATGTGTTATAAATCCGGCCGTATTGGCATCCTATTTAAATAGTAAGCTCCAAGGATACGGGGCAGTGGTCCGAACCCATAATATCTGAGTGGATCGAGGCGTTGATTATAGTTTCCTGGAGACGGTTAGAAACCAAGAAGTAATCTATACGCCAACCGGCGTTGTTCTTTCTTGCTTGGAACATATAGCTCCACCATGAGTATGCACCGGTTAGGTCAGGATACAGGTAACGGAATGTGTCAGTAAAGCCTTTGTTTAGCAGCCCACCGAAGGCGGCGCGTTCTTCATCCGTAAAGCCGGCATTCTTGTGATTTGAAGAAGGGTTCTTTAAATCAATTTCTTTGTGCGCGACATTCAGGTCACCACAAAGAATAACCGGTTTTTCACTGTCCAGCCTACAAAGATAGGCGGCAAATACATCTTCCCATTGCATCCGGTAGGCAAGCCGAGTTAATTCTCTTTGGGAATTGGGCGTATAGCAGGTAACTAAATAGTACTTTTCAAATTCCAGAGTGATAACGCGGCCTTCCGTATCCATATCTTCTACGCCGATGCCATATTGCACGTGAATTGGTTCCTGCTTACTGAAGATTGCGGTGCCGGAGTAGCCTTTCTTCTCAGCATAGTTCCAGTATTGATGGTACTCGGGAAGGTTGAGATCTATTTGTCCCTCTTGCAGCTTTGTTTCCTGGAGGCAGAAAAAATCTGCATCGATTTCTTGGAAAAAGTCAAGAAAGCCTTTTTGTACGCACGCGCGTAGTCCGTTTACATTCCAACTGACAAACTTCATATAGTGACCTCACTGTGGGGGAGAATAGGTTGTGTTTTCATCTGAATAAAGAAAACTGTCTGCTGTGTACGTTCTATATGTGCTGCCGTCAATAAAAGTGCCGTCAGGTATAATTAAAACAACAGGGACAGAAGTGTATGAAAACGTGGTTTTAACAAGACAGGCGGTTGCCAGAGATAATTTTTCCAAGGGCAATCTGTTGAACTGCTCGCTTAAATAAATCGTAAGGATATTGCCTTCCTGCTTAGTACTGAGTACTGTGCTGCCTTCCGGGAACGGATTATATAAGTTGTTGCTTTCAGGTCCTCTAAGATACGCATTCAAGAGACTGTCTAAATTACCATTATAGACGGATGCATCCCGACGTTCTTTCCCGAAAACATGTGAGCCATTCATGTAGTCGATCTCATTTACGCAATAGTAAAATGACACCGGTGTGTCAAGACGCTCCTCTGGTGTACATCCAACAAGGCAGAGCGCCAGGGCCAAGATCAAGGTAATTGCGATCATTCTCATTGGCTATCCACCTCCATATCAAAAGTGGGGAAAGTCACGGTGAATGTTGTTCCAATCGAATCTTGGCTGGCTACAGTAATTGTTCCATCGTTTCGTTCCACCATGGCTTTAACAATGGATAGACCCAAGCCGCTGCCGCCGGACTGCCGGGAACGCGCTTTGTCAACACGATAGAAGCGCTCAAAGACTCTATCAATTGATGCTTCCGGGATTCCCACACCGGTATCAGCGACCTGTAGGACAGCGTCATCGCCAATTCGAGTCAGCTTCAGCGTGAGAGACCCACCATCTTTATTATACTTAATGCCATTTTCTGCAAGGTTAAACAGAATTTGGTATAAGTCGTCTTCAATAATAAGGATGCTGCAATCCTGGTCAATTGCTACAGTTACCGCAATGTTCTTTTCGTCGGCAATTGCGGAAATCATCCGAGCAACCTTCTCTAAGGTCGGTCCGATCCAAGTAATTTCGTGATCTTTTCCATTGTCGTCTTCTGTCTTTGTTAAGGAAAGAAGTTTTTGCGTCATACGAGTCAGGCGGTCTGCTTCGTTACCGATATCCCCGACGAATTCTCGCACTGTTTCGACATCCAATTCGTTTTGCAAGATGGAGTCTGACAGGAGCTTGATAGAGGCAAGCGGGGTTTTTAATTCATGGGAAGCATCAGATACAAATTGCCGTCTCGTCTCCTCAGACATATGCAGAATGTCCACAAGTTCGTTAAACTCCTCACTAAGTGCGGTCAATTCGTCGTTACCGCCGACAGATACCTTCTTTGTGTAGTCGCCAGTACGAATTGTGCCTATGGAGTCAGTTAATCTGCGCATTCTGCGGCTATATGCCTTAGAAAACACGAGGGAGAATATGATCAGTAAAACTTCGAGAATGATCGTGACAGTAAGCGTATTGCGCTGTTGGTACTGCATCATAGCGCCCTGCTGCAAATCATATTCAACAATATAAACCGCCCCAACAATCGTATTGCCGTTAATGATCGGGCAGGCTGCTTTGGATAGCATAGATGCGTTCTCATATTTCCAGGTAAACACATCGTTACCCCTAAGTGCATCAACTACCTCAGGAAGCATAACATATTTGCCGATTGCCTCCATCTGCGGGAGAGAATCATAGATGCCCATTCCCGATTTATCTGTTACGACAATCCTGCTTATGCGAAGGTTGCCAAGGGCATCGATCGCTCTTGATACAGTACTGTGATTTAATACATCCAGCTCAGAAATTTCTACAGCAACCATTTGGCAACGCTCCAGCATATAGGATTCTTTGCCACTGTAGAAAATAGACTGATTGGTTTTGGAGGAGTAGATATTTAGAAACAACAGCGCAACAAAGGTTAGCGCAATGTATAAGATCGCATACCGAAAGTGGGAGCCGGTATAACGAAGGATTCGTTTGATACTATTTTCTGAAGTAATAACCAACGCCCCATTTCGTCATAATATACTGTGGATCTGCTGGGTTGTCTTCAAGTTTTTCACGCAACCTGCGAATGTGAACATCGACGGTACGAATGTCACTGCGGTATTCATAGGCCCAAAGGGTATCTAACAACGCTTCTCTTGAATAAACACGATTTGCGTTGCGCATGAGTAATTCGATCACATCGAATTCTTTTGCGGTCAACTCTACAAGAGTGCCATCTTTATAGGCGTTTCTGCCATCGGGATCAAGGCTGATATTGCCGATCTGGAAAAGCTGCGATTTGGCAGTGACTTGCGCTTGGCTTCTGCGTAAAAGCGCCCGGACACGAGCCTTCAGCTCTAAAATATTAAATGGTTTTGTGAGGTAATCGTCCGCACCTTGCTCAAATCCCATAAGTTTATCCATATCATCAGCCTTAGCCGTCAGCATTATGATCGGAATTTGAGAAAACTCACGGATTCGTGTACAAGCTTCCAATCCATCCATTTCCGGCATCATTACATCCAGGATGATCAGATCAGGTTCCTGGGTTTGTGTGGCCAACACTGCTTCTGCGCCGTTGCTTCCGGTAATAACCTCATAGCCTTCGTTCTGTAGATTCAAACGAATTCCCTTTACAAGCAATGCCTCATCATCAACAACCAAAATCTTCATATTAGCCTCCTACTGTTATGTATGGCCGCAGCTGTTCGATCGTTACATAGCTGAAACCATCAACATAGATTAAATCGTCAACACGTGTGAATTTTCCATATTCTTCTCTGAACGCAATGATTGCTTTGGCTTTCGACTCGCCGATTCCGGGAAGAAGGGTTAATTCATATATTTGAGCTGTGTTAATATTGACCTTTCCCAACTCTTCGGATTTGCTGCCAGTGGAAGAAGGATCAAGAACATTTCCTGACGACGGATCAAGTGTGACCTGTGTGCCTATAGAGTTTCTGCCAATGAACACGCCGGCTATCAAGCTGATAAAAACCAGCGTGATGGTTAACAATGCATACAGAGATTTTTGCAAAGGTCACACCTCCCTGATTGACTACGAACAGAAAAACTGATATAATATGTCTTAATTATACACGATATTTTTGGTTTGTACAAGTGTTACAGTTTTATTTGGGGTGGAAATATGAAAATTACGAAAGGTTTCTGCAGATTGATCTGCCTGTTGCTGGCAGTCTTTTTTGCGTGCAATCCTCTTTTTGTTTTTGCTGAAGAAAACAATGATTTATCCATATTAAACGGTTGCCATACGCTTGATGCCGCAAACCCACTGTTAGGCACTGGCACTCTTCATAATACGGAATCCGCTATTTTATATGAAGCTAGTACTGATACGCTGCTGTTTGCTTGCAACCCTGACCAAAGGATGGATCCTTCCAGCCTTGCAAAATTGGTTACGGCTATTGTCGCAATTGAGCAGGCGGATGTTACCGAAATCGTAACTGCCGATGAATTGACATTAAGCTCCATCCCGAAGGATGCCGTTTCTGCAAACATTCAGGTTGAGGAAAAGATGCCCTTGTTGGATTTGCTTTACTGTATGCTTGTCGGTTCCGGTAATGATGCTGCGGCAGTGGTTGCCGTGCATATGGACGGATCTATTAAGAAATTTGCAGAGCGTATGAATGCTTTTGCAGTAAGTGTTGGCTGTACGAACTCAAACTTCACCAATCCGCACGGCCTGCATGACGAGGATCAATACACCACAGCCCGAGATATCGCAAAAATATTGTCCCATGCCATCCGAAATGAAACATTTGCAAAAATTATTGGATCCAAGGATTACGTTGTACCTGCTACCAATAAGAAAGGTGAACGGACGCTTACAACCAACAATTATTTGATCAGCCGGTCTGTTATGAGTCTGTATTATGATCCAAGAGTTACCGGTGGACGAACGGGTGTGTCAAATAATGGTGCTCGTTGTCTTGCGGCCACTGCAAAGCAAGGATCAATGCACCTTATCAGTGTTGTTATGGGCTGCAAAAATGTATATGGCTCCGGTGGCTCTATAAGTACATTTGGCGGTTTTCCGGAAACAACAGCATTGCTTGATAAGGGTTTTCAGGGACTTAGAGCCGTGGAAATATTCTTTCCCGGCCAAACATTAAAGCAATATCCGCTTGCAAACGCTGATTCTAACCTCTATATCGGCGTACATGACTCTTTCAAGGCTGTGCTTCCAAGCGGTGTTGGCACCGATGATTTACGCTTTGTCTATCAAGAAACCGGTGCACTTGCGGCGCCTATTGAAAAGAATGCCTCTTTTGGCGCGGTCAATGTCTATTATGGGACCAATTGCATTGTCAGCGCCCCCTTATTTACACTGAACAAGGTACAGGTGCTGGAAAACGATATAATAGCAGATAGGGATGAGGACAGCGCAAAGCGCATATCAGCAGGTGCTGTTTTGGCGATCGTTGCAGCCATCTTTATTGCAGTACTCCTACTGCTGCGATACAGCAAGAAATTCAGGAAGATCGTCGGCAGAAAGCGCCGCAGAAAGAGCAGAGCATAATGGAGCTTAATGAGTTAGAATTAAAGTGCAGATCCTGTCACAAATGTCGCCTTCATCATAGCAGAACCAATCTTGTATTTGGTGTTGGAAAACCGGATGCAGATATCATGTTTATCGGTGAAGGCCCCGGTGAGCAGGAGGATCTGTTAGGCGAGCCGTTTGTAGGACCTGCGGGTAAATTTCTTGATGAAATGCTGTCGATCATCGATTTGGATCGAAGTAAAATCTATATTGCCAATATTGTAAAATGCAGACCGCCAATGAATCGGGATCCTGCAGACGATGAACAAGATGCTTGCATTGGTTACCTTCGGGAGCAAATTAGGCTGATCAATCCCAAAATCGTAGTTTGTCTTGGGCGTATAGCCGCAAAGCGCATTATGGATCCTAATTTTAAGATAACCGTATCCCATGGAGATTGGATGTGCATTGACGGCGTTTGGCACATGGCAATGTATCATCCGTCTGCACTTTTGAGGGATGTTTACAAGCGCCCGGATACATTCTCAGACATTTTGTCTATTCGAAAGAAATTAAAAGAAGTGCATGCAAAGTTATAAAAAAGATGGCTTCCAATGAAGCCATCTTTTTTATTTGTCATAATCAAGAATTTCTTTAGCAATGTAAATTGGGCGATCTTTGCTCTGTTCAAATATGCGGCCCACATACTCACCGATCACGCCAATACACAAAAGCTGCATGCCACCAAGGAACAAAATCAGCACAATAATCGTTGCGTAACCCGGAATTGCAATACCAGCAATCAATTTTTGCAGCACAACGACAATGAGATAAGCCAAAGCAGCAAATGCGGTCATCGTACCAAGGAATGTTGCAAGCTTTAGCGGCTTTGTTGTATAGCCGATCATGCCATCAATGGCATAGTTCATCAGTTTACGGAATCCCCACTTGCTGGAACCGGCATTTCTTTCACAAACTTGGTAGGGAATAAAGTATGTTTCAAAACCTACCCAAGCGAATATGCCCTTTGAAAAGCGATGAAACTCTCCAAGTTCTAATATGCTTTCTACTACACTGCGGCGCATCGTGCGAAAATCACTGGCATCGTGCTTCAGACTTACATTGGCAAGCCGGTTAATAACCCGATAAAAGCCTTTTTTAAAGAGGGAGATCAGCTTGTTTTCCTTTCTGACTTCTTGATAGGCTGCAACCACATCGTATTCCGGTTTTTCGTCTAAAATTGCAACCATTTGACGAGCGATTTCCGGTCTCTGCTGCAAATCGCCGTCGATAATGCAAACATAATCACCCTTTGCGTTTTGGAGTCCTGCATAAATGCCGGCTTCTTTTCCAAAGTTTCTGGAAAAGCTTACAACACGAACGGGGCATTTTTGCTCGCCATGGATCTTTTTGAGGTTGTGCAGTGTGGCATCACGACTGCCGTCATTCACATAAACAATTTCATATTCATAGCCACAATCGCTAAATGCCGCAATGACTGCCTCCTGAAAGGGCTTTACATTCTCGGCTTCGTTGTAGCAAGGGACAACTAAGGAAAGTTTCATTAGTGCATTCCTCCTATTCATAGTTCTATTATATAATGAATTTCGATATAGTCAAGATTGGGGATTCATTTAGAATTTTGTTGACATTATGGTCATTCTATGTTACTTTTAGTACGATAAATGCGGAGAAGGGGAGTTTCGGCTCTATTATTCCTATCAGAGAGTATGTGGCTGGTGTGAACATACAGGAATGCAGCAGATTGTCGCCCCGGAGCAGGCCTTTTGAACAAAGTATGGAGGCTCGGGTATGCCCGTTATAGCTATTGAGTGCCCATTTATGGGAATTCAGGTGGTACCACGGAATGTATATTCCGCCCTGAGCAGAAAGCTCAGGGCGTTTTTTATTTGGAAAGGAGATCTTCATATGTTAAAAGAACTTCCGAAGGTGTATGAACCCCAACAGGTAGAGCAAGAAATTTATGAGATGTGGGAAAAGGGCGGTCATTTTAAGCCTAATAGGGGCAGAGACGCCAAGCCCTTTACCATTGTTATGCCGCCCCCCAACGTAACAGGACAGCTGCATATGGGCCATGCAATGGACGCAACTCTGCAGGATACTCTGATTCGTTACAAGCGCATGCAGGGTTATAATGCACTGTGGCTGCCCGGCGTTGACCATGCAGGTATTGCCACCCAAATCAAGGTAGAAGAAGAACTTCGCAAAGAAGGCCTGACTCGCTATGATCTGGGGCGTGAAAAGTTCCTGGAGCGTGTATGGGATTGGAAGCATAAATACGGCAACCGTATTGTACAGCAACAGAAGAAGTTGGGTGCCTCCTGCGATTGGGATCGGGCTCGCTTTACTATGGACGAAGGCTGCTCCGCCGCTGTTCGTGAAGTTTTTGTTTCTTTGTACGAAAAGGGCCTGATTTATAAGGGTAGCCGCATCATTAACTGGTGTCCGCATTGTGTAACCGCCCTGTCTGATGCTGAAGTTGAATATGTGGATAAGCCCGGTCATCTGTGGCATATCCGTTACCCCTTGGCTGATGGTAGTGGCGAAGTGGTTGTTGCGACCACTCGTCCTGAAACTATGCTGGGTGATACCGGTGTCTGTGTAAACCCGGAAGATACTCGTTATACCAATATTGTAGGCAAGAAGGTAATTCTGCCCCTGGTGAACAAGGAAATCCCCATCGTTGCTGACAGCTATGCAGAAATGGACTTTGGTACAGGTTGCGTAAAGATGACCCCGGCCCACGACCCCAATGACTTTGAAGTCGGTCTGCGCCATAACCTTGAGGTTATCCGTGTGCTGGACGACAATGGCGTAGTGAATGCTTTCGGCGGTAAGTACGAAGGCCTGGATCGGTACGAAGCAAGAACGCAAATCGTTGCAGATCTGGAAGCTCAGGGCTACCTCGTGAAGGTGGACGATCATGGTCACAATGTTGGCACTTGCTACCGTTGCCATAACGACGTTGAACCTATTATTTCTGCACAGTGGTTTGTGAAGATGAAGCCCCTTGCAGAAGAGGCTATCCGCGTTGTTAAGGAAGGCGAAACCAAGTTCGTTCCCGAGCGCTTCAGCAAGACTTATCTGAACTGGATGGAAAATGTTCGCGATTGGTGTATCTCCCGTCAGCTTTGGTGGGGCCACCAGATCCCTGCCTGGACCTGTGCTGAGTGCGGCCATATGACAGTTTCCCGCGAAGATGCTACTTGCTGTGAAAAGTGCGGAAGCACCAATATTGAAAGAGATCCCGATGTGCTGGACACCTGGTTCTCTTCCGCATTGTGGCCTTTCGAAACCCTAGGCTGGCCGGAAAACACAGAAGATTTGGAATATTTTTATCCTACAGATGTCCTTGTTACCGGTTATGACATCATCTTCTTCTGGGTTGCGAGAATGATTTTCTCCGGCTGTGAGCACATGAAGAAGACACCCTTCCACACCGTTCTCATTCACGGTCTGGTTCGTGATGATAAGGGCCGGAAGATGTCCAAGAGCCTTGGTAATGGTATTGATCCTCTGGAAATGATTGAGAAGTACGGCTGTGATGCACTCCGTATGAATATGATCACTGGCAATTCTCCCGGAAATGATATGCGTTTTTATGTGGAGCGCTGCGAGGCAATGCGCAACTTTGCCAACAAGCTTTGGAACGCCAGCCGTTATGTGCTGATGAACCTGAAAGAGGACGCAAAGAATGCTCTGCCTGCATTTGATCTTTTGACTGCTGCCGATAAGTGGGTTCTTTCTAAGCTCAATAACCTCATCAAAGAAGTTACTGACAATCTGGACAAATATGAGCTTGGTGTTGCAATCCAGAAGGTTTATGACTTCCTGTGGGATACCTACTGTGACTGGTATATTGAGCTGACCAAGGCAAGACTTTACAGTGATGACGAAGCCCAGAAGAACACTGCTCTGCAGGTTCTGGTATATGTCCTTGATCAAACTCTGCGTCTGTTGCATCCCTTTATGCCCTTTATCACTGAGGAAATCTGGCAGAGCCTGCCTCACGAGGAAGAAGCTCTGATTATCGCAAAATGGCCGGAATTCAGACTGGATCTGCAATTTACCAAGGAAGAAGCCGAAATGGAATCCGTTATGGATGCCATCCGTGCTATCCGCAACAGAAGAGCAGAAATGAATGTTCCTCCTTCCAGAAAGGCCGCCCTCTTCGTACTGTCCTCCAAGGCTCATATGTATAAGGAAGGCGAAGGCTTCATTCAGCGGCTTGCGTATGCTGAAAATGTGACTATTCTGACTAAAGAACCCGAAAATATTGATGGAATGGTCTGCTGTACCACCGCAGATGCTAAGCTCTATATCCCCATGGGTGAGCTTGTGGATGTTGCGAAGGAATTGGAACGCATCGATAAGGAGCTGGAAAAGGCGAGAAAGAACCTTGCAATGCTGGAAGGCAAGCTTTCCAACGAAAACTTTGTTGCAAGAGCACCTCAGGCCGTTGTGGATGCTGAAAGAGAAAAAGCTGCAAAAGCAAAGGACTTGATCGTTCAGCTGGAAGAAAGTGCCGCCGCACTCAAGAATCTGTAATTTTAGAAATAGCGTGCAAACGAAAAGTTTGCACGCTATTTTTTTATTCTCAATTGCGACAGCAAAGTGCCGATTTGGTTTTCTATACTATTATTGCAAATACGAAAGGAGGAACAAAAATGAAATTTACCAGTTTACTGCAGGATGGGAGGCTGACGATCATCCTGACAGGAGAGATAGACCATCACAAAGCAAAACATTATATACAGACGATTACAGCGAAGATTGAGGCTTATACCCCCCATATTTGTGTGCTTGATTTCCAGGATGTAACTTTTATGGATTCTTCCGGAATTGCTGTGGTAATCAATGCTTTACGGCAAATGAACAAAATAGAAGGAAAGCTTATTTTAACCGGTATTCAAAGTCAGCCAAGAAAGGTTTTTCGCGCATCGGGGCTGGATAAATTAGTGGAAATCAAGGAGGGCGTTTTATGAAATTTGACAACTATATGGTCTTGGAATTCCCAAGTAAGAGCACAAATGAGGGATTTGCCAGAAGCGCTGTTGCGGCATTTGCAGCGCAGATGGATCCAACATTGGAAGAATTGGGCGATATTCGTACCGCTGTATCGGAGGCAGTCACAAATTGCATCGTGCATGCCTATCCCGACGGCTACGGACTCATAACAATGCGATGCCGCATTCTCAAAGACGGTATGCTTGATATTGTCATTAAGGATAAGGGAGTAGGGATTTCAGATCTGGAACAGGCCAAAAGGCCCACCTTTACAACCGGCGGCAGTGAGCGAAGCGGGATGGGCTTCACCATCATGGAAAGTTTTATGACCTCTTTCCAGGTAACTTCAAAAGTAGGGAAGGGTACTATCGTACATATGCGCCGTAAAATTCAGAAGAAGAAATGAGTCAGACTGAAGAATTGATTCGATTGGCCCAAGCCGGAGATCAAGACGCGAAAGAAACGCTTCTTACGGAAAACGCAGGCCTTATTTGGTCGATTACAAAACGGTATTTCGGTAGAGGAACAGATGCCGAAGATTTATATCAATTAGGTTGTTTAGGATTTTTAAAGGCGGTAGAGGGCTTTGACGGTGGGTACGGCACGCAGTTTTCTACCTATGCAGTTCCCAAAATCTCCGGTGAAATCAGACGATTTCTGCGAGATGACGGCAGCATTAAGGTCTCCCGAGTTCTAAAGGAACGGGCTTTTACAATAAGTGTTGCACGGGGAAAATTGATTCACGCATTGGGTAGGGAACCAACTATTTCTGAGCTCTCTGAATTTACCGGTATTTCACCAGAAGAAATTGTAGAAGCGGAAACGGCAACAGCAGCAACAGAGTCTATGCAAAACGAAATTGGTGACGATGGTTTTTCTCTTGAGAAGGTTCTTGCCGATCCGATGACAGAAGACACATTGCTTGAACAAATTACCTTACAAGAGGCCATTCAAGCATTACCAGAAAGAGAATCCCTTGTGATCAAAATGCGATACTATCACGGATTGACACAAGCTCGTGTAGCAAGTGTTCTGAAAGTAAGTCAAGTTCAGGTATCCAGAATAGAGAAGAAAGCATTATCTCGGCTGAAAGATTGCTTAAAATGTGGATATTAATACTTTACCTTTGATGGAAAATCGGTTAAAATAGATACATCCTTCCTTTGAGGTGTACTATGACTGAATCTTGGATGACTCGATTTATAGCCGCAAGACGGCATTATATAGAAAACCAGTTTTCAAGCCTTAATCCGGAACAGCGAAAGGCAGTTATGACCACCGATGGTCCTTTATTGCTTTTGGCGGGCGCAGGTAGCGGTAAGACAACAGTTCTTATCAACCGAATTGCCAACCTGATTCGCTTTGGCAGTGGCAGTGACAGCATGCTTGTGCCGGATACTGTGTCAGAAGAGGATGTTCTATTCTTGGAGCAAATCTCCGAAGATGCTGACGCAAATGATAAGGCCAGAGCGGACTATCTTTGTGCTGTAGAACCGGTTTTGCCTTGGAATATCATTGCCATTACCTTTACCAATAAGGCTGCAAATGAACTAAAAGAACGCCTTTGTGGCATCCTTGGTGATGAGGGTCAGAATGTTTGGGCAATGACTTTTCATAGCGCCTGCTGCCGTATTCTTCGTAAGGATATCGATCGGCTTGGATACTCCACATCGTTCACTATTTACGACACTGCAGACAGTGAGCGGATCATGAAGGAAATCATCAAAGATATGGGGCTTGATGATAAGACATTCCCAGCTAAAATGGCACTTTCTATCATTAGCCGTGAAAAAGACCGTATGGTTGGGCCGGATGAAATGATGGAGCATATTCAAACCGCCCAAGATATGCGTCTTTACCATGTTGCAAGAGCCTATAAGCGTTATCAAACAAAGCTAAAGGAAAACAATGCGCTGGACTTTGATGACATTATCTTTAAAACGGTGGAACTGTTCCAAAATAACGAAGATATTCTTCGTTTCTATCAAAGAAAATTCCGCTATGTTTTAGTGGACGAATATCAAGATACCAACCATATGCAGTACCTTCTTACATCCATGCTTGCAGGCTACCATGAGAATATCTGCGTTGTTGGCGACGATGATCAGAGCATTTATCGTTTCCGTGGTGCTACCATTGAAAACATCATGGACTTTGAAAAGCAATACAAAGCCGCTAAGGTTATTCGATTGGAGCAAAACTATCGTTCGACCCAGTCCATCCTCAGCGCTGCCAATGAAGTCATTTCTCATAACATTGGCAGAAAAGGAAAAAGCCTATGGACTAATAACGGTCCAGGAAGTCCTATCACGGTCTATGAGGCCTCAGATGAAGGCGCAGAGGCTTCTTATATTGCCGGGCAAATTCTTAAGGGTCATAGTAAAGATGGCTTCAAGAGTAATGCGATCCTCTACAGAACAAATGCACAATCTAATGCTCTGGAATACGCCTTTAAGCGAAACGGCATACCTTACCGTATCATTGGCGGCACCCGTTTCTTTGACCGTGCAGAAGTAAAGGATATGCTTGCTTATCTGTGCGTTATCAACAACCGCAACGATGACTTGCGACTAACAAGAATTATTAATAACCCAGCAAGAGGAATTGGCCCCAAAGCGCTGGAAACTGCCCAAAGAATGGCGCAGGCTGAGGGTTGTAGTCTCTATAAAGTAATTAACGACCCCTATTCTTATGGGCCTCTTGAGAAGGTTGCCGGAAAGTTCCTTGCTTTTGCAGCAATTATTGAGGAATTGGCAGCTCTCTTAGAGGATGGAATGTCTCTTCCTGAATTTTACGATCAAGTTCTCATCCAAACCGGCTACGCCTTAATGCTGGAAAGCAAGCCGACGGAGGAAAATAAAACCCGTCTTGAAAATGTGAAAGAATTAAAATCGAGCATTGCTGCCTATATGCAAAATGCAGAAGTGCCTTCATTGGCGGGCTTCCTGGAAGAAATCGCCCTCTATACGGACATCGAAGAATACAACGATTCTGATGATACTGTAGTGATGATGACAATGCACTCTGCGAAGGGCCTTGAATTCCCTAATGTCTATTTGGTTGGCTTTGAGGACGGGTTGTTCCCCGGTACCCGTGTCATTGGCGACAGGGAAGAGATGGAAGAAGAACGCAGACTTTGCTATGTGGCTATTACCCGGGCAAAGAAGAATCTCACAATTTCCTATGCGCGTCAGAGAATGCTTTATGGGCGAACCACCCCTGGCATCCAGTCCAGATTCTTAAAGGAGATCCCTGAAAATCTGACAATCAAGAAGGGAAGCTTTGTTTCAGCATATTCTGCACCCAGAAGCTATTCTTTCTACAATGACGATACCTATGCGCCTCCCAGACCGGCAAATCATGTACCCAAAATTCCTACTGCCACCAGCCCCTCTGCAAGCAAAGCGCCTGCGATTGTGCTGAATAAGGGCGATATGGTTCAACACACTGCCTTTGGCAAGGGAATGGTGCTCACCGCACTAAAAATGGGCGGTGATGCGATGTTGGAAATCGCATTTGACAAAATCGGAACAAAAAAGCTGATGCTCAACGCAGCAGCACCGCACCTTAAAAAGTTGTCATAAGGTTTCGTCAGGCGCATATACTCTTGCGGGGGGATTTTATGAAAAGACCCATTCGCAGATTCTTCGCCATTGTTATCTTACTATGTACACTTTTGACAGTTGGCTTTTTTCATTTTCGATCTACTTATCAGGACGCAATTTGTGCCCTGTCTGAAACCCAGGTTAAAAACAGCACCTCTGATCTCATCAATGATGCCATTGACAGGCAAATTGAAACAGGCAATATTCAGTACGACCGAATGGTATATTTTGAAAAGGATATCAATGGCCGTATTACTGCCTTGAAAACGAATATGAGCGAAGTAAATCGGCTGAAAACGGATGTGATCAATCTTATTAACGATGAGATTCTCGCACTGGATAACACGGATTTGGGAATTCCGTTTGGCAGTGTCTTTCTGCCAGAATTTTTATCCGGTCGTGGGCCGCAGATACCTGTCAATATTTTATCTATTCGAAATTCTGAAGCGGCCTTTTCAAGCAGCTTCACCCAAGCCGGCATCAACCAAACCCTTCACCAATTAATAATGGAAATCAGTGTAGATGTTACTGTACTCGTGTTGGGGCAAACGGACAGCTTTACCGTTGCCAGCCAGGTCGTGGTTGCACAAACCATTATTGTTGGAAACGTACCGGATACATACTTTCAAAACGGAGGAACCTATTAAGATGAAAGATAGAATCATAGAGCTGAACCGGCTGCTAAACCAGGCAAATTATAAATATTATGTACTGGATAACCCGGATATGCCCGACTTTGAATATGACCGGTTACTGCGTGAGCTTGAAAACCTGGAAGCTGAGTACCCACAATTTGTGCAACCCGATTCTCCGACCCTTCGTGTAGGCGGTCAGGCGTTGAGTAAGTTTGAAAAGGTAAATCATCCTGTTCCGCTTATGAGTCTGCAGGATGTCTTCTCTGTAGAAGAACTTGACGAATTTATAGATAAAATTCAGGCATCACACCCGAATGCTGTCTTTACCGTAGAACCCAAAATAGACGGATTGTCTGTTGCTCTTGAATATGAAAACGGTCTATTTGTCCGTGGTGCTACCCGTGGCGACGGTGTAGTTGGAGAGGATGTTACTGAAAATCTGAAAACGATTCGCTCCATTCCTATGGTTCTGCAAAATGCGCCATCCAGGCTCATTGTGCGCGGCGAAGTGTATATGCCCAAAAAGAGCTTTGAAAAGCTTAATGCAAAGCAGGAAGAAGAGGGGAAGCCGCTGTTTGCAAACCCCAGAAATGCTGCCGCAGGCTCACTGCGACAGCTGAACCCGCAAATTGTGGCACAAAGAGGATTGGACATTTTGGTGTTTAATGTCCAGCTGGCAGAGGGCGTAACATTTACAAAGCACAGCCAATCTTTGGAATTCTTGAGGGATTTGCAATTCAAAGTTGTCCCATTTGCAGTACTTGATAAAAAAGAACTCGTAAATCAAGAGGTTGCTTCTATCAATGAGAATAGGGAACAGCTACCTTGCGATATTGATGGAGCAGTTATTAAGGTGAACGATCTGCAATTGCGGGAAAAGTTAGGCGCAACCGCTAAATTTCCCCGTTGGGCGGCTGCCTATAAGTATCCTCCGGAAGTCAAGCCTACTGTGGTTGAAGATATCGTTGTGCAAGTGGGGCGTACCGGTGTTTTAACGCCTAAGGCAGTTGTTAAGCCTGTCCGTTTGGCTGGAACAACGGTCACAAATGCTACCCTCCATAATCAGGATTTCATTTCTGAACGGGATATCCGTATCGGTGACACCGTCTTTATTCGAAAAGCCGGAGAAATCATTCCGGAAATCCTGGAAGTAGATTTTTCCAAGCGCCCGGAAAACACTTCTGCCTTCGTACTGCCAAGCGTGTGTCCTGTATGTGGCGCACAAACCCAAAAAGACGAAGATGGCGCATTTCTTAGATGCACCGGTGCGGAGTGTCCTGCGCAGCTCTCCCGGAACATTTCCCATTTTGTAAGCCGTGATGCTATGGACGTCGATGGCTTAGGAAGCGCAATTGTTGAAAACCTAATTGAAAAGGGGCATTTACGCTCTCCAGCGGATATATATTATCTTACGCTTGATGATTTGAAGGGCCTATGGCAGAGCGGTGAAGTTGCCGCAAAGAAGCTGCTTGCTGCAATTGAAGACAGCAAAAGTAGAGATCTGGCAAAACTGATATATGCCCTTGGCATTCGGCAAGTCGGTGAAAAAACCGGCAAGGTTTTGGCATCAACATTTGGCACACTGGATGCACTAATGAACGCATCCGCAGAAGAATTGATGGAAGTGCCGGATATTGGTGAGATCACGGCCAGGTTTATTGCCCAATGGTTTGCAGAACCCCAATCCCGTCATATGATCGAGCGGCTCAGAGAGGCCGGTGTAAACTTCCAGTCACTTCGAGTTGTTACCGACACACGGTTTGCCGGTATGACCTTCGTACTAACCGGTGCACTCAGTATGTTTACCCGCGATGAGGCAACCGAAAAGATAGAACTATTCGGTGGTAAGGTTGCAGGCTCCGTCTCCAAGAAGACCAGTTTTGTGGTAGTTGGCGAGAATGCTGGTTCTAAGGAGCGAAAAGCACGGGAACTGGGGATTCCAGTTCTCAGCGAGGAAGAATTCCTTGCCAAAATTCAATAAGTAAACGCCGGAAAGCGATGCTTTCCGGCGTTCTTTATAGACTAAAATCTTCTTCGTTATATTTGGAGAAATCCAATGCCTTTGCACGGGGAGGAATTCGCTTGCAAGGATCGTATTGAAACTTTCTGCAGGAAGCATAGGAGGGACGAACGCCCTTCTTCATGCAAAGAATTTGTTCCTCATTAATTTTCGTGGCATATTGGCAGTAGCTGCATGAGCGCGGCATTTTTTTACGGAAAAGCATTCTATCGCCCCTTTCATAAGAGGATTATACTACAAGACTTCTTAGAATGCTACTGTAATTTTCCAGAGTATCCATAAAATTGGCACTATAAATAGTGTTTGCAATATCTTTCCTGTCAAATAATACCGCATGGACAGAGGTCCTACAACAGATTTCGTCTGCAGATGGACACAAAAACCTCCAAAGCTCAGAATGGCACCACATAACAGAAAGCGGGAAAAAGAATCACTAATATATTGCAATTGAACACAGCCGTTTGATAGTTCTAAAACACCAGAAACAGCAGCATTCCAAAATGCAGGCAGGTCGTTTAAAGACCATTTTTCAGCAACAGAAATAATAGATCGGAACAGGACGACCCAGCCTGCGACTTTACTGCATATTCTAAGAGATTTTTCAAATCCCTCTGTCAAAGTAATTCTATTTACCGATAGTAATCGGCATCTTTCCGTACTTTTATCCGGCAGAAGCATACCAATTATGATGGAGGATAGGATTTGACCTGCCCAAAGAAGCCAGCATAGCCGTATATCTTTTAAAATACCACCAACCATTCCAAATATAAAACTGGGGCCTGCATTGTTACAAAAACCTAGCAGTCGCTGTGCATCCTTTTTTGTGATTGTTCCTTGGTTATAAGCACTTGCAACGCATTGAGCGCCCACCGGATATCCTCCACATAATCCCAACAACAGCAGGCTTCCGCTGCCGCTAGGCATACCGCAGAGCTTCTCAATAGGCCGCAAAAATGGCATATTTCTTCCGGAAAGACTGCTGCTGCCAAGCACACTCAAGAAAACAAAGGGGAATAGGGATGGAACAACCACGGAAATTGCCAGGCGTGTACCTTCAATGGCGCCGTTTGCCACAGTTTGTGCATCAAAGAGAGCATATCCAAAAAGAATCCCATAGATAATTGCAACGTTCATAACCGCACCTCATAAGAATCTATGTCTCTTAGGGCAAATTCATCCCTTACGGACATACACTTTTAGTAAGGAGGTGACGATATGGGCAAGTTGCCGAGAGCTGTAAAAATGATTGCATCGGATGAATTAATTGGGGAGAGTCTCCCTCAAAGACCAATTATCGAGCTTTGCAGTGATCATCGTCTGTATGTAGAACGGCATTTGGGCGTGTATGAGTATAGTGATGTGGAAATCCATATAGGTGTAAATTTTGGAAGGATTATTATCCGTGGAGGCTGCTTGAAGCTGGCCAGTATGTCGAAGGACAGCCTTGTTGTAACGGGGCAAATCCAAAATTTGGAGCTATTAAGAGGGTAAAGAATGCAATTTATGGATCAATTTGATGGTGTGGCATCCATTATTGTAACATCTGCTTATCCAGCCGGTGCATTACAAAAAATACAGGATGCAGGCATTTGCATCTATGATGTGTCAGCCCACGATGCGTTTAGGATCAGTTTCTCAGCTAAGAGAAAGGACATCCGTTCGATTACCCGTATTTGCGAGAAAAGGGGTGACAGAATAGACATCGAGGGGTGGACCGGCTATATTTTCTACATCCTTCGTCTGTTAAAGCGGCCTTTATTTCTTGCCGGATTGCTTTGTTGGCTGTTCCTTGCTCTATGGCTTCCAACAAGAATTTTGTTTGTTTCGGTATTAGGCGCTGACCGTATAAGCGATACATACATCTTGGAGTGCGCTGCAGATTGCGGCATTCGTATGGGGGCGTCCGGTAAAGAAGTTCGAAGCGAACAGGTTAAAAATGCTCTGTTATCCAAAATTCCCACACTCCAATGGGTGGGCGTGAACACATCAGGTTGTGTTGCAACAATTTATGTGCGAGAAAAGACACCAAAAGATATAGTATCTCCTAAAGTTGCAATAACGGATATTTTATCTATACAGGACGCAATCGTCAAAGAAATTATAGTTCACGAAGGCACAGCCCTTTGCCAGCCCGGGCAAGTGGTAAAGAAAGGGCAAGCGTTGATTTCGTGCTATCAAGACAACGGGCAAGTACTTCAATTTACTGGTGCAAGAGGCGAAGTATTTGGAGAATCAAAAAGGTATTTACATGCAACAACCCCGCTCTATGCATATAAAAGGACAAGGATTCTTTCGCAAAGTGTAAAATACCATGTAGTCATTGGAAAAAATCCAATATTTTTTCATAAAGATAGTGGAATTTTGGATGCCAGTTGTGTTAAAATGTATGAAGTGAAAGAATGTGTGCTGCCCGGCGGTTTTGTGTTACCAATATTGCTCGTAAGAGAATACATCACCGAATACGCAATCGAACCAGTTGTTGTACCAAGCACAGACCTGGGGTGGCTTTCTGATTATATAGAAGACTATCTCGAATTGGATCTTATCGCAGGAAGTATTCTTTCCCGCCAGACCAGTACTGAACAAACAGATGATACATTTTCAATTTACGGCACATACGATTGCAGGGAAATGATTGCCGATTACGAATGCAAGGGGATTTTAGAAGAAGATGGGGAAAACAGTTGAGAGAATTGTAAATGCAGACAGGGTAGAAGATCTGATTGCTGTTTTTGGCTCTTTCGATGAAAACATTCGGCACATTGAGGATGCCCTTGATGTTGTTATTGCAAACAGAGGCACAGATCTGAAGGTTACAGGTGATGAAGAAGCTGCGCAAAAAGCGGTGCATACTTTGGAAGGTTTGTTATCGCTGGCTGCAAAAGGGGAGGAGATTGACGAGCAGAGAGTCCGTTATCTCATCACTCTCGTGCAGGAAGGTAACGAGGAACAGGTGCAGCAAATTGCTAAAGATGTTGTTTGCATCACCGCAAAGGGCAAACCCATTAAAGCCAAAACTGTAGGTCAGCAAAATTACATGCGTGCTATCTCCAAAAACACTGTGACCATTGGCGTTGGTCCAGCCGGTACAGGTAAGACCTATCTTGCAGTAGCCGCTGCTGTTGCTGCTTTCCGCGAAAGAACCGTAAACCGGATCATTCTTACCCGCCCTGCAGTAGAAGCCGGTGAACGACTTGGTTTTCTTCCCGGTGATCTACAGAACAAGGTAGACCCTTACCTGCGGCCTTTGTACGATGCTCTATACGATATGTTAGGAGCCGAAACTTTCCAAAAATATCAGGAGCGTGGCTCTATTGAAGTTGCCCCTCTTGCTTATATGCGCGGTCGTACCTTGGATGACAGTTTCATTATTCTCGATGAAGCCCAGAATACCACAAAGGAACAAATGAAAATGTTCCTGACACGGTTAGGTTTTGGCTCAAAGATTGTCATAACAGGTGATGTCACCCAAATCGATCTGCCTTCTGATAAAACATCAGGCCTAAAAGATGCGATCCGCGTCTTACAAAATGTAGATGACATTGCAATCTGTCGGCTCACTTCTGCTGACGTGGTGCGTCACGCGCTGGTACAAAAGATTATTAATGCATATGAATCCGCTGACAAGCGTGCAGAGGATAAAAAGCCCGTCCGTTCTGTGAGCGGTCGATACCAGAGGAAGAAAACCAATGAACAACATTAAAATTAATTTGACATTTCAGTGCAGAACACTTCAAAGATTATCTGTTGCGTCCATCATTCGCAAATGTATTCGTGCAACTTTTTGTGAAGAGGGAATTAAAGCACCTTTGGAAATCAATGTGCTTGTCACTGATGATGAAAATATCCGCATGATCAATGCGGCCAACCGCAATATCGACAAGGCAACAGATGTGCTGAGCTTCCCCATGTTTGATCTTATAGCAGGAGATCCACCTCAGGATTGGACTGATTACCTTGACCCAGACACAGGCCTGTGCCCCCTTGGGGATATGGCAATTTCCCTTGAACGGGCAAAGGAGCAGGCAAATTCCTTTGGGCATAGTCTAAAGAGGGAAGTGGGATATCTCACCATACATTCCATGCTTCATCTATTAGGCTATGACCATCTTGATGAAGGCCCTCAAAAAGCACAAATGCGTGCCAGAGAAGAATACATCGCCAAAACCATACCTGGTATGGAGCGCACATAAGAGAGGAAAATACTATGGCAACAAAAACTGCTATGATTACCATCGCCGGACGACCCAATGTGGGTAAGTCCACACTGACAAACTATCTTGTTGGAGAAAAGATCGCTATCGTCTCCAACAAGCCTCAGACCACCCGTAACCGAATTTGCGGCATTGTTACCCGGGATGACACACAGTTTGTATTCATTGATACACCCGGCTTCCACAAGCCCAGAACAAAGCTGGGCGACTATATGGTGGGCGTCACAAAGGAATCTATTGCAGATGTGGATATGACCATTTTGATGGTAGAGCCTATAGCCTCTGTCGGTCCTCAGGAAGAGAGTCTGATCGAACAACTGACAGCTAAAAAATGCCCTGTTGTGCTGGTCATCAACAAGATCGACAGCATCGAAAAGGAGAATCTTCTTGCAGTCATCGATGCCTACGCAAAAGCAGGCAATTTTGAAGCAATTATTCCTATCAGCGCCAAAACAGGTGATGGCGTTGAACAGTTGCTGGCTCTATGCGAGAAATACGCTGTCGAAGGGCCTTTCCTTTACGAAGATGATATGACAACAGACCAGCCCGAGCGGCAGGTAATGGCCGAAATTATTCGTGAAAAACTTTTGTGGACTCTGGATCGGGAAGTGCCCCATGGCACAGCCGTAGAGATTACAAAATTCTCTGAAAGAGACAATGGCATTATCGATATAGATGCCACCATTTACTGCGAAAAATCCAGCCACAAGGGCATTATTATCGGCAAAAAGGGCGAAATGCTGAAGAAAATTTCCAGCATGGCGCGAGCTGATTGTGAGCGTTTTATGGGTACCAAGGTTTATTTGACAACCTGGGTTCGGGTAAAAGAAAACTGGCGTGACAGTGACTTCCTTGTCCGCAATTTCGGTTACAGAGAATAATTACCAAGACTAAAATTTTCTCCCACTGTAAATCCTATTTGCGGAGGGATGAGAATGAGATCCAGGGAACTTTGGAAGGCGTTTCTGGATACCGGAGCGCCGGAACTTTATGTACTTTACAGCAAGGCAAAAGAAGCGGAGGTAGACTATGTATTTAACAATTCAGGGGCTTGTGTTGCGGGTCACCAATTACAATGATACAGATGCTCTGCTTACCGTTTTGACCCAAGATAAAGGTATATTAACTATGAAGGCTCGGGGGCTGCGTCGCAAGAACAGCCCCCTGACAGCGCCTTGCCAGCTTCTTGGATATTCTTCATTTACTCTCTTTGAAAATAAGGGGTATTACACCATTAATGAGGCGTCTGTCATCGAACTATTCCATCCCTTGCGCAGAGATTTACAGAAATTGTCGCTAGCTACATATTTTGCCCAAGTTGCAGATATTATGTCCCAGGAGGATATGCCAAATCCCCAGCTTTTGTCCTTGCTGCTAAATTGCTTATACGCCCTTTGTAAACTACCCCTTCCGGAAGTACAGGTAAAGGCAGTTTTTGAGTTGCGCATCGCAATTCTGGGCGGTTATGCTCCGGATTTGCAGGGATGTTTCTACTGCGGAAATGCAATTCCTGACCGTTTTAATCTATCCCAGGGACACCTGGAATGTAGCAGCTGTGGTGATAATCAGGATGGCATTCGGCTTCCCATATATCAGGGCACACTGGATGCTATGCGCTATATTTCCTATTGTGACGATAAAAAGCTCTTTTCTTTTACATTGGGCGATGATGCGTTGGAGCAACTTTCTCAGGTAACGGAAAGCTATCTCGCCACCCAATTAGAACGAGGATTTTCCACACTGGATTTCTATAAAACATTACTCATTTCGTGAATTAGGAGATAAGTATGTCTACACTATACGATAAATCTCTAATTAAATTAGAATTAGATCAAATTCTTTCTCAACTTGCAGAGTGTGCTGGTTCTGTCGATGGTAAGTCTGCTTGCTTGCAGCTACGGCCGATTTCTGACCTGGAAGATGTACAGATACTTCTGGATGAAACTGCCGCTGCTCGGGATTTAAGTGCCCGTAAGGGATATCCGTATTTTTCCGGCATTAGCGATATTTCTACATCTTTGGACAGAGCGCATAAGGGCGGCTCTCTCCATCCTAAGGAACTACTTGCGGTTGGCCATCTTTTGCGCACAACAAGAAATGTTCGTGGTTACATTTCAGATGACGAAAAGCCAACGATCCTTGATCCTATGTTCAGAGCTTTAACACCCAATAAATTCTTGGAGGATAAGATACTGGGTGCTATTCTTTCAGAAGAAGAAATTGCGGATAATGCAAGCCCGGCACTTTCCGATATTCGCCGTCATATGCGAATTCAAAGTGCAAAAATCAAGGATTCTCTGCAAAAGGTCATTTCTTCGCCCGCTTACTCCAAATATCTCAGAGAACCGATCATTACGATCCGCCAAGGTCGTTACGTTGTTCCGGTAAAAAGTGAATGCAAAAACGATGTCCCCGGTCTTGTTCACGATGTTTCTGCGACCGGTTCTACATACTTTGTGGAACCAATGTCTGCTGTGAATGCCAACAACGCCCTTAAAGAGCTGGAAATCAAGGAAAAGAAAGAAATTGAGCGTATCTTGGCAGAACTATCTGCGGATGTAGCCGGTTACAGGGAGGATCTCACGCTTGATTATGAGATCCTTATAAAATTAGATATTCTATTTGCGAAGGCCAAGCTTGCCTACCGTATGGGCGCACACGCTCCGATGATGAACGACCAGGGCAGGGTAGTACTGCGCAACGCAAAGCACCCCTTGATTGACCCCACTAAAGTTGTCCCTATATCCCTGCGCTTGGGAACAGACTTCGATACGATGATTATTACCGGTCCCAACACCGGTGGCAAGACCGTCACACTGAAAACCGTTGGCCTTTTGACCCTTATGGCAGAGTGTGGTCTGCATATTCCTGCCGGTGACGGGAGCGAGCTTTCCACCTTTGATGCGATTTTGGCTGATATCGGTGATGAACAATCCATTGCCCAAAGCCTGTCTACCTTCTCCAGTCATATGCGCACCATTGTGGATGTGGTTGCCCAATGTGATAGTCGTACGCTGATTTTGTTTGATGAACTAGGTGCAGGTACTGATCCGGCAGAAGGCGCCGCCCTTGCGATCTCGCTGATTGAATTTTGCAGGACAATGGGCGCTACCGTTATGGCTACTACGCACTACGCAGAATTAAAGCTCTATGCTATGCGTACATCGGGTGTCATCAATGCCAGCTGCGAATTTGATGTGGAAACGCTGCAGCCCACCTACAAACTACTCATTGGCATTCCCGGAAAGTCTAATGCCTTTGCAATCTCTCGCAAACTGGGACTTTCTGAGAACATTTTGAAAAAGGCATCTGACCTTGTTAGCCAAAATGATAAAGACTTTGAGGATGTGCTGACCCAGTTGGAACAACAGCGGCAACAGATGGAAGCCGCAAAACTTGAAGCACAGCGCCTGCAGACAGAGATACAGAAGGCCAAGGAGCAATCTGAACAGTATGTCATGCAGCTTCAAAATGAAAAGGAAGCTGCGCTGCAGAAAGCAAGGGAAGAGGCTCAACGCATAATTGAGGATGCAAGACGAACAGCGAACGCCGCTGCAGATGAAATCAAGGCGATTCGCAAGCAGCTTGCAGAATCAGCAGATGTGCAGGGTATTAATCAGCGCCAAAGCGCACTTAGAAAAAGCCTGAACGAAGCTGAGGAGCGCCTGCTCGTTGACCAAAAGCCCAAGGAACGCCCTGCACCCACCAGAGACATCTTGGTAGGGGATACTGTAGAGCTTCTAAAACTGGGTACAAAGGCCAGCGTCATTGCTATTAAGAAAGATGGCACATATGAACTGCAGGCCGGTATTATAAAAATGACCGCCAAGGCAGACGAGATCTATTTGCTGGAAGAACATAACACTTCTGTAAAGAAGCATAATCGCCCTGCCCATTCCGGTCGTGAAATGAAAATGCAGGCTATGAACCAAGAAGTGGATCTGCGTGGTATGGACAGCATTGAGGCAGTTGCGGTTTTAGAGCGCTATATGGATGAAGCTATGCGCAGTAATTTGCCTACAGTTCGCATCATTCACGGAAAAGGTACCGGAACGCTGCGAACTGCCGTTCATCAAAGCCTGAAGAAAAATAAGTATGTAAAGTCTTTCCGCCTCGGTCTTTACGGTGAAGGCGAAGATGGTGTCACCATTGCAGAGTTTAAGTAAAGTATCTATTGGGAATTTTCTGGGAAATCAGTTGACTTTTTCTGCATATTTGGTATCATATTAGTACAATGACGTGTGCACTCGTGCATCGAATTTAAGGAGTTAGTTATGATCAGTAAGGAAATTGTGGTAAGATGCGAATCCGGTCTGCATAATAAGCAAGCCACTTATTTTGTTCAGAAGGCAAATGAGTTTGATTGCAGCATCTATCTGGAATCCGAAAATCGGAAGATGAACGCAAAGAGCTTGCTCGGCATTATGTCCTTGGGCATCATTACCGGTGCAACTGTCACCTTGAGTGCTGATGGTGCAGATGCTGAAAATGCAATTAAATCCCTTGAGGCTCTGCTTCTTCGTGATGTATACTAATCTTTAGGATCTACCGCCTCAATGCGCTTTATGGGCATTGGGGCGGTTTTTTTGGTGTAAAATATGACGATTGAACAGTTGAAACAAAAGGCGCTGACCCTACCATATAGCCCCGGTGTTTATTTGATGAAGGATAAAACCGGTTTGGTTATTTATGTTGGAAAAGCAAAGAAACTGAAGAATAGGGTAACACAATATTTTCAGAGCACGGCTTCCCATTCACCTAAAACGAGAAAAATGGTTAGTCTTGTTGATGATTTTGATGTTATTATCGCAGCAAGTGAATTTGAAGCCCTTGTACTTGAGTGCTCTCTCATTAAACGCCACAGCCCGAAATATAATATACTTTTGAAGGATGATAAGGGATACCCCTATGTCCGCTTAAGTTCGAAGGACGCATACCCTGAGCTCTCTATGGTAAATAAGGTTTCCGATGATGGCGCTGAGTACTTTGGCCCCTTTGGCAGCCGCGGTGTGACGCAAGACATTCTTGAGAGTATCCGTCGTATTTTCCACCTTCCAAGTTGCTCTAAAAGGTTCCCCCGGGATATTGGCAAAGGCAGAGTTTGCCTGCACTACCATATGAATCAGTGCGACGGCTGGTGCCAAAAGACAGATTGTCACGAGGAATTCCGTGGACAAATGATGCAAGTAAGAGAACTGCTCTGCGGAAACTTCAATAAGGTTGCGGAAGAGATCAAAAAGGAAATGCTTTCCAGCTCGGAAGACCTGAATTTTGAACAGGCCGCTCAACTGCGTGATCGTTACAAGGCAATTCTTAGTTTGGGGCAAAAGCAACTTGTTACCGCAGGGAAACCAGCCGATACTGATGTGGTCGGTTATGCTGAAACTGAGACAAAAGCCTGCTTTACTGTATTGCATTTTAACCACGGAAATCTTCTTGATAAGGATTATCAAATATTTGCATTGCCGGATGATAAAGAAGATGCCCTAAGCACCCTTCTAAACCAATATTACCAATCCCGTGGTTACGCTCCTAAGCGAATACTCCTTCCTTTTTCCTTGGAAGACCAATCTGTAATCGCAGAATTTATTTCCCGGGAAAACGGTAAGAAGGTGGAATTAATTGTTCCCAAGCGGGGGGAGAATGTAAAACTGATTGAATTAGCAGTTAAAAACGCACACGAAGAAGCCATCCGCATTACAGACCGTGAGGAGCGAGCCAAAGGAGCGGTTATGCTTCTAGGCAAAATGCTGACAATCGATGCACCCAACAGAATTGAATCATTCGATATCTCCCATATTGCAGGCACTGATATCGTTGCGTCCATGGTTGTCTTTCTTGATGGCAAGCCAAAGCGTTCCGAATATAAGCGTTTTAAGCTGGAAAACATGGACGAACAAGACGATTATGGTGCGATGAAGCAAGTATTACAGCGCCGCTTTCAACATTATGTCCAAGAGGATAAAGGGTTTGCGTGCGCTCCGGATCTGCTGCTCATCGACGGTGGACAAAACCACGCTGCTGTGGCGCAGGAAGTCCTGGAAGCCTTTTCTCTTGATTTTCCCGTATTTGGTATGGTCAAGGACGATCGTCACCGTACAAGGGCACTCATCACAGCAGAGGGTCAAGAGATTCGCATCGATTCCAACCAAAGTGTCTTTTCTTTTATTGGAAATATTCAAGAGGAAACGCACAGATTTGCAATCACATTCCATCGGTCACTTCGCAGTAAAAGACTTCGCCACTCTCAACTTGATGGAATTGATGGAGTTGGTCCAAAACGAAAGCAAGACCTCATTAAGCATTTTTCGTCGATTAAAGCTATTTCATCAGCAAGCTTGATGGAACTTGAAAGAGTTGTTCCCAAAGCAGTTGCACTATCTATCTACCGATATTTTCACGATAAGGAGTAAACAATGCGAGTCATAAGCGGAAAAGCAAGAGGTGTAAACCTGAAAACCCCAGCAGGCACAGCTACGCGCCCAACTGCTGACCGTGTAAAAGAGGCGGTATTTAGCATTATTCAGTTTGATCTTCCAGGTGCAACTGTTCTTGATTTATTTGGAGGCACCGGACAGCTGGGAATAGAAGCACTGAGTCGAGGGGCAAAAAACGCCGTCTTTGTGGATGAGCGTGATGATGCATGTAAATTGATCCGTGAGAATTTAAAGAGAACAAAGCTCGAGGGGGAGGGGCGCGTTATTCGCTCTGATTATAGTGCGTTCCTGAAAAGTACTTCTCAAAAATTCGATATTATATTTCTCGATCCCCCATATGCAGAAGTTTTTTTAGAAAATTCGTTAAATTTAATAACACAAATTGACATTTTGCAATCTGGTGGTATAATAGTTACTGAGCGGCCGGTGGAAAAGGAACTTTTACTTGATTTTACTGGCTATAATCGCTCAAAAGACTATAAATATGGCAACACTTTGATTACGCTTTTTCGTAAGAATGCATGAAGAAGGGGAGGGGCCATGAAGATTGCCATCTATCCGGGTAGTTTTGACCCGATCACCAGCGGCCATTTAAATATTATCCGCAGAGCTGCCAGCATTTTTGATAAATTGATTGTTTGCGTAATGGTGAACAGTGCGAAGAAGCCAATGTTCTCTCGTGAGGAACGGGTGGATATGATCCGTCAGGTAACGGAGGATATTTCCAATGTGGAAGTAGATTCTTCCGATGAACTTCTGGCTGAATATGCTAAAAGAAGAGGCAGTTGTGTAATTGTCAAAGGCCTCAGAGCAGGTTCTGACTTTGAAAACGAATTTCAGATGGCTCTGATCAATCACAAAATCAATCCCACACTGGATACGATGTTCTTAACCGCAGAGCATCAGTATATGTATCTTAGCTCCAGCACTGTTAAGGAATTAGGCAACTATGATGTTGACCTTTCCGATTTCTTACCCCAGGAAATTGTACCCGTATTTAAGCAGCGCATCGCTGATATAAGTCAAGGAGGAAACAGAAAATGAACGAGCAAAACATTGAGCAGATTATTTCCGCATTATATGATATGGTACAGGATGCCCGTGGCCTGCCTCTTGGTGCAGATAAGTGCATCGTAGAAAGAGACAAGGTTCTGGATATGCTGGACGAAATTATTGGCCAGCTGCCTGTTGAACTGAAGCAGGCTCGCACTATCGTAGAGTCCCGTAATGAACTGATCGGTCAGGCCCGCCGCGAAGTAGAAGGCTTGATTCGCCAGGCGCAGGAAAAGGCTGCTCAGCTGGTTACCGAGGAAGCTATCTACGTAGAAGCAAAGCGTCAGTGCCAGGAAATGGTCGCTCAGACCTATGCCCGTATGGCCGACCTGCGTAAGGTCAGCAACGACTATATGATCGACGCTCTGCAGAAAACAGAGGATGCTATCGCAGCTTCTTTGGAAGATGTGAAGCAGACCCGTAACAAATTTATCACATTGGTTGAAGCACAGGAGAAGCGTGCTGCAGCCGCTGCCGAGAGCGAAGAAGCGTAATGCGTAGAGAAGACAGCTCAATTCATTTTGAGCTGTCTTTTTAAGAATTGGAGGGTTTTATATGAATTATATGGATCGTTATAGATTTTGGTGCGATGCGGGACTGCCCGAGGATGTAATGGCAGAACTTCTTAGCATATCCAATGATGATGAAGAACTGAAAGGCCGTTTTGGCAGCGATTTGCAATTCGGCACCGCCGGTATGCGCGGTGTTATGGGTGCCGGCAGCAATCGTTTGAACAGATACACCGTGCGTAGAGCTGCTCAGGGTATGGCTGCTTGGCTTAACACTACAAATCTGCCTAAGAAGGCTGCAATTGGATATGATTCTCGCCATAATTCTCAGCTTTTTGCAGAAGTATGTGCCGTAGCATTTGCAGAAGTCGGCATCGAAACCCACCTTTACGACCGTTTAGCGCCTACTCCTATGCTCTCCTATGCCGTTAGAGAGCTGAAATGCGGCTGCGGTATCGTAATCTCTGCAAGCCACAATAGTGGCATCTACAACGGCGTAAAGTGCTATGGCCCCGACGGCTGCCAGATGACCGATGAGCCTGCAGCTATTGTTACTGCCATGATTGAGCAAATACCTTTCTTTGTACCCGAGAAGAAATCCTTTGATGCCTACCTCTCAGAGGGGCTTATTCGTTACATTCCTCAATCTCTCTGGAATTCCTATTATGAAACCGTTCTCAACGAAGCGGTAGACCCCGACATGGTACGAGGCGCTGGCTTGCATGTTGTTTATACACCTTTGTGTGGTACCGGCAATGAGCCTGTACGGCATATTTTGAAAGATCTGAATGTGAATGTTCACATTGTTTCCTGCCAGGAAATGCCGGATGGCGACTTCAAAACCTGCGAGTATCCCAACCCCGAAACAGATGCTGCACTGAATGAAAGCTACAAGGTAGCAAAAGATGTTCCTTGTGACGTTATTTTGGGCACAGATCCGGATGCAGACAGAGTTGCTATTGCAATCCCCAATGGCGAGGGCTTTAAAAAGCTCAGCGGTAACGAGTTGGGGTGTCTGCTCCTCGATTACATTCTTAAGGCTCGTAGCGCTAATAACGATATTCCCAAGGGTGCGATTGCTGTGCGCAGCATTGTATCCTCTCCATTGGCAGATAGGATCGCTGCGCATTATGGGGTAACTATGAAGGCAGTCCTTACCGGATTTAAGTATATCGGCGGTGAGATCCTTGCCCTTGAAGAAAAAGGGGAGGAAAGCAAATATATCTTTGGTTTCGAAGAAAGCTGTGGCTATCTGAAGGGAACTTACGCAAGAGACAAAGATGCTATTGTAGCATCCATGCTGGTTTGTGAATTGGCTGCTTCTCTGAAAAACGAAGGCCGCACAATTCTGGACGCCCTTAATGATGTTTATAAAACTTACGGCATTTATCTTGCCAATGTGCAAAGCCTGGAGTTGACTGGTGCTGATGCGATGGAGAAGGCAGCTAAGCTGATGGCAGATCTTCGTAGCAGCATTCCTGCAACCATTGGCGGCGCACCGGTTACATGCGTAAAGGACTATCTCACAAGAGAGCAAAGGGATATGGTAAGCGGTGAAGTTACACCGATTCTCTTGCCTAAATCTAATGTCCTTGAGTTCATCCTGGGAGATAACGGCAGTGTAATTGCCCGTCCTTCCGGCACCGAGCCTAAGGTGAAGTTCTACTATACTGCAGTTGCATCTACAGAGGAAGATGCGCAAAATCTCCTCAATGCTATGAAAAAACAAATGTCTAATTGATCAATTCTTTATAACTGGGATAACACAATGTGTTGTCCCAGTTATTTTTTTAGAATTGCTGCATAAGTTGAAGCAGGAAGGGGAGTGTTCAAATGAAGAAAATCAGCGTAAGAGCCGATAAGAACATTATATCTCATATTGTATTAGGCGCACTTCTTTCGCCTGCAAGCCTGTTCGTACTATCGGTGATTCTAGCTATACTGGTTGAAAAAGAAACGATATCAATTACTGCAACACCTGCAATTGCAAGGGTGATTCATACAGTATGCGTTCTGGCCGGTTCATTATTGAGCATTATACTGGAGAAGGGGAGAACCGCAATCGTCGCTGCGATTGTAACCGGGGTGTATTTACTCGCTTTGGTTTGCATGAACATGCTTATCTTTTCATCTGGTATCACCGGAATTGGTTCAACTGCGGCAAGTGCAGCAATAGGTGCTTTTGTAGCTGTAGTGATACACGGGTACATATCCAGGGGGAAAAGACATCGCGTAAAATTGCGTTCTCGTTAATTTGCACAAAAACGCAACGCAGGTAAGGTAAATTTACCCTTGTCGTTCAGATTGCAAGAATTCTTGCGTTTCGATATATTGTGTTTTTGTAAAAATAACCTGACAATATATAGGCTGATTATCTTTCGCAGGACTTATTTAGAATTTAACTTTAAGATAGTTAACATAACTGCGTTTACATAAATATCGACATAATGAACAAAATGCATTTTTTACGCAGGTTTTCTCTTGAATTTACTTTGCAATTATTGTATATTAATGAGGCTCACCGTATTTCAAAAATGTGTATTATTTTTATGGTTTGCCCCACTATGCGTCTGTTTTTGCGATTGTTTTGGAGGAGGGCATCCATTTGCGCACAAAAGAAGCAATACTGCACACAATATCTTTAAGACGTCACATTCGATTTTACATAATTCTCATATGGGTATTGGGTGTGTTTGTCGGTTTACATATTATTCCGCGCTTATTTCCTGCAAGTAACTGTCAACTGAATTTGTCGATGCCCCTTGACCATAGTCCTGCTTGGCAAACCGGTTTTTCGCTCATGCTAATTTCAGCAACAGTTATTAGCTTATACTACAGGAAGCAGTGCATCCTTTTACTATTGTGCATATTTAAGTCAATTCTGTTTGGCTTCTCCCTATTTCTTATTGGCGAGGCCTTTGGTTCGGGTGCTTGGATTGCAGTTATATTGTTTTTGTTTACCGATGTGATAAATGTATGCCTGCTTCTATGGTTTTGGTTAAAGCATAGCATATACACAAGCGATCATTTTTTCAAAGATATTGCTATTTATCTTGCAGCACTAAGTATTGCAGCTTTATTTGAACGGATCTTTCTTACACCCGTCATACAAAAAATTTTCTAATTATTAGACCGGAGATATCTATAAATGTTGGATTTTATTAAGGCCTACGAAAATTACCTCTATAAGGTAAAGAAGGCATCTGATAACACTGTGTTTTCCTATATTCGGGATATTCGTCAATTTTCCGATTGGGCTGGCGCATGTGATGTCGCCTTGGTTGACGCCACCCAACTGAATATTCGTAGCTACCTTGATCATTTGAAGGCAATAGGTAAATCTGATGCGACGGTTTCCCGCTCAATGGCCAGCCTCAAGAACTTTTATGCTTATCTTGTTTCCGCAGGCTTTGTTGAATCCACCCCTGTAATGGAAATTAAAATTGATCGGGGCGAAAAGAAATTGCCCCAAATTCTTACGAATAAAGAGATTGAACTGCTCCTGGCACAACCTGCTTGTGTCGACGAAAAAGGCTACAGAGATAAGGCGATGCTGGAACTGATGTACGCCACCGGTATTCGTGTCAGTGAGTTAATTGACTTAAATCTGGATGATGTAAATATTGATGTTGGCGTAATTAAATGCGCAAACGCTAAAAAGGGGAGAGTGATTCCTCTCTATCCCGCAGCGCTAAAAGCATTAAAAGTATATCTCAAAGAAGTCCGCGGTTCTATGCTGGCTGATCCAGAAGAGCAAGCCTTGTTTGTAAATGTAAACGGTGCCCGTATGAGCCGCCAGGGTTTCTGGAAGATCCTGAAGCATTACCAGCAAGCTGCAGGTATCGAAAAAGAAATCACGCCCCACACCCTGCGTCATAGCTTCGCAGTGCATCTGCTGGAAAACGGTGCTGATATTGATTCTTTGCAGGAACTAATGGGGCACTGTGATATTTCCTCAACGCAGGTGTATACGCAAATGGTTAATCAAAAAATCAAATCCGTTTACAAGAAATGTCACCCCAAAGCATAAATTTAACCCCTCGACGAAATGTCGAGGGGTTTTGCATAGGGGAGAGGTCAAATGCCGGTCATTGCTGCCAGAACTTCCACTTCCATTTTCTGAATTTTTCTTGTTAGAGCGAGACCTTCATCAATATCTACATCGGTAAAGCTGCCATTCTTTGTGCAAATAATTCGATTTGTTTTACCGGCAAGAAGCATTTCTACGGCGAGGAAGCCCATTTTGGTTGCGTTCACACGATCACGACCGGTAGGCACGCCGCCTCTCTGAATATGCCCAAGAACTGTCACACGGGGATCGAGATCCAATGCATCTTTGATTTTTGCAGAAATATCTGCTGCAGAGCCAGCGCCTTCGGCTACAACGATCATATAGTGTGTAAATCCGTTGAACCGTGCCTGCCGGATTTTTTCTACAACATCCTTCTCAAAATCAATATGTTCCTCGGGAACAAGGACGGCAGTAGCGCCTACAGCAAGGCCAACATACATAGCAAGATATCCCGCATTACGTCCCATGACCTCAACAACCGAGCAACGCTCATGAGACTGCATTGTATCACGCAGCTTGTCAATACATTCAATAGCTGTGTTGGCGGCTGTGTCAAAGCCGATAGAATAGTTCGTGCAGCTGATGTCGTTGTCGATCGTTGCGGGTATGCAGACAACATTTACGCCATACTTAGACAAAGCACGAGCGCCACGGAAGGTACCATCGCCACCGATAGCAACAATACCATCTAACCCAAGGAATTTACAAGTCGAGACAGCTTTTTTCTGCCCTTCTTCTGACATAAACTCCTTGCTGCGTGCTGTGTAGAGAATGGTGCCACCCCGATTAATGATATGAGAAATCTTTTTCTCATCCAAGCGAAGGACGTCGCCGGTGATAAGGCCGTTCCAACCCCTTCGAATACCGTAGCACTCAATACCGTGATAGAGAGCTGTACGTACAACGCTTCGCACACACGCATTCATACCAGGGGCATCGCCGCCGCTGGTGAGAACGCCTATTCTTTTTACTGCCATATATGTAGCCTCCAAATAGGTTTTTCTATATTTTAACGGAAAACAGTCGAAAAGTAAAGTAAATACATTATTTAGTCTGCTCAACAAACATCATTGTCAATACAAATAAGATAAATGTGATCAGGCAATCGACCCAAGAATAACACTGCATGCAATACAGTAGGGGACAGAAGGCCAAAATCATAGCGAGACAAGCAACGGTAAAGATAACCTTTTTAAGTTTTTTTCCCGACTTATAGAAATAGAGTATACAAAGCAAAAGTAAAAAGACAGATAGTATTGCAACAATGAATGGTGCAAAATTGCCGTTTCCAAATGGCATCAAATTAAAGTAGGAACAAAACTGTACAGTATGTGTCCCATCGGCTGTGGCGATGTGCAGAGCAGCACCAAGGGGCAGTGCTTCCAGAATCAAAAGCAAACAACATAGGATTATTGCGGAAGGTTTCTTTTTCATAAAAAACGGCTCCTTAGTGAGTAATTGTATTAGGGGGATCATAAGGGGAAGGTATTAAGGCTGATTGAGGAAACTATAATTGTCGAATCTCCCGAACGCAACAAAATAACACAGGTTTTGTTGCGTTAGGCGGTGATTTTGGGGCTTTTTCAGCGGTTTGGCCACTTCTGCGGGAATGGGCTGATCCTGAAAGGTTCAGCCCATTTTCCGTATATCAAGTAGAAAAAGGAACGCACAATTTTTGCAGCCAAAAAGTGGGTTTACAATTTACGGATTGTAAACCGCAAAAAAATTATTCTGCGGCAACAGCTTTTCCCGGTCTGCCCTCTTTGGTGATTTGCGATTTCATTGTATCAGATGAAAGAGCAAAAGAAAAGGGGCCGCCAACCAAGGCGCCCCTTTTGCTGGCTATGGACCCCACAGGGAAAGAAAACAATTAAAACCACTGGAGAATGGGGGAGTGCGCCAAGCGCACCCAGACCAGCCCTGCAAGACCATAGTAGCACGCAGGGCAAAAAATGTCAAGCATCTTTTGCCGTAGCACACTCCGGCAGGCTACCCTTGCCCACTTATTTGCCGGGGCTGTCAAGGCCGGAGCTCCGGAAGCCTTTACTGCCCCGGCTAAAATGGAAGGGGGCAAGGCTGCCGGACGGAACGCACCGAGGGGGGCCCAGCCAACGGCTGGGGGGCGAAGCCCGGCAACCAGCCCTGCGCTCCCCGGGAGCCCCCAGCGGGGGCGGCAGGGGCGGGGGGGAAGCAGGGGAGAACCCACAAGGCAGCACAGCAGCACCAAGAGAAGGACAAAAAGAAACCGAAGGGGGGCGCAAAGCGCAAAACAAGGCGGCCAGCAGGCCGCCGCAGCGCCCCCCGAAGGGGAGCCTGCCCCCGCACAAGAGGGCGGGGGGGTTCCAGCGGAAGGCGAGCGCACAGAGAGCAGGGCAGGCAAGCCCGCAAGCCGAAGGGAAGGCTTGCCTGCCCTGCTATAATGCGAGCCGCCCCAAGCCAAGCCGCAACCGCTGGATTGAACGCCAGCGGCTCTTGGCGGCTTGGCTTGGGCCGCTGGGGGGCCGCCCGGGCAGGGGCAGGCGGGCGAGGCCCGCACCCGGCCCGCAGGCCGGGTTGCGGAAAAAAGCCGGCTGGGAAATGGCGAAGCGGAGCCCGGCCAAACAGGCCGGGGCCCCAGCCGGCAGCCGAGCATACCGATGGGGTTTGGGCAGGGCCCAACGGTGGCTGGGGGCTTGGCCGCCTTGTTGCCGTATGCGACAGGGGAGCAAGGCAACAAGGAGCAAAGGCCAAGCTGGGGCCCAGCCACCGCGTATCCCGGGGAAGTCGCTGCCCGCATAGTGGGCAGCGGCTGGGGGCCGCAGCCCCCCAGAGCGAGCAGGGCTGAGCCAGCGAAGCTGAGCGAAGCAGCGCGAGCGATTTTGCCGCACCTTCTATACTTGATATACGGACATTATTCCATCACAACGCTATATGGAGATATGTCCGGCAATAAAAAATCGAGTGTTTTATATGTGCCAAAGGCAAATATAAAATACTCTGCCAAAGCATTATATTACCCTTGCGGCATCGTTGATTTGATGGCCTGCAGCCATCCCATATTTGGGCCATCCGGCTGGGAAAATTCCGGCTGGAATGTGCCCAAATATGAAGGCAAAAAAGAAGATGCTGGCAAGGACGTTTCCCCCAATAAAGAGGGCAGCCTCGAAAGAAGTATGCGAAGGGCAAAGGCGAATGTTCGCCGTCTTGCCCTTGCAAACGATTTCAAGTATTTTGTAACGCTGACGCTGGATCCAGCGAAAGTTGATGCACATGACGGCAAAGCCGTCGTGCAGAAACTGAACGCTTGGGCCAGCAATGCGGTACAAAGAAATGGCCTGAAATATATCCTTGTGCCGGAACGGCACAAGAAAGGCGGCATTCATTTCCACGGCTTTTTTAACGATGTGCTTCCGGCTATTGATAGCGGTACTATGCGGCTTCCTTGGGCCAAAAGGCCAAGGAAGTGGAAAACAGAAGAAGAAAAAAACGAGTGGCTGAAGGCTGGCGGCAAAATCGTTTATAACCTGCCCAACTGGACACTTGGCTTTACTACTGCCATGGAACTTTATGGGGAATACCCTGCCGCTGTTTCCTATGTATGCAAGTACATAGGAAAAGACGGCACAAAGCCCGCTGGCCGCTGGTACTATAGCGGGGGTGCATTGGAGATGCCAAAGGTGGAATATTTTGAGCTCAGCCCCGCTGACCTTGCTGCAGAATATGGGGAAAAAGTTATTGAAATATACCCGCCTGGTAAAAAACTGGCCATTGTTAATGGCCTAAAAGTACACGAACAAGTACAGAAGGAGTAAAAAATGGACACAATAACAAGAGAAGAGCTCACAGAACTGCAAACAAAATGCAACAGAATGAGGAAGCTTTTGGCTGCCATAACTCAGGGGATTGATTTTCTTGATAAGAAGATCGCAGAAATGGAAGCACAGTCCAGAAGGTGGGATTTTAGGCTTACATACAAGGAAGCGCAGAAGGGAGATAATGAAGAATATGAAAACTGAGTACTTACTGAATAGGGAAGTTGATCTCGTTCTTGCCTTGCTCACTAGAAAAAATGCACTCATTATGCGGACGGCCCTGCATACCGGATTGCGTATAGGTGATGTGCTTGCACTCAAAACTGAACAGCTTGCACCACGGTTTTGGGTAACTGAGCAGAAAACCCAAAAGCGCAGGCAAATAGGTTTACCGGAGCCCTTGCTGAGTGATATTAAAAAACAAGCGGGTCAGAAGTGGGCTTTTCAAAGCAGAAGAACAAACAAGCCGCAGACCCGGCAGGCCGTTTGGAAGGATGTCAAGCGGGCTGCAAGGGCTTTGCGGCTGCCCCAGAATGTTGGGCCACATAGTGCAAGAAAGGTTTTTGCCGTGGATTTGCTTGCAAAATATGGGGATATTGGCCGAGTTAAGAGGGCGCTAAACCATAGCAGCGAAGCAATCACTTTGATTTATGCAATGGCAGACCTGCAATTACAACGAAAAAACCAGCGTCGCAGGGCGGCCGCTGGAAGAAAAGCAGTATAACAGAAGTTGACAAACCGCACCGGATAGTGTATCCTAAAATTGCCGATACTTAAAGAAAGGGGGAAGCGGAGCCAAACGAAACAAAACCAGTATTTTGTGGGCCGCAGCGCCCGTATGCGTTCATTGGCTGAACTCAGCCGATGATTTTATTTTGAAGCCAATGAACGCAACAAAATAAAAATTTTGTTGCGTTCGCAGTTTATTTATGCTATAATAATGCTGCTGAGGCAAATCGAAGCGATGTTACCTTTTCAAAAAGCCGATAAATAGCGTATGGGATACACCTGCTACTATCTGCGTATTTCATAATAATAAAAGTTATTGTCTTCGTTTATCAAACGAAATCCAACTTTTTCAAGTACTCGTTTGCTTCTCGGATTGTTCTTCACTGTATCTGCATACAGTACACTTAGTCCCATTTTATCAAACCCGTACTTAACGGCAAGCTTTTCAGCAGCTGTTCCGTGGCCTTTACCTTTTACAGAATCATTTTGCAGATGGATGCTTAACACAGCTGCTTTATTGGCATGATCTATATGTTTAAACAGTATTTCTCCAATCGGCTTTTCCATAAGCATTATGGCGAGGTGCTCACAATCCATATAACGAGCCAGATATGCATCCACCCATTCATCACTGTATTGAAATTGGCATATAGGCTGTCCTGGCAAGAATACTGCCGGATCAATAGTGAATTCCTTAAAATAAGCTCTTGCTATCGCCTGTGTCATCTTTGTCAAATATACAATATCACTCATAAACATTTGTTCTAATATCGAAAGGAATGAAAAAATATGCAAAAATATACTGATTGTCCGCAAATTTTGAGAGATTTCCTTACTTATCACGAAAATATTAAAGGTCAATCCCCCAGAACGATTTCAGAATACTATCTGGATCTCAGAATGTTTTTAAGATTTATTCGTTTAATGCGCAATGATATGCCGCTAAACACACCTCTTGAGGACATTCCCATTAAAGATATTGACCTAAAATTTATAGAAACCATTACAACATCCGAAATCTTTGATTTTCTATCCTATCTTGCAAACGATCGTGCAATCAACCCGGACTCCCCTGCCCCGGATTACGGTATAGAGCCATCGGCCAGAGCAAGAAAACTCTCTGCTATAAAGTCATTTTATAAATACTTAACTGTTAGAACAAAACAATTAACTGAGAATCCAGTTGCGGACTTGGAATATCCCAAATTACGAAAAAGTCTGCCTAAATACCTGACTTTCTCACAGTCATCGGCCCTTTTACAGGCTGTTTCCGGACAAAATCAGAAGCGTGATTACGCCATTTTAATGCTCTTTCTGAACTGTGGAATTCGCAGAAGTGAACTAGTGGGGCTAAATTTAAGTGATGTATATGAAGATCGCATTCGTGTGCTGGGAAAAGGCAACAAAGAAAGGTTTGTTTACTTTGGAAGCGCTTGCAGAAAAGCAATCGATGCATATCTTCCAGTTCGTCACAAGCAGGTATTATCTGACAATCGGGCATTATTTGGTTCCCGCGACAGCAATCGAATCAGCGTTACAGCGGTGCATCGACTTGTCAAAAAAGCACTTTTGCAAGCCGGGCTTGATGCCACCCAGTATTCAGCCCACAAATTAAGACATACTGCGGCAACCATGATGCTCTCCGGCGGTGTCGATGTGAAAACCGTTCAGGAAGTTCTTGGTCATGAAAACCTAAATACCACCCAAATCTACACGCACATTGAAAATACCGAGTTAAAGATTGCCGCAGAAGCCAATCCGCTTTCAAAGTTGGATTTTGCAGAGCAAGAAGAAAATGCTTAACTCCCCCACCCCTACTTACAGTGCTATTTCAATCGCTTCCCGGAGGTTTCTGACACGATAAACAGTCAGGCCTTCGGGAATTTCTAACTTTTCTGTGCCAGACTTCGGGATAATACACTTATTAAATCCCAATCTTGCAACTTCTGTGAGCCTTTGCCCAATGTTTGATACGCCTCTGATCTCCCCGGTAAGTCCCACTTCGCCAATTGCTACAAGGTCATCCGGGATCGGTGTATCACGGTAAGATGATGCCAAAGCCAGTACGACAGGTAAATCTGCGCCCGGCTCATTGAGCTGCAAACCGCCGATGATATTAATATAGGCATCAAAGGCGCTCAGGCGCATATTAGCCCGCTTTTCGGCAACAGCCAATAACAAAACTGCCCGATTAAAATCAAAGCCATCGGCTGTCCTGCGAGGCACATTGAACGTTGTTTTAGCAACAAGGGCTTGTACTTCTGCAAGAACAGGTCTTGTTCCTTCCATGACACAAGCAACGCAAGTGCCGCATGCACCTTCAGGCCTGCCGTCCAACAGCATCTGGGATGGGTTAGGAATTTCTACAAGTCCCTTGTCGCACATTTCAAAGACACCAATTTCATTGGTAGAGCCAAAACGATTTTTCGCAGCCCGAAGAAGTCTATAGGTTGAATTGGAATCTCCTTCAAAATACAATACGCAGTCTACCATATGTTCCAAAACCTTAGGACCTGCTATGGCACCATCCTTATTGATGTGACCCACCACAAACACGGTGATGCCTTCCATTTTGGAAAGTTGCATTAAAGCCATCGTGCAATCCTTTACCTGGGAAACGCTGCCAGGTGAGGAATCATTCTCCTCATTGTACATTGTTTGGATCGAATCAACAATTAAGATATCAGGTTTTGCATCTGAAACTGCTTCCAGCATATCGGAAAGTCTGGTTTCGGAAAGAATGTACAAATTATCCGTTGAAACGCCCAATCTTTGCGCACGCATAGAAACCTGGCGCGCACTTTCCTCACCGGTAACATATAGAACCTTTCTGTCAGCACAAAGGCGCTGACAGATTTGAAGAAGCAGTGTAGATTTGCCGATACCGGGTGCACCGCCCACAAGGACAAGAGAGCCCTCTACAGCGCCGCCGCCGAGAACACGGTCAAGTTCTCCCATACCCGTATAAAAGCGGATCTCAGCCTCACAGGTGACTTCTCCAAGCTTTTGTGCGCTCCGTCTTGCCCCAACAGGTGTTGCGCGCACTTTCCCTGCTGCTACCGGTTTCTCAATGTGCTCTTCAATTGTATTCCATGCCCCGCAGGCGGCACATTTACCTTGCCATTTTGGGGTCTCATTTCCACAAACTGTGCAAAAATAGACTGTCTTTGTCTTAGCCATTGTACTCTCCTGTATGTTCTAGGATCCACTCTTTATACCAGTAACCGGAGTCTTTTATGATTCGGTTTTGTGTAGCATAATCCACATAAATTAAGCCGAATCGTGGCATATAGCCTTCTGACCATTCAAAATTGTCCATAAGCGACCAAGCAAAATATCCACGGATATCAATGCCGTCAGCTGTTGCCTTTTCAAGTTCCAAAAGATAGCGGTTCATATAGTCAATTCGGTTAGGATCATGAATCTTTCCATCCAGCGAAATCGTATCATGTGCGGCCATACCATTTTCGGTGATTACAATAGGAAGCTTGTATCGCTCGTAGAGGAATCTGGGGCCCCAGCGCAGAGCTGGTGGCGTTATCGGCCAATGCATATCTGTTCTTGGGGAACCGGTTGGACGGCGCACAAATACTGGCCTACCGTCTTCATTCATAGAAAAGGCTCTGCCGTTATAAGTGTTATGTGCGCAAAAATCAATTGGCTGATGAATCAGGTTCATATCCGCCTGCGTAATCTCTGGAAGGTAATCCTTATACAGATCCATGCCCTCAACCGGATATCTGCCCAAGTAAATCGGATCGCACCACCAACTTAATCCGCCCAATGGCGATTCCTTCAAAGCGGGGCAGCTAAACATTTGCATTCTGGCAGCTTCAATATCCTTGGTGGCTTCAGTTGCCGGGAATGGAACGTTTCCACAAGGTGCAAAGCCAATCTTAATCTTCTGCTTAGCAGCCTTTCGCATTGCGATTACAGCAGCGCCGTGGGATTTTAACACATTGTGTGCAATTTGAAACCCGTCTTTGTATGTTGATTTAAGGCCGGGGGCCATTGCGCTGGTCATATAGCCGGCAGTGACAAAGGTTTGCGGTTCATTAAAAGTAATAAAATTCGTAACACGGTCAGAGTATAACTCAACAACCTTACCAGCATAGTTGGCAAACCAAGTTACAATTTCGTCATTGAGCCAGCCGCCTTTTTTGTGAAGCGAATACGGCAAATCCCAATGAAAGATTGTAATAAACGGCTCGATTTCATTTTCTAGCAGGCAGTCTATCAGATCGGAGTAGAACTGTACACCCTTGGCGTTAACTTCTCCGGTTCCTGACGGAAAGATCCGGGACCAACAGATTGAGAAGCGATAAGCTTTTAGCCCTAGTTCCTTCATAAGCTTCACATCTTCACGGAAGCGATGGTAATGATCGCAGGCAATATTTCCGTTTCGACTGCCAACGGTATTTCCGGGTTGCTGCGCAAAGACATCCCAAATGGAAGGCGTTCTTCCGTCTTCATTCCACGCACCTTCAACCTGATAAGCTGCTGTGGCCGCACCCCAAATCATATCTTTTGAAAAGGCCATACATCTCGCGCCTCCTTAGTATCAGTATGTCAATTGTACCAAATGCGTTATTGTGTGTCAATTCGAAATATCATTGCATACCACGGATGCGATCACACTGCAAAGCTTCAGCTGATATGCATCAGTACGAAGTTTCTTCTCTTCCTCCGGGTTAGATAAAAAACCACACTCCACCAAGACACCCGTATTCTTGATCTTCTCCAACAAATATATGCTACTCCCCTTTTTTTCCTTACGGTTACTCTCCGGGTTCAAACTTTCTACCAATGCTTGTTGCATTGCACGAGCAAGTTTCTGACTTCCTTCAGATGTGGCATAAAATACCTGCGCTCCTGAATATCTGGGATCGGAGAATGTATTTTGATGAATACTGATCAGTACGGCATTTTTTGTACTATTAACAATGCGGACGCGTTCTTTAAGATCGGACACTTTTTTGGCAGCGATGCTCTCCCCTTCTGTGTAAACAGAAACATCCTCGCGTCTGATCATAGCTGTGTCAACCCCGACCAGATGCAGCAGATCTTCCAGCCGTAGCGCGATTTGTAAATTCAGCTGACTTTCCAGAACACCGGTGCAGGAAGTAGCACCGCCATCCACTCCCCCATGGCCTGCATCTATGATAATACATTTTCTCTTATATACAAATTCTTCCGCATTCATTGCTGGTATCGTTTTTTCGCCAAATAAAAAAACGGAAAGAATTCCTAGGAGTATAAGGGCATAACCTAATCCCCAGTTCAATATGCGCCGTAAAAGCATAATCTTCACCTCCTTACACTTTATGTTCATTCTAAAACGCAATGCACACAGAGGCATTTTTCGTCATAGAATGACCCGGAACGACATCGTCCCAAATTAATATTGAGGAGGAATTGCTTTTGGATATGCCACGGCAAAATAACTGCGGTACAGAAGGCCGTTTGCCGGCAACAGCGCCCCTTGCAAACCCATATGTTCCGTTTCAGTTAGATAATCCGCCAAAGTACGAACCCCGAAAGGCTTTTGTGCGAGGCACACTATTTCCAGGTCTGGATCTTCCCTTCATGGGAATGATCAATAAAGATGAACAGCCTGTGACCCCACTAACAGAATTGCAAACATTAGGGTTTGCAATACAAGAAATTGCGCTGTATCTTGACACACACCGAAATGACAATGAAGCATTAGACCTCTACAGAAGTCTACAGAAACTCTATCATCAGGGCAGAGAAAAATACGAGAAGATGTACGGTCCACTAAATCATATGTCCATGACCGAAGGCGAATACAGATGGCTTGACGATCCCTGGCCCTGGGAATACGCTGCAAATCGGGAGGTGTAAGTATGTTTATTTATGACAAGAAACTGCAATATCCAGTTAAAATTGATAAAACAAATCCAAGACTGGCGTCTATAATCATCTCTCAATACGGCGGTCCTGACGGTGAATTAGGTGCATCTCTTCGGTATCTTTCTCAGCGATACAGTATGCCCTTTGATGAACTCAAAGGCTTATTGACGGATGTTGGCACAGAAGAGCTGGGTCATTTAGAAATGGTGGGCGCAATTGTGCAGCAATTGACCCGCAATCTTAAAGACAGTCAGATTCAGGACTCTGCTTTTGCACCTTATTTCGTGGATCACACCGCAGGCGTCTATCCCACAAGCGCTTCCGGTTTCCCCTGGTCCGCAGCATCTATGCAGGTCAAGGGTGATCCGATGGCAGACCTCGTAGAAGACCTGGCAGCGGAACAGAAAGCACGGGTCACTTATGATAATATTCTGCGGCTCAGTGATGATCCCGATGTGAATAACGTGATCAAATTCCTTCGCGAAAGAGAGATCGTCCATTTCCAGCGTTTTGGTGAAGCGGTGCAATTGCTCCGAGTAAAGCTCAACCAGAAGAATGTATACTGTATGAACCCCGGTTTTGACATCTAAATTCCAAAAGAAACGACTCTCTTGGTAAAAGAGAGTCGTTATTTACTATTCTTTATTTCATTCGATCAATCAGGTAATCAGCCAAACAGAGCATGAAATCGCTATCAGAAAATGCAGATAGCGCCTTATTTGCAAGCGCTGTGTGCTCTTTTACCAACATGTCACATTTCTCAATACCATAAATCTGCACAAAGGTATTTTTATGTTCATCCGTGTGGACAGCCTTTCCCAAAACCTCTGCGTTACCAATTTGATCCAGCATATCGTCTCGGATCTGGAATGCCAAGCCAATGTGATTTGCGAAATCAGCAGCAGCACTCACCTGCTCTTCTGTTCCGTTTCCGGCAAGAACACCAAGGATAGCTGCGGCACGGATCAGGGCACCCGTCTTGCGGCTCTGGATGTCCAAAACCTCTTGTTCTGTGCACTGTCGTTGCTCGCTTTGAATATCCAGCATCTGCCCACCGACCATACCCAGTTCACCAACGCAATCTGCCAGCACTTCAACCGCACGGATACGGATATCTGCAGGATAATCAGCCTTGGAGATGTAAGAAAATGCCGCAATGAGCAGTGCATCACCGGCAAGTACGGCAACATCCTCGCCATATACCTTGTGATTTGTAAGTCTGCCCCGACGGTAATCATCGTTATCCATACAAGGAAGATCATCATGAATCAAGCTGGAAGTATGAATGGCTTCGAGGGCAGCAGCAAACGGCAGAGCCTTTAGCCAGTCGCCACCACACATACGGCAAAAATCAAAGACCAACACCGGGCGCAGCCGCTTTCCGCCAGCCAACAAACTATAGCGCATAGACTCAAACAGTGTCTGCTGCGGTTCCTGTGGGTACACGCTGCATTTGTCTTGCAAGTATTTTTCAATCTCGATCTGGTACTGCGCCAGTTGCTCCTCAAATTTCACCATCAAAAGGCACCTCCTCAGGCGCTCCGTCAGCCCCTGCCGTGATTTTTGTTACCTGTAATTCAGCTTCATCCAAAAGCTTTGTGCAAGCCTGTACCAGCCCAGTGCCTTCCTGAAATAACTTCAGAGACTCTTCCAACGCTACGTCTCCCTTTTCCATGGCACGAACGATCTGTTCCAGCCGTTCCATATTTTCTTCAAAAGTTTTATCCTTCTGATTCATATTAGATCTCCTTCACATCCGTAATTAATGCGGTCAATGTGCCGTCCGCCAACCTAACACCAATTTCCTGGCCAACTTTTGTTTGCGTTATACTACGAATTACTGTTCCATTTTGTGCTGTGGACAAGCTGTAGCCACGGACAAGGACTTTAAGGGGGCTCATAGCGTCCAGCTTGGCCGCTAAGGACATAAAGCGTTGTTTATGACCGTATAGGTGCCTACTTTGAAGGCTGTCCATGCGTCCACGCAGAAGCTCCAGTGACTTTCTCCGCTGTGCAATATACATCGTTGGTCCCTGCATTGCAGCGCTGGCAGACAGTGCTTTCAACCGCAATCTCCCGGTTCGAATCTGCCTCATTGCTGCAGTGGCGATTCTGTCCTGCAGACTGTCTAACTGTTGAAATAGAGCTTGTTTATCGGGAACAGCCAGTTCTGCGCCATTTGAGGGCGTTGCGGCCCGCAAATCCGCAACATAGTCAGAAATTGTTACATCTGGTTCGTGGCCAACAGCTGAAATAATGGGAATCTGTGAATCGTAAATAACTCTCGCCAGTTCCTCATCATTAAACGCCCAAAGGTCCTCAATGGAACCACCGCCCCGTCCAACGATCAGTAACTCAGCAAGCTTAAATTTATTGGCATACTTAATAGCAGCGCAAATTTCTCCGGGCGCCTCTGCACCCTGCACACGCACAGGAAACAAACGCACATTTGCAAGGGGGTATCGCTTTGCCAATATGCGGAGCATATCATGAACGGCCGCACCGGCAGAGCTTGTTACGATGCCAATTGTACCAGGATATTGGGGAATTTGCTTCTTATGTGCCGGGTCAAACAGACCTTCCTTACTCAGCTTCTTTTTCAGCTCCTCAAAGGCCGCATGCAGGTCACCTATGCCATCCATAGCCATTGCAGTGCAGTACAATTGATACGCACCATCACGGGGGAAAACAGAGATTTTTCCTAAAGCAATTACCTTTGCGCCATTTTCCGGGCGAAAACGCAACCGAAACGCATTTCCTTTAAACATTACACATTTCAGTGCACTGTTTTCATCCTTCAATGTAAAATAGTGATGCCCGGAAGGATATAACTTATAATTGCTGATTTCACCCTTTACAGCCACAGAAGACAGCAGTACATCCCGATCCATCTTCTCTTGGATGTAAGTATTTACTTCTGTAACAGTCAGCGTTTGTTGCATCTTAACCCTCCATGGTAAGATATGTCAAAACCGCAATGCCCATAGCATTGTCGGTCGAGTACTTCGGGTCACAGAAAATTGGCTTTAACGGTTCCATTGTGCGGCGTAAGGCGGAGTTTGATGCTACGCCGCCGGAAAATACAACCGATAGTCCAGGATATTGCTTCAGCGCATTTTGCGTTGCGGCAAGAACAGCCTGCGCAACACTGTTTATTGCATAAGAGGCAGTTTCTTCCGGGGTATGACATTCATGATAGGCATTTACTTTATTTTGTACACCGGACAGTGAAAAGGTCAGTTCCGGGCATTTTACACGGAAGAAATCTTTGCCGCTACAGGAAGAAGAAAGGTTATCAAGATGTTTGCCAGAAGGAAACGGCAATCCAAGCAATTGGCCGGTTCTGTCGATCAACTGCCCAGCAGAAATGTCTGATGTACCGCCAATTTTCTGGCAAGACACATTTTTGCCATCAGGCGAAACAAGAAGAAGCTCTGTTGTTCCTCCGGACAAATGCCAAGCTAGATGGGGCTTTTCCATCAAATCAAGACGACCTGCACTCCACAAACTAGCTGCAACGTGGCCCTGCTGATGAGAAAAAGAAAACAAAGGTACACCAAAAGCATCTGCCAGCAATTTACCGTGAGAATAGCCCACAGTAAAGCAGGGCATATAACTTCCTTCTACCGCTCTGGGGCGTGTACTGACACCAACAGCCTTAATTCCACCCAAATCCAAGTCAGAAAATAACCTGCCGGATAATTCCGGCAGGCTTTGCGTGTGATGAAATACAGCATCGCTTTGGCGAAGTCCAAGGGAACCTTCCTTCACCGGAAGGAGCTTGGAGCAGTTCGTGCCGGATTTCCCGTCAAAATATGCTATGGATGTGGTGTAATTACTGGTGTCAAAACCAATAACGCACATCATTCTACCTCGCTAGTTAAGTTTCTTGCAAATGTACCCAGGATGCCGTTTACAAATGCGCCGGTATCGTCGCCATCATACATCTTGGCAATACGAACGGCTTCAGAGATGGCAACGCCTTCAGGCACGTCATCCATGTAAAGGATTTCAAAAATTGCAAGCTGCAGAACGGTACGGGTTAGCTTAGAGATGCGGCTTACATCCCAACCGATGGAATATTTGCCAATTGTCTCATTCAGCTCATCGATTCGGTTGGAAACCCCGCTCACAACCTTATCTAAGTATGCCCTCTCAAAGCTATTAGGGCGCTGGGAATAGATTTCGCATTCTTCGGAAAGTTTTGCAAAATACTCTTTATTTAGCCGGGTGGCAATAACCTGAGACGGTTCTTCTCCGGTAAATTCACGGCCGTAAATTAAATGTACTGCCAGTTCTCTGGCGCTCGATCTTGACATAGGAACTCCTTACTTGCGCACAACGCCGCAAACATTTACATTGACCGCAGAAGTCTTCACACCGGAAAACGCCTCCACGGCATTTGCAATAGCCTCCTGAGCAGCCTTCGCAACATTTACGATGCAGCTTCCGTAGGAAACAATAATATTGCAATCAATGCAGACGTCACCGTTCTCATCTACCTTAATGCGAACGCCCTTTGCCCAATTGCCAGCACCGATGAAATCGGCGATCTCAGGCGTAAGTCTGCTGTTGAGACCAACAACACCGTCAACATCCTTAAGCGTATGTGCAACGATTGTACCGATAACATCCTCAGAAATCAGGATTGCGCCATCCTTTTGGGCACGTGTAATATACTGCTTATTCTCTGCCATAGATATGACCTCCTATATAGTATTCTTTAGCCAAAACACACTTTTGTCTATTGTAACACATTTCCCGAAAATTACAACCTTTTTCTTATCGTATAAATAAAACATCCCGCTGCGGTGAAACCACAGCGGGATACACTTATTTAACTTCCACCACACGGATATCTGCCAGTTTATAGGAAGATTGGGAGAGAACAATATCAGAAATAAGCGAAGCATCCTCTTGCTTTAATCCACCCTCCGGTGCGGCAACTGCAATACTGATACCTGCATCGCTCATATAAGCAACGCAATCTGCATATCCCTTTGCAATAACCAGGCTTTCGATTTGTGCTTCACATAAAGCTGTTTGAACGATTTCTTCCAACTGTCTGTTTGTCTCTTCAGCCATACCCGTGTCAGTATAAGACATTGCTTCCTGTAATAGGCTCACGGCACTATCTCTTGCCTGCTGGCGGGAAAGTCGCACAGCCGCAAAATATGCTGAGCCGGTATTCTCTGAATTCTGAAGAGATGCGCCATCGCCCATTACCAGCTGATCGGAAAGAATCTTATCCTCATCGAGTACGTCGTTTAAAGACATTACGCTCTCTTGATCAGAATAAACCCAATTCACATAGATGCCACCCAAAACACAGCAAAGGAGCGCACCTGCTATCAGATTCTTTTTCCATTTTTTCATATCATTTCCCCCACTATTCCATTTTTAATACACAAATTTGACTTGCGTTTAGTCCGGTTATCTTTGAAACTGCCTCAACAATAGAAAGCTTGACGACCGGATCGTTTGCCCCTTGGCATAAAACAACTGCGCCTAAATATACAGGCGGATTCACTTGCTGCACAAGTCCATACTGATTTCTTTGACCATCTGTTAATGTCACAGTTTGCTTGCGGCCTGTATAGCCGGAATCACTTTGTGAAGAATCATCATCCATTTGATAGATCGTTTTCTCGCCCTGACCGATATTCAGCATCACCTCTACCCTACCAGCCCCCTGCACCTTGCTTAGCACCTTAGATAATGTCGTATCCAGTGACACCGGCTCTTGTTCAGCTTTCTTTGGTGCAGCATTAGTATTATCTTTATTAAAGTTTGGCAAGAGCATAAGACCTATGCCGACGAGCAAAACGATCGCTGCATATTTATACTTAATAATGAGCGTTTTTGTTTTCTGAACCAATTGACTCATTTCCATATCTGCATCTCCTTTTGAATGCCAATTTCCTTTTCCAAAAATGCAGACAGGGTTTTCTTTTCTTCCGGAGATAGTTTGCCGGAAACAATAGATTTAAACGGAACACCGTCTTCCGCCAGCTCCACTCTCACCTCCACCTGCAGATGCAACTGATTTGTCTTCTCCAAAATATATGATTCAACTTTCTCTGTTATGATTGCATCAATTTGATTTTGCGTTATCTGTTTACCTGTTTCTATATAGGATTGACCTGACTGTGTGTGCAGCGGGTTATATATCTCCAGATCTTGCAACGAAAAATCCTTCCAGGGAGAGATGATACAAATCGCCACAAACAATCCGGACAAAAGGTTCACCGTCACGCTGCTCATCTTACTTTTTCCGATTAGTTGCTTAAGAATAGCACTCAGGATTGCCGCACTGCACACGGCAATCAAATAGTTTTTGACCCCATCCACTAAGCAACACCTCGCATAAAGCAGACAGTGCTGATAATTAGAAGAAGCGTCTGAACCCCGATCATTGATAAAATCATTCCCATGGTCTCCGTAAAATCATTTAGGAGTTCAACTATTTGTTTTGAGGCAAATATACCGGTAACTGCATTCGTTATTTTCATCAGGAGATACTGTACTCCAATCTTTAAAAAAGGTCCTATAAATAGACTGATTACAACAAAGAGTCCATAAATTCCGACCGTGTTCTTCATAACACCTGCGCCCACAAGGATAGTTTCGGAAGCGTCAGAAAGGAGCCCCCCAATCACAGGCACTGCCGAAGATATGGCAAGCTTTGTGGCTTTTAATGCAGACGCATCTACGCTGCCACTAATAACACCGGTGACCGTCATATACGCAGTGTAGCCATACATAATAACTTTCAAGCTCCACACCGTGATCCACTTTGCGAACTCTCGTAATCGTTTAAGCGATTCATCTGCCAGCACACTATTTACAATAGCAAGACATAGATAAATGTACAAAAGCGGAACAATGAGGTTAGAAATCAAACCATTTAAAATTGCTGCAAATGCGGTAGTTGCGGCATACAAAGCTGCAGAGGTTGTAACGGCCCCTTGGGCAGCCAAACTTGTTGTCATTACAGGCACAAATAATTTTCCGTAGGCGCTTAAACTCTCAACGGTTTCTCGACCCAGGCCGATCAATGCATTCGTTGGCGTCAACAATAAAAGCGTAATTAAAATTGTTGCAACAAGGTTTGAAACAGATTTCGTGGCTCCGGACAACTGCTGTGTTATTACACACAGCACAGCAACTGCAACTACAGATGCGCAAAGCCTTCCGGCCTCAGCCAACCCTGGTTCCATAGCCGCAATTGCTTTTCTGATAATATGCAAAAGCCCTTCAGAAAAGCTCTGCGGTTCCGATGGCATATAGATTTCTGCTTCATCCGGTGCCGGAGGTGCCGCAATGTCTTCGGCCATTACGGGTACAATCAATATGGATAGGACCAATATACCAAATATTAGTTTTCTCAAAGAAAATCAAGCATCCCATCCAACAAATCAAGAAGTTTCTCCAGCAAAGGCAATGACAACCACAAGATCACTGCAGAGGATAGGAATTGTAGGATCTTCCCCAGAGAACTATTGCCTGCATCGGAGCAAATCAGGCTTGCTGTTTCCCCAAGAAGCGCAATTCCAACTGCTTTTATGAGAATCTGAAAGAACGCACTGTCAACGCCTGTCTTTTCCTGCAATAACTGCAAAAATGACACCACCGGTTGCAAATACGAAAAAGCAATCGCACCTACCATGCAACATGCACCTATAGATAAGATGACCGCCATATCCTTTGCCTGCTTTGAAAGAGTGACGAACAACACGAGTACAAAGAATGCCCCTGCAGCCGTTTTAATAAATATATCCATTATAACTGAAATAGATTTTTCACCAGTTCAAACAGTTCGGAAATTTTCATTGCTACCATCATTAGTACCACCACAAGCCCGGTCAATGTAGTCATTGTAGCCTGTTCTTCTCTTCCAGACTTGCTGAGCACTTGGTTAAGTATCGAAACGATAATGCCTATGGCAGCAATTTTGAATATCAAATCAATATCCATATCAAATAAACAATATCACCAATGCAGCGCCGGCGCAAAGCCCCAAGGTTTTATAACTCCGCAAGCGAACGTCCTGGTTTTCTGACAGAGAGTCTAATCGTCGGTTGCACTCCTCTCTGACGCTCATCAAGCCTCTTAACTGTCCATTTAAGTCAAACTTTCCCAAAGATTCTCCCAATTGCGTCAATACTTCGGCGGTTTGTTTTGGCAATTGCTCTGTAACAGCGATAGATGCCCGCATACACGAGGAAACATTGGGTGAAATTTGCTCTTCAAGCTCCTTGCTAAGACGCAAAAACAGTGTGCTTAATGGCCCGGAGCATTCCATTGCAGCCTTTTGGCACAATTCAGGTAATGGAGTTAGTCTGTATTGTAACTCACACTCTGCAAAATCCAGTATGCCGATCAGCTGCCTAAGCGTACGCGTTTCCTTTCTTTGCATCGCAGCAATTTGAAAACCAAAACCACCACAAGCAGCCAACACAAAAATTGCTCCAACCCATTTAATCATCATAATGTATCCTTTCTGTCCGCCAGGACTTGTCCGGTTGTAGTATAAGAAGTGTATTAAAGAGTCCGCATTCGACCAGAGGCCGATAGATTGGGCGTTCTAAATAATCATGCTTGCTGGAGGCGTGTGCTGTTGCGATCAAAGTGATACCGCACCAACCGGCATTAATCATAGCATCACAATCTTCCTTTGCAGTAACTTCATCCACGGCAATTATATGTGGATTCATCACGCGAATGGCCATATCGATCCCGGCGGCCTTAGCACAGCCGCTTAAAATATCCGTATTTATGTCACAATCGAAACAAGAATGTGCACCAATACACGGAAAGAGTTCTTGCCGTTCATCAACAACACATACTATCTTTCCTGCTCGTGATTTGCACCGTACAATGTCACGCAATAGGGTGCTTTTCCCACTGCCGGGGCGGCCGAGGATCAATATATTTTCACTGATATTGGCTGCCTTCTCCCCTATTCCAGGAAGTTGCCTGGCAACACGAATGCACAACGAACTTACATCCCGAATTGTAATGTTCCTTCCGTCAAGCGATGCAACGGTGCCACAAATGCCGATTCGATGCCCACCGGTCACAGTGATAAACCCCTTGGAAATCGTTTGGCTTGCCCACGGAGAGTATCGAGATGCGGTATTGATGCAAAATTCCAGATCTTCCCTCACAATAACCTGCTGTAGAGTTATCTGCTTGTCCTTGCATGTAAAAACGGGCATCTTACCGACGCGAAGTCGAACTTCCTGAAGCTGCTTATTTTGCATGCAATTTACGCTTTCACGCATCCATACGGGCAACACATTTAAAAGGCCTGTCCAGTAACAATCCATACATTCCCTCCTGCCATATTCTATTCAAACATGTCCTGCATATGACAAGCGAGCCGACAGATATCTGTCCGCTCGCTTCAGCATATTAAATTAGAACTCGTCGTCAAAGGATTCTGTTTCCTGTAAATCCTCAAAATTCATTTGCCCACCGGTATTGTTTCGCATAGTTTCCCATTTTTCCTTTGTAATGACAACCTCTCTGGGCTTACTGCCATTATAAGGACCCACAAGGCCAAGCTCTGCCATTTGATCGATGATCCGGGATGCTCTGGAATAGCCAAGCTTCAGCCGCCTTTGCAGCATAGATGCAGATGCCTGATTCGTTTCAAGGATCACATCCACTGCAGCGGGCAAAAGCTCATCATAACTACTCTCATCCGCATTTGGCTCGGGATCAGAGGCGGTAACAGTTTTATTTCCAGTTTGTGCGGCCTTGCGCTCAATATCATCCATAATTTGTTGGTTATAAGCGCTTGTGCAGGCTGTCTTTACATGGTTTGCCACAGCCTCAACTTCCTGCTCACTAACAAAACATCCCTGTACACGCAAAGGCTTGCCACTACCAATGGGAGCATACAGCATATCGCCACGGCCAACCAACTTCTCTGCACCCTGCGTATCCAAAATAATGCGGGATTCCATTGCAGATGCCACAGCAAAGGCAATTCTGGAAGGAATGTTAGCCTTCATAAGACCGGTAATGACATCAGCAGAAGGACGCTGTGTAGCGATGATCAAATGAATGCCTGCAGCACGACCCATCTGCGCAATTCGGCAAATCGATTCTTCCACTTCTTTGGCTGCAACGAGCATCAAGTCAGCAAGCTCATCGATAATAACAACCACCTGGGGCAGTTTGTCTCCATCGATCTGCTGGCTTTCCACCATGCTGTTATAGGAATCCAGGTCACGAACATTGGCATCAGACATTGCCTTATATCGTCGCATCATTTCCACGACGGCCCACTGCAGGGAACCTGCCGCCTTCTTAGGATCTGTAACTACGGGAATAAGCAAATGCGGAATATCATTATACACGCCCAGTTCAACCATTTTGGGGTCGATCATAATAAGCTTCACATCATCTGGGCTTGCTTTATAAAGCAAGGAAATGATGATGGAATTCATACAAACTGACTTACCGGAGCCTGTCGTACCGGCAATCAACATATGGGGAAGCTTTGCAACATTGCCGATGATGCAATTGCCGCCAATATCCTTGCCAACTGCAAAGGAGGAAGAGGACTTTGCTTTTTCAAATTCAGCAGAATCAATGACTTCCCGAAGGCTTACGGATGTGACCGCCTTGTTGGGAACCTCAATGCCGACAACAGAAATCTTGCCCGGAACAGCTGCAATACGAACACCGGATGCGCCCAAGCTAAGGGCTATATCATCTGCAGAGTTGGTCAATTTATTAAGTCGAACGCCCTTTTCCAGTTCCACTTCATAGCGTGTTACGCTGGGACCGCGTGTTACATTAACGATATTTGCTTCGATTTTAAAGCTTTCCAGGGTGTCCTGCAGACGGAGGGTATTATCCCGCATTTCGCCCGTGGCATCCATTCCGTTTCTATTTGGCAATCTCAGAAGATCAATAGGCGGAAATTCATAAACTTGCTTGGGCTCTTCCATGGCTTGCGCAATTTCATTGGCGATCTCTTCTGCAGATTCCCTGGCCTCCTGCGCAGTCACCTTATCCGGCTTCTTCACTGGTTTGACAGGCTCTTCCCCATCTTCCACCAGCAGTTCAGGCATATTCTCAGGGAATGCATCCTCCAGCTTGCCGCCGATTACCGGAATCTCCACATTTACATCTGTGCTTACAGCAGGTGCAGTTGCGGCCGCAGCTACGGGCACATCCAGATCCACATCAATTTGACGAATGATATCGTCTACTTTTGATTGGCTACCGGGAATAGTATAAGTAGGCTCGGGAATGGGAGCCTCCTTCTTTTGTGTCTGTTTATTGGCAAGTTCTGCTTCCAACGCCTTTTCTTCTTCAGCTAAGGCTGCCTGGCGCTCCCGTCTGGCTTGCGTCTTTTGAATGTGCTTTTGCGCAATATGGTTAACTACAAGAGATGCGGGGTCAGGTTTGTCTTCTTTTTCCTTCTCATCAAGGCGCGGACGGCTTTGAATGGCCCGAATAATACTGGGGATAGTGATCTGCATTGCGCCCAGTAAAGCAAAGATCGCCAATACAATAAGGCAGATATAAGACAGGATGTTTCCTAAGAGTGCTGACAGTAATTCACATGCGCCGCCGCACAAAAGGCCGCCGGCCTTTCCGGCAATGCCACCATCATAGAGCTGCCGAGCCACAGCAAATCCGGATTCTGTCAGTGGGTAGTTGCTGCTCAGGTGGAACAAGCACCCACAGGTAAGAACAAAAATGCCCACAAAAATGCTCCGCAAAATGACAGGACGTTTATTGCTAAATGCGTGAATCATAAAAAGGCACAGACTGCCGGGGATTGCAATAATAAATCCTACTCTGCCAATTAATCCGCAAAGGAAGCTGTTCAGCATTTTAGGGATTTGGCCATCTGGCTTCAGGTAAACAACAAGCAAAAGAATAAATAACGCAAGAAATATGGTTCCTGAAATAACTCTGGGAGGAATCTGGAAGCCCTTTTGTGCCTCTGGTTGCTTTGTGGATTTACTGGTGGTCTTTTTACTGTTCCCTCTTCCCTTTTGGGAAGCAGACACAGCTTTTTCCGCCTTAGATTTCTTATTTTGAGATGCCATAATTGCCTCCAGTTAAACAGTTAAATATAAGAAGAATGTTAGCAAGCCAGCCCCGATGCTGTAATAACCAAAACCGACAAAGCCAACCTTTGCTGAAAGAAAGCGAATCAATGTGACACCGGCGAAGGTACCGAAAATGCTCAGAATTGCGCCAAGGACACTACTAAGGAAGGATATAAATGTAATTGCTCCAAATCCGGCAGTAAATACACCGACTATGTCAAAGAAGCATAGGACTAACAGTGCAGGAATCGTAGCTAGTAACACCCAATTGCAGGATCTGCTGCGATCTGCTCCACGCAAAGAGGCATAGAACTGCATAATGGCTATTCTTGAAATGCCAAAAATCACGCCAAGCCCACCAAGTGCGCCGAAAAAGGCAGCATCCAAGCGGCTCATATGCTTTGCAGTTTTGTTTCCGTATGGCAAGTATTCCGGAACAAGCACAAGAACACCATTAATGATGCAAAGGATGCCGGTCTTTACGAGAGGCTGGGAGTTTTTGCTGAGAAGAAGCGCCAAAATGGTAGAAAACAATATTGCTACAGCTGCCGTTTTCACAAACCGGAGTTCGTATGTAAGCTTCCGGTCGCTCAGCGTTTTTCTTCGAGGCAGAGTCAAAATTCTCTGCTCTCGCATCAGAGCAGTAACGCTTGACATAGAAGCAAAGATCAGCGCAGAAAGAGAAGCAATATGAACCAGAAGCCTTAAAAAATACGGTGAATCACTTATGCCAAAAACAGATTGTAAAATGGATTGATGCGCAAATGAAGAAACGGGCAATACATCGAAAAAGCCTGAAAACAAACCATATAATGCTGCGAACAAAAACGGCATATGCCCACTCCCCCTTCTAATTTTTGTTATTATAACATATCAAATCTATAATTTCCAGTACGAATGCGAAAATTATCCGCGTTTGGCCTTGTTTCTTTGCTTATCAATCATCTTATGCAAAGCAGTAAGCGCATCATTCAGACCACCCAATCGATCGATCAGACCGGACGCAACGGCATCGTTTCCGTAAAGGATCGTACCCACATCCGTTGCCATCTCTCCTGTAGCCATCATATACCGCTCAAACTGCTCCTTGGAGATACCGGAGTTCTCTGTTACAAAATGTGCGATCTGTTCCTGGATGCGTTGAAAGTATCGAAAGGTCTGAGGCGCACCCACCACCAAACCGGTCATTCTGACAGGATGAACAGTCATACTGGCAGTGGGCGTTATAAATGATTTTTTAGTACAAACAGCTAATGGAATGCCAATGGAGTGCCCACCGCCAAGTACGAGAGATACTGTTGGCTTCTTCATCCCGGCAATCATTTCTGCTATAGCAAGACCAGCTTCAATATCGCCACCGACCGTGTTAAGCAACAATAAAAGTCCCTCAATTTCATCACTTTCTTCAATACCTGCCAAAAGGGGTAATACGTGCTCATATTTCGTTGTCTTTGCTGTTTCGGGAAGCACCTGATGCCCCTCGATCTGCCCTATAATGGTGAGGGTATAAATGTTGCCTTTGCTGCCTTTTGTTATATCGGACCCTAGCTCAATAATCTGTTCTGTCTGCTCGTTTTCTGCCTTTTTACTATTATCCATATAATCCCTCCATAGCACATAGGATAACCGAATTTTGCTGTCTAATTCCCACTTGCATATTTACATTACTCTGTGTATAATGAGGTAAGAAACAAACGCATTAGAGAAAGGAATAATATTATGCGCTACGAATACAAGACACAGGGCACATGCTCTCAGAGAATTTTCTTCGAAATTGAGGACGGCAAGCTGAAGAACGTGGAGTTCCTTGGCGGTTGCAACGGCAATCTGAAGGGCATTGGATCCTTGGTAGAAGGTATGGACGTTGATGAGGTCATCAACCGAGTCGAGGGCATTCACTGCGGTATGAAGGCCACATCCTGTCCCGATCAGTTGGCACAGGCTCTTAAAAAAGCCAAAGAAGCAGAATAAAAATCGCCCCATAGGAACGTCTCCTATGGGGTGATTTTTATTCTGCTGTGGAAAGAATGATCTTTAACAGTTCTTCCCTTCCGGTTCCCTTCTCCGCAGAAAAAGGGACGACAATGCAGTCATCGGGTAAGCACAAATTTGCACGAATGGTTTTTAAATTAGGTTCGATCTCGCTTTTCTTAAGTTTATCCAGCTTGTTGGCAACCACAACAAATCGACAACCGCTTTGGATGAACCAATTTGCCATTGTAATGTCATTTTGGGTGGGCGCATGGCGCGCATCCACAATCATCACACCTAAATCAATCCGGTTGGCCGCAAAATAGGACTCCATCAGGTTCGCCCAACGATCCTTTTCTGCCTGAGAAACCTTTGCAAAACCATAACCGGGCAGGTCTACAAAGTAGCATTTCTTATCAATCGTAAAGTAATTGACATGAATGGTCTTACCGGGTTTTTCGCCAACCCTTGCAAAATTCTTTCTTTGTAGCAGACGATTGATTACAGAAGATTTTCCTACATTTGACTTGCCGGCAAAGGCTATCTCTGGCAGTCTGCTTGCCGGGAAATCTCTTTTGTTGGCGGCGCTGATCAAAAATTCTACATTGTGTAAATTCATAGCGCTACCTCACTGGCGAATGCCCTGCTGTGGGGCTCTGTGTTGCAGCTCCTGGGGAATTTCCAGCAGAGGCGCACACATCTCTGTCTGCTTCACAAGGGCGGTATGAAGGACCGTATCCACCTTATCGGCAAGCACGAAGTTCAAGGCGTTACGAACTGTCTGGTCGATCTCTTCAAGATCCTTTGCATTATCCCTAGGAATAATAACTGTATGAATTCCATGACGCAGTGCTGCCATCGTCTTTTCCTTTAACCCACCAATAGGCAGAACACGTCCACGGAGGGAAATTTCACCGGTCATGGCCACATCTCTTCTTACACTGATACCGGTAAGGGCAGACACAATGGCGGTACAAACCGTTACACCGGCAGAAGGTCCGTCCTTAGGCACTGCACCCTCAGGAAAATGAACATGAATATCCTTGTTTTTATAGAACTCTCTGTCTACATCAAGGGCTTCCCAATTCGCACGAATGTAACTGAGTGCCGCATGTACGGACTCTTTCATCACATCGCCCAAATTGCCGGTAAGCTCCAGCTTTCCGGAACCATCCATTACATTCACTTCCACTTCCAAGGTATCCCCACCTACAGAAGTCCAGGCTAGGCCCGTTACAATACCAACCTGGTCGGAGTCGGAAATGCAATCCGGCAAATACTTCTTAATACCAAGATATGTTTCCAAATTGCCGCAGTTTACCTTCACGCATTTAGCGTTTTCGTCCGTGATCAGATGCATATCTGTCTTTCTGCAGACTTCAGCGATAGCTCGCTCCAAATTTCTCACACCTGATTCCCGCGTGTAGCAGCGAATCATCTCCCGAATGCCATCATCAGAAATCTTTAGTTGAGATTTCTTTAATCCATGCTTGGCAAGCTGCTTGGGAATGAGGTGATCCTTGGCAATCATGACCTTTTCCTCATCCGTGTAGGAGTTTAGTTCAATGATCTCCATACGGTCCAGCAGCGGTCGCGGAATAGTATCCAAGGTGTTTGCTGTTGTAATAAATAAAACATCGCTTAGATCAACGGGAATCTCAAGGAAATGATCTGTATAGGTTTTATTTTGTTCACTATCAAGCACTTCAAGTAAGGCCGCGCTGGGATCTCCACGATAATCAGAACCCATTTTGTCCACTTCGTCTAAAAGAATGAGGGGGTTCATTGTTCCTGCCTGAGTGAGAGCTGTTACAATGCGTCCAGGCATAGCGCCTACATAGGTCTTTCGGTGACCGCGGATATCTGCCTCATCGTGTACGCCGCCCAGAGCGATACGGGAGAGCTTTCTATTCAGGCTTCTTGCAATGGAGTAAGCAACGGAAGTTTTACCTACACCAGGAGGGCCTACAAGGCATAAAATCTGAGGAGGCATTTGTGGAGCTACCTGCCGAACGGCAATGGTCTCCAAAATTCTCTGCTTGACCTTCTCAAGGCCGTAATGGTCTTTATCAAGAACTCTGCGAGCAGTCTTTACATCTACTCTTTCTTTGGTTCTTTTGTTCCAAGGAACATCGAGAACAGTGTCCAGATAATTACGGAGAACAGAGGCTTCAGCAGAACCGAAAGGTTGCTTGCGAAGTCGCTCAACATCCTTCATAAGCTTCGCTTCTGCTTCTTCTCCAAGGTTAAGAAGGAGAATTCGCTTTTCATACTGGGCAAATTCGGAGTTGTCATCTTCGCCCAGTTCTTCACGAATCGCCTTCATTTGTTCCCGAAGGAAGTAGTCTTTTTGTTCCTGGTCAATATTAGCTCTCGTCTTTTCCTGAATATGGGATTCCAGGCGGAGCATCTCCACTTCCTGCCCCAAAAGCTTCATTACAGTTTCCAACCTGCGCAAAGGATTCAGCATACACAGAAGTCTTGCTTTGTCCTCATATTCAATGCTGGAATTTTGGGCAATCGCATCTGCAAGAAAATCACAATCCTGAGAAGCGATCATACGAAGCTGTACCGCTTGAGAAGGCATCTCTGTAAAACGCACGTAATCATTATAAAGAGCCATGGCCTCACGGCGCAAAGCCCGAGAATTCAGATCTTCTTTAACGGTTGCCTTAGGAATTTCTGTGACAATACCGGAAAGGTAAGGTTCTGTATGAACCATCTGGGTAATTTTTGCCCGAGTAAGTCCATTTACCAAAATACGAATATTATCACCTTGAGATTTAAGAATTTGCTTTACTTTTACCACCGTACCTACCGGATACAGATCCGGCAAACCGGGATCATCGTTCAAGATATCTTTTTGAGGGACAAGCATCAAAATCTGGTCTTTTTTCATAGCCGCTTCCAAGGCCATCACAGATTTTAATCTGCCTACATCAAAATGAACCGTTTGGTCAGGAAAGACTGCAATGCCTCTTAAAGCAAGAATAGGCATCAGTCCGGAACATCTTTCTTCCTGCATAATTATCTCCCTTCCATAAAAGTAGGAAAAGGGGGTAGAAATCTACCCCCTGCATAGTTACTGCACGTCAATCGCCACGCGGGGCTTTGCCTTGTTGCGTACGATCTTCGGCTCACCGCCATTTACACATTCAGCTGTGATAATTACCTTTCTGATGGAAAGATCAGAAGGAATCGTATACATTACCTTCAGCATTGTTTCTTCCATAACAGCACGCAAGCCACGAGCACCGATCTGCCGATCGATGGCCTTCTGTGCAATGGCTTCCAACGCCTCGTCCTGAATTTCAAGCTTGACATTATCCATTTCTAAGAGAGCAATATACTGCTTTACCAAAGCATTCTTCGGCTCAACAAGAATACGGATCAAATCTTCCTTTTTCAGGTCCTGTAAAGCCGTAATCACAGGCATACGACCTACAAGCTCCGGAATAATACCGAACTTGAGCAGATCGTGGGGCTGTACTTTCGCAAGTAATTTGCCCACATCCCGTTTTTTCTTGCTTTCAACAGGGGCATCAAAGCCAATGGCAGATTTATCTGTACGGCTTTCAATGATCTTATCAAGACCATCAAAGGCACCGCCGCAGATAAACAGAATGTTTGTGGTGTTAATGGGAATTGTTTCCTGTTGGGGGTGCTTTCGTCCGCCCTGAGGAGGTACATTGGCAACAGTTCCTTCCAATATCTTCAAAAGCGCCTGTTGCACACCCTCGCCGGAAACATCCCGGGTAATAGAGGTGTTTTCGCTCTTTCGGGCAATCTTATCCATTTCATCAATGTAGATAATACCCCGTTCTGCAGCTTCAATGTCAAAGTCCGCAGCTTGCAAAAGTCTAACAAGAATGTTCTCTACATCATCGCCAACATAACCCGCCTCAGTCAAGGTGGTTGCATCGGCAATAGCGAAAGGAACATTCAGGATCTTTGCTAGAGTCTGCGCAAAGAGGGTTTTGCCGGAGCCAGTGGGGCCAATCAGCAAAATATTGCTCTTTTGGAGTTCCACATCCGTATTGCTCGAAAAGAAGATGCGCTTATAGTGGTTATACACCGCAACAGCCAGTGCGATCTTCGCATTGTCCTGACCGATAATATAACCATCCATATAGTTTTTGATTTCCATTGGTGTAGGCAGATGATCGGGCTGAATGTTATCTTGCTCACTTTCCTTCAAAAGGTCACAGCAAGCCTGCACACAATCACTGCAAATACACACATTTTGGCCGGCAATAAGCCGCGCCTGGGCTTCGGTCTTTCCGCAGAAAGAACAACGAAGGACTCTTTCTTCATTTTCAGCCATGGCACGGCCACCACCTTTCAAAGTAAATTAATGACGATCCAGGACCCGGTCGATCAGACCAAACTCCAGAGCCTCTTCAGATGTCATAAAGTTGTCACGTTCACACGCAGCAGTCACTTCGTCCACATCACGACCTACATTGTCAGCCAAAATCCTGTTCATGCGGGCCTTAATAGTTTCCAAGCGCTTCATATGGATAGCCATGTCGGTAATCTGACCCTGGGTGCCCGCGGAGGGCTGATGGATCATAATTTCAGCATTGGGCAGAGCCATACGCTTACCCTTGGTGCCTGCGCTAAGCAGGAAAGCACCCATAGATGCAGCCAAGCCAACGCAGATGGTAGCTACATCGCACTTGATGTACTTCATCGTGTCGTAAATGGCCATACCGGCAGTTACGCTGCCGCCGGGGCTATTAATGTAGAACTGAATGTCCTTATCCGGGTCCTGTGCTTCCAAATAAAGAAGCTGGGCAACAATCAGACTTGCGGTGGTATCATTCACTTCTTCAGATAAGAAAATGATGCGGTCGTTCAGCAGCCGGGAAAAGATGTCATAGCTGCGCTCACCACGGCTGGTCTGTTCCACTACATAAGGTACTAAACTCATGGTCATGTCTCCTTTCAAGATTGAAACATTCTAACCATTGAGGCCGCGGATTATTCCTCGACCTTCTCTTCCTTTGCCTTGGGGGCAACGGCAACAGCGCTGTCAACGATGACCTTGATAGCCTTCTTGGTCTCCAGGCTGGTCTTCAGTTCGGTTTCGGGAACCATGGACTTGATCTTTTCAACATCCATTTCGTACTGCTTAGCCATAGCCTCAAATTCCTGAGCCATTTCTTCCTCAGTTACGGAGATGCCTTCAACCTCAACGATCTTAGCCAGGGTCACATTTACCTTAGCCTGCTTTTCAGCGCCGGGGCGGAATGCATTGCGCATAGTATTCACGTCGCCGCCCATCATCTTGGCATAGGCATCCATGGAGTAACCGCTCATCTGCAACTGATATGCAAAACGCTCCATCTGGTTGTCCAGTTCCATTTCGACCAGAGCCTTGGGCATATCAACAGTTACATTCTCAGCTGCCTTATCAACACAGGCCTGCTCGAAAGCATTGTCGATCTGCTTCTGTGCATTCTCCAAAGCCTTGGAACGGATGTCAGCCTTCAGTTCGTCCAGAGTCTCGAACTCAGAAACGTCCTTAGCAAACTCATCGTCCTGAGCAGGAACATTGGTCACGGTGACCTTGTTCAGCTTCACATGGAAAACAACAGGCTTACCAGCCAGTTCTGCGTGGTAATCTTCAGGGAAGGTGATGTTGATATCCTTCTCTTCGCCGGCGGACATGCCAACGACCTGCTCTTCAAAGCCGGGAACGAAGGAACCGGAACCCAGCTTCAGGTCGAAGTTATCGCCCTTGCCGCCCTTGAAGGGAACGCCGTTGTCAAAGCCTTCAAAGTCAATGTTGGCGGTGTCGCCCATTTCGGCTGCACGCTCAACAGTCTCGGTAGAAGCAACATTCTGAGCCATACGATCCAGCTCGGCCTGCACCTGCTCGTCGGTAACAACAGCTTCAGCCTTCTCTACTTCCAGGCCCTTATAGTCACCCAGTGTTACTTCAGGGTAAACCTCGGTGGTCAGGGTCAGGGTCACGATACCCTCATCGGAAATCTGCATATCGGTCAGGTTGGGACGGCCAATAGCCTTCAGATCCTGCTTTACGACAGCTTCTTCATAAACCTGGGGGAAGATCTCTTCCAGGCCATCTTCATAGAAGACATGTGCGCCGTACATAGATTCAATCATCTTCCGGGGAGCCTTGCCCTTACGGAAGCCGGGAATCATAATATTCTTGCGGGCCTTCAGGTATGCCTTATTTACACCCTGCTCCATCAGTTCCTTGTCGATCTCTACGACAACGGTAGCCTGATTGCCATTTTTCTCGATGTTCTTTACGTTCATTGTTATCCTCCTAAAATGGAATCGCAAAGCGATTCTTCTATCTATATTTTAGCATCCGAAACATTTTAACAGATAATGGTGAAAAAGTCCACACATTTCTTGAAAAAATTAAGAAATTACAGTGTAAGGATCAAATTGCAAGAAGTCTGCAGAAACCAGCTTATATTCGATGCCATCCCACAGACCTTCCATAGCAAGATTATGGCTTCCTCCGTGCAAATGTCCATAGAAGCAGCGGCGCACATCATAGGCGTGAAGAAGATCGATTATCTCCTGGCAAATATACCCTTTGTATAGAGGGGGGTAATGTAAAAAAACAATTTTGGGCATATCACCCGCTGCTTTTAAGGATGCCTCCAAGCGCAGAAGTTCCCGCTTAAAAACCTTCTCGTCATGCTCTGAACCGCGATTCTCCTCAAAGAACCAACCGCGAGTGCCACAAATCGCCCAATCGCCATAAGTGTAGCAGTTGTTGTTCAATATATGCTGATTTGAAAATCCATTTACCTCACAAAATTTTATGAATTTTGCATTTGTGCTCCACCAATAATCGTGGTTGCCTTTGAGAATTATCTTTCGGCCGGGGATCTTATCGATCCAAGCGAAATCTTCTTTTGCTTCTGCTAAGTCAAGAGCCCAGGACAGGTCGCCTAAAAGTACGACAGTATCCTCATCGGTAAGTTTTGCCAGGCCCTTTTTCAGTTTTTCCATATATCCAACCCATGCACCACCGAAAATATCCATGGGTTTCGGTGCACCCAAGCATAAATGCAGGTCGCCGATTGCGTATAGGGCCATTGACTCACTTCCTTTATATGGATTAAGGGGCTGCTTCCTCAAATATGAGTGTAAGACAGCTCTCCCCTGCTTTGGCTCTGTAATCCTGCAGAACGCCAAGAGAGAATGCGGTATAGGGATTTATGAAAAGTCCATTGTTGGTACGGAAACTGTTGATCACAGCCGGAATTCTTTCTTGACCGACAACACTAACAAACAAATTGTCATTAGCGGGTAACGCCATCTGCTCTGTAAGTTGATAATCCTGTTTATCGGCAACCGCGTTTAAAAAACGCTGCGTTTCCTCTTGACCGTAGCTCAAAAACAGGTAGGCTTCAAAGAGGTCAGGAATAACCTTGTCCAGCGCAGGATAGGCAGTATTTTGCAGTGATGCATTACTATGGATCGTACCACGATATACAAAATCCCAAATATTGCTGTTTTCATTGCATGCAATAAGGATCTTACGAATAGGAACGCCCATCTTTCTGCAGTAATATACAGCCAATACTTGTTCAAAATCTCCGCAATTTACTGCCACATCACTTTCCTTTTCGGCAAGGCTCAGGACGGATGCCGCAATCAAAGCAATTCTGATGGCTACTCTTGCCCAAGAGGTAGGCTTTGCGCTGTATTCCGGGCATAGGAGAGCAAAAAGGCTCTTCTGGTAGTATTCAAATTGAGATGCAGGGTTTTTCCAAATTTGAGCAAGCATTACCTTCTGGCCACACTCAACCAGCTGGACAGGGGTTTTACCAATGGTTGACTCCATATGCCACGCAGTAAATTTTGTGTCAAAGAACAAGTTCAATACATCCGCAACATTCTGCAGAAAATCCTTAGATCTCATCTGCTCAATCGCATTATCATCAATAACGGGAACACGCATTGGGAGAATGATACCACTATTGGAGTCATTATTCAGGCGCAGGGCACGATAAGCAGTAAATGCGTCTAGTTTATTTCTTGTGGACCGATATAGCACGCTTCATCACTCCCATAGCATTATTCCAGAAAATGTTCTCAACAATTTCCCGGGAAATCTCCCGCTGTAAGAGGGCACATTCCAATTTAGCATAATCCTGTACGCCCGTAAAACCATCCGGCAAAGTTTCACAACCATCTAAATCACCGCCCAGCGCAATATGCTTTCCCGCAGGGTCAAGTGACAGAAAATGGCAAATGTGATCGCAAACCGTTTCAATGGAAGCATTTTCACCCAAAAATTCCGTATAAAGGTTAATGCCGGCAACACCGCCGGATTTACAAATGGCGAGAAACATTTCATCCGTCAAATTTCGACTGTGGTTACAAACAGTGCGACTATTGGAATGGGATGCAATCACCGGAGCTTTGGAAATATCGATAATATCCCAGAACGCTGCATCGCTGATATGGCTCACATCCACAAGCATCCCAAGTTCCTGTGCTTTACGGACATATTCCCTTCCCTGCTCCGTCAAACCGCCTCCAGTCACATTAGAACCGCAGAGGACATTTTGCTCATTCCATCCCAAGGTAGTAATGCGGAAACCAACCCTATATAAATCTTCCAGCAATTCCGGATCATAGTCAAAGCCGGCAGGGCCTTCAATGGTCAAAATGGCGCTCATCTTCCCAGATGCCAAGTTTGCTTCCACCTCGTCAGGACTATAGCATAAGCTAATTAAATCTGCGTTTTTCTCCGTTTCACGCATAACCGTAGCCAGTTCCCGTTCAAAGACGACCACAGGAGATTTCTTATACCACTTTTCCATTCCCGGGGTAGTAAAACAAGCAAAACACTGGCAGTAACCGCCCAAGGCGGCAGCTCTTTCCAGATCGATATGCAGCTCGTTTTTACGAAGACTTCCAGCCTGATCTAATGTGTTGCCCAGCAACGCCAAGGCCGTATCGCAATGCAAATCAAAAACAGGAATGCTCATTCAAATGCCCCTTCCATGTGGTTAATCACCGGATTTTGCGTTTCATGCCCCTCCGGCGCATATACTTCAATTACATCAAATCGTGGTTGCAGTTTTGTTGGGTTCTGCGCCAGGTATAACGATGCAGTGGTTCGCAGTCGATTTTGCTTGTAAAAGTTAACAAACTCAGCTGCCTGTGCAAACTTGTCAGATTTTCGCAGTTTTACCTCTACAAAGACAATATATTCTCTATTGGAAGCAATCAAGTCGATCTCTCCAAAACGGCAGCGGTACCCGGAGCCTAAAATTGTATACTTCTTATTTCTCAGATACTGGGCGGCAACCATTTCGCCCCATGCACCAGCAAGATTATTTCGTCCCATATAGTTTTTTTAAGAAAGACATACGGTGCACTTTACTCGGTCCGTGTTGAGCCAGTGCCTCATAATGGGCCTTGGTGCCGTAGCCTTTATGTACTTCAAATCCGTACTGCGGATACTCTTTTGCAAGTTCCAGCATAAAATCATCACGAGTGACCTTTGCTAAAATAGATGCAGCCGCTATGCTGGCGCTAAGCCCATCTCCACCCACAATTGTTTTGACGGGTAAACCAAAGTCCTTTTCTCGGTTTCCATCAATCAGAGCAAAGTCTGCTTTCGTTTGAAGGCCGTCAATTGCCCGTTGCATAGCCAAAAAAGTGGCTTGTAAAATGTTGATACTGTCGATTTCTTCTTCGGTCGCAAAGGCAATGCTATAAGCTATCGCCTGCTCCTTGATCAAAGGATACATCTCTCTGCGACGCTTATCAGAGAGCTTCTTGCTATCGTTCAGGCCGGGGATATTAACATCCTGAGGTAAAATGACAGCAGCAGCGCAGACAGGTCCCGCAAGAGGACCTCTACCAGCCTCATCTACACCGCAAACAAGCTGAAATCCTTTAGCTTTCTGTAGGTTTTCATAATGGAACATATCTACGCTGTTCATACAGTATCCTCGACTTTTTCGAAAGTGAAGGTTCCCAATTTACCGCCCCGGTACTCATCGATCAGCACCTTTGCCATTCGCTCCGTGTTAATTTCACCACGTGCAAGCAAATACCCTCTTTTTCTGCCGGCTTCTTCCAGCAGCATATAACCAGGGGTATCTGATGGCATCTCCACCTTATAACGATCTAAAAGCACCTGAGGATAGTACCGATTTAGGTTTTCAGCCAAATGGCAGGCAAGTTCCTCTGTGTCGATCACATTCTCCTTTACTGCGCCGGTATAAGCCAGCATCATACCCACTTCAGGGTCTTCAAACTTCGGCCACAAGATACCGGGGGTGTCTAAAAGAAGCAGGCTGCTATCTACAGTCACCCACTGCTTACCGCGGGTAACACCGGGACGGTTTTCCGCCTTTGCACCCTTTCTTCCGGAGATTTGGTTGATAAAAGTAGACTTACCAACATTGGGAATGCCAACGATCATAATCCTCAAGGGCTTATTCATGCCCTTGGCAGCATTTCTAGCGATCTTATCCTTCAAAACACTACGAACTGCAGGTAAAAATTCGTTAATGCCCCGTCTGCTCTTGCAATCCGTGGCAATGGCAGCAATACCCTGATTTCTAAAGTATTGTATCCAGGATTTTGTTACCTCCCAGTCCGCAAGGTCGCTCCGATTAAGGACAATTAGACGGGGCTTATTGGCGCAAATAGAGTCAATATCAGGGTTCCGGCTGGAAATAGGAATTCTGGCATCCACAATTTCACAAACAGCATCAACAAGTTTCAGGTCTGCCTCGATCTGTCGACGGGTTTTTGTCATATGACCGGGATACCACTGGATATTCATTTGTTTCTCATCCATCAGGAAATCCCTCCTATGCGATCAAAATCTCTTTTACCGGAAAATTCATCAACACCCGGCAGAAACAGAAACACAGCCTTTCCTATAATCTCCCGGCAATCAATCTGCCCAATTTCCGTGCTTCTGCTATCCTTGGAAACCGCACGGTTATCACCCATTACAAACACACAGCCCTTTGCCACCACACAAGAATATTGGTTGCCATAGGGCGGATTGGTCTGGGAGGAAATATAGGGTTCGCTTAGCAGTTCACCATTCACATACACATTGTGATCCATTATTTCCACTGTCTGGCCCTCGGTTGCAATCACTCGCTTGATAATGGGCTCGCCGGACTTAAAACTATCCTTGCTTATTACAATTACATCTCCCACCTGAGGAGTGTTATAAAACGGCTTTCCTACGACCAAAAGATAGTCGCCATTTATCAAGGTGTTCATCATGGACGGGCCGGAAACAACAACGATACGCCCCAAAAGGAGGAACGCAACCAGAATAATAGCAAGCAATATAACGAAGTCATGCAGGTACGCAAGAATTGTCTTCTTACTTTCCGCCTGCTTCTTTCTGCAAATGTCCATAATACACCTCCTAAAGCCATATTTTTAATCATTATAAACTATTTTGTGCAATAAAAAAAGAGGGTCGCCCCTCTTTTTTTATTCTTTTTGGAATTAAACCATTTCCTTGACCTTGGCGGCCTTGCCGAAACGGTCACGCAGGTAGTACAGCTTCGCACGGCGAACCTTACCCTTACGAACAGTCTCAACACTGGCAATACGGGGAGAGTGAACAGGGAAAACCTTTTCACAGCCTACACCGTAGCTGATACGGCGAACAGTGATGGTCTCACCGATGCCGCCGTGCTTCCGGGCGATGATGGTGCCTTCAAACACCTGAATACGCTCACGGGAGCCTTCCTTGATCCGCACATGCACACGAACAGTGTCGCCAACCCGCATTTCGGGCAGCTCTTCCTTCATGTACTGGCTGGACAGAGCCTTTACTAAATCCATATCATTGTCCTCCTTATAGTTAGGCGTTCTTACATGGTTTGCTCCGAAGATATGGGTTTCGGCCACGCAGAGGACTCACCTTGTTTTCAGACCGAGATATAATAACACGGTTTTATTGGAAAATCAAGAGGAATTTTCAAATTTTTCCGACTTTTTAGATGATTATTTGACAGGCTTAATTGATCAAATAAAAATGGGAAACCCGCAAAAGCGGATTTCCTCCTCCACTATCTTATTTCGTATGTCCGAGTGCGAGATCCGTTTGCATTTTCACCTGCGGTGAAAATTACTGTTCGCCTCCGTCAAGCCGTCGGCGGCAACGCTTATCCGCGTTGCAACTATCATTCGAATCTCGCATCTGAAATAAAAAATGGGAAACCCGCGAAAGCGGATTTCCCATTTTTGGTCCGAGTGTCGAGATTCGAACTCGAGGCCTCTTGAACCCCATTCAAGCGCGATACCAAACTTCGCCACACCCGGAAATTGCTTGCGTCTTACGACCGCTTGGATATACTATCACACTGTCGCAGAAAATGCAAGCATTTTTTTACTTTTTAAGAAAAAATTTTATTCGCCAGCTTCGCCTTTGATAACTTTCCCCAAATTCCAAAGGCAAACCACCTGCTGCTCTGCGTCTTTTTTCTCTTCTTCGGTTTCATATTCTACATAAACGGTGTGGGCGCTGCAGTCGCAGCATTCAACCTGAACATTCCAACCGCCTTCGTGAACAACCATGCCGTTACCGCGACAGATGGGGCAATCTTCCAAAACAAAATTAGGATTAATCTCCATATAAACTCCTTAACGAAATACTTCAAGATTTTGATCAAAAATTTCCATACGTATGATGCGGCAAAAATCTGCTTTCCATTCCGGACAATACTTGTCGATTGCCAGGGGAATTTGTGCCGGATTCAGCGTGGGATTTTGGCAACAGATTGTGCAGTGACATACCAATTCCCTATCATTGTCCTTTACGAAAGAAATTTCCTTTATCATAGAGGTGATGTTCTGGTCCTGGATGCCGTTTTTGGTTTTCTTGGGCACAATGATGCTCTCGCTGGCAAACAGCGTTCGCAGAGCGTCTACGCACCCATCAGACACTCCCTTGTCATATTCAAGTACCAGCTTGCACTGCAAATAACAAAGATCCCGTATTTTTCTGCCGTCCTTATAAACATCAAGAACGCGAACTCCTGCAACAAGACCTTCATTTAATTTGTCACGGATTTCGCTGGTTGACATGTCACAAGTTTCCAGCTCAAAGTCCAGCAGTTCGCACTGGCTCTCAACGCCCACAGAAAGCGGCAGGGCAATAGAAACAGAGGGGCGAGGATTAAACCCTTGGGTGTGAGTCAGCGGCAATCCTGCCCGCTTAAAGGCTCTCTGAAACAGACGCATAAGATCCAGGTGAGAAATCCAAACACTTCTGCCCTTCTTTTCAAACAGTAACCTAAGCATCGCACACCGCCTCCTCAAGCAAGCAATTGGCTCCGCAACCGCTACATCCATGGCGGCAATCCGGTGTTACCTTGCCATCATATGCCTGTCTTCTTTCCCGCAAAAGGAACTTCTTATTTACGCCTACATCAATAGTATCCCAAGGCAGAATTTCGCCCTCACCGAACCCTCTTGTTGTATAGAAGGTAGGATCAACGCCACAGGCCCGGAAGGCATCCAGCCAAAGGTCATAACGGAAAAATTCATCCCAGCCGTCCAGCTTTGCGCCGTGGACAGCGGCATGGGCAATCACAGGACCTAAACGACGGTCTCCCCTGGCAGTCACGGCTTCGAGTCGGCTAATATCAGGAGTGTGGTAATTATAAACAATGCTTTTTGAATAGAGGTGTTCCTTCAGCAGTTTGCATCTGCGAAGATATTCTTCTGGTGTAATTTGCTTCTCCCACTGGAAAGGTGTGTGGGGCTTCGGTACAAAATATGCTGTAGCTACATGTACGCGCAGTCCACGCTTCTTATTCACTGCATTTTCTTTCCAGGCCAAAATGATTTTATACACCAGCTCAGCAATACCAATTACATCTTCATCTGTTTCGGTTGGAAGACCTAACATAAAATATAATTTCACATTATTCCAACCACCGGCAAACGCATTTGTGCAGGATGCAAGGATTTCTTCTTCTGTTAGGTTTTTGTTAATTACATCACGCAGGCGCTGTGTGCCAGCCTCCGGCGCAAAAGTCAGACCACTTTTGCGTAGGGTCTGCAACCGCTCCATAAGTTCTGTGGAGAAATTATCTGCCCGGAGAGAGGGCACAGACAGATTAATTTTGTGTTGCTCACAATACGGGATCAATTCGTCCGTTAATTCCCGTAGCTGACGGTAATCCGAAGTAGAAAGGCTGGAGAGGGTTAATTCGTTATGGCCTGAATCTTCCATTGTTTCTACGGCCTGCTTGAAAAGTACATCCGGGCTCTTTTTTCGGACAGGACGGCATGAAAATCCCGCCTGACAGAAACGGCATCCTCTAATACACCCGCGGAATACTTCCAGATTTGCGCGATCATGAACAATTTCCGTGGATGCCACAATCATTTTTGTAGGATAATAAGATGTGTCCAGATTTTCTACAATCCGTTTTGTGACCTTCTTAGGTGCACCATTTAGCACCTTGATTTCAGCCAAGGTGCCATCATCATTATATGTGTGAACATAAAAGGAAGGCACATAGATCCCAGGCATCTTAGAAACTTCCAAAAGGAACTGTTCTTTTGTCCAATCCTCGGCCTTTGCACGGTCATAGAGAGCTATAATTTCCGGCGTGATTTCCTCCCCTTCTCCCAAGGAAAAGAAGTCCACAAAGTCTGCCAGCGGTTCTGGATTAAAAGTACAGACACCACCGGCAAAAACAATATTCTTAAGCCCTTCCCTATCCTTGCTGTAGATAGGCACACCGGCCAAATTCAGCATATTCAGGATATTGGTGTAGCACATTTCATAACCAACCGTAAAGGCAATCATATCAAAGTCCTTTACAGGGTCCTGGCTCTCCAGCGCCCAAAGGGGCAGGTTATGCTGCCGCATAGCCTCTTCCATATCCGCCCAGGGTGTAAATACACGCTCGCACCATACACCATCCATTTGGTTCATTACGCCGTAAAGGATCCGCATACCCAAGTTGGACATACCTATCTCGTAGGTATCAGGAAAGCAAAAAGCAACTCGAACGCGCACATCGGCGAGGTCTTTTTTGATCTCATTAAATTCTCCACCAGTATACCGGGCAGGTTTCTGCACGGTTGGCAATATTCTTCTTAGCAGGTCAGTCATAGGCCACCTCGTAAAAATCATGTAGCCTTATTGTAAGCCTAACCGTGCCTTTTTGCAAGCTAATTTTATTCCTTTGCTTCTTAATAATACTATGACAGAAATTACAGCGGGTAACAATCCGAGTCCTAACCGGAATACTGCATAAATAGCAATAACAAAGATGCTTAACAACGTGCCATTTTCTACATAGCACGATACACGGTCAGCAATGACGGTAGGAAGAAATTTCTTTAGGATACATGTTAATCCCCTACCACCATCTAAGGGAAATATCGGTAATAGGTTATATGCGCTGAATAGCAATTCACAAATCGCCGTTCTTGGCAAATATCTTGCAAATAGCAAAACTACAAGCCCTCCCAACGGACCAGCGTAAGCACAGAATGCTTCTTTCCCAAATGATAGCGGCTGTGTTTTTATAGTGATGCCACGGCAGCCAATTTGAACGCCCGCGACCTTACCGCCGCATAATCGTAATGCCGTATAATGACACAGTTCATGAATGCTTAGCGCCAGCACCCAAGCTCCGAACCACTGTATCGGCACCAGCAGAAATACAACTGCGAGAAAAAAGAAAAACTCTGTTGTAACTGAGAGCTTCTCCTTAGCCGCCCTGTAACACCGTCTGACAAAACGAAGCAAAAGCATCCACCACCTGTTCGCCGCCTTGAATATCACTCAGAAAATTTCGCATAGCCGCCTTCGTTACAAAGGCATCTCCAGGGATCAGAATGTCAGTTGCAGCGCACGCTGCAAGTATAATTGCAATCAAGCCTAGAAACATCCACTTTCTAAAGCTGCGTTTTCGATTTTTTGCCTCCGTCCCTTTTGTTTTGATAACTGTTGTTTCAAAGCCATAATTAACCTTGTAGGACATATACACCCCTCCTATTTACAACATATAGTATAGTTTTGAATATATGCATAGCTGAGCTCATATATTGCACAATAAAAAAGGAATCCGCATCTGCAGATTCCTTTTTATGGTCGGAGTGTCGGGATTCGAACCCGATGCAGTGCATGCACTGCTTGAGGCGGATGCCCCCACTCGCTCTCCGCTGCGCGGAAACCGCTCGGGGATGGCAACCAAGAGGCCTCGGGTTCGTATAAGAAAGCAGGAATCCACGAAAGATTCCTGCTTTTGGTCGGAGTGTCGGGATTCGAACCCGAAGCAATGCTGCACTTCGTGCGGCATTGCATGCGGCGGATGCCCCCACTCGCTCCTCGCTTCGCGAGAATCGCTCGGGATGGGCACCAAGAGGCCTCGGGTTCTTCCATACTGCAATAAAAGACCGGTACCCGCAAATGCGGATACCGGTCTTTTGGTCGGAGTGTCGGGATTCGAACCCGAGGCCTCTTGGACCCGAACCAAGCGCGATACCACACTTCGC
>JBGVHZ010000010.1:0-80354 GCA_045122735.1 Faecousia sp.
CGCTGATTGGGACACCGAGCAGGCCTACTGGGCTTTCTATGTGAACGGCGAATACGCCCAGACCGGCGTGGATACCACCCCTGTGATGGAGGGTGCCGCCTACGAGCTGGTCAAGACCAATTCCTGAGTTTTCAACCATAAAAATCCTGCCGCTGACTGCTCAGCGGCAGGATTTTTTACACCCGTCAATGTGATCACGTTTTTCATTCTCCTTAAACTTTTCAATTCTTGTTTTCATACAGTCATCGTCGTTTCCCCAGCAGATGAAGCCGGTTGCGGGAAACGGACAGCCGACACACCGCTCCGATCTGCGGCACACAGCCGTATCGTTGCAGCCAGGCGGAGCAGTGCATCTTCGGTATTCCGGCCGGGCACCCCACTTGAAGTTACCCATCACAGGAACAGTGCCCTTTTTGATTGTCTCGCATTGTCGTTCACTCCTTCATTTTCAGATAATAAAAAAAGCCGGCGGATCTGAGAGCTGATTGCTCCCGGACTCGCCGGCCTGTTTGAAAAATGGTATATGCAGTTATGAAAAAAGCGGTGCCTTTTTTGAAAAGCCGGAGCAAATCAAAAAGGGCACCGCAGTATTTGCATTTTCAGCCGTGTCACCCACGGCAAAAGTGGGGAATCGATCCCTGGATATCAAATCGCATCTATGGACTCATTCATTTTCGTGTTCACATTTTCAGGTGATTCACAGAACTTTCAAAGTCTCAAATACTGGCACAAAACGAAAAGACACCATAAATGTTGAACTTTTGGGAGTTCACATCTATAGTGTCTAAATCGTATGGTCCGAGTGCCGAGATTCGAACTCGGGGCCTCTTGAACCCCATTCAAGCGCGATACCAAACTTCGCCACACCCCGATAACTACGATATTATATTGAACATTTAGAGGATTGTCAAGATTTACTTTCAAGAAATAACGGCTCGAATTTCGAGCCGTTATTTTAAAAATTCTTTACTGCAAACATCAACAGCATCAACCGTTGGTGTACATAAAAGCCGGTATAGCGGCACTGATGTTAATAGCTTTTCAACTAAATCCAAGGCTTTAAGCGTGTTGTGCTTGTAGCTATGCAAATTGCTTTGCTGAATTAGTTCGTTAACAACATCGGCAGGTTTTGTAACGCAAATTTCGTTATAGGGTCCACGGACTAAGAGGCAAATGCCTCCCAACTCTACCTGCAAATTCTGTCCGATGTTATGCTTTCCACGCCAAGGCGTACCGCACAAATAAACCTTATCATCACGAAATGCCAGGAAGGGTTTATCATCATTGATGATCGTTACTTCGTCTCCAAAGCGATCTTTCCAGAGGCGCGTATGCGTAGATTTGCCGGTGCCACTTGGTGCGACAAATATATATGCTTTTCCCTTGAAATCAATGGCTGATCCATGCATAAAAAGCATATTATGCTCAGGTAAAATAGGCAGTAACTTATGAAGAAGGGCGTATGTCTCTAAGAACCAATCAGCAGAGCCGTCGGAAAGGCCAATATCCCCCGCTTCTGCATGTTTCGCATGATCATGTTCCAGCTTAATGTCACTCTTAGTTATGCAGATATTGCTGTTCGGATGATCTAAAGACCCATATGGTTCGCAGATATCTCGAATATAGGAAAAATTCGATTCAACGGCTGCGACTATATTTCCGATTTTAATTTGAAATGTATACATAATTCCACCTGCAATTTGGGGTAAAGGTAAAGGCGCATGGTCAATAAACCATGCGCCCTTTTTGTTACATAGGACCAACAGGAATCCAGGGCAAATCAATACCGCTACTGGTAGACCCTGCGGTTTCCTCCGGTGTAGGCGTGGGAGTAGCCTCCGGAGTAGGAGTTGGAGTAGCTTCCGGCGTGGAAGCGGGAGTATCACCGGGTTTAACAACCGTTGTGGGAGTCGGGGTAGGTGCGGGAGTGGGCTTAGGTGTAGAAGATGGAGTCTCAACAGGGAGGATCACAGGCCCTTCAGAAGGATCAACCGGATCGATAATCTCAACCGGTGTCTCAGAGGGCGGAATGATGGTCATTCCCGGTGTATGCTGCGGCTCCGTAGTTCCAGGTGTGGTGTCAGGAGTTTCAACATTGCCACCAGCATTGGAAACGCACGCACTGAGCATAAGACAAAGCACACAAACAATAAGCAGAAAACTCTTTTTCATGAAATCACCTAATTATTCCGGCAAAATGGGCAGCTCGGGGCTCTTAAAGGTGTTGTCATCAAAGTTGTCTACTTCACCATTCGGATCTTCGTAATCATCATAAAAAGGCATCATATTTCCTCCTCTCAGTTTACATAAGCATCAGCTGCCAGGTAGTAGTTATACATAGCCTGCAGCAAATCTTTAAACTTGACGGTACTGCCAGCGCTGTGGTACTGTCTCTGGATATACCACATAGGATTGTAGGAAACGATCTCAACACCGTTTACAGAAACAGAATATGTTTCATTAAGCTTGTCAGGCGCAATGTCAACAATGTCAACGAAATACATTGCTGTGCCAGCAACAGTTCTCTTTTGAGGTACCAAAGCACCAAAATTAAAGTTATCAATATTTGCGCCGTCAGCTAATGTGAAATAGAAACGCAAAGTAGTTTGGGAATTCAAAACCAAACTGGCACCATAGAAGGAAATATCAGCAACAGTATTGGGCTTATTGGCGGGTTTGCCCTCGTTAGGAACGGAAATCTGCTGCGGAACACCTACATTCTTATTTGCAAGATCATCAGCCTTGTGATTAAAGTAAGTTTGGGACTTGGCGCCGTAGTTCAACATATGCTTAGCAAGTTGCTTGGTTTCCTCGCTAAAATTACCATTGACAATTGCTTCTGCATATTCACGAATTGTGAAGGTCTGCTCACCACCGGATGTGCCGTCGCCAGCAACAACCTGGATCGTAATTTCATCGTTCATTTGAGGGGCAAGCATATCAACAGGCAGCTTGACGCACTCAGCGCCTCCGGTAGTAGTACCGGTCTGCAGATCACTTGTAGCAATCTCGGTGGTAACGCCATTGTATGTAATGGTAACCTTTGCGTTTTCGTCTGCCTTGATTTCATCGGAGAGCTCAATATTGAAATTTGCGCTAATGTCGCCACCGACATTCACATTCCATTCCACAACGTTGCCGTGACTGTCTTCAATAGCAAATTCATTCACGACAACAGCGCTGGCAACATTTCCGTCAGCGATAAATGCACGAACAGTGTACCAACCCATCAGATCTGCAGGCAGAGCAAGTTCAACGGTGCCGCTTGCTGCGTTTATATCTGCAGAAGTGGACTTCAGCACATTGCCTTGCCGGTCGGTCAGAACAATATAAGCCTTACCATTGGAGGCGCCGCTATATGTAGCGGTTGCCTTGGTATGTGCCTCATCAACATTAACAGAAATCTGCAAACCATTAAAGGCACTATCGTTGATAATCTTCAAATTCCACTTGCCAGCATTATCTTCAATTGCTGCAATGTTGCTGGCCGGAATCTTAATAGCAGGGCGTGCGCCATAATTTGTAGCTACGTGAGGAGTACCTACAAAACCGGCATCACTAACTGCTATGCCGAAAAGATCGCCGCCCACATTTTCTCCATCATAGCGTAGCCACCAACCGGTTTCCGCACGCAGGCTGTCAGCGCTATTATTAGACCAATATGTAACGACTTCAGCGTGGGACAGGAAGAAAACCTTCTCATTGGAAAGCGCATTCCACTCCACATCGCTAAACCAAGCCCGAACCTCATCAGACTCGCACCAGGTCTTAGCGTCGCTGGAGTCCCATTCGTTGGACAAGCCGCTGGCATTGTAAGCGATGGGCGCTTCAGGGGTTTTCAGGAGTAGCACCAGTTCGCTGGCATTGTTGTCAATAACGACCCAGTCTTTACCAGCAAAATTAACAATTTGATCATCTGCCGCAGCTTCGCACATAGAAACCTCAGCAAAAACAGCAGTCGGGATCAAGGCTGCAAATAGGCAGATTGCTAGGAGCACGGAGAGAATTCTTCTGTTGCGTTTCACTAGATCAACCTCTTTCATTTTTACTCCTTACAATATAGAAGCCGCAAGGGCATGAGAAGTAATTAAAACTACCCACTCATAACACTGGCATCATAAGTATAACAGCTATGCAACAGGATTTCAAGTATTATTTTATTATAAATCAAACAAAATTGTTGAAATTTTCAGTTTCGAACCAAATATTTAATCCTCCACTAATTGACCCTTTACACCAACATCCATGATATCATAGGGCGTTGTTTGGTATACGAAATAGTTTAGCCAATTAGAGAAAAGCAAGTTGGCGTGCCCCCGCCAGCGTACAATAGGTTCCTTCGTGTCATCGTCATCTCTAAAATAGTTCGCAGGCACATCGATGGGCAATCCCAAATTTTTATCACGCAGATACTCATTCTTTAATGTGTCAGGATCATACTCGGAATGGCCGGTGATAAAAATTTGTCTGCCGCCTTTGCTGCTAACCGCATAAACGCCGCACTCATTAGAAGAAGCTAGTATCTTAAGGCCGGGAACAGCCTCGACATCTTCTCTATGGATGGTAGTATGCCTACTCTGCGGCACCCAGAAAGTGTCATCAAACCCGCGAAGCAAAATAGAGCGTTTGTAGTCTGCCTTATGCTTAAACACGCCGAACATCTTCTTCTCCATTTGGTGCTTTTGAATGCCATAATGATAATAAAGTCCGGCTTGCGCGCCCCAGCAAATATGGATTGTACTATGGACATGGGTCTTGCTCCACTCCATAATTCGGCACAGCTCATCCCAGTAATCCACATCCTCAAAATCCATAAGTTCAACAGGCGCGCCGGTAATTACCATGCCGTCAAACTTGCGGTCCTTCAACTCATCAAAACTTTTATAGAAATTCAGAAGATGATCTTGGGATACATTCTTAGACTTGTGTGATGTAGTATGCATCAATTCTAAATGCACTTGCAAAGGCGTATTACCCAACAAGCGCGTAAATTGTGTTTCGGTAGCAATCTTTGTGGGCATTAGATTGAGCAGAACGATCTCCAACGGGCGGATATCTTGGGTGCTGGCTCTGTTTTGCGTCATAACAAATATATTTTCCTGCAATAGTGTGCTGGCTGCAGGCAAATCATTGGGGATTTGAATAGGCATAATTGTTCCTCGTTTGAAGTAGAATTTCAGTTCATTTTATCCTATAGAACAATTTTTGTCAATTATTGTTCGAAATATAAGGTCGAATTGTCGCACCACTGTAATAATGAGTGAGAATTTCTTTGTAGTCAGAGCCGGTTTCAGCCATATTTTCGGCGCCATACTGGCTCATGCCCACTCGATGTCCATACCCTTTTGTGACAATCGTCACACTGTTCTGTGCAACAATAAAAGAAATTTGCGTTGATCGTAGGCCCAAACACTTACGCAGTTGCGTACCTGAAAATGTTTTGCCATTAATTTCTATCATTGCAATACCTCCTCCCTGTGTATAGGTGGGTGTGTTAATAACAACCTCCCCATCCGGTATACACAGCGCATTGCAAAATTCTTCTCTTGCCATCGTGTAAATATGCGACGAATCTACCTCTACGCTATCAACAGATAATAAGTAGGGCACTTCAACGCCCCAAACCGTCAGCGCGTCTTCTGTTCTGCCACCGGATGAAGAAAAGTATGTTGCTTCAATAAGTTTCTCATCATAAAGCAGAACCTCCCCTTTTGTTTCCTCAATGGCGCTATACATTTTATTAACTGTTGCAGGATCCCCACCATTTGAGATGTAGTGTGCAGGATCTATATATCCCTGGCAGCAAGCTGCCGAAGTGCACACATCTGCATCCGAATGTTTGTTACCTGTTTGTTTTCCGTATAGAACAAATGTCCTTGCAGCAACCGCCTGCGCTTTGAGCGCCTCCATATGAAAGTTTGCCGGCATTTCGTACAGCAAAACCCCCAACAAGTACTCATCAATGCCTATTTCGATAACTCCATTTTCTGTTAAAACTATGGCCTTCGTATTTTTCTCGACTGTCAACTCCTGTGTTCCCAAAAAATGCAGCAAAAGTGCCGGCAGAATGATGCCAAGTAAAATTGCCAGCAATCCATCTTTTTTCCTTTGCATATGCCACCTCCGTTTTAAATACAAATAGCATACCCGCTGGAAAAAGGCAGTTGTTTTATGGAGATACATTCCAAATCCCACAGAAGTCTTGACACCGTTGACCGGGAAAGGTATAATTATTGTGTCGATTTTTCTGAAACGGAGAGCACAATGAAACGATTTCTGAAGATATTCCTTCCTATTCTCCTCTCTATAGTCATCGTACTTGGTGTTGCGTGGTATTTTCTTGTCTATGACAAAATGCTCACTCAGTCTATATTGATGGACCTTTCCCATCACTTTAGCAATAAGGGAGATTACAATGCAGCTGCTTGGCTGAACGATTTGGCATTTAACCATTTCGGCAATGATGACGCTGTTCCCTTAGAGCAGGCTGAGCTATACTTGTCCCGCGGCAATTACACGCAGGCAGAGCGTGTGCTGCATCACGGCATCGAAAATGGTGGCGGCATCGAACTGTATGTGATGCTTTGTAAAATTTACGTGGAGCAAGATAAGTTGCTGGATGCGGCTGAACTTTTAGACAAAGTTTCTGATCCCGCAATCAAGAAAGAACTAGAAACTATGCGTCCCGCAGTTCCTTCCCCTTCCCTTCCCGCAGGTAAATACCATGAATATGCAAATGTCACCTTCTCAAGTCAAAATAGTGTAGTTTATATTCGTGAAGGCAGTGAGTATCCTTCAACCTCAACAGATCTGCACGTCGGCAACATCACACTTCACAGTGGCAGCAACAACTTCAGTTGTATTGCCGTTGGTAAAAACGGGCTAGTCAGCCCCCTCAAAAACTATGAGTACATTGTCGGTGGCGTTATCGAAGAAGTACAGTTTTCTGACGCCGCAATGGAAGCAGAAATCCGGAAACAATTAAACCTCCCATCCGGTACGACCGTATTCAGCGACGATATTTGGACCATTCGGTCTTTCACTGTGCCCAAGGAAGCTAAGGACTATACTGCGCTTAAGTATATGCCTTACTTGGAGGAGCTGACTATTGACGCCGGTATTTCCGGTCAGCTGAATTATGTGGCAGATATGCCGGATTTAAAGGTTCTTAACGTTTCAAGCACGATTGTCTCCACCGAGGAACTTTCCCTCATCGCCCAGTTGAAGAATCTGGAGCGTTTAACTCTGAGCAGTTGTTCACTTACCTCGTTGACCCCCTTGGCGGCCATGAATGATCTTCTTTATTTGGATGTAAGTGGCAATACTATCCGCAATTTGGAGCCTATCAGCTCAATGAAGAAATTGGAAGCACTGAATTTGCAGCGAAATGCGGTAAACGACCTTTCTGCCCTTTCCGGAAATCAGGCCCTTTTGATTTTAGATGTCTCCTACAACTCCCTTTTTGACCTCTCTATCGCCTTTGGACTTTCAAATCTGCAGTGGCTGAACGCAAAGTACAATAGCGTATCTTCTGTGTCCGGTATCTCCAAGCTAAGTAAGTTAGCCTATTTTGATATAAGCAACAACAGTATTTCTGATGTGACGCCTCTTGCAGATTGCACACAGCTGGAATATTTGAATGTTGCAAGCAATAGCATTTCAGATATTCAAAGCCTTTCCGCACTTGTGAATATGACAGACTTTGTGTTCTCCCACAACAATGTTACAAAACTTCCATCCTGGAAACGTTCTTGCCAGCTGCAAAACATTTACGGGGACCACAACGATATTCGCTCCCTTTCTCCCCTTGCCGGCTTAATGCGACTCAACTGTGTTTATATGGATTACAACCCCAAGCTTTCTGATGTAAATGTACTGAAGGATTGTCAGGTTTTGTTCCGTGTAGATGTGTTTGGCACAAAGGTAAAAGACGTTTCCGCCTTAACAGAGTTGAGCATTACTGTTAACTATAATCCTGTTGGATAATGAAAAGCACATCCGCAGACAGCGGATGTGCTTTTATTCTTTCTCCTGCACCTCAGGCGGGATCGGCTTTGTGACGCCGGTCCTTCTGGCTTTATCCAACCCACCGGCCATATGCTCTTCCGGGTTCTTTGTGAACTTAGCTCTATGGATAATATCTTCACCAAATTTGTCTCGCAGGGAATCCACTGCTTCATCCAGGCGCAGTTTTCGTTCATACTGTACCGCAGATATGCCGGAAAACAGATCGTACTGCTGATACGGCTCGTTTGATAAACGCGTAACTTGTACGCCTAATTGACGCAAAGGTGTCGCCTCATCCCAAAGTTCGTCAAACACCTGGCAAGCAGCATTAAATATCTGAGAGGTGATATTCGTTGCACCGCGAAGCATCTTCTGATGGGATGCGTGTTGAAATTCAAAGGTTCGAATATGTACACTGACACAAGCGCCGCATTTATTATCCTTCCGCATTCTTGCGGCCACTGTCTCACAAAGGCTTAAAAGCACTTGATGGGCATATTCTTTTGTTTCAACATCTCTGGCAGTAGTGACGGAGTTACCGTATCCTTTATTCTCTTGGGGCTTGGGAGATACTGCATCTGTGTTCCGCCCATTTGCAAAATGCCAAATGGTTTCACCGTGCTTTCCCAGCCGTCTACGAAGCAGTGCTAGATCTGCTTTTGCCAACTGACCGATGGTATAAATGCCGTAGAGTTTTAATTTTTTCTCTGTAGCCGGTCCAACCAGGAACAGATCTCGTACAGGCAAAGGCCAAAGCTTATTTTCTATCTCTTCCGGGAACAGTGTGTGTACCTTGTTGGGCTTTTCAAAATCTCCGGCTACTTTTGCAAGGAGTTTATTGGTAGAGATACCGATATTTACGGTAAAACCCAGTTCCTGGTAAATTCGTTCCCGCATTTTCTCTGCAGCAACCCGGGGCTCCCCATAAAGGCGACGGGTGCCTGTCATATCCACCCAGGCTTCATCAATGGAATACTGTTCCACATCGGGGCTGAATTGCCGCATTACCTCCACGAAATGTCGGGAAGCCTCCACATACAGTCCATAATCGGGCGGCGCAACCACCAAATCAGGACATTTTTCCAAAGCCTGAAAGAGTGGCTCCCCTGTCTGTATGCCCAGTTTTTTGGCTGGGCCGCTTCTGGCTAAAATAATACTATGACGAGATTCTTTGTCACCGGCAATTACGGATGGGATCTCCCGCAAATCTAAAGTCTCCCCTAATACCTTTAGCCGGTAAACTGCAGTCCAGGACAAAAATGCGCTGTTGGCATCCACATGGAATATAACACGGTTATCCATCAGCACACCCTCCTCAAAAAGCACCATCTGTGGGAACGCAGTGTATACTTCAGCTCAAAAAGCCACTGCTTGCCTTCCACCGTAGCCCGGCACAGAAAGACCGTTGCCTCAATGCCCACATACTGAATTTTCTTGCTACTGACCACTTCATCGATATCCAGGCGAAGCAAGCAGTGGGCTTCGTCTTCCATCCGCACCCGCAAAGGGCGAATTTCTCCATTGGCACTGCAAAGGGATATCACATCCACCGGGCAAATTTCTTGATGCACTGCTGTTCACCTACTTTCATTGATAACATATTTTGCGCCCAAGGTCAAGAATTCCATTTCCATTATAGCACATATGTTCTATATAGGCAAGAGGAATTTGATGGTTGCCTTGCTCTCTTTTTTTGTGATATAATAGAGAAAAGGAGGCGAAGAAAGTGAAATATCCTTGCCTTGTGCTTGATCACGATGACACAGTCGTTCAAAGTGAAAGCACCATAAACTACCCATACTTTTGCTATATCCTGAATGAATTCCGCCCCGGAAAAACCATCACATTGGAAGAATACGTTTATGGTTGTTGCGACTTGGGTTTTGCGGAAATGTGTAAACAATGGTACGCCTTCACTGACGAAGAAATGGAAACCGAATACCAAGGATGGAAGGCTTATATTATGGAGCACATCCCCGCCCCCTACCCCGGCATCAAAGAGCTCATTTTGAAGCAAAAAGAATTAGGCGGACTTGTTTGCGTGGTATCACACTCCAGCGAACAAAATATCGCCCGAGATTATGCCGCACATTTTGGAGTACAGCCTGATTGCATCTTTGGGTGGGATTATCCAGAACATCAGCGTAAGCCTAACCCCTATCCCCTGCTGGAAATTATGAATAGGTACAGCCTTGCCCCCGGAGATCTGCTTGTCGTAGACGATATGAAGCCAGCATACGATATGGCAAAAGCTGCAGGTGTAGACATCGCCTTTGCCGGCTGGGGCAGAAAAGACTATCCGCGTATCTATGCGCAAATGCAAAATCTATGCAATTATACCTTTGATACACCGGAAGAATTATCCGCATTCTTGTTTTAACGCCTTGACAATCATGCTATAATAACGAATGTGTAAGGAGGTGATCTGTCTGGAAAAGGAAAGCATTAAAGTTATGGCCCGAAATCGTGAGGCCTACCATGAGTACTTCGTAGAAGAGGAGTTTGAAGCCGGTATCGAGCTTTGCGGAACAGAAGTAAAGTCCATCCGGGCAGGCACTTTGAATTTAAAGGACGCCTGGTGCGGTATCAAAGACGGCCAGCTGCTTATCAACCAAATGCATATTTCCCCTTATGACCACGGTAACCGTTTTAACCCCGACTCCAAGCGGGTACGCAGACTGCTGATGCACAAGAGAGAAATCATGCGTCTGCTTGGAAAAGTCAAACAAGATGGCTATTCCCTCATCCCCCTATCTGTTTATCTCAAGGGTAGCCTGGTAAAAGTAAAACTGGGCCTATGCAAAGGTAAGAAGCTATATGACAAAAGACAATCTGCGGCTGAACGGGACGCAAAGCGTCAGATCGACCGCGCAATGAAGGAGAGATATTAATATGAATCCCAAGTTTAAGATCACAATGGAAAACGGCGGTGTTATTGAAGGTGAACTGTATCCCGATATCGCACCCCAGAGCGTTCGCAACTTCATTGATCTTGCCAATCACAACTATTATGACGGCCTGATCTTCCACCGTGTCATCCCTGGCTTTATGATCCAGGGCGGTTGCCCCGACGGCACCGGCATGGGCGGCCCTGGCTACTGCATTAAGGGTGAGTTCTTCTTCAATGGCTTCAAGAACGATCTGCGCCATAAGAGAGGTGTTCTGTCTATGGCTCGTTCTTCCAGCCCCAACTCTGCAGGCAGCCAGTTCTTCATCATGCATCAGGATGCCAAACACCTGGACGGTCAGTATGCCGCTTTCGGTAAGGTCACTTCCGGCCTGGATGTGGTAGATGCCATCGCATCCACTAAGACCGGCCCCCAGGACCGTCCCATTGTTGAGCAGAAGATCGCTTCCATCACCGTAGACACTATGGGCGAAGAATATCCGGAGCCCAATAAGCTCCCTGATCCCTACGGTAGATTCTAATTTATCGGCAGGAGTGGGACTCCCCCACTCCTGTCACCAACCCACATTCCTATATGGGGCCGTACTGGTTTCGACGGGGGTAGTGAGGCTGGAATAGCGGGCCGTGGCGCCTAACCACGATAAAATGGGTACTTTTTAAATTTAACTGACAACAATACTGTTGCTCTGGCTGCCTAATTAGGCGCCCATCCGCCCCGGAAGGTCCACGAGCCGGGCTCGGGTGTGATCTGAGTGGAGCCCGTGCGTATGGTAAGCTTTGCCCATACCACGCATCATGAAGCTACTGATTCCCGTAGGGTGTTTGTTCCCGCCGGGATGCGGGAATGTAAATAACAAACTGCGCCCGGAGAAGTTCCTTCCAAGTTGCTTTCGGACAGGGGTTCGATTCCCCTCGGCTCCACCAATACTAAAAGCCACCCTACAGGGTGGCTTTTAGTATTGGCATGGTGCTCAGGACGAGGGGATCGAAAGATTGATGCGGTGCGGATGAGCACCGCTGGCGACGGCTTGACGGAGCCACACAATAATTTTCTCCCGCATCGGGAGAAAATGCAAACGATTCCCCTCGGCTCCACCAAAATAACCGTCCATTTAGATACGATAAGCATCCAAATGGTCGGTTTATTTCTTTTGCTATTTTCCCGATGCTATGATATACTCGGTTTAAGAACCATAATTTGACGCAGGGAGTGGGATGATGGATATTTTTACGGTAAACCAAGCAGCATACAAAGTAATTCGGCTGCTTGGTCACGGAAAAGGCGGGTATTCCTATCTGGTAGAAAAAGATGGATGTCTATATGTATTAAAGCAAATTCACCATGAACCGTGCGATTATTATTCCTTTGGAAACAAAATTGAAGCGGAGATCAACGATTATCATAGGCTGTTGCAAACGGGAATTCGATTACCACGAATGTTGGACGTCGATATTGAGAATGAGAGAATCATAAAAGAATATATTGATGGTCCCACTATATACGAATTAGTGAAAGATGACGCCATAGATGATTCATATATCGTACAAGTGCGTGAAATGGCACAAATGGCTCGCTCCACTGGCTTAAACATAGATTACTTTCCCACAAATTTTGTAGTCTCAAATAGAACTATTTATTATATCGATTATGAATGCAATTTATATATGGATGAATGGAATTTCGAAAACTGGGGAGTAAACTATTGGTCTAAAACAGCAGCATTTATTGAATATATGTGTTCTCATTAGTTTAGCATATTCCAACATGCGGAACTGTCTATGGCTATATTTTCAGGCAAGCACTTTCGAAACACAGTAAAACATATCATTATTATCAACTTCAATTCCAGCAGAAATACGCTTGAAATTACTCCCGGCTTTCGGTTGAAAGCCGGGAGTTTGTTATACTCTTTTAACAATTTCCTTTTGCGCCTTTATGATGCAATCTGCAGGATAGACGCCACGCAAGGATGTAAGCGGATAAACAGAGGTATTCTTTCCAACCACCGTACCGGGATTGAGGACACAGCCACAGCCGATATCCGCATGATCGCCAAGAATGGCGCCTATTTTCCTAAGGCCGGTTTCATACTCCTCTTCGCCGTGAATTACGACATTCTTACCATCGGATTTCAGGTTGGAACAGATCGCGCCACCGCCCATATGAGAGAAATTGCCAAGAACTGAGTCACCAACATAATTGTAATGGGGTACTTGCACCTTGTCCAAAAGCACCACATTCTTCAGCTCTGTAGAGTTACCAAGAACGCAGTTTTTACCGGTGATCACATTGCCGCGAAGATAGGCACCGGGGCGAATTTCGGTTCCTGCACCGATAATGGCCGGGGGAATAATCGTAGCAGTGCCGGCAATTCGCACATTCTCCCCTACCCACACGCCGGGAGCAATTTCCTGAAATCCATCCAATCCATTGGCGATCAGTTCTTTCATATAAGAACCGATCTTAGGAAGGATCTCCCAGGGATATGTGCATTGCGCAAAAAGATCCTGCAGATAGGGCGTTACAGAGTCAAAAAGTTCGGTGATTTTTACCTGCTTAATCAATGCAGTAGCCCCCTTCAACCACAGCCTTTGCAATACGCTTTACATATTCCACGCACTTTTCAGCGTTCTCACATTCCACCATAACGCGGATCACAGGCTCGGTGCCACTGGGACGAAGGAGAACGCGGCCCTTGCCATCAATTTCTTTCTCTACATCCGCACATGCCTTCAGCACTCTATCATCATTCATAACGACGGACTTATCTGCTACCCGTACATTTTCCATATACTGAGGGTAGGTCTTCAGGTTTTCCACTAACTTGGAAAGGGACAGCTTCTGGTCGCAGACCTGCTCTGTCAGCATAATTGCGGTCAGCAAACCATCACCGGTGGTAGCATACTTCTTGAGAATGATATGACCGGACTGTTCACCGCCCAGGCAGTAATCATTGCTCTGCATGCACTCATAAACAAAGCGGTCGCCGACTTTCGTCTGCACATTCTGAATGCCAAGTTCCTTCAAGCTTGCCACCAAGCCGCTATTAGACATAACGGTGGTTACAACCGTATTACCATTCAGGATGCCCCGCTCCATAAGCCGCTGGCTGAGGATATAGATCATCCCATCACCATCAACCACATTGCCGTTTTCATCCACAGCAATACAGCGATCAGCGTCGCCATCAAAAGCAAAGCCCATATCCAAATGCTGTTCCTTCACCAACTGGCAAAGCTTTTCAATATGGGTAGAGCCGCAGGCCATATTGATATTAAGGCCATCAGGCTCTGCACCGATCACATAGGTCTTTGCGCCCAAGGCACCGAACAACGCCTTTGCCAGCATCCAGGATGCGCCGTTGGCACAATCAAGACCAATACGGAGATTTTTATAGGAATGGTTGGCCACAGAGATCAGATACCCTAAATAGCGGTTTCTGCCTGCTGCATAGTCCACAATACATCCTACGCGTTCTCTATGGGGAACAGGAAGGTCCTCCGCGTTCAGGCCAAGTGCCTGCATGTCACCGTCTATATATGCTTCAATCAGTGCAGTGGTACGGTCATCCAGCTTCTCACCATAGCGGTTGATAACCTTGATGCCATTATCATAGAATGGATTGTGCGATGCAGTAATCATAATGCCGCAATCAAAGTCATCCTGCCGCGTCACATAGGAAACGCTGGGAGTCGTGGTTACATGGAGCATATAAGCATCAGCGCCGGATGCGGTAATGCCCGCAACAAGGGAGTACTCCAACATATAACTGGATCTTCTGGTGTCCTTACCCACTACGATCCGAGGACGGTAACCGGCATTGGCGCAACCACTGAGTGCGGAAGAATAATACCAGCCCAAGAAACGGCCTACCTTATAGGCGTGCATGGATGTAAGGTTCACATTTGCTTCTCCTCTGAAGCCATCTGTTCCAAAATATTTATTGCCGGTTTTCTTTTTAGAGGCAACAGACAAATTATCCTGCAAAAGAGTATCTGTAGAAATTCCAAAAAGCTCGCAAAGCTGCAATACCTTATCGATTTGCGGAAGAGCCTGGCTCATTTCCCATTTAGATACGGATTGACGGGATACAGAAATCTTCTCCGCCAATTCTTCCTGAGAAATGCCTGCCATTGTCCGCAGCTGATAGATCTTTTCACCGATGGTCATAGGTAGTCCCCTTCCAATATCACTTATTCTACAGCCAGTATATCTTACACAGGCTTATAAGTCAATCAACTTGACATTGAATGTTATGCAACCTGCGGTTGCTTAATGGGTGTAATAAATATCGATGCTAAACAGTATATGCGTTTAGGATAAATTATTTGCCATTCGGAGTTTGCAAAAGAGGGTCGCAAATGCGACCCTCTTTAAATCAGGTTTTTACTTAAAGTACTTTACTGCAGCTTCAAACATCCGGATGTCGTATTCGCCAGGAACATTCTTATACAGACCATCGCCAATGCGTTCGCTGTGTCCCATCTTGCCGAACACACGACCATCAGGAGAGGTAATGCCCTCAATCGCGCACAGAGAACCGTTGGGGTTAAAGTCAATATCTGCAGTTGCATTGCCCTCCAGATCCACATATTGCGTGGCGATCTGACCGTTGGCTGCAAGCTCTGCGATCAGCTCCGCAGATGCCAGGAACTTACCTTCACCGTGGGAAATGGGAACATTCACCACATCGCCAACATTCATCAGGCTCAGCCAAGGGCTCTTGGTGGATGCAATACGGGTATGTACCACACGGCTCTGGTGACGGGAGATGTTATTAAAGGTCAATGTGGGGCAATTCTCATCGGTGTCAATGATCTTGCCATACGGAACAAGTCCCAGTTTAATAAGTGCCTGGAAACCATTACAGATACCGCACATCAGACCGTCACGGTTGTCCAGCAAATCGGTTACTGCTTCCTTGACCGCAGGATTACGGAAGAACGCCGTGATGAACTTAGCAGAGCCATCAGGTTCGTCACCGCCGGAGAAACCGCCGGGAATAAAGATCATCTGTGCGGTCTTTACCTTTGCAGAGAATTCTTCCACGCTACGAGCCACATCATCTGCAGTCAAATTACGCACCACATAGATTTCTGCTTCTCCACCAGCCTTTTCAACAGCACGGGCAGAATCGTACTCGCAGTTAGTACCGGGGAAAACAGGAATCAGAACTTTGGGCTTTACTACCTTAACGGCAGGAGAAATGTTGCACTTGCCTTCAAAGGAGAATGTGGGCATTTCGCCTACTTCTTCTCTTGCATGGACAGGATAAACACTCTCGAGCGTGTTAGCGTTCAGCTTATACAGTTCTTCAATAGATGCAGAATCCTCGCCAAGCGCAATATTAGGTTCGACTGTTGTTGTGCCCAGCTTAATAACACCGGGAAGCTCAACATTCTCAGTTAGCTCAGCAATCAGGAAACCGTACAAGCTTCCAGCGTGCCAGCTATCACCCAAATCAGCACAAGAAGCAAAGCCAATATGATTGCCAAAGGACATCTTCATTACGCCTTCAGCGATGCCGTGCTCAACAGCCCAAGCAGCCTTAACCTTGCCTGCTTTGTGCAGTTCGTGGAATGCTTCCCATGTGGCCTTCAGGCTCTCTGCAGAGTCATCTGTGGCACCAAACAAGTAAACAGGATTGCCTGCCTCTTTAAATTCGGGAGTAATAACATCCTGCTTTTTAATGGGGGCAATAGCAAAAGAGATCAGTGTGGGAGGAACATCAAGATCGAGGAAGGTACCGGACATGGAGTCCTTGCCGCCGATAGCGGCAGCGCCCAGCTCCAGCTGTGCATCCAGCGCACCGAGAAGGGCTGCAAAGGGCTTGCCCCAACGCTTAGGCTCGTTTCTCAATCTTTCAAAGAACTCTTGAAGGGTCAGGTAGGCCTGTTTATAGTCACAGCCAGCTGCAACCAGCTTTGCAACAGAGTTATAGATAGATGCCCGAGCACCGGTATAGGGATCTACAGACAGGTGATCAGGATCACAGCCCCAGCTAAAGACACTGGCCTGGTCGGTCTCCTGTCCGGGCAGTACAGGCAGTACCGCAGCCATGGACTGGGCCGGTGTCAGCTGACGCTTGCCACCAAAGGGCAAAGTCACAGAACCAGCACCAATGGTAGAGTCAAAACGCTCAACAAGGCCTCTTTGAGAAGCAGTCTTCAGGTCAGAAGCCATCTCACGGAGGTTGCCATACAGGGCCTTGCTCAGCACAGACAGGTCCTTTTCTGTAATATGTGCATCAGCATGTTTCACTGCGCCATTGGTATCCAGGAATGCTCGGCTCAGATTGGCAATTGTCTGCCCCTTCCAGGACATAACCATCCGTTCTTCTTCTGTCACGACAGCAACACGGTAAGCTTCCAGATTCTCCTTTTCAGCAGCAGCAATAAAGGCATCTGCATCTTTGGCTTCAACCACAACAGCCATACGCTCCTGAGACTCAGAAATGGCAATTTCAGTACCATCCAGGCCATCGTACTTCTTACGGACGGCATCCAGGTCGATTTTCAGGCCGGGAGCCAGCTCACCGATTGCGACAGAAACACCACCTGCACCGAAGTCATTACAACGCTTAATGAGCCGAGTCACTTCAGGATTGCGGAACAGGCGCTGGATCTTTCGTTCTTCGGGGGCATTGCCCTTCTGAACCTCAGATGCCATAGTGGTCAAAGACTTCATATTGTGGCTCTTGGAAGAACCGGTGGCGCCACCGATGCCGTCACGACCGGTGCGGCCACCAAGCAGAACAACTACATCACCTGCAGCAGGGCGCTCACGGCGAACATTATAGGCCGGTGCAGCAGCTACAACAGCGCCACACTCCAAACGCTTGGCAACATAGCCATCATGATACATTTCAGCAACATGGCCGGTAGCAAGACCGATTTGGTTGCCGTAGGAAGAATAACCTGCAGCAGCAGTCTGGCAGATCTTTCTCTGGGGCAACTTGCCGGGCAAGGTTTCGGCGACACTTTTTCTGGGGTCACCTGCACCGGTAACACGCATTGCCTGGTGGACATAGGCACGACCGGACAGGGGGTCACGGATACAACCGCCAATACAAGTGGCGGCACCGCCAAAAGGTTCAATTTCAGTAGGATGGTTATGCGTTTCATTTTTGAACATCAGTAGCCAATCCTGCTCTTCCCCGTTCACGGTTGCATTCACATGAATGGAACAAGCATTGATTTCCTCAGATTCGTCCAATTCAGGCAGCATGCCACGCTTCTTAAGGGTCTTAGTGCCGATGGTAGCAATGTCCATAAGGGTCTGGGGACGCTTAGAAGCTTTTTCTTCACCATAAACTTCCACACGAGCCGCAAGATACCGCTCATATGCAGTCTGCACAGCAGGGTCATCAATGCGGACATTGTCAATATGGGTGGAGAAAGTAGTATGACGGCAGTGATCGGACCAGTAGGTATCAACCACACGAATTTCCGTAATGGTGGGATCACGATGCTCCTCATCACGGAAATATGCCTGAAGGAATTTTAGATCGTCCAGGTCCATTGCCAGTCCCTTTTCATCCAGCAATGCAGCCAGTTCCGTATCGCCCATTGTGATAAATCCGGTGACAGTGGCAACTGTCTCAGGGGCAGCGTACTTAACTGCCAGAGTTTCAGGTAAGGTCAGTGCTGCTTCCCGGCTTTCAACTGCGTTGATAACATGCTTTTTAAAGGAAGCAATGTCAGCATCACTCAAGTCGCCGTATAGACCGTAAACCTTAGCGGTACGGATCAGGGGTCGATCACCCTGGGAAATGATCTGAATACATTGGGCAGCAGAATCAGCCCGCTGGTCAAACTGACCGGGCAGCGCCTCGACAGCAAATACATAAGCACCAGGAAGTTCCAGTTCAGCAGAGGTGTTATCCAGCTGGGGCTCAGAGAAGACTGTCTTAACAGCATAGTCAAACAGCTCCTCAGTGATATTTTCTGCGTCATAGCGGTTGAACAGACGAATGTTTTCCATGCCTGCAATGCCCAGCAAATTCTTAGCTTCATTCAAAAGGCCCTTTGCTTCGTTATCAAGGCCCTCTTTCTTTTCAACAAAAATACGATAAACCATGGGCAATTCCTCCTGATCTATTATTTCTTTGCCTGCAACGCCCGCTGACCGATATCACTTCGGCTATAGGCATTGCTAAACTTCACTCCGGCAGAGAGGCGGTACGCAGCATCAATTGCATCTTCCAGGCTGCTCCGAACCGCAGTCGTTCCGGTAACACGACCACCGGAAGTGACCAGCTTGCCATCAACCAGCTTAGCACCGGCAACGAAGGTATGCGCAGCAGCACGCTCGGACATAGACAGGCGGTAACCCTTTTTATAGCTCTCAGGATAGCCGGCGGAAGCCTTAATCACGCAGCAAGCATGCTTCTTGGAAAAGCGGACAGGTGTCTTGGAAAGTGTGCCATTTGTACATGCCTGCATAATCGTCAAAAGATCACTCTTCAGCAGCGGTAAAACGACCTGAGTTTCAGGATCACCAAAACGACAGTTGTACTCGATCACCTTGGGACCGTTGGGTGTAAGCATTAAGCCAAAGTACAGGCAGCCCTTAAAGGTACGTTTTTCTTTCTTCATTGCACGAATGGTAGGCAGGAAAATTTCCTTCATGCACTGCTTGGCAATTTCATCGGTGTAATATGGATTGGGCGCAACCGTTCCCATACCGCCGGTATTAAGACCGGTATCGTTATCCCCCGCCCGCTTATGGTCCATGCTGGATACCATAGGTCGAACAACATTACCGTCGGTAAATGCAAGCACAGATACTTCAGGGCCTGTAAGGAATTCTTCGATAACCACAGTGCTGCCACTCTTGCCGAATTTGGCATTTGCCATCATATCGGTAACGGCTTCCATCGCTTCTTCACGGGTCTGTGCAATGATAACACCCTTACCCAACGCAAGTCCGTCGGCCTTAATAACCGTGGGAATGGGGGCAGTTTGTAAGTATGTCAGCGCAGCATCAAGATCCGTAAAAATTTCATATGCCGCAGTAGGAATATGATATTTCTTCATCAAATTCTTGGCAAAGGCTTTGCTGCCTTCAATAATAGCTGCATTCGCCTTAGGGCCGAAGCAGGGAATACCGATTTCTTCGAGAGCATCAACACACCCAAGCACTAAAGGATCATCAGGAGCAACAACTGCATAGTCGATTGCATTTTCCTTAGCAAAATTTACAATACCCCCAATGTCGGTTGCGCCAATTCCAACACAGGTGGCGTCAGCAGCAATGCCGCCATTACCGGGAAGGGCATAGATGGTTTCTACGTCGGGGTTCTTTTTTAAAGAGCGGATAATGGCGTGCTCACGACCGCCGCCGCCCACAACAAGCAATTTCATAATTACCTCCGTGTTTTGTGGGGTTCATTAAACGCACCAACAGGGGGCAGCATTTGCTGTCCCCTATTGTCAGTTTCTTAGTGATGGAACAAACGCATACCGGTGAAAGCCATAACCATGCCCTTCTTGTTGCACTCCTCGATGACCAGATCATCACGGATAGAACCACCGGGTTCCGCGATATATTTAACGCCGGAAGCATATGCGCGCTTTATATTGTCGCTGAAGGGGAAGAACGCATCAGAGCCCAACGCCACATTCTGACGGGTAGCCAGCCAAGCCTTCTTCTCTTCTTCAGTCAGCCGTTCGGGCTGTTCGGTGAAATAATTCTGCCAAATGCCGTCAGCACAAACATCTTCTTCATTGCCGTTGATGTAGCCATCAATGGTATTATCGCGATTCGCGCGACCCAGGTCTTCACGGAACTTAAGCGCCAGAGTCTTAGGATGCTGACGCAGGAACCATGTATCAGCCTTGGAGCCTGCCAAACGGGTGCAATGGATTCGGCTCTGCTGACCGGCGCCAACGCCGATTGCCTGGCCGTCTACGGCATAGCAAACAGAATTGGACTGCGTGTACTTTAAGGTGATAAGCGCAACGATCAGGTCGATCTTTGCAGACTCAGGCAGATCCTTGTTGGCAGTAACAATGTTCTCAAGAAGATGTTCGCCAATCTTAAAGTTATTACGGCCCTGCTCAAAAGTAATGCCGAATACTTGCTTGCGCTCCTGCGCATCGGGAACATAGTTAGGGTCAATCTGAACCACATTGTAGCTTCCCTTGCGCTTATTCTTCAGGATTGCCAAGGCTTCTTCTGTATAGCCGGGTGCGATAATACCGTCAGAGACTTCCGGCGCAATCAAAGATGCGGTCATCTCATCGCAAACATCACTCAATGCAACCCAGTCACCAAAGGAACACATCCGGTCAGTGCCACGAGCTCGCACATAAGCGCAGGCAAGAGGATTTTCGTCCAGGCCGGCAACATCTTCAACAAAGCACGCCTTCTTCAGAACCACAGACAGCGGCTTACCAACAGCTGCGGAAGTGGGTGAAACGTGCTTAAAGGAAGTAGCGCATGCCATACCGGTAGCTTCCTTCAGTTCCTTGACCAGTTGCCAGGAGTTTAATGCGTCCATAAAGTTGATGTAACCGGGGCGGCCATTCAAAATGGTAATCGGCAGTTCAGAACCGTCGTGCATATACAAAGAAGCGGGTTTCTGGTTGGGGTTACAACCATATTTCAGTTCTAATTCCTTCATGTTCATCTTCTCCTTTTACTGGTGCTTATTAATGATCCGCTGCTCATACTTTCCGGTAGCAAGATCAGTATAACGAACGAACAGGGAGATCTTATTGTCGGTGTTCAGGTTTTCCCAAAGCATATTGGTAAAAGTGTCAATATCGCCCTCAATAGCAACACGCTCCGGTTCGCCCTGGAAAGTGGGGATCACAGGATTGCCATCGCACACATAAGTATGAATAAAGTGGCCTAAACCAGCAACCGCAGGATATTCATAGAAGAAACGGGCACAGGCAGAACCTTCTGCATCAGCAGACTTCAAAATAGACATCTTGTAGCTGCCATCACCTGCCAACAGGCCGGAAAGTCTAGGCGTCCAGTTGGGACCGTCATCTTCAAACACGCGGGTGCGCAGAGCGGCTTCCCAGCTCTCGCCACGGGCGAGATACTCCCAGATAGTATCGGTCTGGTCACCATTTGTAACGATAAGGCCGCAGCCAGCTTCACGAACAGGATGATAAATAATCAAGTGAGGGTCCTTCATCAGGCTGGGATCATGAGCCTCCGTACGGATGCCATCAGATTCCAGCGCAAAAATGCGGTTACGGCTGTTTACGCTGCGACCCATAATAAAATAGGCTGCAACAGATTTCTTTCCGTCAGGCGTGATACCCAGCACAATACCACGGCCGGGATAGGTATTGCCATCCAGGCGTTCAGCCATGGTCTTTGTTTCATAAACGTTCATATTCTTACCTCTCACTTTCTGTATTTCCTACTTACCATTTCAACAGCACGGGGCAGAATCTTCCACTCCGCCTGTTCCATTACCCGTTTCTGTAGAACTTCAGGCGTGTCACCTTTGTGAATAGCAACACTCTTCTGCAGAATGATCTTACCACCGTCAGGAATCTCATTCACAAAATGTACAGTTGCTCCCGTGACCTTCACGCCATAACGAAGAGCCTCCTCATGAACACGCAGGCCATAGAACCCAGCTCCACAGAAAGATGGTATCAAGGAAGGATGTACATTTAAAATGCGCTCCGGATACCGACCGGTAAAATTTTCACTTAAAATGGACATAAAGCCAGCAAGCACAATGACATCAATCTGCTTTTCCTCAAGTAAATCAATAATCCTTTGCTCAAATGCGTTCTGGGAGCCTACCTCTTTCTTGGTAACAACCTTGCTTTCAACTCCGGCATTTTTCGCCCGCTCCAAGGCGTAGGCATTGGGATTGTTGGAAATTACAAGGCAGATCTGACCACTTTTCAGGCTGCCTTTCATTTGGGCATCCAAAAGGGCTTGCAGGTTGGTGCCGCCGCCGGAAACCAGCACGGCAATTCTGGCTTTATCCATAAAACACCTCAATTAAACAATGGTGATCTTCTCGTCAGAAGCAACGATCTTACCGATCACATAAGCATCTTCGCCGTGGGCCTTCAAAACCTCGATAGCAGTTTCCACCTCATCAGCAGGTACCACGATGCTCATACCAACGCCCATGTTATAGGTATTAAACATGTCGCGTTCGGGGATATTGCCGGTCTTGGCGATCAAATCGAAAATGGGAAGCACCTTAACAGCACTACGGTCAATAACTGCGCCAAGTCCATCGGGAATGGACCGGGGAATGTTCTCATAGAAGCCGCCGCCAGTAATGTGAGAGATGCCCTTAACATTCACTTTTTCCAGCAACGCCAGTACAGGCTTTACATAGATACGGGTAGGAACGAGGAGAGCCTCAGCGGTTGTCTTTCCGCCCAATTCCTCACGAGGTACATACAGTTCAGGATTGTTATTATCAATGTCAAACACTTTACGGCACAGGCTGAAGCCGTTAGAGTGGATACCGGTAGAAGGCAGGGCAATAACAACATCGCCGGCTGCCATTTTAGAATTATCAAGGATCTTCTTTTTATCCACAATGCCAACAGCAAAACCCGCCAGGTCGTATTCTTCAACAGGCATCATACCAGGATGCTCTGCGGTCTCGCCTCCAATAAGCGCGGCACCGGACTGTACACAACCCTCAGCAACACCGCCTACAATCTCAGCGATTCTTTCAGGAATATTCTTACCGCAAGCGATGTAGTCAAGGAAGAACAGAGGCTTAGCGCCTACGCAGATAATATCGTTAACGCACATAGCAACTGCATCAATGCCAATGGTATCATGCTTGTCCATCAGAATTGCCAACTTCACCTTGGTGCCACAACCATCTGTACCGGAAACCAATACCGGCTCTTCCATGCCTGCGATGGGTAAACCAAAACAACCGCCGAAGCCGCCTACGTCATCCAGACAGCCTTCGTTCTTCGTGCGCTTGATATGCTTCTTCATCAGTTCAACAGCTCTGTAACCGGCTGTTATATCTACGCCGGCAGCGGCATAACTTTCAGAATAACTCTTCTCAACCATAAGTAAACTCCTTTATTTTTCCTTACCGGTCCAGCAGTAAGTACACAGTTTGCATTTTTCCAAACCAATGGCATTCACAACGCCTTCCAGGGTTTGGAAACCTAGAGATGCAAAGTGCATCTTCTCGCAAATTGCCTTCCGCATAGCCTTACCGCGCTCTGTATTGCCATCTGCATATTCATCAATATGGTTCAGGCCTTCCTCCCCTTCCAGTTCCACAATGGTGCGACGAGAGATCAGCTCCATATCGCTGGTGGAACGAGAGAAGTTCAAATACTTACAGCCATACATAATGGGAGGGCAGGCGGAACGCATATGAACAGACTTTGCACCGTTTTCGTAGAGGAAATCCACTGTTTCCTGTAACTGTGTGCCGCGAACAATGGAATCGTCCACAAACAGAAGATTCTTATCCTGAATTAACTCATGGACGGGAATCTGCTTCATTTTTGCAACTTTCTTCCGGTCAGCCTGCTTTGCTGAAGTGAAGCTTCTCGCCCATGTGGGAGTATACTTAATGAAAGCACGGGCAAAGGGGCGACCACTACGGTTTGCATAACCGATGGCATGAGGGGTTCCTGAATCCGGCACACCCCCTACATAGTCGATATCCATACTTCTCCCCTGCTCCATATCGCGGTCTGCGATAGCGGCACCGTTGCGGTAGCGCATTGCTTCCACATTGATGCCTTCATAGGTAGAGGTAGGATAGCCATAGTAGCTCCAAAGAAATGCGCAAACATGCATCTCTTCACCGGGAGCGGAAAGCTGCTCGATCCCCTCAGTAGAGAGTTCCACGATTTCTGCAGGACCCAATTCCCGTACATGCTCAAAGCCAAGTTTCGTGTAGGCAAAGGCCTCAAAAGACGCACAATAGCCATTCTCATCTTTACCGATCTGCACAGGGATACGCCCAACCCGATCACGGGCAGCGATCAGTTTGCCATCATCCTTCAGAATAAGGATATTTGCAGTACCGTCGATTACACTTTGTGCAAAACGAATGCCTTCAACAAAGTCTCCTTTTTGATCGATGAGTGCAGCAACCAGCTCTGTGGAATTTACTCTTCCGCCTGTCATAGCGTCAAAGTGACCGCCGCTGGTAGCAAGATACTGTTCGATCAGCTCGTCCGCATTATTGATAACGCCAACAGTACAAATTGCATAGGTACCAAGAGCCGACCGAATCAACATAGGCTGAGGATCGGTGTCACTGATACAACCAATAGCAGAAGTGCCCTGCATCTGATCAAAAATATGCTCAAACTTTGTACGGAAAGGGGCATTTTCGATATTATGAATGGTTCTTTGCAAACCAATTTCCTTATCGTAGGCGGCCATACCACCACGACGGGTGCCAAGGTGGGAGTGGTAGTCTGTTCCAAAGAACACATCCACCATGCAGTCCTGCTTGGACACGATTCCAAAAAATCCGCCCATTATAAACTCCTTTAATCTACGGGAAAATTCTTATGCAAAAAACAGCTTGGACAGGGTCATGGGATCAATATACTGACCATCCTTGTATACACGCATATTGCCGGAAGCAACTTCATCGATGAGCATTACATTGCCATCTGCGTCGTAGCCAAACTCAAACTTGATGTCATATAACTTCAAGCCCTTTGCATCCAGGTCATCGGCAATGATTCTTGTGATCTTTTGGGTCATAACCTTCATATCTTCGTACTGCTTATCAGTCATAACGCCCAAAGCGATCAACCCTTCTTTTGTAACCAGAGGATCGCCCTTCTCGTCATTCTTGAAGGTCATTTCCACATATTCAGGCAGATCAGCACCTTCTTCAATGTAATCAGAGTAACGGCGGAAGAAGCTGCCAACAGCTTTATAACGGCAGATAACCTCCAGGCCCTTGCCAAACACCTTACCGGGCAGCACTTCCATAGTGGTGTTATCCAGGTCAGCACTGACATAGTGAGTCAGAATGCCTGCAGCATTGATCTTTTCAAAGAAATAGATGGACATACGCAGGTTCACATCGCCTACGCCATCAATGGTCAGACCTACAGCGTTTTCGCCGGGATCAAACACGCCATCCTTGCCGGTGCAATCATCCTTAAACTTGAGCAGGTAGTTGCCGTTTTCCAGAGCGAAAACGTCCTTGGTTTTGCCGGTGTAAACAAGTTTCTTTTCCATAATTGTTACTCCTTTATATTGATTTAAATAACTTACAAATTTGCAGCGATTTTACTGTCTTTTTCCAAAACCGCTTCTGCATCCTTTTGACGCTTGTCATCAAGTTTCTTTGCCAAATTTTCATCCTCGATAGCAAGCATCTGGGCGCAAAGGAGGGCTGCGTTAGCGCCACCGTTCAGTGCCACAGTTGCCACAGGAATTCCGGTAGGCATCTGCACAGTAGACAAAAGAGCATCAAGACCGTCCATCGCACCGCCCTTACAGGGAATACCAACAACAGGAAGTGTGGTATTCGCGGCGATAGCACCTGCCAGGTGTGCTGCCATGCCGGCAGCAGCAATAATTGCACCAAATCCATTAGAACGGGCATTTACCGCAAAATCACGAGCCTCGACAGGGGTTCTGTGGGCAGAATAGATATGCACTTCATAGGGTATCTCCAAAGATTTCAAAGTATCGATCGCTTTTTGAACAATAGGCAGATCGCTGTCACTGCCCATCACAATTCCAACTTTTTTCATAATACCTCCTAAAACAACCAAAAAGGGCGCACTTAGCCTAACAAGCTAAATGCGCCCAGACGGTCGGCAATTGGCAAAGCCATTACACTTTCTGTTCCCCCGTGGTGCTCCACATTTCCGTCAGTCGCAGAAAGCAAGAAATTAACATCTTAATTCTAGCACGATGAAAATTCTGTGTCAAGGAAGGAACGGCGCATTCAAAGACTTTTGGACTAATAACCACGAATAGCCTCGTAACAGGTGACCTTTTTGTATAACTTACAGAGTTTTCTTCGCTTCACAATAAATACAGCGGTAAATCCCCTTCTCGGGATCCACACACTTAAACACATGATCCAGCTCCTGTTCTGTTGCACTAATGCAACGGCTGTTTTCGCAAAGGAGACGGTTTACAAGAACATCGCCCTCCGGTTCCATCTGCTTACCAGCCTTTGCTTCTTCCAAAAGTTTCAGGATCAGCGCCATGCGCATATATTTTCCATTCAGAGCCTGGCGGAAGTAAGCCGCTCTGGGGTCGGCATCTACCTTTACACTTATCTCATTCACTCTGGGCAGAGGATGCAAGATCCGCATAGTATCCTTAGCAGAAACAAGCTTATCAGGCGTCAATATGTAGCTGTCTTTCAACCGTTCATAGACAGCAGGATCGTCAAACCGTTCTCTCTGGATGCGGGTCATATAAAGAACATCCAAATTTGGCATTGCCTCTTCCAGAGAAGTGGTTTCCACGTAATTCATGTTGTTCTTTTCCAGGACTTCCTGCTTGATATACTCCGGCAGTTGCAGTTCCTTAGGGGAAATCAACACCACTTTCACATTCTTATAGCGGCTCATCGCAGCTAGCAAGGAATGGACCGTTCTGCCATACTTCAGGTCACCACAGCAGCCGATGGTAAGGCCGTCAAAGTGACCGTTTTCACGGTAGATGGTAAGAAGGTCAGCCAGGGTTTGGGTGGGATGACAATGTCCACCATCACCGGCATTGATAACAGGGATCGTGGCGTTTTTAGCTGCTACATAGGGAGCGCCTTCCTTAGGATGACGAATTGCCATAATATCTGCATAGCAAGAAAGAATCTTTGCTGTATCTGCCATGCTCTCGCCTTTAGACGCAGAAGAGCTGCTTGCTTCAGAAAAACCGATCACATTGCCACCCAGTTCCATCATGGCTGCCTCAAAGCTCAAACGAGTACGGGTAGAAGGCTCAAAGAACAATGTTGCCAGCTTCTTGCCACAGCAAGCATTTTCATACTTGGAGGGGTTTTCAATAATATCGCAGGCAGTATGCAGCAGTTCATCCAACTCAGGAATGGAAAAATCCGTAATATCGATCAGGCTTCTCATACTTTTGCTCCGTTCACAGCGAGGTAATTGCGAATTCTCGCCACATTTTCGGCGTTTGCAGGATCTTCCTCCAGGAACTCAATGATGTCATAAACATCCACAACGCTATATACGGGGAATCCAAATTCCTGCTCCACCTCGGCCATAGCAGAAAGGTCGGTTTTACCCTTTTCCTTACGGTCAACCATAACAAAAGTTGCAGCAACCTTTACATCCTCCAGATTGCTGAGGATCGCCATGCTTTCGCGGATAGCAGTGCCGGCAGTAATTACATCTTCAACAATAACTACCTCTTCACCAGCCTGAGGAACATACCCAACGAATACGCCGCCTTCGCCATGGTCCTTTGCTTCCTTTCTGTTGAAGAAGAAAGGCACATCAAGACCGTTCTTGCTCAGTGCAACAGCAGCGGAAACTGCGATAGAAATACCTTTATAGGCAGGTCCGTAGAGAACAGTGGGCTTATTGCCAACCTTCTCAAAGTATGCCTTGGCATAGAACTCACCCAGCTTGGCAATTTCGTCGCCGGTTTTAATCATGCCTGCATTGATGAAGTAAGGGATTTTTCTGCCGCTCTTCGCAGTAAAATCGCCAAATTTCAGTACGCCTGCCTTCTGCAGGAACTGAATAAACTCTCTTTTATATGCTTCCATTTTACTCTCCCCTATCAATCGCAGAATTCATTTACACAAAGTTTGTAAGCAGCAACAGGGTCTTCCGCAGCAGTAATGGGTCTGCCCACAACAATGTAATCAGAACCGATTTCCTTAGCCTGTGCAGGAGTCATAACCCGCTTCTGGTCACCCACATCACCGTCAGCAAAACGGACACCGGGAGTGACGGTCAGGAAATGCTTGCCGCAGGTATCGTGGACCTTGCCAGCTTCCAGAGGGGAGCAAACAATGCCATCAAGACCGGCTTCTTCTGCACATTTTGCGTAGTGCATTACGACCTTGTCGATAGGCTCGTGAATCAAAAGGTCTTCTTCCATGCTAGTCTGGTCGGTAGAGGTAAGCTGGGTAACGGCAATCAGCAAGGGACGGGTGCCATCAGGTCTTGTCAGGCCCTCCAGAGCAGCTCTCATCATGTTTTTTGTGCCAGCTGCATGCAGATTGGTGATGTCCACATCAAGGTTGGAGAGGACAGCCATTGCCTTCTTAACGGTATTGGGAATGTCATGCAGTTTCAGATCCAGGAAAATCTTGTGGCCTCTTGCCTTGATCTCCCGCACGATTGCAGGCCCTTCCGCGTAGTAAAGCTCCATACCAATTTTTACAAAGGGCTTCACATCCGTAAACTTATCCAGGAAAGCAAATGTCTGCTGTGCGCTCGCAAAATCGCAAGCAATAATTACATCTTTACCCATTATCTTGCACCTCCAATAATATCTTTCAAATTTTCAATTCTGTATCTATCCATAACTTCAGGCAGATTGTTAATAATATCCCGACATACAAAGGGATCAACAAGATTCGCAGCACCGATTTCAACTGCTGTTGCACCGGCCAACATCATTTCAATCACATCTTCTGCGCTGCTAACGCCGCCCATACCAACCACTGGTATTTGAACAGCATTCGCAACCTGATAGACCATTCTAACTGCCACAGGGAAAATGGCACTGCCGGAGAAACCGCCCATTTTGTTCGCAATAATGGGTTTCTTGGTCCGCAGATCAATCCGCATACCAAGCATCGTATTGATAAGGCTGATGCCGTCAGCACCCGCATCTTCGCAGGCCTTGGCAATAGAAACAATATCTGTTACATTGGGGGACAGTTTCACAATCACAGGCTTTGTAGTTACTTTCTTAACCGCCTTTGTAACCTCTGCAGCTGCTTTGGGGTCAGTGCCGAAGCTCATGCCACCGCCATGCACATTGGGACAACTTACATTCACTTCCAACCAACCCACCTGGGGTTCAGCATCCAACTTTTCGCAGGTATAAGCATATTCTTCAACGGAAAAGCCGCTGACATTTGCCATAACAGGCTTGTGGAAACATTCTCTCAGCAAGGGAAGTTCATGAGAAATAACCTTCTCCACACCGGGATTTTGCAAACCAACCGCATTGATCATACCAGCTGTGCATTCCGCAATTCTCGGAGTAGGATTGCCAAAACGAGGCTCCTTGGTCGTTCCCTTAAAGGAAAATGTTCCCAAGCAATTAATATCATAAAGTTCTGCATACTCATAGCCATAGCCAAAAGTACCGCTGGCAGGAATTACCGGGTTGTCAATGGTAATTCCGCAAAGGTCAACACTTAGTCTTCCCATAGAATTTCCTCCTTTTTCATAACCGGTCCTTCCTTGCAGATACGCTTATAGCCGGTGATAGTCTTGCAGGAGCAGCCCATACAAGCGCCAAAGCCACAGCCCATCCGCTTTTCAAAACTCATTTGCCCGGAAGATTTAGACGCTTTGTATACTGCCTTCAGCATCGGCTCCGGACCGCATGTATAAAAATATGTGTAACTCATATTGTTGAGAGCATCTGTGACAAAGCCCTTAAGGCCATAGGAACCATCAACGGTGGTCACGGTCACATCGGCCCCCAGGGCGAGGAATTCCTTCTCATAGAACACTTCACTTTTGGTGTTAAAGCCAAGAATAACAGACACTTTTTTACCCTCAGCAAGAAGCTTCTTGGCAAGAAGATACATAGGAGGAACGCCTACACCACCGCCCAGCAATACCGGGTGGTCGCCGGAAAGGGAAAGGTCGTAACCGTTACCCAAGCCGGTAAGCACATCCAATGTGCCTGCCTTCATCTGCGCCATTTGTGCAGTACCCTTGCCTACCGCTTTATAGATGATAGTTAGGCGGTCCTCTTCCACATCGCAGACAGAAATCGGACGGCGAAGGAACAACCCGTCAAGTTTCATGTTCACAAACTGACCGGGGGCAATAATTGCACTTGTATCCCCCTGCAGGGTCATCTTGTAAACGTTGTCTGTTAAGGCAATATTATCGATAATTGCAAAATTACCCTGTTTCATCTAAATCCTACTTTCTGTTAGGCGTCAATCGTGGAAATAGTCAATGTGGTTTCTTCCAGAACATCCAGAAGGACACGAACCGTATCCAATGCGGTAAAGAGTGTTACATTGTTTTCAGAAGCTGTCTTGCGAATATAGAAGCCATCACTATCGGGACCTTCTGCGCCCGGCGCCTTTGTGTTGATTACGTAAGCAATATGGCCCTGACGGAGCGCTTCAGGAATTTCTTCACTGCCATCGCTGATCTTCTGCAGAATATGGGTACGGATACCATTGTGCTTCAGGAACATTGCTGTGCCATAAGTTGCCTGAATGTTAAAGCCCAGGTTGTAGAAACGGCGAATCAAAGGCAGCGCCTCTTCTTTGTCCTTATCCGCAATAGTGGCAAATACTGTACCGTAATTCTGCAGGTGCATACCGGATGCCTGCAAAGCCTTATACAGGGCACGGTTCAGCTTGTCGTCGTAGCCGATGGCTTCACCGGTAGACTTCATTTCAGGAGACAGATAGGTATCCATGCCGCGGATCTTATTGAAGGAGAATACGGGTACTTTCACATACCAGCGTTTCTTTTCATCGGGATAAATGTCAAAGATACCCTGTTCTTTCAGGCTCTTGCCCAGGATCACTTCTGTGGCAATATCAGCCAAAGAATAACCGGTAGCCTTGCTCAGGAAAGGTACAGTTCGGGAAGAACGGGGATTTACTTCGATAATAAAGACATTGTCGTTTTCATCCACAATAAACTGGATATTGTAAAGGCCAATAATACCAATACCCAGACCCAGTTTTTTGGCATACTGCAGGATGGTTCCCTTCACCTTGTTGGAAATACTGAAGGTGGGGTAAACGCTGATGGAGTCGCCACTGTGAACACCGGTCCGTTCAACAAGCTCCATAATGCCGGGAACGAACACATTGGTGCCGTCACAAATGGCATCAACTTCCACTTCCTTACCCTGGATATACTTATCAACCAGAACAGGCTTGTCTTCATCAATTTCAACGGCGGTCTTCAGATAATGGCGCAGTTGTTCTTCATTGGCAACGATCTGCATAGCACGGCCGCCAAGAACAAAACTGGGACGCACCAGTACGGGATAGCCGATTTCTGCAGCTGCTGCGATACCGTCCTCGATCTTGGTAACGGCTCTGCCCTTAGGCTGAGGAATATTCAGTTCCTGCAGGATCTTTTCAAAGCTGTCACGGTTTTCAGCGCGCTCAATTGCGGCACAATCTGTTCCGATGATCTTCACGCCACGATCCATCAAGGGCTGTGCCAAATTGATAGCGGTTTGCCCGCCCAGAGATGCGATAACGCCCTCGGGTTTCTCAAACTCAATGATGTTCATAACATCTTCAGGCGTTAAGGGCTCAAAGTAGAGCTTATCGGCAGTTGTATAGTCGGTGGATACGGTTTCGGGGTTATTGTTAATGATAATAGCCTCATAACCGGAATTCTTGATAGTGGTAACGGCATGGACAGTAGAATAGTCAAACTCTACACCCTGACCGATACGAATAGGGCCTGCGCCCAACACAACGATTTTCTTTTTATCGGTAAGGCGAGAGTCATTATTGCCGGAGTAAGAAGAGTAGAAATAAGGAATATACGCACCGGTGTGGCAAGTATCTACCATCCGGTAAATGGGGAACATTCCGTTTTCTTTCCGCACATTATAAACGTCCAGCTCGCTGCAATTCCACAGCTTAGCGATAAACTTATCACAGAAGCCCATCTTCTTTGCATCCAGCAAAACAGACAGGTCATTGGGATTTGCAAGCAGCCTCTTCTCCATCTCCACAATGTGAACGATGGCTTCCAGGAAGTAAGCGGTGATCTTGGTCACATCAAAGACAGAAGAAACGCTTTCGCCGCGACGGAACAGTTCGGTAATAGCAAAGATGTTGTCATCCTTAAACTCTGCGATGTAGTCGTAGAGTTCCTTGGTGGTCATATCATCAAACTTTGCTTTGTGGAAATGGTATGCTCCCACTTCCAAAGAGCGAACAGACTTCAGAAGACACTCTTCCAGATTGGAGCCAATGCCCATAATTTCACCGGTGGCCTTCATTTGGGTGCCTAAAGTGTTGGCGGCAGATGCAAATTTATCGAAGGGGAAACGGGGCAGCTTGGCAATTACATAGTCAAGGGCAGGCTCAAAGCTTGCATTGGTATTTGCGATCTTGATTTCATCCAGAGTCATACCGACCGCAATCTTGGCAGTAACGCGGGCAATGGGATAGCCACTTGCCTTAGATGCCAGCGCGGAAGAACGGGAAACACGGGGGTTCACTTCAATCAGATAATATTCGCTGGAGTTAGGATTTAAGGCAAACTGTACATTGCAGCCGCCTGCAATTTTCAGTTCGCGGATCAGCTTGATAGCGCTGTCGTTAAGCATCTTACGATCTGCATCAGACAGGGTCATAATAGGCGCAACAACAATAGAGTCGCCGGTATGAACACCAACGGGATCAATGTTTTCCATACCACAGATGGTAATTGCATTGTCTTCGGAGTCGCGCATAACTTCGAATTCGATTTCCTTATAACCCTTTACGCTCTTTTCAACCAGCACCTGATGTACAGGCGACAGCTTAAAAGCATTCAATCCGATTTCAATCAGTTCTTCTTCGTTATAAGCAAAACCACCGCCGGTGCCACCCAAAGTAAAGGCAGGACGAAGAACAACAGGATATCCAATTCTATTTGCGGCGTCCTTTGCTTCCTCAATAGAATAGGTGATTTCAGAAGGGATCGTGGGTTCACCGATAGACTGGCACAGCTCTTTAAACATCTCACGGTCCTCAGCCCGCTCAATAGATGCACTGCTGGTGCCAAGCAGCTCTACATTACATTCCCGCAGAACGCCCTTCTTCTCCAATTGCATAACCAGGTTCAGACCGGTCTGGCCGCCAATACCGGGAACAATAGCATCAGGGCGTTCATAGCGGAGAATTTTTGCCATATACTCCAAAGTCAAAGGCTCCATATAGACCTTATCAGCAATGGTAGTATCAGTCATAATGGTAGCAGGATTGGAGTTGCAAAGGACAACTTCATAGCCCTCTTCTTTCAGTGCCAAACAAGCCTGGGTGCCTGCATAATCAAATTCAGCAGCCTGGCCAATCACAATAGGGCCGGAGCCGATAATCAAAACTTTCTTGATATCAGTACGCTTTGCCATTTCTTATTCCTCCATCATTTCTTATATACAACTTTTCCATTACACACTGTCACTACACATTCCCCCTGCAAGGTCCAGCCTGCGAAGGGCGTTGCTTTTCCTTTGGAAAGGAACTCATCGGGGTCAACTGTAAAGGTTTTTTCCAGATCCCAAATTGTAAAATCACTACCCATCGGAATATCAAACCGTTTTCTGGGATTGATTGCAAGGAGCTCTATCAGCCGCTCTAACGAGATGATTCCCGGTTTTACCAACTTGGTATAAAGAACTGCGAATGCCGTTTCCAGGCCAACAACGCCAAAGGCACTTCCTGCAAGGCCTCTCCCCTTTTCTTCTGCGCTATGAGGCGCATGGTCGGTAGCGATCATATCAATTGTGCCATCAACAATCCCTTCAACCAACGCAATCCTGTCTTCTGCAGAACGAAGGGGGGGATTCATTTTAAATCTGCCTTCTTCCTGCAAGTCGCTATCGTCCATCACCAGGTAGTGAGGGCCGGTTTCACAGGTCACATCAACGCCTCTTGCCTTTGCTTTACGGATAATATCCACGCTTTCCTTGGTAGAGATATGGCAAACATGATAACTGCACCCAATCTTTTCTACCAGCTCAAGGTCTCTTGCAATCTGCAGATATTCACTTTCACTGCAAATGCCTTTGTGGCCATTTTCTTTTGCATAGACGCCGTCGTGGATATAGCCGCCCCGAAGAAGATCATTCACTTCGCAGTGGGCAACGATCATCTTTCCAAGGGCTTTTGCTCTGCACATAGCCTCTTCCATCATTTCATCCGCCTGCACGCCTCGACCATCATCAGAAAACGCAATTGCATCTTTTGCCATACCCTCCAGATCTGCAAGGGTTTCCCCTTTCTCTCCAACGGTGATTGCGCCGTAGGGATACACATGAATACAGGCCTGCTCCTCAATAAGCGCAAGCTGCATATTCAGGTGCTCTTTACTGTCGGGAACAGGGTTTAGGTTTGGCATCGTACAGACCGCGGTATACCCACCTCTGGCTGCTGCCATAGAACCGGTGGCAATCGTTTCTTTATAAGAAAAACCCGGCTCACGGAAATGCACATGCACATCACAAAAGCCGGGAAAAACGAAATATTGATTTTGGGAAAAAGAGGACAGTTCTTCCAAGGAAAACAACCCCTGAGAGGCAATACCGCCTAAGTCACAACATACACCCTTTAAATTGCTCATCGTGCTTGTCATAGTCCTACCTCCCCAGATTATTTTTTTATCTGTTTGAGTATACCACAGGAAGAAAAACTTGTCAAATAAAACAGCTTGGAAAATTCTATTTTTTGTGTCAATATTTCAAGGGTGATCCTCGTCATTTTTTATCTAAAATGCCATAATCCAAATCGTCAAAGGGATAGGTTCGTTCCCAGGTGTCGCCTTTACGCAAAATACTGCTTCTGTGATGGGAAAGAAGCTTTACGATTGGGTATACATCTATCCAAATTTCAGCATTACATTCTTTCTGATTTTCCTCAAAGATCAGCTGCATACCAAAGTGTAAATGAACCGTCTGAATATTGTTCACATTTTCCTTATCGGAATATCCTGTACGCCCCATAAAGCCAAGCAAGTCACCTGCATTTACAATATCTCCTACCTGCAAACCGGGCGCAAAGGGACGATCCTTTTGCAGGTGCGCATAATAATAGTAACGCTTGTTGTCAAAGGAACGGATACCTATTCGCCAACCACCATATCTGTTCCAGCCCATTGCCTCTACCGTGCCGCCTTCCACTGCCACAATTGGCGTACCCAGACTCCCCATTAAATCATTACCCAAGTGCTTCCGGTTAAAGCCGAAAGAACGCTGATTACCAAAATCAGAGCAATGGGAATATCCATAGCCGGCAGCTATGGGAGAAAATGCCTTCAATCCGTAGGTGAATTTCTTTTGTCCGTTTATCTCTATAGAGAAATTCCCCAGTAAGCCGCCTAATACGGCTTCATATGCCTCGTAATAATATGGGTAGTGCTTATATAATTTACCTAACAGCTCCTCCGGGCTATTGTCGCCTTTGAGGTCATTTGCGGCAGTTTTTACGGACTGCAAACCACATTTGCCACCGGTTCGGCAACCGGAAACTGCAAGAATTTCTATCCAGCTGATGTGTCTTTCCGTATCTTTTGTTTCAATATCCACATCCATTGCGTATTTCAGCGATTCATACGGTATGGCAAAATCGACCCATCGTATGGTGGATGCCTGTACAGGAATAAACAAAACACTTATCACAAGCAAGCAAAAAAGAAACCGCTTGGTCATACCCATCACCTCACAACTAGGGTGTAACCAAGCGGGATATTCATTCCTTGTAATTATTGCAAATCATTTTTAATACCTTTTGCAATTCGGTAAATATCTTCCATTGTTTGAATGGAAGGTATCTGTGTCTTATAGTAACTGCTATGGGAAACACCACGCAAATACCAAGCAAAATGTTTTCTTGCTTCTAAGCAAGCGATATGTTCTCCCTTATCTTGGAAGGCCAATTCAAACTGTCGTAATGCAACATCTGTTCTATCCGCCAAGCAAGGTCTTTCCGGAATGGGTGTTCCTTCAAAGGCCGCTTTTGCCTGTGCGAAAATCCAGGGGTCACCAAAGGTAGCTCGACCAATCATTACACCATCCGCACCGGTGCGATTTCGACATTTAACGGCCGTCTCCCAATCAACAATGTCGCCATTGGCAATCACAGGGATCCGCACCGCCTGTTTGACCTTTCCGATCATATCCCAATCAGCCACGCCGGAATACAGCATGCTCCTTGTCCTTCCGTGGACCGTCAGCATAGATGCGCCATTATCCTCCATACGACGGGCAAACTCAAGGACATTGATGCTTCCTTTATCCCAACCGAGGCGGCATTTCACCGTCACAGGCACATTTACTGCTTTCACAACTGCAGACAAAATTTCTCCCGCCAATTCCGGTGTGCGCATCAATCCAGCTCCATCGCCACTATTTGCAATCTTAGGCATTGGACAGCCCATATTGATATCCAAAAAGTCGCATCCGGATATTTCCAATGCTAAGCGAGCGCCTTCTGCCATAATTTCCGGGTCATTGCCAAAAATTTGAGCACCACAGATGCTTCCTTCGTTCTTTTTGAGGAGCGCAGCGCTTTTCTTATCTTTATATACAAGGGCTCTGGAAGAGACCATTTCCGTCACTGTAATATTTGCTCCCAGTTCAGCGCAGACCGTCCGAAAAGCCCAATCTGTAACACCTGCCATCGGGCCAAGTGCCAATGGGTTTTCAATTTGCATATTCCCAAGTTGCAAGACGCCACCTCCTTTGGGAGGATTATAGCACAGCACATTTAGAATGGCAAGTCATAACAAATGCGCCAATAACAAAATCCCACATCCGAACGAAAAGCCGCCAGCAGCCCACAAGGCCCTGTGCCATATGGAAATTCTTTTTGCTTTATCATCTGCACTTCCCAACGCAATCTTTGCCTGTCTGAGCAGATCTTTTTCGCTGATACCCTCCTTTAAATGTCCGTCCTTCAAAACAAAAAATGCCTGCTCAAAAAAGTCACGGTGATTGCCGTTAATTACGACTACCTGTTTTGAAATGCCACGCACCATATCATCACCTCATTGTGGATTATTTCCCCAAAGAGACATTTCATTCCTACGTTTAGAAAAGCCCTTCAATTACCTTGATTTTTACAAGATTTGCATATATAATGGAGTTAATTTACAGAAAGGCGGTCTACATATGAACGACGAACAGGTACAGCGCCCGGCTAATCCCCGTCGCAGAAAGAAAACGAAAGCAGAAATTATTAAAGAAAATTATTTGCCAACTATTATCATTGGCATAACCGTTGTACTTTGTACTATCTTTATTATTACCGCTATTATTAGGGCCGATGCTGCCCGAAAGATAAGGGAAGCGGAAGTTGCTGAATCCATCGCCGCACAGGAAGAGTTAAAACGCCATCAGGATTTGCTGGCCGCATCCTTGCTTTCAAAGGCCGAGACCTACGCAAAGGGCTTTGACTACCAAGCCGCAATCGACACCATTAACTCCTTCACCGGGGACATCACAGCCTACCCCAATCTTTTGGATAAGATGGCTGAGTATGAGAATCTAAAGAGCAAATTGGTTCTTTGGAATGATCCGGCACAAGTGGTTAACTTGTCTTTCCAGGTTTTGATCGCCGATTCTACCCGTGCCTACAAGGACAGAACCTACGCAAGTGCGTACAACAAAAACTTTGTTACAACCACTGAGTTTTCTAAGATTCTGGAAGAGCTCTACGCAAACAATTACATCCTGGTAAGTCTGGATGACGTTTATGAATCTGAAACCAATGCTAATGGGGGCGTGACATATAGCCCCAAGGATCTATACTTGCCTTCCGGCAAAAAGCCTCTGATCATCACACAAACACAAGTCAATTATTACTACTATATGACTGATAGCAATGGCGATAAGATCCCCGATGCCAAGGGTGCGGGCTTTGCGTCCAAGCTTGTTGTTGATGAAAACGGGAAATTGACCAACACCTATATCGACGCTTCCGGCAACGAACAAGTAGGCGCCTATGATATGGTTCCCATTTTGGAAAGCTTTGTGGAAAGTCATCCGGACTTCAGCTACAGGGGCGCAAAAGCTGTTCTGGCTATCACCGGCTTTGATGGTATCTTTGGATACCGCACCTATGAAGGCGCCGCTGATACCTTTGGGCAGGACGCTTATGATGCAGAAGTCTCCGATGCCAAGAAGCTTGTTGATGCTCTCCGCAAGGCTGGCTACGAAATCGCTTGCTACACTTACGCAAATATCGGCTATGGTTCCAGCAGCGCAAATCAAATCAAAGCAGATCTCAAGAAATGGAATAATGAAGTTGCTCCCATTGTAGGTGATGTGCGCACCTTCGTCTTTGCCCAGAACAGTGACATTGGCTCCAGAAACACACCTTACAGCGGTCAGGCATTCAGCGATCTGCGTCTTAACGATTTTAGTATCTTCCTTGGTTTTGCCAATACCGATGGCAGCACCTGGTCCTATGAAGGTGAACAATATGTGAGAATGGGACGCATTATGGTAAGCGGTTCCAACATGGCACATAACCGCACATGGTTTGACGGCATATTCGATCCTGCAAAGGTTTTGGATACCAACAGAGGTAACATTCCTAAATAATTATAGGCTCCTATCCAACCGGATAGGAGCCTTCTTCATTAGGAGAGGATTTGGGAAGTAGTTTCCTCTTCATACTGCTTTGTATACAGTTCATAGTAATAGCCTTTACGGGAAATCAGTTCCGGATGTGTACCTTGCTCTACGATCTTACCATTCCTTACTACCAGAATAATATCTGCATCCCTCACTGTACTTAGACGGTGAGCTATCATAATGGAAGTCCTACCTGCTGTTACGGCATCCATTGCGCTTTGAATTCGTGCTTCTGTCAGCGTATCAACCGAAGCCGTGGCTTCATCCAAGATCAGAATTCTTGGGTTCGCTAAAACAGCTCTTGCAAAAGAAATTAGTTGTTTTTCGCCCGTGGAAAGTAGGTCGCCGCCTTCGCCAACATCTGTATCCAAACCTTTTTCCAAATGAGAAATGACATCCTCGGCAGATACGGTTCGAATAGCCGACCAGATATCTTCCTCTGTAGCATCCGGATTGCCCATCAGTAGATTTTCACGGACAGTGCCTGAAAACAGATGTGGCGTCTGCAGCACATAGCCAATAGAGCTGTGAAGCCATAACTGAGAACGCTCACGGGCGTCTTTTCCGTCAATATACAGCTTGCCTTGTGTTGGTTCGTAGAATCGACATACCAGATTTGCAAGGGTAGACTTTCCTGCACCTGTTTCCCCGACAATCGCGAGGTGGGTTCCAAAAGGGATGTCCAAACTGAAATTCTCTAAAACCGTTTCTTCCCCGTCAGGATAGCGGAAGGTTACATCCTTAAAAGAAATATCCCCTCGGATCGGTTCCCAATTCTCTATTTTGGGGTGCAAGCTGTCGCCATATTTTTCAACGACTTCAGGTGTATCGATCACATCGGACTTCACCGCCAAAAGATTGGTAAAACGCTCGATATTGACTTGCGTGGTGATAAGGTCAGATACCGCATCAACAAGCCAACGCAGTGGCTCCATCATGCCCTGTGCGTAAGACATGAATACAGAAAAGGTACCAATTTGTTCTGTAGCGATATAGCCGCCCTTCCACAAAACGATGGCCAAAGCCACGCTGGAGGCAAAGCTCATCGTACCTGAAAACAGGCCTCGCAAGCGAGATGCCTGTACGCTTTTCTTCCGCATATCCGCTGTTTCTTTGCAGAACCGGTCCTCCATTTTTCTTTCTACGCCTAAAGATTTAATGGTTTTTGCACCGGTTATGCCTTCGTTGAAGTTGCCGGTGATCCGGGAATTGATCTCCCGGACCTGCCGGTTAACATGGATCAGCTTTTTCTGGAATATGGCGAATAAAACGACCATAAGCGGCAGAATCGTCAGGATCATACCCGCCAGTGAGGGATTGAGGCTGACCATCACCACGATCGCACCTACAAGGTAGGAAATCCGCCACACAAAGTCCACCAACGACCAGCTGACCAGACTGCCGATCCGGGTAGTATCGCTCATCAGTCTTGCGTGAATATAGCCCACGCTGTTCTGATTGAAATAGGAAAAGGAAAGGGTCTGCAGGTGGTTAAAGCCGGTCTGCCGCAGCTGCTGCTCGACCCGTACCGCAATAATATTCGCCAATGCGCAGGAGATATAATTTGAGCCTGCCGCAACCAAAATGGTGAGCATATAGGCAACAAGAAAATATACGAGAGTATCGAATTTCCCAAGTCCCACAAAATGATCCAAGGCATACCTTTGAAACAAAGGCAAAACAATGTCAGTTGCGCTACTTACAAGCCCACAGAAGATCATTACGAAGATCTTCCCTCTTACGCTTCGCAAAAAAGGCAATATCCTTCCGATGCCAAAGTATTTCAGATGCGTATTTTTCTCTTCCATTACATCAGCACCTCCCCTGCACCACTTTGCGCCTCATAAATCTTTTGATAAATACCGACGGCGTTCTTCAGTTCCTCGTGGGTTCCTTCTTCTGTAATTCTCCCTTTGTCCAGAACAATAATCTTATCGGCAGCAGAAAGAGTGGTGATTCTGTGAGAAATCAGGATCACAGTTGCTTTTCCAAACCGTTGAGAAATGGCGCGACGGATTCTCGCATCCGTTTCCGTATCCACCGCAGACAATGAATCATCAAAAATCAAAATAGGCGTTTGGGATACCAAGGTTCTTGCAATTGCTGCCCGTTGCTTTTGGCCACCGGACAATGTTACGCCCCGTTCTCCCACCATCGTTTCATAACCGGCAGCAAATCCGTTGACAGTTTCATCAAGGGCGGCAGCTTCAGCCGCAGAGCGCACCGCCAGCATATCTATTTCATCGTTGCTGATGGCAATATTTTCAGCTATAGTCCGTGAGAAAAGATAGGGTTCCTGCAACACAAAACCGATATTCTTCCGCAAGTGAGCCGTTCGAATTTTCCGGATATCTTTTCCCCCTATTGCAATCGTACCATTTTCCTCTTCTAATGGGTATAACTTGTCCAGCAGCAACATAAGTGTGGATTTACCACTCCCGGTGCCACCTAGAATGCCAAGCGTGGTTCCGGCTTTTATATTGAAATTGATATCGTGAAGGATCTCAGGAGAGTTTTCATAGGAAAAATTGACATGTTCAAAGGTAATATCGCCATCCATTGGTGCATCCTCGGCTTCAGGGTCATCCTGCTCTACGGGAGAATGCATAATATAAGCCACCCGATCAATGGATACACCCGCCTTGCTCATTTCGCTGATCATACGACCCAGCTGACGGATGGGCCATACAAGCATAGCATTGTAGGAAATGAAGGCAATATAGGCGCCTGCCTGTAAATCAGCATTGACACAGTAATATGCACCAAATACCACAACCAGCATCACTTGCAATCCAGACAAAACATCGGAGACACTCCAGAACCTGGATAAGACCTTTGCCATTTTCTCCCACAGTGCAGTATAGTGGTCATTTTGCTTTTCAAACTTCTCAATTTCCGCTCGTTCACGACCGAATGCACGCACGACTCGCACACCTGTCAGATTCTCCTGTGCCATCGCGGAGAGCTTTCCCTCGTTTTCATCACACTCCAGAAATCCGTCGTGTATTTTTCTATGGAAATAGAAAGAATACAAAATTATTGCAGGCGTAGGAATAAGTGCGATCAGCGTTAAAACAGGGTGCATGGAAATCATAAAGGTAATAGATAAAACCAGCAGCAGAACGATCCGGAAGACAGATGTCAATTGTTCAGACAAAAAGTTTTTGGTCGTATCAATATCTGAGGTACAACGCTGAATAATATCACCGGTCTTATTCTTCATATGCCAGGAAAACGGCAAACGCTGGATATGGGAAAACAGGCTGTCGCGCATAGTTTTTACTAAGGTTTCCGAGGCCTTTGTATTAAATACACGGAATGCATATTGCGCTGCGACCTGAATTGTAGCAACCACTACAATCGCCAATGCCATGATCCAAAGGTTCTTTCCCAGGTATCCGAAGCCGCCAATACTGTTTACTGCATTCATCACAATTCCGGGAAAGTCTCCCTCTTTACCGCCAATAGCGCAGTCTACCGCCGCACGAATAATTTGGGGCTGCAGCATATCAGCCAACGCCGTGACGCCGGCACAGAGTATGCTGGCTATAAAATAGCGCTTCGCCCCCTGTAAAAAACGCCAAAGCAACGGCAATGTATTTTTTGAATTCTTCTTTTTCAAAATTTCTTATCCTCGCTTTCATAAAACGCAAAAAGTGCAGGCCAAAGCCTGCACCAAACAAATACAATAAGCAAAACGCCTACACGTATATAAAAGGAGCAAAGCCTCTATCGCCTATAACTTCCAACATAACTTTCTTCAACATATTGGTTTACTCCTTTCTTTCAAATTCTGGGTGTATCATAGCACCACCATAATCGCCTGTCAAGGGCTTTTCCGGGAAGTCACGGATAGTAACAGGAATGTGTCCCTATCTTTATTGATTTCCACCCGATTGTGATGTAAAATGACACAGAAAATGAAAATTCAGGAGGAAAATATGACACTGGGAGAAAAAATCAAGTATGCCAGAAAGTGTTATGGTCTATCTCAGGAGCAGCTTGCCAACAAGTTGTGCGTCTCCCGGTCAGCTATTGCGAAGTGGGAAACAGATAAGGGTATACCTGATGTTGAGAACTTAAAAATTCTATCAAAAATTCTTTGCATCAGCGTGGACGCTCTGCTGGACGATACTGAGCCTTGCCAATCAGCAGTTGTCCGCTATCCAATCAATCTTTCTGCATACGGTCGCGGCTGTAAAAAGGTTAAAATTGAACGGTTGTTGAAGGGCAAATTTCCCGAATCCAAAATCTGTTGTCTCTTAGGCATGCCCATACTGTCCCAGGATAAAACCGCAGTCGACACTTCCAGGGGAATTCTCACGCCAGCTCCCTTCGGCACAGCAGAATTTATGACCAGTATTCGCGACCAGGAACAGGTTTTCTATTTGGTAGAACAAGAAGATCCCCTCTTCATAACTGCTACCGAAAATTGGATTGAAATTCGCCCTCTGGCACAAGTACCCGAAGCCAAATCATTCCACATAGGCGGCTGGTGCTTCATCAGGTTACACTATCTTGAAGCAGAGTAACTACCTCCTCTTTGGCTGCTCAATTCGCTTTTAACTTTAAAAGCCTAAAAGAAGCTTGGAAAACAAGGGCAACTGTAGTATAATAGAACTCCAGAAATAATGGTGGTGAGTATGTATGGAATTCCACGAAAAGCTCCAGGAGCTTCGAAAACGGAAAGGTCTTACCCAGGAAGAATTGGCTGAAGCACTTTATGTGTCAAGGACAGCTATTTCCAAATGGGAGTCCGGAAGAGGTTTTCCCAATATAGAGTCATTAAAAGCAGTTTCAAAGTTCTTTTCTGTATCTGTCGACGAATTGCTATCGGGGGAAGAACTTCTTGCAATTGCAGAAGATGACCACCGGGAAAATGAAAAACATTCTCGTGATTTGATTTTCGGTCTGCTTGACTTCGGCGTAGCAATGCTCCTATTTCTACCGTTCTTTCGGCAGACAACGGAAGATACAATCGCTGCTGTTTCGCTTCTAGATTTAGTGACGGCTCAGCCGTGGTTGAAAATCACATATTTGGTTGCTATATTTATGATCGTCCTCACCGGAATAGCAACCCTTGCACTGCAGAACTGCTCCAATGTAATTTGGGGACGCCATAAAGCAACCGCTTCGCTGCTTTTCAGCTCAGCTGCTGTATGTCTTTTTATTATGGGTCAGCAGCCATATGCCTCTATTTTTACATTTCTATTTCTCGTTATGAAGGCACTCTTACTCATAAAGCGACGTTGATACGATGCGTGTCACCATTGTGACGATCAAGTGCTAGTCAAAATTCTCCTAAACCGCTAATTATATAGGTAGGCAAATGCCTGCGTTAATTGGAGGTTTGAGATATGAAGCGCATACAAAAGCAATTTTATTTATCCGCTGTTTTCCTAATATTGTTCACTATGTTGACCGTTGCCATTTGCTGTGTTGATGTACAACAAATTGGCCCTCAAGAATCAGCTGTTGGTCTTGCCCGGATCAACAGGTTTGTACACAATTTGACCGGCGTACATTGGGGGCTGTATGTTGCGACAGATTGGCTTAGTTTGGTACCCGTCGGCGTATGCACAGGTTTTGCAGCACTAGGCCTGATACAATGGATAAAAAGAAAGGCCATTTCCCGTGTGGATTACGGCATTCGTTTACTTGGTCTATTCTATATCGTTACGATTGGAATATTTTTCCTATTTGAACACATAACAGTAAATTACAGGCCAGTTCTCATAAATGGCCGTTTAGAACAGTCTTATCCTTCTTCAACAACATTGCTCACAATGTGCGTAATGCTAACTGCCACGCTACAATGGCGTAGCCGCATCCGAAACAGAAAAATACGCTATGCGGTGAATCTTCTTTCCACTGCCTTCACTGCATTTATGGTCATCGGCAGACTTATATCCGGTGTGCATTGGGTAACGGATATTATCGGTGGTGGACTACTCAGTTTGGGACTTGTTATAATGTACGATGCTTTTTGTAAGCTGCAACAATAAAATATAATCGGTGGGATCAGATATGGAAAATATAACGATTCGTTTAGAAACAGAAAAAGACTATCGCACTGTGGAAGAGCTGAATCGGGAGGCTTTTTGGAATGTTTATAATCCCGGTGCATCTGAGCACTACTATGTACACATGATGCGAAATCATCCAGATTTTATCCCAGAGCTTGCGTTCGTGCTGGAAAAGGATGGCAAGATCATCGGCAACATCATGTACACCAAAGCATGGCTGCAGGATGAAAGCGGTGAAAGAAAAGAAATTCTTTCCTTCGGGCCGCTTTGCGTTGCCCCGGAATTTCAAAGACAGAAGTTGGGGAAACTCCTGATAGCGCATTCATTCGACGCAGCACGAAAAATGGGATATGATGTAAACATCAATTTCGGCAATCCCGGCAACTATGTAAGCCGTGGATTCGTCAGTTGTAAAAAGAAAAATGTAAGCTTTATCGCAGATGGCAACTTCCCTACCGCTCTGCTTGTTTGTGAGCTTGTCCCCGGAGCGCTTGAGGGCAAAAAATGGATGTATATTGCCAGTACTGCTGCAGATTGCTGCGAGGACTCTGCCGCAGTGGAAGCATTTGACGCAACCTTCCCTCCCAAGGAGAAAGGTTGGATGCCCAGCCAAGAAGAATTCTATATTTATAGTCATTCTTCTGTAGTCCGATAACTGAAAACACCGCTGAAGGCGCATAACAGCCCTCGGCGGTGTTTTGCATATTACTCTTTTCCACGAAGTTCGATAATTTGGTCTCGAAAGAGAGCCGCATATTCGTACTCCATCATTCTTGCCGCTTCCTTCATTTGTTTTTCCAGACGGGCAATTTCTTTTTCCTTTTCTGCCTTTGTCATCTTCAGGCCGCTTCTTCCCTTCCGTTCCGGAGTGGGAGAAGAGATCTCGATCAGATCACGGACAGACTTAATGATTGTCTTGGGAACGATGCCGTTTGTCTTGTTATATTCGTCCTGAATTTTTCTGCGTCGCTCTGTTTCCCGAATGGCCTTTGCCATAGAATCGGTAATATTGTCTGCATACATGATTACGAGACCTTCTGCGTTTCGTGCAGCACGGCCGATTGTCTGGATCAAGCTGGTTTCGGATCGGAGAAAACCTTCCTTATCCGCATCCAAAATAGCAACCAAACTGACTTCCGGTAGGTCCAATCCCTCCCGAAGCAGGTTAATGCCAACAAGTACATCAAACTTAGCCATTCGCAGATCACGGATGATCTCCATCCGCTCCATAGCACCGATATCTGAGTGCATATAGCGTACGCGGATACCAGCCTGCAGCAGATAGGCGGTTAAGTCCTCTGCCATCTTCTTGGTGAGGGTGGTAACCAGCACCCGTTCATTTTTAGCGCTTCGCTGGTTGATCTCCCCTATCAAGTCGTCGATCTGCCCATCGATGGGGCGAACCTCCACTACAGGATCCAAAAGTCCCGTAGGACGAATAACCTGCTCCACCGTGTTATCAGAACGCTGCTTCTCATAGTCAGCTGGCGTAGCCGATACATACACGACCTGATTAAGCTTGCAGTTGAACTCCTCAAAATTCAAAGGGCGGTTATCATAGGCGGAAGGTAACCGGAAACCGTAATTAACAAGTGCATCCTTTCGGCTTCTATCGCCTGCATACATAGCTCTGCACTGGGGCAAAGTGACATGGCTTTCATCCACAAACAGGAGAAAGTCATCCGGGAAATAATCCAGAAGTGTCGTGGGCGGTGTGCCGGGGGCACGACCCTGAATAACACGGGAATAATTTTCAATACCGGTACAGAAGCCGATTTCTGTCAGCATTTCCAGGTCATAGTTGGTTCGCTGCGCAATTCGCTGGGCTTCCAGCAGTTTATCGTGAGCACGGAACCAGGCGACCTGCTCATCGCACTCTCGGCGAATTTCTGCCATGGCCCGTTCCATTTTCTCCCGGGATGCCACATAGTGGCTGGCGGGATAGATAGCTATGTGCTCAATATAGCGCTCCACCATACCGGTGACCGCATTGATTTCAGAGATCCTGTCAATTTCGTCACCAAAGAATTCAATTCGGATAGCTCTGCCGGACCAGTATGCAGGATAGACTTCCAATGTGTCACCCCGGAGGCGGAACTTATTTCGGGAGAAATCAATATCATTACGCTCGTACCGGATTTCCGTCAGCTTTTTCAGTATCTCATCCAAAGGACGAACCTGCCCCACACGGAGGGAGATCACCATACTTCTGTAATCGATAGGGTCACCCAAGCCGTACAGACAGCTAACGGAGGATACTACAATCACATCTCTGCGTTCAAAAAGCGCAGAAGTTGCACTGTGGCGAAGTCTGTCGATTTCTTCGTTAACGGAGGAATCCTTTTCAATATAGGTATCCGTATGGGCAATATAAGCTTCTGGCTGATAGTAATCGTAGTAACTAATAAAGTACTCTACTGCATTGTCCGGAAAGAACTCACGGAACTCAGAACAAAGCTGGGCAGCAAGAGTCTTATTATGGGCAAGAACCAATGTAGGGCGGTTCAGCCTTTCAATAACCGATGCCATAGTGAAGGTCTTACCGGAGCCGGTGACACCTAAAAGAACCTGCTCTCTAAGGCCCATCTCAACGCCGTTTACGAGGCCTGTGATAGCCTGTGGTTGGTCACCGGTGGGCTTAAATTCAGAATGTAATACAAACTTGTCCATACATATCCTCCTTTCCCTATCTTATGTAAAATTTCATCGCCAAATCGTAATTTCTGAGGGACGATAGTATCCACTGTCAACGATAGATGTATAGTCACCGTCAGCGAAAATTAAATGATCGGTCAGCACAACATCCACACCGGCCAGAGCCTGGGATACCCGAATAGTGGTTTGGATATCATCAGAAGATGGAAATGCCACACCACCGGGATGATTATGGGCCAAAATTACAGAAGAAGCATTCATTTTCAAAGCCACATCCACGATTCTGCGGATAGGCACGCCAGCAGAATTCACGCTTCCTTCCCCTAATTGTTTGCAGGAGAGTACCTTGCACTTGGCATCCAGACAAACCATATAAACCATTTCATTTTTCCGGTTGATGAACTTGGGTCTAAGATATTCACCGCATTGGGAAACACTGGTTAATATCTTAAGGTTTTTGTTCTTGTTGTCGTTATAATACCGCTCCAGCTGTGGAATGAAAGCTAAAAAAGTGGAGATATTATGTCCAACGCCTTCCACAGCTTCCAGTTCCTCAATGCTTGCATCCAGCACCCCTGAAAAGGAACCAAACCGTTCAATCAAGCGGTGGGCCAAGGGGTTTGTATCTGACCTTGGTACGCAATAAAACAAAAGCATTTCCAGAGCATTGACTTCATTAAAGCCATCAAGTCCTTCCTGGCGGAAACGGTCCTTCAATCTCTGTCTGTGGCCTTCGTGAATAGACATTGTTACACCTCATTTATGATTTTTCTTGCTATTTTCGAAAAATGCGTTAGAATATACATAGATTCGTCGAATTTTGGCGATTACTTCCAATTTGCTCTTGGGGGGTGGAAAAATGGGTCACGAGAATTCCACAAAACAAATGATTGATTTGCTCACATATCCTGCGTTTACTGTTGAAAACGGAAAAATCTCTTACTGCAACGAGTCTGCCTCTTCCCTTTTTCTGCTGCCAGGCACGGATATTTTCTCCATTCTTAATACGGGTAAAGAAGAATACACCGAATTTAAAGAGGGGCATTTATACCTGACTGTCTTTATTGGGAACTCCCCACGAGAAGCAACTGTGGTCGCAATGGAGGATCAGCACCTTTTCCTGCTCTCTGACGGAAATGTTACAAGTCAGCTGCAGGCTGTTTCTTTAGCTGCCCAGCAGCTTCGAATGCCTCTTTCCGACATTGTAGCCACTACCAACATGCTGCTACCTAATATTGATACAAAAGAGAACGCTACAACGCAACAGCATTTAGCCCAATTTCAGCGTAGTCTGCATCAGCTGCTTCGGCTCGTAGGAAATATGTCCGATGCAGCAAAATACGCCCAGGAGCCTTCTGCAAATATGGTTACCATTGAAGCGACATCCCTTTTTGCCGAAGTTGCAGAAAAAGCCGCAGCGCTTCTTACGCAGGCAGAAATTACGCTTCTATATGACGGGCCTACCGTCCCCGTCTATTTACTTGCGGATGCTGAGCGGATCGAAAGATCCATTTACAATCTGATTTCCAACGCCGTAAAGTTCTCTCCCAAGGGTAGCGTGCTCCGTGCCACTCTTGCCCGCAGAAAAGACCTTCTCCTCTTTACCCTGTCTGACCCCGGCGAACGGCTTGCGCAGCAGGTACAGTCCAATGTGTTTAACCGCTTTATGCGGCAACCCGGTCTGGGCGACAGCCGATTCGGTTTAGGTCTGGGGCTGAACATCGTGCACAACACAGCAACTGCCCATGGCGGCACTGTGCTTTTGGAGAGTCCCCCTTCCGGCGGTGTTAAAATTACAATGACATTAAGAATCCGTCAAAACGAAAAAGCCATTGTAAGAAGTCCTTACTTTTTGGATTACGCAGGTGGACACGATCACGGCCTTATCGAGCTTTCTGATGTTTTACCTGCAAGTGCATACAAAAAAGAACTTTGAAGTCCGGGCGCTTATGCGCCCGGTCTTTTTTTATAGATATCCCTTCAAATACTGTCCGGTATAACTGCCGGAAACCTGTGCCACTTCTTCCGGTGTTCCCTGGGCAACAATATAGCCACCCATATCGCCGCCTTCCGGGCCAAGATCAATGATGTGATCAGCCGTCTTAATGACATCCAGGTTGTGCTCAATGACCAGCACCGTATTGCCTGCGTCCACCAACTGCTGAAGCACATCGATTAGTTTGTGTACATCCGCTGCGTGCAGGCCTGTGGTGGGTTCATCCAAAATATAGATAGTCTTTCCTGTAGAAGCTCTTGCCAGTTCTGTAGCAAGTTTCACCCGTTGTGCCTCGCCACCGGAAAGGGTGGTACTTGACTGCCCCAGTTTTACATAGCCTAAGCCCACCTCAACAAGTGTTTGTGCTTTATGGCGGATCTTTGGCAGATTTTCGAAAAACTCTACCGCTTCTTCCGCCGTCATATCCAGCACCTGAGAAATATTTTTGCCTTTATATTGCACTTCCAGGGTCTCACGGTTGTATCTTTGTCCTCTGCAAACCTCGCAAGGCACATATACATCGGACAGGAAGTGCATTTCAATCTTCACAAGACCGTCACCGTTACAGGCCTCACACCGACCACCCTTTACATTAAAGGAAAATCTCCCGGGGCCGTAGCCACGAATTTTAGCATCTGAAGTAGACGCAAACAAATCACGGATATCATTGAAAAGTCCTGTATAGGTTGCAGGATTTGAACGGGGTGTTCTGCCTATGGGGCTCTGGTCAATATCAATCACCTTATCCAGGTGGCTGATTCCCTCAACGGCTCTGCATTGACCTGGACGAGTTCTTGCCCTATTAAGTTTCGCAAGAAGTGTTCTGTTCAGCACCTGTTCCACAAGGCTGGACTTACCGGAACCGGAAACACCGGTGACGCAAGTGAGCGTACCCAAAGGAATCTCCACATCCACATCCTTCAAATTGTTTTCTGTGGCACCAATAACCTTCAGGGTATTTCCATTTCCCTTCCGCCTTTGTGACGGAACAGGTATTTTTTTTAAACCGGAAAGGTACTGACCGGTGATGGACCGTGGTTCCTTCAAAATATCTTCCAAAGTACCCGCTGCCACGATTTCACCGCCGTGACTACCGGCGCCGGGTCCCACATCCACAATGTAGTCCGCATAACGCATAGTATCTTCGTCGTGTTCCACAACGATCAGGGTGTTGCCCAAATCACGAAGTCTTCCAAGCGTCTGCAGAAGCTTATCATTATCCCTTTGATGCAGACCGATTGAAGGCTCGTCCAGAATATACAGAACACCCATCAAGGAGGAACCGATCTGGGTGGCAAGGCGAATACGCTGGCTCTCACCGCCGGAAAGTGTGCCTGCAGAGCGAGAAAGTGTCAGGTATTGCAGACCCACATCCTCCAAAAATTGTAGTCTTGCCTTGATTTCTTTAACGATTTGCGCTGCAACGACTGCCATATTCCCTTCAAGATGAAGGTTTTCCATAAACTCCAGCTCATCACGAATGCTCATAGAGCAGAAGTCCATAATGCCGATCCCGCCTACTGTAACTGCTCTGGCGATTTCAGAAAGACGGTAGCCGCCGCAGCGAGGGCAAGGTGCCGTTGCCATACATTCTTCCAGTTCCTTTCTTGCAAAGTCGGACTGGGTTTCTTTATATCTGCGGCTGATATTATTCAGGACGCCTTCAAAGGGTTGTTCCAAAACGCCCATGCCATTGCCCCGATTGTATGTCATACGGAGCTTTTCACCCTTTGTGCCGTAAAGGATGACATCCATAGCATCGTCGGAGAGTGTGGAAACAGGATCGGTCAGAGAAAAATGATATTTCTTTGCCAGTGCTTCAAAGTACATACGGAAAATCGAATCTGTACGGGCGCTGGACCAGCCGTTGGCCTGGATAGCGCCCTCAAAAATGGACTTTGACTTATCGGGAATTACCAGGTCCGCGTCCGCTACCAGCTGGAAGCCCAGACCGGTACAATCAGGGCAGGCGCCGGAAGGGTTATTGAAAGAGAACATACGAGGCTCCAATTCAGAAAGGCTTACACCGCAATCCTCGCAAGCATAATTCTGAGAAAAGCTCAACTCTTGTTTTATATCAGGCAATTCGATGATAACAAGACCACCGGAATGGGTGCAGGCAGTTTCTACGGAGTCGGTCAATCTTCTGCGCTGTCCATCGCGTATAACAAGGCGGTCAACAACCAGTTCAATAGAGTGCTTTTTATTTTTCTCGCAGACAATTTCCTCGTTCAAGTCATAAAGAATGCCATCTACCCGAACTCTGGCAAAGCCGGATTTTCTTGCGTCAGCAAAGACTTTTTGATGCTCACCTTTTTTTCCGCGCACGATAGGAGAGAGAACAATAAAACGAGTACCTTCCCCCAAAGCCTCGATCCGGTCTACAATTTGATCAATGGTTTGCCGGCGAATTTCCTTTCCGCACTTCGGGCAATGCGGGATACCTACTCTTGCCCACAATAGGCGGAGATAATCATATACCTCTGTTACTGTTCCAACGGTAGATCGGGGGTTTTTAGAGGTGGTTTTCTGGTCGATGGAAATAGCGGGAGAAAGACCGTCAATGGCATCTACATCCGGCTTATCCATCTGCCCTAAAAACTGCCGGGCATAGGAGCTGAGGCTCTCCACATATCTTCGCTGGCCTTCGGCAAAAATCGTGTCAAATGCCAGGCTGGATTTGCCTGAACCGGAAAGTCCGGTAAAAACCACCAGTTTATCTCTGGGGATGGTTAAGTCCACATTTTTAAGGTTATTTTCTCTTGCGCCCCGAACTTTGATGTATTCGTTCACAGTTATCCCCCTTCCTAAAATTCTACCCAATATTATACCACATTCCAACACATTACACAATAGGATTTTGTGAACAAATCTTTGATTTATAGGTCACAGGTGTCAATTTATGAGGCAAAATATAAAATTGGTGTTTTCATCCAAGAAAGTGGGATCCAAATTCTATTTTTTGTTGCTATTTCTTTACTTTCAAGTGTTGCTTTTTTATATTGGATAATGCTATAATACCATAGAAGTACGCCGGCCTGGTCCGGAAAACAGAAAAATACAGAAGTGGGGTTTTATATTATGGTTTCCTATGGTAACATTAAGATCTTCTGCGGTAATTCCAATCCTGTCTTTGCTGAGACTGTCTGCAAAGAACTGGGCCTGCCTATGGGCAAGGGCGTAGTAAAAACCTTCTCCGACGGTGAAGCATCCGTTTCTTTGGAGGAGACTGTCCGTGGCTGCGATGTTTATCTCATCCAGTCCACCTGTAAACCCGTAAACGATCATTTGATGGAGCTGTTGGTTATGATCGACGCTTGCCGCCGTGCATCCGCTGGTCGTATCACTGCAGTTATCCCCTACTTTGGTTATGCACGTCAGGACCGCAAAGCTAAGAGCCGCGATCCTATTTCCGCAAAGTTGGTTGCCAATATGATTACCGCTGCCGGTGCACACCGTGTGCTGACTATGGACCTGCACGCTTCCCAGATTCAGGGATTCTTTGACATCCCTGTGGACCACCTGCTGGGTAACCCCACTTTCGTGAAATACTATCTGGAAAAGTTCCCTGAAGATAAATTCAACCATGAGGAATTCGTGGTTGTCTCCCCTGATGTTGGCTCCGTTGCCCGTGCTCGTGCTTTCGCAGCAAAGGTCCATATGGGTCTTGCCATTGTTGACAAGCGCCGTCAGAAAGCAAACGAGTGCGAAGTTATGAATGTCATCGGCGATGTTAAGGGTAAAACCTGCATTCTGTTTGACGATATGATCGATACCGCCGGCTCTCTGTGCAATGCTGCTAACGCCCTTGTGGAAATCGGCGGCGCAAAGGAAGTATACGCTTGTGCCACCCATGGTGTGCTTTCCGGCCCTGCTTTCGAACGGATCGAAAAGAGCGCTATCAAGGAAGTCGTTGTTCATAACACCATTCCTGTAGCCGCTGACTGCCCCTGCACCAAGATCAAGCAGTTAGATGTTGCACCTATCTTTGCCCGCGCCATTGCGCACATCCACGGCGGTACTTCTATCGCCGATCTGTTCTAAGCCGTGTTTGGTAAGAAGCAGGCCGCCTGGTTGATCGTTGGGTTAGGCAATCCCGGAAAGGAATATGCCCAAACCCGTCACAACTGTGGCTGGATGGCGCTGGACCGAATCGCTGAAAAACTTTCCTGTAAGATCGACAAAGGCAAGTTTCAAGGACTTTACGGTCAAACCACATATGGTGGAAATAAGGTTTATCTGCTCAAACCTCAAACTTATATGAACGCATCCGGTCAATCCGTTTTGCAGATGTCCGCATACTTCCAAATTCCTCCCGAACGAATTTTGGTTCTTTTTGATGACATCTCTTTGGAGCCCGGCAGACTTCGCATTCGTCCTGATGGTAGCGCCGGTGGGCATAATGGCATTAAATCCATTATCAGCTGCATCGGAAGCGAGGCATTTCCTCGCATCAAGATCGGGGTGGGTGCGAAACCCCATAAGGATGCGGATCTGGCAGATTGGGTTCTTTCTGGATTTGCAGAAAGCGAACGTAAGAATCTTTCCTTCGCATTAGATAATGCGGTCAATGCCGCCCTTTGCATTATGGATAAGGGGCTATATGAAGCAGCAAACCGCTATAACGGATCACATCCGTAAAAGAATATTGTCAAATTACGGAAAGGGGGGCTATTTCCCCCTTTCCGCGTTCTCACGTGGAGCAAAAGGAGGATCACTGTGGAAAAATTACTTTCTTTTTTGAATACTGTTCCAGCTTTTTCCGGCATTACCCAAGCTCTGGAAGAGAACAAGAGTGCTGCAATTACCGGCATTGGCCAAATCAACCGCAGTCATATCCTTTCCGCCTTAGCTTCCCGGTTAAATAGACCGATGGTCATCCTATGCCAGGACGATATGTCTGCAAAGCGACTTCAGCAAGAACTGGAAGCCTTTACCGCAAAGACATTTCCCATTCTCCCCTCCCGTGAATTGACACTGTATGATAATGCAGTTGTTTCCAGGGCGTGGGAGCAAACACGGCTCCGCCAGTTTTATGACCTGATGGAAGGCAAAACACAGGTGCAAATCATGTCCTGGGACGCCTTTAGTCAACGCACAGTTCCCCCCACTACCCTCAAAGAAGCTTCTTTCACCCTAAAGATGGGACAGATTTATTCTGTGGATACAATTATTTCACAGCTTGTTTCTGCAGGGTATAGCCGTTGTGCCATGGTGGAAGGCCCCGGTCAGTTTGCGCTCAGAGGCGGCATCCTGGATATTTACTCTCCCGTAGCAGAATATCCGGTTCGTGTGGAGTTTTTTGGTGACGAGCTGGACACAATGGGATATTTTGATGTGGACACCCAGCGCCGTACAAACAATGTGGAAGAATTGGTAGTTCTTCCGGTTGGTGAAAGTCAGGCACGGTTACACCCGGAAGGTATAGATGGTCTATGTCAGGATATCAGAAGCTTATTAAATAGTCAAAAACGGAAAAAGCATCCCCATGAGCCCCTGATCAAGACCTTGGAAAGGGACTTGGAGCAATATGAAAACGAACTGCATCACAGTGCCAGTGACCGGTATATGGCCCTTATTTATCCTACTTTTGCAACCGCTCTGGATTATATCCCAGGCAATGCTGTAGTAGTACTGTGCGATCACGGGAGTCTTCACCGCACTGCACGCCAGCGGGTTGAACAGATCGGTATGGAGTTAGACGGCATGCTCCAAAATGGCTTGTTGGCAGGCGAACTATGTGATTTCAACCTACAATGGGAGGACTTCTGCGACCGCATACAGGGAAGAACTGTTCTCTATGCAGACACATTTGGCGGCAGCTCCTACCCTGAAGAAAATCCGCCCAAAGTGCTTTACCCGATGACCGGCAAACAGCTACCCAGTTACGGTGGCAGTATGGACACCGCAGCAGCAGACCTGAGCCATTATCAAAAAATGGAGTTTTCCAGCCTTGTGCTATGTGGCAGCCGCAGAAGAGCTGAGCTGATGCAGGAAATGCTCCAAGCTCGAAATATATCTGCTATTCTTTCTATTCCCCTTACTTCCATGCCCAAGCCCGGACAGATCCTTCTTACCGACGGCACACTTCCCTACGGTATGGAGTATCCGGATTCCCGTTTGGCAGTTTTAACCGAAGGCCAGCTGATGGCAAAGGGTGAACCCAAACGGAAGGTTAAAAAATCTGCCACAAATCGGCAAAAGCTCAATTCCTTTACGGATCTTTCCCCGGGAGATCTGGTCGTCCATGAAAATTATGGCATTGGCCGTTTTGTAGCTATGGAGCAAATCAAGGTGGATGGAGCGATCAAGGATTATGTAAAGATTGCCTATCAAGGTACGGATACTCTATTTGTACCCGCTACCCAATTAGACCTTGTCAGTAAGTATATTGGGGGCGGCGAAGATGCAAACATCCGGCTGAATAAAATCGGCACAGATGCTTGGCAGAAGACTAAAGCACGGGCAAGAAGCGCCGCCAAGGATATGGCCGAAGAACTCATTAAACTCTATGCAGCCCGAAAGCATCAGGAAGGCTTTCCTTTTGGTGCAGACAGCCCCTGGCAAAAAGAATTTGAGGATAATTTCCCCTATCCCGAAACAGACGATCAACTGCGTTGTATCGGAGAAATCAAAAAGGATATGGAAGCGCCTACCCCCATGGATCGTCTTCTTTGCGGTGACGTAGGTTTTGGCAAGACTGAGGTCGCAATGCGTGCCGTTATGAAGGCCGTTATGGACGGAAAACAGGTTGCCATCTTAGTACCCACAACTGTACTTGCGCAGCAGCATTACCAAACGGCACTGAACCGGTTCCGTGGCTTTCCGGTAAATATCGATGTATTGAGCCGTTTCCGCAGTGCAAATGAGCAAAAAAAGACTCTACAGAAATTGCGAGCGGGCCTTGTAGACCTTATCATCGGCACACACAAGCTCCTACAGAAATCTGTTGAATTTAAAGATCTTGGTTTGCTGATCGTAGACGAGGAACAGCGTTTTGGCGTTAGCCACAAAGAACGGCTGAAAGAAATGTCCAAGGGCGTAGATGTGCTTACATTGTCTGCGACACCGATTCCCCGTACCTTAAATATGGCACTTTCCGGCATCCGGGATATGTCCACGATTGAAGTGCCGCCTTCAGACCGTTATCCCGTGCAAACTTTTGTAATGGAGCACAGTAACGGGATTATTGACGACGCCATCCGCAAGGAAATTATGCGCGGTGGACAGGTATATTACCTGCACAATCGGGTCGAAACCATAGATCGCTGCGCAGCTGCGCTGAAGGCTCGTATCCCCGGTCTTTCCGTGGCAGTTGCCCACGGGAAAATGGGCGAAGATGCCCTCAGTGACGTTATGCAGGATATGGCAAACGGTGATATCCAGGTGCTGGTTTGTACCACGATCATTGAAACCGGTCTGGATATTCCCAATGTAAATACCCTCATTATTGAAAATGCCGACCGTTTTGGCCTTTCACAGCTGCACCAATTGCGTGGTCGTGTGGGCCGTTCCACCCGTCATGCTTATGCCTATTTCACTTACCGTCCGGACAAAAACTTGACCGAAGTGGCTGAAAAACGGCTCACTGCCATTCGTGATTTTGCAGAATTTGGCTCCGGCTTTAAAATCGCAATGCGTGACCTGGAAATTCGTGGCGCAGGCAATCTGCTTGGTGCCGAGCAATCCGGGCATATGATGTCTGTAGGCTATGATATGTATCTGAAACTGCTGGATGAAGCAGTATTGGAGGAAAAAGGCCAGGCAATTACAGAACCCGACTGCACCGCCGATTTGAATGTGACCGCAAATATCGACAAACAATATGTACAGCGTGGCGAAGAACGAATGGATCTCTACCGCCGAATGGCAGCCATCCGCACGGAAGAGGACGCAGATGACCTGCTGGACGAAATTGTGGACCGTTATGGCGAACCTCCCAAGGGCGTTATTAATTTGGTGGATATTGCCCTGCTGCGTGCAAATGCAAGAAAAATCGGAATTACGGATATCCGGCAGAAGGCCGGAGAAATTCAATTCACCTTGCACACACTGAACTTTGACGCTATTGGCGCATTGTGCGCTGATAAAGACTATAAAACAAGGGTACAGTTTGTGGCATCTGCAAAGCAGCCCACCCTTAAATTGCGGTTGGCATCCGGTGTGGATAGCCTGCGCCAGGCCAAGGTTTTTATTGAAAAATTTGGCACTATAGCAAATTCTTAATAATTTATCTACCATTTTAAAAGAATACATGCTACAATGTACAAAATATGATGTCGTTTGACACTAACCCATGCAAAAAGGAGATGAAGAGTTTGGATAATTCTTCACGAAAAATGACAAGAAGTGAAAAAGCCACAAAAAAAGCCGCCAACAGCAAGCAGAAACGCAAAATCCTGGTTATCTGCTCTGTTGTGCTTGCGGTCTGTCTGGTTTTAGGCATCGGTGGTTTTTTCCTCTATAATCACTATATGACCAATCGGCCCATCGAGGCGAATGTTACCGTTGCAGGCGTGCCTGTCAAGGGTATGACCAAGCAAGAAGCAACAGATGCGATCAGTGAGGCATTCCTGCTTTCCCAGCGTGGCAAGCAAATGGTGGTAAAGCTGGGCGATGAAACGATTACACTTACCTCTGATGTAACAAAGGTGCAATTGGATACAGCGAATCTGGTTGATGCAATATCGAAGGTAACTGCACAATACCCTCAGCAGGAAGTCTTCCCCATCGCGGAATATGTGCAGATGGATAAAGAGGCTGTGATGAGCATTCTGCAGGCCGTAACCGATAAGCTGCAATCTACACTGGTGCAAAGCTCCTATGTGGTTGAGGGTAAAGCCCCCGAAGCACTTGATAAAGCAGATGAAACTGTACAGCAGAAAATCACCTTCACAATGGGCACTCCCGGTATTTCCATAAATCCGGAGCGGGTCTATGAATCTATTGCTAATGCCTATGCAGAGGGAAACTTTGCCTTTGAGTTTGTATTCCCCATTGAAAAACCTGATGTGCTGGATTTAGAGGCTATTTTTGCTGAGAACTGCATTGCCCCTGTCGATGCGGTTATGGACTCTGAGTCTTATGTGGTCACTGCTGAAACCTTAGGCTTTGGTTTTGACAAAGAGGCCGTTGCTCTGGCATTGGAAACCGCCGAACCCGGTCAAAACATATCCTTCGATTATCATTGGATCCACCCCGCCATAACAAAGGAAGCACTTGATACCAGCTTATTCTGTGATGTTCTTGGCGATATGAGCACCACTGCTGGCTGGAGTGCAACCAGAAACAAGAACCTGCGCATCGCCTGTGAGGCAATTAACGGCGTGATCCTGATGCCCGGTGAAACCTTCAGCTTCAACAAGCTGGTTGGTGCAACGACCAAGGACAAAGGCTATGATGTGGGTCACGGTTATCTGGATGGCGAAGTTGCCGAAGTAATTGGCGGCGGCATCTGCCAAGTTGCATCCACCCTGTATGTAGCTTGTGTAGAAGCCGATCTGAAAATCGTTGAGCGATATATGCACGCCTATATGCCCTCCTACATGGGCGCCAGCACAGATGCAACTGTCTACTATCCTTATTTGGACTACAAATTCAAGAACAACACAGACCGTCCCATTAAGGTAGAAGCAATTGCATCCGGTGCAACCGTAACCTGTAAGATCCTCGGTGTAGATACCAGAGATTACTATGTAAAATTTGAAACTGTCATCGTCAAGAAGATCCCTTGGGAGACAATTTACAAAGAGTATGCCCCGGATAATGAGGAAGGTTACACGGATGGTCAAGTACTGTCTAAGTCTTCCCCCTACAGTTCTGTAGAGAGCAAATCTTATCGGAACAAGTACGACAAGGAGACCAACAAACTGATCTCCAGCAAACTGGAAAACCACGAAACATACGACAAGCGAGACAAGGTTGTTGTAAAAATCGTGGACCCCAACCCTCCCACAACGCCTAACGACACTCCCGCACCCTCTCCCGAGGATACACCCGCGCCTTCTCCCGAGAACACGCCGGCACCTTCCCCTGAAGGTACACCTGCTCCTTCTCCTGAGAACACCCCTGCACCCTCTCCCGAAAGTACACCGGCACCTTCCCCCGAAAGCACCCCTGCACCTTCTCCTGAAGGCACCCCCGCAGGCGGCGGTGGCGTAACTGAAGACGGCAACTAATATTCTGAGCCCTGTGCGTAATGCACAGGGCTCGTTTATGCATCCCTTCTGTATATTATGCATACCGAATTTTGAATATTCGTTATGTTTATGTGGATATACAGGCTATATTTGTATGGTTTTATGCTATTTGCTTGTATTTACATTAGCCTTCTGGTGTGTATTTGTATATTATTACACTTGACTATGAATATTATGCGGTATATAATACATGCATAAATCAACCCCACATCGGGATTGCAGATAAGGAGAATTGTTATGAAAAAGTTACTTTGCACAATTTTGGCTGTATTGATGCTGGCCAGCGTATTTGCCGGATGCCAACCTGTTGAGCAGAAAACCGGCAGCAACAAATATAACCTCACAACCGTCACCCCCGGTGTGCTGACCGTCGCCACCAGCCCCGACTATGCGCCCTTTGAATTCTACGCAATTGGCGAGGATGGTAAGCCTTACCTGGCCGGCTTCGATATTGCTTTGGCCGAGTACATTGCTGATTACCTTGACCTGGGACTGAAGATCGTTCCCATGGACTTTGACGGTACGATCACTGAACTGGGCAACAAGATGTGTGATTTGAGTATGGCCGGTTACTCCGCTGATCCCGACCGTTTGATCTACATGGACTTCAGCGACATCTATTACACCAGTGAACAGGCCTTCGTGACTGTTTCTTCCAAGAAGTCCATGTTCACCGACCTTGCCTCTGCCAACAAGGAAGGCATTAAGGTAGGTGTCCAGATGGCATCCATCCAGGCTGATCTGGCCGCAGAAAACACCCCTGATGCCAACATCATCACCCTGAGCAAGGTTACCGATATCATTGCAGAGTTGGTTTCCGGCAAGCTGGACGGCGCATTCATTGAGACACCTGTTGTGGAGGCTTACAAGAACACCTACCCCGAGCTGGAAATCGTATGCACAGTTCCTCAGGAAGACAACGGTTCTGTGCTGGGCGTTTCCAAGGGCAATACCGATCTAATGAAGTATGTGAACGAAGCAATCGCTGCAGCAAACGCCGACGGTTCCTTCGCTAAGTTTGTAGCCGAGGCTGTTGACCTGGCTGCGGGCGACAAGCACGAAGGTCTGCTGGACGAAAACGGCAACATCCCTACTGAATAATCACTAATAACTACTTCCCCGAAAGCCAACGCTTTCGGGGAAGTGTGTGTGAATGAAAGGAAAGATCTCATTGATTACGATTCAAGGTTTTGAAAAAGCTCTTGCCTTTAAGGACATGTTTATAAGCGGTTTGCTTTGCACTGTGATATTGTCCGCCTTAACCGTTATATTTGGTTTTATTTTGGCCCTCGTTTTAGCCATAATGCGTATGTCCAATATCCACCCCTTCGGTTTTCTTGCGAGAAGAGGGGACGGCTCAGAGCGGTCCGGCTTCTGCAAGCTTTTAAGTAAATTCAATCCCGTCAGCACTATCGCATCTATTTATGTTGAGGTGTTCCGTGCCACTCCTCTGCTGGTCCAGCTGTTCATCCTCTTCTATGTGGTACTTAAAGATGTGCAGTTCCCAGCATTCATTCTGTTTGGCAATATTCCTACCGACCGCTTGATCCCTGGTGTTATCGCACTATGCCTGAACTCTGCCGCATATTTGAGTGAAATCATTCGCTCCGGCATCAGCTCCATCGATCTGGGTCAAACAGAGGCATCCAGAAGTCTTGGCATGAATAAATTTATGACGATGCGCTATATTATCCTCCCCCAAGCCATAAAGAACATTCTGCCTGCTATTGCCAACGAGTTTGTTACGATCATCAAGGAGTCCTCTATTTGTTATACAATTGGCGTGCAAGAACTTATGTACGCTGTGAAGAGTGCCCAAGGTGCCGCATATGTCATTGCAGAACCGCTGCTGATCGGTGCAGCCATTTACTTCTGTTTGACATTCCCCACCTCTAAGATCATTCAATATTTCGAAAGGAGAATGAGCCGCGGTGACAAACGCTAAGATGATTCAGGTAAGAAACCTGAAAAAATACTACAATAAAGGCCAGCTTCATGCTTTGGACGATGTCTCCACCGACATTTATCAGCAGGAAGTGGTTGTTATCATTGGTCCCTCCGGCTCCGGCAAGAGTACGCTTCTAAGAAGTTTGAACCTTTTGGAGACGCCCACTGCCGGCTCCATTATTTTCCACGGTGTTGATATCACCAAAAAGAAGTGGGTGAATCCCGAAACCGGCAAACGTGAACGGGTCAATATCAATGAGCATCGGAAAAAGATGGGCATGGTTTTCCAACATTTCAATCTTTTCCCGCATAAGACCATTCTACAAAACATGACAATCTCTCCTATCAAGGTTTTAAAAATGGACAAGGCCAAAGCAGAGGAAATGGCATTGAGCTTACTTGCCAAAGTCGGACTTGCGGATCGTGCGTCTGCTTACCCCATCCAGCTTTCCGGTGGTCAAAAACAGCGTGTAGCAATTGTACGGGCACTTATGATGCAGCCTGAGGTTATGTTGTTTGATGAGCCCACATCTGCACTGGACCCCGAAATGGTTGGCGAAGTTCTGGATGTTATCAAAGGTCTCGTACACACCGGTATGACCAGTGTAATCGTTACCCACGAAATGGGCTTCGCACGGGAGGTCGCTACAAGGGTCATTTTTATGGACGAAGGTAAGATCCTGGAAGAAGGCACTCCCCAGGAGATCTTTGAAAATCCGCAACACCCCCGTTTAAAGGAATTCCTGCAGAAAGTTCTGTAAATTTAATGAAAGAACACCCAACCGTCGGTTGGGTGTTCTTTCATTCTGCCGTAGCATACAGAACCTTGGAATAGCCATTGGCATAATTATTCGGAGAAACAATCGTACTCTCCCCTGCTTGCAAATTACCGGCAGAAACGGCGTAGGTAACGCCACCTATGTAAATATCCCACTGGCTATCATACCGCTTATAATAAAGTAAGATATTCTTCAAAGCTTCTTGGCTTTGATTTACAACCTCTATGCTGCCTAAGTCCAACGGCCTGATCAGCAAGCCATCCATAGCGCTTTCTTTTTGTGTATTGAGCGTTCTACCTGCTGCAAAGTAAACAGGACTTCTCGTGTATGAAGACTTATACTTTTCCAAAATTATCACTTTGCTTTTGGGCGGTATACAAGTACCCTCAAAGCAGTAAACTCCATCCAATGTTTCGATATATACAGAAGCAAATTCTATATGTGTGTCACCACTGTTATAAACGCAAAGCGCAGACCCATCTATCAGAAACTCGCCCGACTGATCCTCGAAGAAATCCCCCTCATAGGATACAAAATACTCTGCTACAAGGCTTGTTCCTTCAATGGAGAAGGGAAACCTTAATTCTTCTCTTCTGCTATCCGCTTTTACAGGGAAAGTATTTATAATAAACAGCCCAGTCACCATCAAAAGGCCGGCAAATATCGAGCAGATCGTCAATACGATCCTGCGGAAATATACATACCACATAAAATGCACCTCTTCGTCAGTAGGCACATTATATGGCTTCTATTTTCGTTCTTTCAAGGGAAAAGAGGGGAATTATTTTATAGATTTCCGTAGCGTTTTCCTATCTTTTTCTCTGAAACAGGAACATTCGTCAACGATTTTCGAAATAACTAAAAAACTGACCGGGAAACCGGTCAGTTTTTCTCTAATATAATTTGCAGTGCATTTTCAATAGCTTGATTGCGAATATCTTCCCGATTTCCGCAGAAGCTGAATCTTCTCGAAAACGCTTCCTTTTCATCAGCATATCCAATATATACAGTACCAACAGGATTGCCAAAAGTATCTCCTCCGGGACCAGCAAGACCAGTTACCGAAACAGCCACATCTGATTGCAGTGCATTCCGTGCACCATTCGCCATTTGTTCTGCCACCGTGCCGCTTACGGGCCCAATATTTGCCAAATCCGTCTCAGATACGCGCAGCAAGTCACGTTTAACTTCATTTTGATAGGAAATAATACCGCCTTTATAAACGGCAGAACTTCCCGACACGGCTGTTATGGCAGCACCGATCCCACCGCCGGTACAACTTTCTGCTGTTGCAAGGGTTTTCCCCTTTAAGGCTTCCAGTACTTGCTCACATAAGTGTTTCATCGTATTTCACCGTGATCTTCTCGATATCTTCCAGAGCAGACTGAATTAAGGCTTCTCTGTCCAGCTTTTTCTCTGCTTCTACCAATTGAGAAATAGTAGGCTTGGTCTTGGGATGCTTGGGTGTAAACACTGTGCAGCAATCTTCATAGGGCAAAATGGAAGTGTCCAGCGTGCCGATTTTTCTTGCGATCGTCACGATTTCTTCCTTGTCCATACCGATGAGTGGCATAAAGATGGGGATATCCACCACTGCACCGGTAACTGCCATAGCCTGCATGGTCTGGCTTGCCACCTGCCCAAGGTTCTCACCGGTGATTAGCGCACCGCAACCGTGCTTTAAAGCAATTGCCTGAGAGATCTCCATCATAAACCGACGCATAATCAGAGTGAAGAACTCTTCAGGACAGTTATCCCGAATGGCTTCCTGAATGGGCGTAAAGTTTACAATGTTCAAGGTCATTCTGCCGCAGTACTTGGTAACCAATCTTGCCAGCTCAATCACCTTATCTTTGGCAAGCTGAGAAGTATAGGGATAGGAGAAGAAATGAACACACTCCACTTCCACACCACGCTTGGCAATCATATATGCTGCCACAGGAGAATCAATGCCACCTGAGAGCAAGCACATGGCCCGTCCGCCAACACCGGTAGGCAGACCGCCTGCACCAGGTTGGGCAGGTCCGTGAACATAGGCTGCCAAGTCACGCACTTCCACATAAACCGTATAAGCAGGATTACGCACATCCACACGGCAATCGGGGTGAGCTTCCGCCAAGCGGCCACCTATTTCCTGGGAAATAGCGATAGATGTCAAAGGAAAACGCTTATCGGATCGTTTTGACTCTACCTTGAAGGATTCGGCATTGTCCAAATCTTCGCCCAGGTAGGCTTCCACAGCCTGATAAATGCTGTCCAGATCCTTTTCGCAGGGACGGCAACGGCACAGGCTCACAAGACCGAAAATCGTGCTGCAAGCTTCCCAGGCGCCGTCAACATCTGCCATATCGTCCATAGGCTCCACATAAACGGTAGACTGCATCAAATACACATCAAAATTTCCGTAGGGCTTCATTCTCCTGCGGATATTCTGGCGAAGCTTATCCTCAAACTGGCGCTTGTTTGCACCTTTTAGAACGATCTCGCCCAACTTTAACAAAAAGATTTCTTTCATTTCATTCCCTCATAATTACAAATTCACAGTTCTGTACTGAATTGCTTCCGCTACATGATCTGCCTTAATATCACGGCTACCGTCCAAATCCGCAATGGTTCTTGCCACTTTCAATATGCGGTCATAGCTTCTTGCCGTCAATCCAAACACTTCAAAAGCTCGTTCCATCAGTTCGTAACCCTCGTCATCCAAAACGCAATGATACCGCAATTCATTGGGGCCCATCCGGGCATTGCACATTCCGCTGGATTCTCCAAAGCGCCGGTGCTGAACCATTCTGGCCTCATTTACCCGTGCTTTGATTGCTTCTGACCGTTCTGCTTCCTGTCTTCTGTGCAAGTCCTCGTATTGGACAGCAGGCACTTCAATGATAATATCAATTCTATCCATTAACGGGCCGGAAATACGACTTCTGTACTGATCAACTGACGCCTGGGAACAAGTACATCTTCCTCTGGGGTCACCATACCAACCGCATTTGCAAGGGTTCATTGCGCAAACCAGCATAAAATCAGCAGGATATGTAACAGAACCGGAAACTCTGGAAATGGTTACACAACCGTCTTCCAAAGGCTGACGCATTAACTCCAACGTATCTTTCTTGAATTCCGGCAATTCATCAAGAAACAGTACGCCCTTATGCGCCAGGGAGATTTCACCTGGCTTAGGATTGCTGCCACCACCTGCAAGGCCGGCGGTTGAAATAGTGTGATGAGGTGCACGGAAAGGTCTGTGCTGAATCATAGGTTCATCATCCGTTAGGAGTCCCATAACAGAATACACCTGGGTGGCAGAAAGCGATTCAGCCCACGTCATATCCGGCAGGATGGAAGGCAGCCGCTTACTGAGCATGCTCTTACCAGAACCGGGAGGGCCGATAAGCAGCACATTATGACTACCTGCGGCGGCTACCTCCAATGCACGCTTGACATGTTCCTGACCAACTACGTCCTTGAAGTCAAGAATCACCCGTTCCTTCTTTTCCGGGATCCAAATGGGTTCTTCTTCCAGTTCCCGCTCCTCATTCAGAGCATCAAGCAATTCTTTTACAGTATGAACAGGGATAATCGCAGGGCCTCTTGCCAAAGTGGCTTCCTTAGCATTCTCTGCAGGCACATAAACCTTTTCAAAGCCTTCACGCTTAGCCGCCATCGCCATGGGCAAAACGCCGGGTACGGGTCTGATTTTTCCATCCAAACTCAATTCTCCAATAAATGCAGAATCCGGATTGGGGCGGCGAATGAGATTATATGCGCTTAAAATGCTCAGCAAAATTGGCAGGTCATAATGCGTACCTGCCTTCTTCATGCCGGCAGGTGCTAGATTCACCGTGATTCTGCCTGTTGGAAAACGCATTCCACTTGTTTTAGCGGCAGCTCTCACCCGTTCACGAGCTTCCTTGACCGCCGCGTCCGGAAGACCAACGATTTCAAAAGACGGCAGCCCATTGGTAATATAACACTCCACAGTGACACCGCTTCCAAGTATACCATTTACACCCATAGAATAGATACTGCTGATCATACATTCACCGCCTCTCATAATACTCTATCATACTTTATTTATCCGCAAAACTCAATTCTTTTTTTCTATTCTCCCTATTTTTCTCCCGCTTTTTTGAAAAGAAAAATTTAATTGGCTGATTTTCGTTTTTTCTTGGTTTTTATGTCCGGAAACAACTTTACAAAACCGAAAAACAGTGCTATTATATATGCGACAAAATTTGAATACTTTTAGGAGGTAACTCATTTTGGCAAGAAAGTTTAAAACCATGGACGGCAATACCGCTGCCGCCCACGTCAGCTATGCCTTTACCGAGGTTGCTGGCATTTACCCCATTACGCCCTCCAGCCCCATGGCCGACTATGTTGACCAGTGGTCCGCTGCAGGCCGTAAGAACATCTTTGGCGACACTGTTCGTGTTGTGGAGATGCAGTCCGAAGCAGGTGCCGCAGGTACCGTTCACGGCTCTCTGGCCGCCGGTGCTCTGACCACCACCTACACCGCTTCTCAGGGCTTGCTGCTGATGATCCCCAACATGTACAAGATCGCCGGCGAATTGCTGCCCAGCGTATTCCATGTTTCCGCACGTACCGTTGCTGCGCAGGCTCTGAACATCTTCGGCGACCACTCCGACGTTTACGCCTGCCGTCAGACCGGTTTTGCTATGCTGTGCGAAACCAATCCTCAGGAAGTTATGGATCTGGGTGCTGTTGCTCACCTGGCTTCCATCGAAGGCCGCGTACCCTTCATCAACTTCTTCGATGGTTTCCGTACCTCTCACGAGATCCAGAAGATCGCTATCTGGGACTACGAAGACCTGAAGGAAATGACCAACATGGATGCTGTTGAAGCATTCCGTAAGCACTCCCTGAACCCCGAGCGCCCCGCTATGCGTGGTAGCCACGAAAACGACGACATCTTCTTCCAGCACAGAGAAGCCTGCAACAAGTACTACAACGAACTGCCTGCAGTTGTTGAAAAGTACATGGCTAAGGTCAACGAAAAGTTGGGCACCAACTACCAGCTGTTCAACTACTATGGTGCTGCTGATGCTGACCGTGTTATCGTTGCAATGGGTTCTATCAACGACGTAATCGAAGAAGTTATCGACTACCTGAATGCCCACGGTGAAAAGGTCGGTCTGGTAAAGGTTCGTCTGTTCCGTCCCTTCTGCGCTGAAAAGCTGCTGGCTGCTATTCCTGCAACCGCTAAGAAGATCGCTGTTCTGGACCGTACCAAGGAGCCCGGCTCTCAGGGCGAACCCCTGTACCAAGATGTGGTTATGGCTCTGGCCAAGGCCGGCAAGAACGATGTCACCGTGATCGGTGGCCGTTACGGTCTGGGTTCCAAGGACACCCACCCCGCTTCCGTCTTTGCTGTTTACAGCGAGCTGGCTAAGGATGCTCCCAAGCACGAGTTCACCGTTGGTATCGTTGACGATGTCACCAACCTGTCTCTGCCTGAAACCGTTTCCCCCAATACCGCTGCAGAAGGCACCATCGAGTGCAAGTTCTGGGGTCTGGGCGGCGACGGCACCGTAGGCGCGAACAAAGACTCCATCAAGATCATCGGCGACCATACCGATAAATACGTACAGGCATACTTCCAGTATGATAGTAAGAAGACCGGCGGTATCACCATCAGCCATCTGCGCTTCGGTGACAAGCCCATCAAGTCCCCATACTACATCAACAAGGCTGACTTTGTCGCCTGCCATAACCCCTCCTATGTTGAAAAAGGCTTCCGCATGGTCAACGACGTCAAGCCCGGCGGCGTATTCCTGATCAACTGCCAGTGGGATGAGGCGGAGCTCGCTGAGAAGCTCCATGCCGAGGCAAAGCGCTATATCGCGCAGAACAACATCCAGCTCTACACCGTCAACGCGATCGACATCGCGCGCGAGATCGGTCTGGGCAAGCGTACCAACACCGTACTGCAGAGCGCGTTCTTCTCTCTGGCTAAGGTTCTTCCCGCTGAGGAAGCGATCGGCTATATGAAGGAAAAGGCGCAGAAGTTCATGAAGAAGGGCAAAGAGATCGTCGAGATGAACGAGAAGGCGATCGACGCCGGCGCTACCGCTTATGTCAAGATCAACGTACCCGCAGAGTGGGCTGACGCTGCCGATGAGGCTGCTCCCGCTGCTTCCGAGGGTCGCGCGGATCTCGTCAAGATGGTTGACAGCATCATGAAGCCTGTCGGTAAGATGGACGGCGACAGACTGCCCGTATCCGCTTTTGTGGATCATGCCGACGGTACCTTTGAGCAGGGCGCTTCCGCTTATGAGAAGCGCGGCGTCGCGGTTCTCGTACCCGAGTGGAACAACGAGACCTGCGCGCAGTGTAACCGCTGCTCCTTCGTCTGCCCGCACGCTACCATCCGTCCTTACGCGATGGATGAGGCTGAGGCGGCTGACGCTCCCTCCAATATCAAATACGGCAAGAGACCCGTCAACAAGCTGTACAAGTACACGCTGGCTGTCTCTCCGTTCGACTGCATGGGCTGCGGCGTCTGCGTAGGCGTCTGCCCGACCAACTCCCTGACCATGGTTGCCCGTGAATCTCAGGACGACCAGCAGGCAGTATTCGATTATTGTGTCGCAAAGGTCACCGAGAAGCCCGAGACCACCGCGAAGATGAACCTGATCGCTTCGCAGTACAAGCAGCCGCTGCTTGAGTTCTCCGGCTCCTGCGCGGGCTGTGCCGAGACCTCTTACGCGCGTCTTGTCACCCAGCTCTTCGGCGACAGAATGTATATCTCCAACGCGACCGGTTGCTCCTCCATCTGGGGCGGTCCCGCCGCGACTTCTCCCTACACCGTCAACAAGGATGGCCACGGCCCCGCATGGTGTAACTCCCTGTTCGAGGACAACGCCGAGCACGGTCTGGGTATGCTCCTCGGTCAGAAGGCGATCCGCGATCGTCTGGTCGAAGACGTCAAGAACATGGTCGCTGACGAGAGAGCGTCCGACGAGCTCAAGGCTGCTGCCGACGAGTATCTCGCTACTCTCAACGACGGCGAGAAGAACGGCGCCGCGACTAAGGCACTGCTCGCAGAAGTCGAGAAGGTCAACGAGGCTTGCCCGTACAGAAAGGACATCCTCGCGAACAAGGAATATCTCTCCAAGAAGAGCGTATGGATCTTCGGCGGCGACGGCTGGGCTTATGATATCGGCTTCGGCGGCGTAGACCACGTACTCGCTACCGGTGAGGACGTCAACATCATGGTATTCGATACCGAGGTTTACTCTAACACCGGCGGTCAGGCTTCCAAGGCTTCCAACATCGGTCAGGTCGCGCAGTTCGCGGCAGCCGGTAAGGCGATCCAGAAGAAGAGTCTGGCTGACATCGCGATCTCCTACGGCTACATCTATGTCGCTCAGATCGCAATGGGCGCTGACATGAACCAGACCCTCAAGGCGATCCAGGAGGCAGAGGCTTATCCGGGTCCGTCGCTGATCATCGGCTACGCTCCCTGCGAGATGCACTCCATCAAGGGCGGTATGCAGAACTGCCAGAAGGAAATGGCTCGTGCCGTTGCCTGCGGCTACTGGAACAACTTCCGCTATGATCCCAGACTCAAGGCTGAGGGCAAGAACCCGTTCATCCTCGACAGCAAGGCTCCGACCGAGTCTTATCGCGACTTCATCATGAACGAGGCTCGTTACTCCGCGCTGACCCGCTCCTTCCCGCAGAGAGCAGAAGAGCTCTTTGACAAGGCGGAGAAGACCGCTGAGGCTCGCTACGAGACTCTTACCGAGAGAGCGAAATAATTAGGAATTGTCATTGCGAGGAGCAGCCAACGGCTGCGACGTGGCAATCTCAACCTTATTAAAGCATAACGATACCCCCAAGGACTAAGACGCAAGCGTCCTCGGGGGTATTTGTCTTTCTTCACTGTAAACGCCTTATACCAAAAGTGCTATAAATATTCAGAAATTAGTCAACCGATATAATATTACATAATAATAACCTCATCTTTGAGTTTGTTTCTCGCAGGTGAGGTTAATTATTTCGCTATTTTAGTATACTATAAAATCTAATACTTTAGGATCGTATTCGGTTCCACCGACTGTCGCTTCACATGTCATTTCTACACCGTTAACAGTACAGGGAGCTTTTAATTCCCACGCTGTTCCGTCTTCATTAGGCTCAGCTCTAAGTGGGCTGACCAAATAGTGTAATGTAAATTTTTTATACTTTTCTTTTCCGTAATAATTGGCAGCTACCCATGCTGAATTTTTTGAAATGGTTTCTGATAATTCTTTTTCTTTACTATCGTTTTCTATAATATGTTCTGGAGTGACATATATCGTTAGTGTATTGCTTCCTTTATCAAATTGATAACTGTCAAAGTACATCTTATCAGCTATCGCATCGATATCATACGTTAAATCGCTATTGGCATTAGTAGAAATATACTTCGTTTCATAACCCAAAGCCTTTATCTCTTCTATAACATCTGCAATACACTTTCCTTTATATTGATCGAGTTTACTGAGATCAACTTCAGGTTTTGTTTCAGGCGCTTTGGTCGGTGCTTGTGTACTTTCTTCCACTTGAGGCTTTTCTGTTGTTTTTATTTCAGTAGCACTTTCTAAATGATCTTTTAATGGTTCTTCTTTCTGATTGTTTATATCAATACTATTATTATGAGCTTTTATTTCACATGAAAAGGCTTTGTCATTATCCATCTTAATCGTTGTGCTACCTTTAACGCTTTTATCTCCACTCTTATAGAAAATGATTTCATGTTTTCCTTCTGATAACGTTGTAGTTGTACTAAATGAATTGCCCTGTTGAACAGCTCCCAGTTTATTATCATCAACATATACTTCGGCATCATAAGTGCTGAACATCAAATTTGCTTCGAAGTTCACATTTATATACAAATCATATGTCGTACTTGTACTTGAATCAGATGTAGCTTGTTTCCCATTATCAGAACATGCACTAAATGCTATTAATAGTAATAATGCAATAATAATTATAGAGATGTTCTTTGTTGTTTTCATGACTTTCCTCCTTAAATCTTTGTCAGAAAATGTACGTATCGCAAACACATAAATAACAAGTGTACATTATAATTTTAACCTGATTCAGGTTATATGTCAATAACCTGATTTAGGTTGGGATATACTTTTTTCAGGGGTGCATATATGTATCGAAGGATTCGCGACCTGAGAGAAGATAAGGACATGACACAGGAAAGCATAGCAAAAGTATTAGGTATGTCGCAAACAGGCTATTCCAAATACGAAACCGGTGAAAATGATATTCCGACTGCAATACTGATAAAGTTAGCTGATTTCTATAATGTAAGTATAGATTATATTCTCAATCGTACAAATAACCCCAAAATATACAAATGATCTAATCTCACCTTCATGGAATCAACATGAGGGTGTTTTTCTGTTAATTGAGCTGTTTTTTTCTTGACAAAAGACGGCTGTAATGCCATAATATATAGGTTAGAGTGTAATGATTCGGTGGAAGAAATAACCCTTCAACCCTCCGACCTCGCCTTGCGGCGAGCCCACCTCCCTTAGGAAAGGGAGGCTCATATGGTTTCAAAATCAATTCACACAGAGAGGATGGCTGTTATGGCAGAACTCAACAAGTCCTATGACCCCAAACAGGTCGAGGACAGGATATATCAAAACTGGCTGGAAAAGAACTACTTCCACGCCGAGGTGAATCCCGACAAAAAACCCTATTGCATCGTGATGCCGCCGCCCAACATCACGGGTCAGCTGCATATCGGTCACGCGCTGGACAACACCCTGCAGGACATCCTGATCCGCTGGCGCAGGATGCAGGGCTATGAGGCGCTGTGGCTGCCCGGCACCGACCACGCCTCCATCGCCACCGAGGCGAAGATCGTAGAGGCGATGCGTCAGGAAGGCGTCACTAAGGAGGATCTCGGCAGAGAGAAATTCCTCGAGCGCGCGTGGGATTGGAAGCGCGAATACGGCGGCAGGATCACCAAGCAGTTCTGGAAGCTGGGCGTCAGCTGCGACTGGCAGCGCGAGCGCTTCACGATGGACGAGGGCTGCTCCGACGCGGTCAAAGAGGTATTCGTCAATTACTATAACAAGGGGCTCATCTATCGCGGCAACCGCATGGTCAACTGGTGTCCACGGTGTGGAACATCCATCTCGGACGCCGAGGTTGAATACGAAGAAAAGAACGGCAACTTCTGGCATATCCTCTACCCCGTCAAGGAAACGGGCGAGATGCTGGAGATCGCGACCACCCGTCCCGAGACGATGCTGGGCGATACCGCCGTGGCGATCAACGCCGAGGACGAGCGCTACCGTCACCTGCACGGCTGTCACGCGATCCTGCCCCTGATCAATAAGGAGATCCCGATCGTATGCGACGAGCACGCGGATATGGAGAAGGGTACCGGCGTGGTCAAGATCACCCCCGCCCATGACCCCAACGACTTTGAGGTCGGTCTCAGACACGACCTGCCCATCGTGCGCTGCTTCACCTATGACGGTCACATGACCGGCGCCGAGGACGTCAAGGCTTATGAGGAGCTCAAAGCGTCCGGCAAGCTCAGCGAGAATGAGCCCGAGGTGCTCGACTGCGGCAAGTATGCCGGCATGACCACCGATGAAGCCAGAAAAGCGATCGTCGCCGATCTGACCGAGCAGGGTCTTTTGAAGGAGATCGAGCCGCTCAGCCATGACGTCGGCACCTGCTACCGCTGTCACACCACCATCGAGCCGATGGTCAGTAAGCAGTGGTTCGTCAAGATGGCGCCGCTTGCCAAGCCCGCGATCGACGCCGTCAAAAACGGCGATACACAGTTTATCCCCAAGCGCAGTGAGAAGATCTACTTCCACTGGCTGGAAAATATCCGCGACTGGTGCATCTCGCGTCAGCTGTGGTGGGGTCACCGTATCCCCGCCTACTACTGCGAGGACTGCGGCGAGATGGTCGTCAGCAAGGATGCTGTCACCACCTGCCCCAAGTGCGGCGGCACCCATATGAAGCAGGATGAGGACACCCTCGACACCTGGTTCAGCTCGGCGCTGTGGCCGTTCTCGACTCTCGGCTGGCCGAATGAGACCGAGGAGCTGAAATACTTCTACCCGACCGATACGCTGGTCACCGGCTACGATATCATCTTCTTCTGGGTCGTTCGCATGATGTTCTCCGGTCTGGAGAACAGGGGCGACGTACCGTTCCGCACCGTGTTCATCCACGGTCTGATCCGCGATGAGCAGGGTCGCAAGATGAGTAAATCGCTGGGCAACGGCGTTGACCCCATCGAGGTCATCGACAAGTACGGCGCCGACGCGCTGCGCTTCTTCCTCGCGACGGGCAACTCCCCCGGCAACGATATGCGCTACAGCGAGACCCGCGTGGAGAGCTGCCGCAACTTCGCGAACAAGCTCTATAACGCCAGCCGCTTTGTGCTGATGAACATTGAGGGGTACGAGGTGCCGCTCGAACTGCCGACTGAACTGAAGTTAGAGGATAAGTGGATCCTGTCCACCCTCAACACCCTGTGCAAGGATATGACCGAGAACCTCGAGAAATTCGAGCTCGGTATCGCGGTGCAAAAGCTCTATGACTTCATCTGGGATTGCTTCTGCGACTGGTACATCGAGCTGAAAAAGACCGATCTCTACTCCGACGATGAGACTGCCGCGCAGAACGCGAGACAGGTGCTGGTCTTTGTCCTCGACAAGATCTTAAAGCTCCTGCATCCGTTCATGCCGTTCATCACCGAAGAGATCTGGCAGAACATCCCCCACGAGGGTGAGACCATCATGCGCGAGCAGTATCCCGAATACACCGAGGCGCTGTGCTTTGAGCGCGAGGCGGAGGATATGCAGAAGATCATGAAGGCGATCACCGCCATCCGCACCCGGCGCAATGAGATGAATGTGCCGCCCTCTAAGAAGGCGAAGCTCTACATCGCCACCAAGGCGAAGGATACCTTCGACCACGGCGTTGAGTTCTTCAAGAAGCTTGCCTCCGCGAATGAGGTCGAGATCGACACCGACTTTGACATCGACGGCGCTGTGACCGTCGTCACCGCTTCGGCGAAGCTCTATATCCCGCTCAATGAGCTGGTCGATAAGGAAGCGGAGCTCAAGCGTCTGAACAAGGAGCTCACACAGACCGAGAAGATGCTCGCTCAGGATGAGAAGAAGCTCTCGAACCCCGGCTTCATGGGCAAGGCGCCCGCCGCCGTCATCGAGAAGATCAAAAATCAGGCGGAGCGTGAGCGCGAGAAGCTCGCCCTGATCAAGGCGGCTATCGAAAATCTGAAATGATCTTTCATTGTTGAGATTGCCACACCGCCTTGGGGCGGTTCGCAATGACAATGATCAACCAAAAAGCCTCCGCACCCTAACGGAGGCTTTTGTGATGATAAAAAGCCTTCTCCTCATAGACCGGTTCAGACTGAAGACTGAAAACTGAAGAATGAATAATAGTGGGAAACACTTCGTGTTTTGGAATTTATAAGCCTTCCCCCCGAGGGGAAGGCTGTTGTACACAGAGCCTGTCCGATAGTCAGATAAATGGGCGCACGCGCCCCCGAGGGGAAGGCTTATCTAAAAGGAGTTAATATGAAATATATCATTCAAATATTTGCCGTGATCGCTGTGATCGCGCTGTTGACCTCTTGCAGCAGCACTTCAAAGGGCACAGAAAAAAATACATCCGCGGATGCGCCTGCGGGTGCGGCTACGGAAGTATACATCGACGTTACCGACGCGCCGACGGAATCAGCGACTTCCGTAACAAAAGAAAAAACACCCACGGGTGCCGCGGATGCACCTGCGGGTGCGGGTGACAAGAGTGAGCTGACTGCCGGTCGGTGGAGCCTGACCGCTGTTTACAGGGACGGCGAGCAAAAATCCATCGCCGTGCAATACGGCTCCGTCATCCGGGAGACCGGCGCGTACATCCGATTCAATGAGGACGACACCTTTGAGTGTATCCTCGGCGTCCCCGGCTGTAAGGGCACCTATGCCGTCGATAACGGCGACGTAGTGCTGCACATCACCACCAAGTACACCGGCAAAAACGAGGGCGACGCGTGCGACGAGTACGAGACCGTCAAGTGGGATCACGAGGCGGGAACCCTGAGCTTCGATTTCTACGGCGTCACCAATGTGTTTACGAAGTAAGCCTTTGTACACAAGCCTCCCTTTGGTAAAGGGAGGTGCCGAGGTACGAGGCGGAGGGATTGCATAAATTGATCGACCGAAGGGAGATACTTTGTTTTTATACTTTGCTATAACATCAACGTAATATAATTGAGATACTCGCTTCGCTCGAACAATTTAGTACAATCCCTCAGTCGCCGGACACGCGTGTCACGGGGGCAGCAAGATGACTTTGTGTTTGAGGGCATCACTTAACCTGCGGGGGAGAGATAACGCAACAATACAACAGCAAGCAAACGCATGACTCAATACCGTTAGTAATGATACTGATTATGCGGCTTGAGTCAAAAGCCGAAGAATCATTATTACGCATCGTTATCTCTCCCTCCGAGCTCGCAAGCGAGCCCACCTCCCTCGTCAGAGGGAGGATAATAGAAGCACTGTTCCTGACTAATGTAACTTTTCGACAAACAGCAAGCCGCATCCAACCGGATGCGGCTTGCTTCGTTTATCTCACGTTTATTCTTCGGTTTTCGGCTCGCGGAGCTGGATGCCCAGCACCTCGAGGGATTCGTCATCCACCGCGGAGGGGCAGTTGCTCATCAGCTCAGAGGCGTTCTGCACCTTCGGGAACGCGGTGACGTCGCGCAGAGAATCGGCGCCGCAGAGGATCATCGCGATGCGGTCGAGTCCGATACCCATGCCGCCGTGGGGCGGAGCGCCGTACTTATACGCTTCTACGAGGAAGCCGAACTTCGCCTCGATCTCTTCATCGGTCATCTTGAGGGCGCGGAACATCTGCTGTTGTAATTCATAATCCGTGATACGGATGGAGCCGGAGCTCAGCTCGGTACCGTTGAGGGTCAGGTCATACGCCTTGGCGACCACCTTGCCGGGGTCGCTCTCGAGGTATTGCAGGCACTCTTCCTTGGGCATGGTGAAGGGATGGTGCATGGCGACCCATTCGCCGCTCTCCTCGTCCTTCTCAAAGAACGGGAAGTCCACGATCCACACGAATTTGAACACATCCTTGGGGATCAGGTCGAGCTGTCTGCCGACCTCCAGACGCAGCGCGCCCAGTACGGGCAGGGTCACGGAATTCTTGTCAGCGACGATCAGCACCACGTCGCCCTGCTCAGCGCCGAGGGTATGAAGGATCCGGTCGAGGTCACCCTCGCCGAGGAATTTTTTGAAGGAGCAGTTGGGCTCCGCGTCAGCCCAGCGCACATACGCCAGACCCTTCGCGCCGATGCCCTTGACATACTCGGTGAGCTTGTCGATCTTCTTGCGGGTCAGCTGTGAGGCGGCGTTCTTGGCGACGATCGCGCGCACGGAGCCGCCGTTTTCGATCGCGCTTTTGAACACGACAAAGTCGATATCCTTCACCTGATCGGTGAGGTCTTGGATCGGCATACCGAAGCGCACATCGGGCTTATCGGAGCCGTAGGTGTTCATCGCGTCCGCGTAGGTCATGCGCTCAAAGGGCACATCGAGATCGATGCCCTTGACCTCCTTGAAGATGCGCTGCATCAAGCCCTCGTTGATCTGCATGATCTCGTCCACATCCACAAAGCTCAGCTCCATGTCGATCTGGGTGAACTCGGGCTGTCTGTCGGCACGCAGGTCCTCGTCGCGGAAGCAGCGCGCGAGCTGGATATAGCGGTCAAAGCCACTGAGCATCAACAGCTGCTTGTAGATCTGCGGCGACTGCGGCAGGGCATAGAACTTGCCGTTATGGATACGCGAGGGCACCAGATAATCACGCGCGCCCTCGGGGGTGGATTTGATCATCATCGGGGTCTCGATCTCGATGAAGCCGTTCTCGTCAAAGTAGTCACGCGCGACCTTCGCGATTTTGGAGCGTGTGATCAGGTTCTGCTGCAAGGGAGCGCGGCGCAGATCGAGATAACGGTATTTGAGCCTGAGCTCCTCGGCGGTCTTGCTGTTGTCAACGATCTCAAAGGGCGGGGTCTGCGCCTTAGAGAGGACTCGGAGGTCGGCGACCTCTATTTCTATATCACCTGTAGGTATCTTATTGCTTTTCGCCGAACGCTCACGCACCACGCCCTTGGCGCACAGCACATACTCCGAACGCGCCGCGAACGCCTTGTCAAAGATCGCGCGGTCGGTGTTGTCATCAAACGCGAGCTGAATGATACCGCTGCGGTCACGCAGGTCGATAAAGATCAGCTGTCCGAGGTCGCGCTGACGCTGTACCCAGCCGCATACGGTGACCTCTTCTCCGATATTCTCCGCTCTGAGCGTGCCGCAGTAATGGGTGCGGCGCAGTCCTGTCATAAATTCTGCCATATATTACACTTCCTTAATAATGCCTTCCCCTCGGGGGACGCGTGCGTTTTTTAAATCACCGTATCATGACTGCTTCCTGTAAAGCTCACGTTACAGATAAAGCGAGCCTTCCCCTTGGGGAGATTCCCCTGTTAGGGGAAATGGGCAAAGCCCAAAAGGGTTGCCGTTCCTGCAAGGAAAAGGTGGCTCGGCGTATGCCGAGTCGGATGAGGGGCTGACTTAACCGAAATATCATCTTAACAAAAAGTGTTCGGCTTTTCCTAAATCCTCGGTAGACGATCTGCTACTCCGAGTCCGACATCAACAGGAAAGGTAGTCCCCTCATCCGTCTCCCGTTGGTCGACACCTTCCCCCCGAGGGGAAGGCTGTTTACTCCGCGAAATCCGCCTGTAATTTTGCCGCGGTGAATTCCTTTACAAAGCGCTCGTCGTCGAGCGGGATCTCGCTCTGTTCGCCGTTTGCCATATTTTTCAGCTTCGCGGTACCGGCGGCGATCTCGTCGTCGCCCAGCACGATACTGAACTGCGCGCCGAGCTTGTTGGCGTACTTCATCTGCGCCTTGAGTCCTCTGCCGACTACGTCATACGCGGCGTATAAGCCGGATCTGCGCAGAAGATTGCACAGCTGAGCCGCCTTTTGATGCGCCTCGTCGCCCATGTTCGCGATGTAGACGTCGCACGGTGAGGGCGCGGGGATCTCGATGCCCTGGTTATCGAGCGTCAACAGCAGACGTTCGATGCCCGCCGCAAAGCCGAGTGCCGGCATCGGGTTGCCGCCCAGCTCCTCGATCAGACCGTCATATCTTCCGCCGCCGCAGATGGTCGACTGCGCGCCGATATCGTCGCAGATGAACTCGAACACGGTCTTGGTGTAGTAGTCCAGACCGCGCACGATGGTGGGGTTGACGGTATATGCTACGCCGTTCGCGTCGAGGTACGCTTTCACGCTGTCAAAGTGCTCTCTGCACTCGTCGCACAGATAATCCGGCATCATGGGAGCGCCCTGCGCGATCTCGTGATCATGCGACACCTTGCAGTCGAGCAGGCGCATGGGGTTGCGGCTCAGGCGCTCCTGACAGTCCTCGCACAGCTCGTCCTTGTACTGAGCGAAATACGCGGTCAGCGCCTTGTGATACTCCGCGCGGCAGGTCGGACAGCCGATGGAGTTGAGCTCCAGACGGATGTTCCTAAGCCCCATGCGGTCAAAGATATTCGCCGCCGCGGTGATCAGCTCCGCGTCAGCGGCGGGATTCTGCGTGCCGTAGCACTCCATGCCGAACTGGTGGAACTCTCTGAGTCTGCCCGCCTGCGGCTTTTCGTAGCGATAGCAGGAGGTCAGGTAATACGCCTTGATGGGCAGCGGGTCGTTGTGGAGTCCGTGCTCGAGGAAGGCTCTCGCCGCGCCGGCGGTGCCCTCGGGACGCAGGGTGATGCTGTCGCCGCCCTTGGTCAGGAAGGTGTACATCTCCTTTTGCACGATGTCGGTGGTGTCGCCCACGCCGCGCTCAAAGAGGTTGGTGTGCTCAAACACCGGCGTGCGCATCTCCTGATAGCCGAACACGCGCGCTTCCTCACGGAAGATATTTTCCAAAAACTGCCAGCGGTAGCTGTCGCGCGGCAGCACATCCTCCGTGCCGCGCGGCTTCTTTGTGATCAGTGCCATTGTATCAAACCTTTCATTTAAAAAACGTAACAATAACGGTGTCATTGCGAAGCCCGCATCGGTTAGGATGAAGGGAGTCGAACCCCGATTGGTTGATAGCGGTCTATTTCCGCCTGCTCTTCGTCAAAATCCTCGTGAATACGCCGAGTATTCACTCCGGTTTTTCCTCGACCAGACAAAAATTGACTCGCTATCAACTGCTTTGCACCGAGAATGAGATCATTTTCATGGATTTCTCGGTGCAGA
>JBGVHZ010000011.1:0-32195 GCA_045122735.1 Faecousia sp.
CCTATTCCATCCGTGTGGTCTCTGAGGTTCTTAGCTCCAACGGCTCTTCCTCTCAGGGGTCTATCTGTGGCTCTACTCTGGCACTGATGGATGCTGGTGTTCCCATCAAGCGCCCCGTTGCAGGTATTTCCTGCGGCCTGATCTCCGATCAGGAAACCGGTGAGTGGAGAACCTTCACCGACATTCAGGGTGTTGAGGACTTCCACGGCGAAATGGACTTCAAGGTTGCCGGTACTACCGAGGGTATTACCGCTATCCAGATGGATCTGAAGAACAAGGGCCTGACAATGGAGATCATCGCTGACGCTCTGGAGCGTTGCCGCAAGGCTCGCCTTGTCATTCTGGACGAGTGCATGCTGCCTGCAATTCCCGCACCTCGTGCTGAGGTTTCCGAGTTTGCTCCCAAGATGCTCAGCCTGAAGATCCCTGTGGACAAGATCCGTGAGGTCATTGGCTCCGGCGGCAAGACCATTCAGAAGATCTGTGCTGATACCGGCGCGAAGGTGGACATTGAGGACGATGGCTCCGTATTCATCTCCGCTGTTGACTCCGCTGCAGCTTACGCAGCTAAGAAGATGGTGGACGATATCTGCTTCGTTCCCGAGGTTGGCAAGCTGTACTACGGCAAGGTCGTTCGCATCCTGCCTATCGGTGCATTCGTTGAGATCGCTCCCGGCCACGACGGTATGGTGCATATCTCCAAGCTGGAGAACCGCCGCGTTGAGAAGGTTGAGGATGTGCTGAACCTGGGCGATATGACTTGGGTTAAGTTTATGGGCTTCGACGAGAAGGGCCGTGCAAACTTCAGCCGCAAGGACGCCCTGAAGGAAATGGAAGAAAATGCTTAATAAATAAGAGGTGTCTTTCGACACCTCTTTTTTCTATGCACAATGGTTGCGCCTACTTCAGCCAGTCCAGTAAATTGGCATAGCCAACTTCAAAATCAAGTAGGCATTCTTCGTCAATATATATCGCAACGATAGGCATTACATACCCGTCACCCAAATATCTGGGGGCAGAAACAAAGGTTACTTCCTGTCCCAAAGTACATTTGCTGTCAATGCCGTTTTCTTGGATGATCTGCAGGTTATCGCCCACTACTTTGAAGCAATTATCATCGAAGGGATAGGACAGGTCATCAAAAGCCAGATAAAGGGCGGAGTGGTCTTCGCTATATTTTATATGGGAAACTATGCCGGTTGCGCTAACATAGTTTTCCTTTTCTGTGTAATAAGCAAGCATCTTTTTCCTGTCACAAGCAGAAAGGAGCGTTACCCACAGGCAAAGGACAAGCAATACCGCCAGAAGTTTATAAATCGTTATTTTCATTTCGCTCCCTCCCTTGTATAACAAAAGTATGCACTCCTTATATTTGCACTATAGCATATTTCTTATTTTCCGTCAATGACGCAAAAGCCCCCGGGTTTGCTTGAAACCCGGGGGCGCTTTTTATTCATTGGGGACAAACACGAAGCCATAGACATCTGTTGCGCCTACCAGGCGGGCATCTGTCACAAGCATTCCTTTCCATCCATTGGGATGCTGCACCGGCTCCGTAGCGCCCGGATACTCGAAAAGCACTTCCGTGCGGTCGTGGAGCAATTCAGTAATGGGCTCCAGGGTCATTTGCAGAGATTCCGTTCTCGGCTGGACGGTCTCAAAAATGACAGAGACTGCATACTCGTACTCTATAAGCCCTTCTTCCAGCTTGCATTCTACGATAGGGGAAAACCTACCAATATAGAAAGCCCCCTCTTCTATGCCGGAAACAAAACCCCTGCTGTAAATGCTCCAGATTCCGTCTTCTGGCCGTTGCTTGACATCCGGAAAGACGTCTTTCACCTGCAGGTACTGGGCAATGTTTTCTTCTGTCAGCCGCACCGGGGTGTAGCCTTTAAAGCCGGATAGCCGGACGCATTCTCCCAAGGGTTCCCAGAGGATCTGTCCATCACCGGAAGGAGTAAGGGTTTGCAGTTCTGCCACATAATCCTCTCTGTGCTTTACGAATTTCAGAGAAAAGCGATCCGTCTCTGTGTACCACTCCGACTCGGGGATAGGAACATCCTCCGGGGAAGCAAAGAAATAATGCTCGAAGGAATCTGTGCGGAGGTTGTAGCGCTCCCCGCGGAACTCCATGACGCCCTCTTTGTAAATGACAAGGGTTTCTTCGGTTATGGTGCCGGTTTCTTCCTCATAGATAACGCAAGTCCATTCGCCCTCGTACTCTGCGCAGAGATAGGCTTCCTGCCGAGCCGGCGCTTTTTCCGGAAGAAGCTTTGGCAAGAGAATTGCAGAAGATGTTACAGCAACTACTGCAGCGGTGACACCGGCAATGATTTTTGTTGCAAGGCCAGTACCCACCGCAGCGGCGGTGGCGGTGCTGCCGGCAGATGCTGCGCCGGCAGCAGTAATGCCGGTATAGACTTTTCCCAACGAGGCGGTGGCGGTTTTGGTGACGGCTTCCTTGTTTTGACGGAACAGGAAAGAAAGCAGCAACGGCAGCGGTGCAAGGGAGTGGAGCTTTATGCCACTCTTTTTTTCATAGGCATCCACCTTAGAGATAACGGCCTTCCGTCCGTAATTCAGCCGGCTTTTTACCGTTCCTGTAGGCACATCCTGCATTTCTGCAATTTGCCCCACGGAAAATTCTTCCATATAGTAGAGCAAAAGTGCTTGCCGTTGTTCCGGAGGAAGGGAATCCAGCATATCCCACATAATGCGCTTAAATTCCTTGTCCTCCTGGACCTGCTCCGGAAGGCTTCCCCGGCTGTCGTCGGGCAGACGGTCTAAAATGGTTTCCCCGTCCTCGTTTTCTTCCAGATACACTTCCTTTTTCGCCTGCCGGTAGTAGCGGCTGCATTTATGGGTGACGATCCTGCCGGCCCAGCTCAAAAAGGACTCCGGTTTTCGCAGGTTTTCCAGGGTGTTCATGATTTCCAGGCAACTTTCCTGGGTGATGTCGCCTGCCAGATCATAATCCTTCACTTCGTTGTAGGCATAGTAGTAAAGGGTCTCATAGCAGGCACTCATCAGTTCATTCAGGGCATCCGCATCCTTTGCCTGGGCCTTTATCACCAGAGGTGTCAGGGCTTCCTTGTTCATTTGTTTTTACCTCATTTCCATAAAGAAATGCTTTTATTTTTACAAAAAGGGAGCCTTTTGCCTTCGCAGGCATAGGGTGTTCCCTTTTATCCTCGGTAAACAAGAAGGCCAAGACCGTGGCAGCCATATCTTTCAATGTTTGTCCGCCTTTCTGTTTTCCCACAGAGCCTTTGCGCTTTCAATGGGGGAAACCTGGCGCAGCTTGCACACATCCACAAAGCCAACCAGCACTACCAGCACAACACCTGCCAGGAACATACCAAGGGCGGACAGCAGATTCAAATTACCTGCAACCAAAAAGCCGATGGAGGTCAAGGGGGTGATAAGCATGGTGGACGCAGTTACGGGAACCATAGCGATCAGCAGCCAAACGCAAGCCTTCAGGTAAAGGCCGAAGAAGGTCAGGGGGCGCCATGCTTGCCAGAAGCGCTTGGCAAGGCCAAAGGATTTGGGGGCAATAAAGCCGATCCATTTCATCAGACCCCACATACCTGCCGCCAACATCAGAAGAAGGCCGCAGCCTGCGAAGGCTTCCAGAACCGCAGGGCCAAAGCCCATGCGGCCTATGTACTTGGGAAGGGTGAGGACGCTGGACAGAACAGCGATCACAGAGATCAGGCCTAAAACGATCAGACGGGCGATGGAACCTTTTTTACCGGGAATATTTGCTTTCAGATCAAACTTTTTCATATTTAAAACTCCTTTTGTTTTTTGAGGGTTTTCCCTCTTTCTGTCCTATAGGGCCAAAAGGAGTGCAAACGGTTTTATGTTTTAAAAAAATTTTTTTCTTTTTTATTATATTTCTTTTTGATTCTTTTCGCAAGGGTCATAATGCAGCTAAAAAGGCCGCCATAGGCGACCTTTTTAAAAGAGGGGAATTTTACACAAATGCAGTTTCCAGCAAGCCCAGGTCCCACAAAAGACGGGAAAGCACATATTTATCCCGAATATCCTTTGTGGCTTTGAAGGTGGTAAGCAGATCGCAATCAATGCCGATCTCTGCCGGGGTCTTGGGTGCGTCGATCTGCTCCAAAATGTCTGCAATTTCCTTTTGAGAGGGAATTTCCTCCCGGATGATCCGGCAAAGGGTGTCCCACTTTTCCAAAATCACCTGCAGGCGAGCCTGGTGCTTGGCTACGCTGTATTTTTGCTCCTTTTCTTCCAGGGCGATCATAGTATCTGCGGCCGTACCGAGGAAAATGCGCAGCTGCTCTGCCCAGGCAGAATAATCAAAGGCCTTTGCATATGCAAGGGCTTTTTCTTCGTCCGGGGTGATTGCCAATACTTTTTCGTAAAGGCCAGCGGCAATATATGTGCCGACTGCGCATTGGACGCCGTGCAGATCCACTTTTGTGCCAAATTCCAGGCCGCGCATATCCCAAACATGGGAGAAATAATGCTCCACACCGCTGGCAGGACGGGAAACCCCGGCAAAAGCCATTGCCACACCGCCAATCACAAGACCTTCAAATACGGCTTTTACCGCTTCCTCTTCCCGGCGCAACAGCCCTTCTGCATTGTCAACGCAGCGCTTTAGCGCAGTGCGGATCAGCTCGGCAACTCTCTCGCAGTAATATTCCCCGGTGATCTCTTTGGCGATCCGCCACTCGGCAATGCTGATGTACTTTGCAAGCATATCCCCAAGGCCGGATTTCAGCATATGCATAGGCGCAGCCTTCAGCACATCAATATCACCGATGATCACATCGGCACACTTGCTGGGAAGGGAAACCTTCAGCCCGTCCATAGACATAGAGGAGGTGGCAGAGGCGTAGCCATCCATACTGGGGGCAGTGCCTACAATAAAGTAGGGAAGATTTGCTGTGTTTGCAAGGATTTTGCCGATATCATTGATCACACCGGAACCAATAGCGATCACCAGATCGCAGGTGGGATCAAAGTGCATAACAGCACTTCCCACCGCCTTTTCATCCGGTTCGATCTCTCCTGTGGAGAAAATATATTTGGAATAGCTGATCTTTGCTGCTTCCAGCACGGAACATACCTGCTTTCCGGCAGCAGCAAAGGTGTTTTTGTCTGCCAACAGGAAGGGCTTTTTATACGGAAGCTCCCTCAAAATTTCAGGAAGTTCGGCGATGGCGCCTTTTTTTACAACGATCCGGGAAACGGTGAGGGTGTGCTTTTTCCCACAGGCGCACACCTGCTCTGCAAAATTCTGCAAATACTTTGTAATTTCCGGTATTTTCTCATACCGCTCTTCTTTTGGCATACGATAACCCTCCGGTGAGCAAATTTGATTATCGGCTTGATAGCCAGCGGTTGACAAGCGCTTTTGATTAATTTATTATAGTTAGCGATGATTATTTTGTCAATATAGGGCGAAGATGCGTAGGAGGCTGCTATTATCAGCGTACAGATCGTCGCCACCCAAAACAGGAGGCTATATGGAAAAGCTTAAAAATCTGAAACTGTTTTTGTTGGATATGGACGGTACCATTTATTTGGACGACCGGTTGTTTGAAGGTGTCATTCCTTTTTTAGAGCATATCAAAGCCGTGGGCGGCAGATATTTGTTCCTGACAAACAATTCTTCTAAAAGTGTGGATAAGTATATTCAGAAGCTGGCTTCCTTAGGAATTTCCACCACCGCAGAGGATTTTTTCACCTCCGTGGATGCCACGATCCATCATCTGAAGGGAAAAAGCTATCAGAAGATCTATGCCTTTGGCACAGCGTCTTTTAAGGAGCAGCTTGCAAAAAGCGGCTTGCCCATTACCGACCGTCGGGAAGAAGGCATTGATTGCCTGTGTATGGGCTTTGACACAGAACTGACCTTCCAAAAATTGGAAGATGCCTGTATTCTTTTGGGCAAGGGCGTTGACTATGTGGCAACCAACCCTGATTGGGTTTGCCCCACCTGGTACGGCTCTGTGCCGGATTGCGGCTCTGTCAGCGAAATGCTTTATAATGCCACGAAGCGCCGTCCGCTGTTTATTGGAAAACCCCGGCCGGAAATTGCCTTGCTGGCCATGGAAAAGGCCGGCTTTTCTCCGGAGCAGACTGCCATCATTGGCGATCGGCTGTATACGGACATTGCCTGCGGCAACAATGCAGGTATCACAAGTATTTTTGTCCTTTCCGGAGAGGGTACTATGGAAGATGTGGCTGCCGGTGAAGCAAAACCTGACTATATTTTCCAGGATATCAAAGCACTTTACAATGAGATAAAATAGAAAATCGCCCGGTTTCCAACGGAAACCGGGCGGACTTTTTACTTTTCAATGAGAAGCTCTGCGATCTGGATGGCGTTGGTGGCAGCGCCCTTACGGACCTGGTCACCGCAGCACCACAGGCAAAGACCGTTTACGTTGGTCAGGTCGGGGCGGATACGGCCTACGAACACGATGTCCTGGCCGGAGGTTTCCAGGGGCATGGGATACTGCTTAGCACCCAAGTCGTCAACAAGCTTGCAGCCGGGAGCGGCAGCGATCACCTTACGGGCATCTTCTACGGAAACGGGCTTATCGAAGGTGCAGGTGACGGAAATGGAGTGGCTGCGTACAACAGGCACACGGATGCAGGTGCAGGAAACGTTAAGCTCCGGCAGGTGCATGATCTTTCTGCCCTCGTTTTGCATCTTCATTTCTTCGCTGGTGTAGCCTTCAAAGGCTTCGCCGCCGATCTGGGGGATCAGGTTGTAGGCGATCTGATAGGGGAACACCTTAGGCTCATAGGTTTCGCCCTTGCGGAGAGCCTCCACTTCTGCCATCAGCTCGACAGGGCCTTCAGCGCCTGCACCGGAAACAGCCTGATAGGTGGAGGCGGTCATGGTGCGGATGGGGCTAAGGCTGTTGAGGGCATTGACAGCGGTCACCGTAATGATGGTGGAGCAGTTGGGGTTGGAGATAATGCCCTTGTGGTTCTTGGCATCTTCTGCATTCACTTCCGGTACGATGAGGGGTACTTCCGGGTCCATGCGGAAAGCGGAGGAGTTATCCACAAACACAGCGCCGGCCTTTACGATGGCGGGGGCAAACTTCTTTGCAATGTCGTTTTCCGCAGCGCCCAGTACGATATCCACGCCTTCAAAGGCCTCGTCACAGGCGAGCTGAATGGTGACATCCTCGCCCTTAAACCGGATGGTCTTGCCGGCAGAACGGGCAGATGCCAGGGGGATCAGCTTCCCAACAGGGAAGTTCCGCTCCTGCAAAATATTGATCATTTCCTGACCTACGGCACCGGTGGCGCCCAGGACAGCGACGGTATACAGTTTCATTTTCCAATCTCTCCTTGCTTACTTTGCAAAACTATCATAGAGGACCCGGATGGCCTGGGCAAAGTCTTTATTGTCCACGCCAAAGATGATGTTCAATTCATCGGGGCCCTGGTTGATCATACGGATGTTTACACCGGCTTTACCCAAAGCGGCAAAAACCTTACCGGATGTGCCGGGGCGGAAGGCCATATGGCGGCCAACGGCGGCAACCACAGCGATCTGGTCGTAGACCTTCAGTTCGTCCGGGTGCAGCTCCTGCTGGATCTCGTTGAGAACGGTGTACAGGCAGGGGGTAATAGAGGCGGTGGACATGACAACGGAAACATTGTCGATGCCGTTGGGTGCATAGTCAATGGAAACATTGTGCCGCTCTAAGATGGTCAGCAGCTTCCAAAGCACGCCAACTTCGTTGCTCATGCCCCGCTTGGACATGGAAAGAATGGTAAAATCCTTCTTGCCGGTGATGCCGGTAACGAACCGATCCGGATCGGCCACGGTGGGGAAGCTCTCCTGGATCATGGTACCAGGATGGTCGGGGTCGTTGGTGTTGCGGATGTTCAGGGGGATGTTCTTTTCCCGGACGGGGAAAATAGTGCCTTCGTGAAGCACCTGTGCGCCGGAGTAGCTCAACTCACGCAGTTCGTCGTAGGTCACTTCCGGAATGGACAGGGGATCATCCACGATCCGGGGGTCAGCCATGAGAATACCGGAAACATCGGTCCAGTTTTCATACACATCTGCATTAAGAGCGGCAGCAGCCAAAGCGCCGGTAATGTCAGAGCCGCCACGGCTGAAGGTGTGGATCTGACCGTCGGGCATCAGGCCGTAGAAGCCGGGAATGACGATGCCATTTCCCACATCCTGGGAAGCCAGAGCGCTGTAGGTGGCATCCTGGTCAACGGTGCCGTCCATTTTGAACTTGATCCAATCAGCAGCGTCCACAAAGCGGAAGCCAAGGAAGGCGGCCATCAGCTTGGCAGAGAAGTACTCGCCCCGGCTTGCCAGTTCATCCTGAGAAACAGCCTTGTTATCCAGCCGCTTTTTAAGGCTGGCAAATTCCTTTTCCAGATCCATCTTGATGCCCAGTTCGTCCCGGATCTCCAGATAACGGGAAACGATCTGGTCAAAAACCGGGTCGCAGGCCACACCGTACTGGGTGTGGGCATAGGTAAGATACAATAGATCGGTGATTTTATGGTCGTCCTTATGGCGCTTACCGGCGGCAGATACGACCACCACTTTCCGGTCCGGATCCGCCAGGAGGATATCCCGGATCTTCCGGTACTGGCCGGCATCTGCCATGGAAGAGCCGCCAAATTTTACTACTTTCAGCATAAATATACCTCTTTCAGAAGAGAAGATTCAGAATCAAACTGTGCCTGCAGGCAGGGCGGCAATGAATGCGCCCGGGTTGCGCAGAAGCCACTGGTGCATATCGTGTACGGAAACAGGCTCGGTGATGGCGGCGTGGCCCCACTTGAACTTGGTGTGACCTTCCAGCCAGGCATCTGCCCGACCGCTTACATAATAGGCGCACTTTTCGTTATTGATAACAGTGACCTTTTTGCCGTAGCGGCAGTAGAAACCGTTGCCCCGCAGGAAGTCCATGCAGTCCTGCACTACATTGTATGCAGTGGGGTAGCGGCCTGCGCCCTGGCCGAAGAAACTTTGTCGACCGGAGGTGTTGCCTGCCAAAGTGATGAGATTATAGTTGGTGGGAACAGCGGCTTCCGGGTCACCCTTGTGAACCAGAGTGGGCTGCACATAAGCGCAGACAGAGCCGTCCCGGTTCTTGGCGGTGGAGATCAGCTTGCACACCATACCGTGGGCATTAAACTGCTCCACATCCTTTGCTTGAATGTTCCGGATACCGGCAACAGGCACACCGGCCATATCCAAACTTGCACCAAAGGCGATGTTTGCCGAAACGATCAGCTTGTGCCAGGTGTCGATGCCGTCCACATCAGTGGAGGGGTCGGCTTCCGCATAGCCCAAAGCCTGTGCCTGGGAGAGAGCCTCTTCATAGGAAGCACCGGTGCGGGTCATAGCGTCCAGAATATAATTGCAGGTGCCGTTCATAATGCCGCCCACCTGACGGATGGTTTCGATTCGGCGGACACGCTCCAATTCGCTGAGCCAGCCGATACCGCCGCCTACAGAAGCGGTGCAGCGCAGGAACACACCCTTCTTTTCTGCCAGGGGCAGAATTTCATCATAGAAGTGGGCCATCATTGCCTTGTTGGCAGTGACAACATTTTTGCCGGCTTCCAGTGCGGCCATTACATATTCCTTGGCAGGGTGCAGACCGCCGATGGTTTCAACCACTGTGTCGATGCTGTCGTCACGGAGGATATCCTGAAAATCGTGGGTCACCTCTGCATCAGGCAGTGTCCGCTCCTTGCGGCAAAGCACTTTCACTACCTGCATATCCTTTCTTGCACTTGTCAGTTCATAAACGCCCTTGCCCACAGTACCGAAGCCAAGAAGACCGATTCGCATAAGAATACCTCCTAAAATCCCTTTTCTCAGGAAATGCTTTCCTGGGGAAAACACTTGCTTTTTTGGTAGAAACAGTATATCATATACCTTAATAAATTGCAATACTGGCAAAAAACATTGAAAAGGGACAAAATAAAAGAAATTTGCCCTTGAAATTGGGAGTGTTTTGTATGATTTACCATTCTACCAGAGATAAAAACCTAAAGATGGACAGCGCCCAGGCGGTGTTGGAGGGTCTTGCCCCCGATGGCGGCCTAATGGTGCCGGAAAGTTTACCCTCCTTTGATTGGCAGGATTGCCTGAAGGGCGACACCCTTTCTATGGCAAAAAAGATCCTTTCTGCCCTTCTTCCCGATGTGGAGAATATGGATACTTTGGTGGAAAATGCCTACCGGGGCAAGTTCTCCAAGGAAGACCTGACCCCCACCGTTCAGGTGGGCGATTTCCGGGTGCTGGAGCTGTTCCACGGCCCTACCGCAGCCTTTAAGGATGTGGCCTTGTGTATGCTTCCTCACCTTTTGGTGCAGGCAAAGACCCAGAAGGGCGTCAAAGAGGATATTTTGATCCTTACCGCCACCTCCGGTGACACCGGCAAGGCAGCCTTGGTGGGCTTTGCAGATGTGCCCGGTGTGAAGATCTGCGTGTTTTATCCTGACGGGGGCGTTTCCCGGGTGCAAAGAGCCCAAATGGTGACCCAAAAGGGCAATAATGTGACCGTTTCCGGTGTCAACGGCAACTTTGACGATGCCCAGACCGGTGTAAAGAAGATCTTCGGTGCCTCCGAAAACAATGTGCTTCCCGGCACCACCAACCGCCTGTCCACCGCCAACTCCATGAACATTGGCAGATTGGCGCCCCAGGTGATGTATTACTTCAAAGCCTATGCCGACCTTTTGAAGGCAGGCAAGATCAAGCTGGGGGATAAGGTCAATTACTCTGTTCCCACCGGCAACTTCGGTGATATTCTGGCAGGCTACCTGGCAAAGCAGCTGGGTCTGCCCGTAGGCACTTTGCTTTGCGCTTCCAATGCCAACAATGTGCTGACGGACTTCCTACAGACAGGCGAATATGATCGCCGCCGCCCCTTACATAAGACCATTTCTCCCTCTATGGACATTTTGGTATCCTCCAACTTGGAGCGGCTTTTGTATTTCATCAGCCAGGATGCGGCTTTGGTAAAGGGCTATATGGAAAGTCTGAATAAAGAGGGCGTTTACGAGGTAACCCCTGCCATTTTGAATGTACTGAAAGAGCAGTTCTATCCCGGCTACTGTACCGATGAAAAGGCCCAGGAAGTTATCGGCAGAGTTTGGGCAGAAAAGAAGTATCTTTGCGATACCCACACCGCCTGCGCCTGGGCTGTGGCGGAAGAATATGTGGAAAAGACCGGCGATCATACACCTATGGTCATCCTCTCCACCGCTTCTCCCTATAAGTTCCCCACCGCTGTTTTGGGTGCGCTGGAAAAGACGGAGATCACCGATGAATTTCGTCAGATGGAGCGGCTCCACGCCATTACCGGAGTGGAAATCCCCCAAAACCTTACCGGCCTGGAACAGGCAAAAGAACTGCACACCGGCGTGTGCAATAAAGAAGATATGCTGGACCTTGTAAAGGGTCTGTGAAAGAGGTTTTTATGAAAAAAGTAACGATTCGTGTACCGGCTACCACCGCCAATTTAGGCCCTGGCTTTGACGCCTTCGGCTGCGCCCTGAGCCTATATACGGATGTGACCTTTGAAGAAACAGAAGAAGGTCTGCAGATCACCGGCTGCGACGAAGCCTTTACCGGCCCGGATAACCTGGCCTATACTGCTTACTGCGCAGTTTTAGGTAGCCTGAGCGAAGAAGTGAAGGGCGTAAAGATCCATATTGATGCCCAAATTCCCATTGGCAGAGGTCTCGGCTCTTCTGCTGCGCTGTTGGTGGCAGGTGCTATGGCAGCCAATGTGCTGCGGGGCAACCGCCTTTCCACCCAGGGTCTTATGAACATCACCAACGCCATGGAAGGTCACCCGGATAATTTGGCACCTGCCTTCTTTGGCGGTCTGACCGCCTCTATGGTAGATAACGGCCTGCCCATTACCGTCAGCTTCCCCCTCCACCCGGATTGGGAAATTCTGGCGCTGATTCCTGAATTTGAACTGCACACCCACTTTGCCCGAAGCGTTCTGCCTACCCAGATCCCCAGAGCCGATGCGGTGTACAACCTGTCCCACGGTGCAATGGTGCTGAAGGCTTTGGAACTGGGAGATGAGAAGCTTCTGCGAAATGCTATGCAGGATGCTCTGCACCAGCCTTACCGGAAGAAGCTGATTCCGGATTACGATGCTATTGAAGGCGTGGTCCGCACCTCCGGTGCAGCCTTCTGCCTGAGTGGCGCAGGCCCCACCTTACTGTGCATCACCCGGAACAAAAAGCTTCGGGAAACCTTAGAAAAGCGTTTGGATGGCATCACGAGTACCAAGTGGGAGATCCGTCCTCTCCATGTGGAATTTAAGGGTGCCCATATCGTAGAATAAAAAAGAAGCGTGTTGCTCAGCCGAGCAACACGCTTTTGACTTATTTAATGAGAAGATAGGCAAAATAGGCAGCGTAGCTTAGAAGCATAAGGATACCGCCGATGCGGGTCAGCTTCTTTTTGCGGAAGACGCACAGCCACAGAAGCACACCTGCGCCGATGGCAACGATGCTGTCCACGATAAATCCGGAAGCGAACACCACAGGTGTGATCAGGGCAGAAGTACCCACAACAAAAAGAATGTTGAAGATATTGCTGCCTACGATGTTGCCGATGGCGATATCTGCCTTACCCTTCTTGGCGGCGATCACAGAAGTGAACAGCTCGGGAAGGGAAGTGCCAAGAGCCACAATGGTCAGACCAATGAACCGCTCGCTCATACCGAACATCTTTGCCAGAGCGGTGGCCGCATCTACGGTCACATCACTGCCCAAAACGATCAGCGCCATACCCACAACACCCATAACGAGCAGCAGCCACACAGGGCGGTTGGCAGATTCTGCTTCTTCTGCCTCCATCAGGCCCTTTTTGGTCATCAGGAACATGTAGCCCAGATAACCCAGGAAGCAGACCCACAGGAGAATGCCATCCACCAGGCTCAAGGCACCGTCTACAGCGCCCAGTGCCAAAAACAGACCGGTGATAAAAAGCATAAAGGGAATTTCGTACCGGACGGTTGTTTTGGAAACGGCAATGGCGGTGATGGCAGAGGACAGGCCCAGGATCACCAGGATGTTCATAATGTTACTGCCGACCACGTTGCCTACGGTGATATCCGCAGTACCCTGCAAAGCGGCGGTGATGCTGACGGCGGCTTCCGGGGCGCTGGTACCCATAGCCACGATGGTAAGGCCGATCACCAGCTGGGGAATGCCCAGCTTGTCTGCGATGCCGGCGGCACCTTCCACGAACCAATCAGCGCCCTTTACAAGCAGCACAAAGCCCAGAGCCAGCAATAATAACTGTACGATCATTTTTCTTCTCTCCTAAATAAGATATGTATTATTCCACTTCGGAAAGCTCTATCGTCAGTTCCTCCTTGGGGATCAGGAAGTGACGGGTGGCAAACAGACCTGCAATACAGAGAACGCTTGCCAGGTTTGCCCAGGGGTTGTTGTGGGTCAGAATGACCTGCCGGGCAATGGCGACGATCAGCACTTCAATGGTGTTGGCGGGGGTCAGGTCAATGAGCATTCGCACAAACTCCAGGCCCACCACGATGGTCAGAATATTTTGCAGGAACCTATCCATTGTAGCAAAATATTCCGCAGTTGTAAACATCTTATAAATTTCCAGCCCCAGCATAAAGAGCATAACTGCCAAAGTAATGAAGGCAATGATCCGCTCGATAATGTGCAAAACTTTATGAATGAGAGTCTCGTGCTTTTTGTGCATAGGCAGCTCCTTTATGTTAAGTCTTTATTATTTTTTGCTTTTTTCTGCTGGCGCATCCAGATCTTCATCACCAATTTGTGGGGCAGCAGCTTCACAAGTCGCACCTGATTGCGGATGGGGAATCCGTGAACAGAAACATCCTTTTTGGTTTTATAAAGGTGCTTAAGACCGGTGGCCACCACTGCGTCAGCCTCATACAAATGGTTAAAATACTGCACATCGGCATTGTCTGTTTCCATGGCGCGGCCGAAAAATTCCGTCTTTACCCAGCCGGGGTTCATAGCCATCATCCGGATACCGGTGCCCTTCAGTTCTGCGTTCATTGCCCGGGAGTAGCTCAGGACAAAGGACTTGGTTGCACCGTAGGTGGTGATGAAGGGTACAGGCTGGAAGGCGGAAAGGCTGTCAAGCTGCAGAATGTGGCTGCCCCGGTGCATATAGGGAAGAACGATCCGTGTCATCGCAACCAGCGCTTTGCAGTTTAAGTCGATCATACCAAGCTCGTCAGCCAGAGGAATTTTCTCAAACCGACCGAACTTGCCAAAACCGGCAGCATTCACAAGAAGCTTCACATCCGGCTGTTCCTTTTCCAAAAGGGCAGAGATGGAAACAAAGCTTTCTTCCTTTCCCAAATCAAAGGCCAGCGGGCGAATGGAGTAGGGGCAGAGAGCTTGCAGCTCCTTCAGTGCCTGTTCCCGACGGGCAATGACCCAAACTTCGTCTACTTTCACATAGCCTGATAGCTGTTTGACAAACTCTTTTCCCATACCGGAGCTTGCACCGGTCACAATGGCGATGTTCATAGGTATCTCCTTTACAACAGTTCTTTTGCTTTTTCCAACAAAATGGTTCTTTCGTTGGGCAGCTCTCCGTCTACCACCAGACCCAAAAGCGTTTCCAGGGCTTGCCCCAGTCGGGGGCCGGCTTCGAAGCCTAGCTCTATCAGGTCTTTGCCCTTTACTTCAAGGTCGCTAAGATGCAGACAGGCGTTTTCCGCAACAATTTTTTCAATAGCAGCGAAAGTGGCGTCAAAGTTTGTTTCACTTACATCACTCAAAACACCTTTGCTGCAAAAATCTGCTTTTTGCAGGGCAAGGTGCTTTTTGCAGCCATCAAAGCCAAATTTGCGCAAACGGCGGCGCAGCATCCTTTCCTCTGTTTCCCACAGATCCATATGGTGGGCAACCAAGGAAACCACCTCTTCCCGGAGGGCGGTGGGAGCTTTCAGTCGCCGGAGCACCTGATCTGCCAGCTTGGCACCTTCTTGGGCGTGGCAGCAGAAGTGACCCCGTCCGTTTTCGTCCAGGGTAAACACCACGGGCTTGCCGGTGTCGTGGAGCAGAGCTGCCCAGCGAATGGCTAAATCATTGGGGGTATTTTCCACCACATAGGCGGTGTGGGTAAATACATCGTAGGCGTGGTGAGGATTGTGCTGACAGAAGCCTACACAGGGAGCAAGCTCCGGGATGATGTGGGTCAAAACAGGGTGGAACAGCAACAGATCCTCTGCCTTCAGCAAGGGAAGAAGTTTACATAACTCAGAGAAGATCCGCTCCACAGCCAGGTTATCCATATTGGCTTTCAGGTTAGACATAGCCTGCAAAGTGGCCTTATCCACAGAAAAGCCAAAGCGGACGGCAAACCGAACGCCTCGCAAGATTCGCAGAGCATCCTCCGTGAAGCGCACTTGGGGATCGCCAACTGCCCGTAAAATGCCGGCCTGCAGGTCGCAGATCCCATCGAAGGGGTCTATGTAGCCCTCTTTGGGATTGTAAGCAATGGCATTGACGGTAAAATCCCGACGGGCAAGATCTTCTTCCAGGTTCGGCACAAATTCCACCCAATCCGGGTGGCGGCCGTCTTCATAGGTGCCTTCTGTGCGGAAGGTGGTGATCTCCAGCACTTCCTTGCCAAAAACCACCCCAACGGTGCCGTGCTTTTCCCCGCTTAACACCAAGGGGAAATCGGAGAAGATCTCTTTCAGCTTTTCCGGGGTGGCGGCGGTGCAAAGGTCGTAATCGTGGGGAGTGATGCCCAAAAGGTGATCACGGACACAGCCGCCCACCAAATAGCCGGGGGTGTTTTCCTTGTCCAGCCGTTCCAAACACAGGGTGACAGTTTCCGGCAGTTCCATAGGCATGGGTGCTTTGTAAGACTTTACACCAACAAGGGTACTGCTGACCCAAACCGCCATAGGCAGGAAAAAGGCGGGCAGCTCGCCTGCAGCAGCGATCAGGCACAGGAGCGTGGCGAGCAAACCGGAAAACCGTACCCAGCGAACGCCCATAGGGGCAGCCGTCAAGTGTGTGTAGGCGTAGCTGAAAAGCAGCAAGCTGATCAGCGCAGCAAGCGTAAAACCGTAGTCTAAAAACTGGGTCTGCATACTCCAGGCGCTGTGGCGGCTCAAAGGATAGACCATAAAGGCGAGCACTACCGGCAGGCTGCAAGCAAAGGAAGGCTTCTTTCCGCTTGCCTGCAAAGTGCCGTTTAACCCCATAGAAGCGGCAGAAAGGGCAGCAAATAGCTTAGCAGCTTTTCCTAAAAAGGCACCGCTTCGGGGAAGGGTCAGTGCCAAAAACAAAAAGCCAAAGGCGGCGGCAAAACTGCCGATAGCGCCCAAAAGAGAATCCTGCGCCAAAAGGCAAAGGCGGTCTTTCTTTGCGCTTAGGGCAAAAAATAAGATAGCAAGGGCGGAAAGACCGGCAAGACAGAAAAGACAGAGCACCAAGGGGCTGCGCTGCAGCCAAAGGCCATATCTGTCCAGGCAGGTCTTGCTGACCCACAGGTGAAGGGCAAAGCCCAGTGTGCCTGCGCCCAAGGCCCAAAACACCGGACGGCGAAGAAGGGTTTTCATAGAAGTTCTCCTAACATTAAAATACCGGTGATCAAAGGCTGGTGCAGCAAATAAATGGGAAGGGAATACTTGCCGCAAAAAACCAAAAACCGGATGAGAAAGAAATTTTCATTCACACGGGGAAACCGGGTGGTTTTGTTCTTATACAGGGTCTTTCCCAAAAGGCTGCCCAAAAGGAAGAAGCCCAGGTTGGGAAACAAAGGAAAATAATCGGAGGTGGCAAAGCCGGGAGGGGGCGCACCGAAGGGCATGGTCAGCCAGCTTACAAGAGGCGTTTCCTGCCGCCAGTAAAGACCGACGATACAAATAATAACTGCAATCAGGGCGGTCAGCCAGTTTGGCAAGCGCTTAAAAAGCGGCCACAGGAGCATACAAACGCCCAGGCAGTGCAGAACGCCAAAATAGATAATAAGGATCTCGTCTGCCATTCCTAAAAGCACCATTCCCCAGGTGACAGCGGTGCAGACAAAGCCGGCGCCCAGGACGATCAGTCCTCTGCGAATAGGATGATGCCCCAAGGTGACGCAGATGCCGGAAAGGAGCAAAAATAGCACACCGCCCCAAAGCATCACAAAGGCAAAAAATTCCGATTGCCGCAGACCGGGCAGGGGATAGGTGTTCATCAGGTCGTAAAGAAGATGGACGACCACCATTCCCAAAACGCAAAGTCCCCGGAATACATCCAGCTCCCAGATCCGTTTTTTCTGCAAAATGGCGTCCCCCTTTCCTTATTTCAATCATTATAACAATATTTTGCCCCAATTTCCACCCTTTTATGGAAAAAATAGCACTTGTTTCTTTTTCCTATCGGTTGTATAATAAAATGGATTTTGAAAGGTTGGTGGCATGATGCTGCTTATTTTCGTACTGACCCTTTCAACCCTTGTTGCCATAGGAGCAACGCTGCAGACTTGTATGCTGCAGGGGCTGGGTATGATCTGGGTCTTGCCGGTGAGTTTTCTGGGAGCATTTTTAGTCCAGGCCGCCATTATCTTTTTGGTGATCTGGCTCTCCTGCGCCCTGGTAAAAAACAAACCGTCACCGGAAAAGGAAAGTAAATATTTCCGCTTTTTAATTCAGCAGATCTGTTTTGCGGCAATTCCTATTTTGATGATCCGCGTCCATAAGAAGGGTCTGGAACAGACCCCCAAGTCCGGAAGATTTCTTTTGGTGTGCAACCACTTGCACAATGTGGACCCGGCCTTTATTTTGCGAAGCTTCCCCAAGAAGGGGATCGCCTTTATCGCCAAGCGGGAAGCCGGCAAAATGTTCCTGATCGGCCCTATCTTAAAGCAGCTGTGCTGTCAGCTCATTAACCGGGAAAATGACCGGGAAGCACTGAAGACCATTCTGCAGTGCATCAAAATGATCAAGGAAGATGAAGCATCCATTGCCGTTTTCCCGGAAGGGCGCATTACCGGCGATGAGCTGATGCATCCTTTCCGCAGCGGCGTTTTTAAGATCGCTCTGAAAACTCAGGTACCCATTGTGGTCTGCACCCTGTACGGCACGCAGAATGTACTGAAAAACGCTATGCGCTTAAAGCCTTCCGAAGTGGATTTCCATTTGGTAAAGGTCATCTACCCGGAGGACTACGCAGGAATGACCGCCACGGAAATCGGCAATATGGCTTATGAATTGATGGCTCAGGATCTGGGCCCGGATAAAGTTTGGCAAAAGCCTGAAAATATGGAGGAAACAGAATGAAAAACAGCGAAAAGACACTGGATATGATCGTAAATCTCTGCAAGAACAGAGGCTATGTGTATGCAGGCTCCGAGATCTACGGCGGCCTGGCCAACTCCTGGGACTACGGCCCTCTGGGTGTGGAGTTTAAGAACAATGTGAAGAAGGCCTGGATGAAGAAGTTCGTTCAGGAATCTCCCTACAATGTGGGTCTGGATGCTGCCATCCTGATGAACCCCCAGACTTGGGTCACCACCGGTCACGTAGGCTCCTTCTCCGATCCCCTGGTAGACTGCAAGGGCTGCGGCGCCCGTCACCGTGCAGACAAGCTGATCGAATCCGCTCCTTCCGGTGAAGGCGTGAATGTAGACGCTATGAAGCCTGCAGAAATGAACGACTTTATCACCGAGCATGAAGATGTGGTCTGCCCCAACTGTGGCAAGCATCACTTCACTTCTATCCGGAACTTCAATCTGATGTTCCAGACCAAGATCGGTGTTACCGAGGACTCCTCCTCTACCTGCTATCTGCGGCCTGAAACTGCTCAGGGCATCTTCCTGAACTTTGCCAATGTGCAGCGCACCACCCGGAAAAAGCTGCCCTTCGGTGTTTGCCAGGTGGGTAAGGCCTTCCGTAACGAGATCACCCCTGGCAACTTCACCTTCCGTACCCGTGAATTTGAGCAGATGGAATGCGAATTCTTCTGCAAGCCCGGCACCGACCTGGAGTGGTTCGCCTACTGGAAGGATTTCTGCAAGAACTGGCTGGTCTCCCTGGGCATTAAGGAAGAAAGCATGCGGCTGCGGGATCACGAGCCTGCAGAGCTGGCCTTCTATTCCCGTGCCACCACCGATATCGAGTATCAGTTCCCCTTCGGCTCCGGCTGGGGCGAGCTGTGGGGCATTGCTGACCGTACGGACTACGACCTGGGCCGTCACCAGGAAGCTTCCGGCAAGACCCTGGAATACTACGATCAGGAAGCAAACGAGCACTACATTCCCTATGTTATCGAGCCCTCCCTGGGCTGCGACCGTGTGGCTCTGGCCTTCCTGTGTGAAGCTTACGACGAAGAAGTGGTGGGTCAGGATAAGAACGGCAAGGACGATGTCCGTACTGTTCTGCGCCTGCATCCCTTCCTGGCTCCCTTCAAGGCTGCTGTTTTGCCTCTGAGCAAGAAGCTGAGCCCCAAGGCTGAGGAAATTTACCACGAACTGCAGAAGGACTTTATGGTGGACTTCGATGATGCCGGTTCTATCGGCAAGCGTTACCGCCGTGAAGACGAAATCGGCACACCTTTGTGCATTACCGTGGACTTCCAGACCGTGGGCGACGAGAACACCCCTGCTGATAACTGTGTCACCGTCCGTGACAGAGATACCATGGAGCAGGTCCGTATTCCTATCTCCGAGTTGAAGACTTATATCGCCGAAAAGTGTGCATTCTAAAAAATATCCCCCCGGATCGCTTCCGGGGGGATTTTGTTAATTCAAATAGTCAACGGTAAAGGCGGGTTTGCCGTCAAGAAGATACTGCCGGGGGACACGGCGGCTGACAGAGCAGACCAGCTCGTAATTGAAAGAGTCACCTGCCTGGGCAAGCTCCTCTGCAGAAATGCCATCTCCCATCAGCACCACATCGTCACCTTCCTGTACGCCGGGAATGTCCGTCACATCCACCATCATCTGGTCCATACAGACTCTTCCCAAAATGGGCGCTTTCTGTCCTTTGATCAGCACATAAAACTTGCCGGAAAGGTTGCGGCGGTAGCCGTCTGCATAACCTACGGGAATGGTGGCAATATGGGTATCTTTTTGGGTGATGTACGTGCCACCGTAGCTGATCTCCCGGCCTGCAGGCAGCCATTTCAGGCAGGAAATGCGGCTGCGCCAGGACATGGCAGGCTTCAAAGGAAGGGCATCCCTGGGCACATCGGCGCTGGGATACAGGCCATACAGAACGATGCCTGCACGAACCATATCATAGTGGCAATCAAAATTCATAACACCGGCAGAGTTATCCAAATGGCAAAGCTTCGGCGTTACACCCCGTTCTTTCAGCATATTGCAAAACCGATCGAAACGCTCTGCCTGGGCCGTTGCTTTTGCAAGGCATTCTTCGTCAGCGGTGGCAAAGTGGCTGAAAATGCCCTCTGCCTCCAGGTTGGGAAGGGCGGCAATTTTGGCACAGATATCTGCGTTTTCCTGGTTGGGCTGAAAACCGATGCGGCTCATGCCTGTGTCCACCACAAAGTGGAAGGGCGCAATTTTACCTTGCTTTTGGGCTTCTGCAGAAAGGGCCTGTGCATCTTCCAGGGAGAAAATGGCAGGGCGAATGTTATAGCGCACCAGTTCGGGATAGGTGCTTACCTGACTGTGCCCCAGGATCAAAATGGGTTTTTCGATCCCTGCGTGGCGCAATTCCAAAGCCTCCGAAAGGGAGGACACCCCAAAGAAGGCGCAGTAACTTTCCAAATGCCGTGCAACCGGCACAGCTCCGTGGCCGTAGGCATCCGCCTTCACCACGGCCATCACGGTTACACCGGCTTTTTCCGAGATCGCCTGAAAGTTATGATAAATGGCATCCAGGTCAATATTCACATAATTATTGAAACGGTCCATATACTACCTCAAAAAAGTTCTTTTTGTCAGTATAGCACATTCTTCTTTTCTTGACAAGTAGGGGACGGGGTGATAAGATAACTGGGACAATCAAAGGCTTTGCGTGGCAGTTTGGGCGGTTGGCCCGGCTGCTGAACAAGACAATGGGGTGAGAATCCCCAACGGTACCGCCGCTGTATGTGTCGCGCCCATTCTTAGGATGAAAGTCAGTCACTGGAATTTCCTGGGAAGGCTGAATGGGCAGAAGGAATGCAACCTCCTTCACGGCACGAGTCAGAAGACCTACGCAAGGATAGCCCTTCCACATCCTGCGCAGTACAGGTGTGCGTTTGTCACGGAAAAACGGCCGTGGCACCCTTTTTGGGTGCCACGGTATACTTTTTAGGAGGAATTTTATGAAAAAAACAACAAAAATCATTTTAGCCGCAGCTTTGCTTGCCCTGGTAGCCGTGGGCATGTTCTTTGCCTACCAGCAGTTTAAGCCCAAGCCGGAAGAAGGTCTCAAGAACATCGAAGTGGTGGTCGTCCATAAAGATGGCACGGAAAAGTCCTTCCCAGTGAAAACAGAGGCAGAATTTCTGGCAGAAGTGCTGGTTTCTGAGGGCATCGTGGAAGACAATCAGACCGAATACGGTCTGTATATCCTGGTAGCCGACGGAGAATTTGCCGACTACAATGCCGATGGTGGCTGGTGGGCAGTCTATGAGGGGGATACCCAGTCCAACTTCGGTGCCAGCGAACTTCCCATAAAGAACGGCGGCCTTTACAAGGTGGTATATACCATTGGCTGGTAATAAATTGACGATCCGGCAGGTGGCTCTTTTTGGTATGCTGGGAGCACTCACTTTCGGCGCCAAGGTTGCAATGGCCGCTCTGCCCAATATTGAACCCGTAACCCTTTTTTTTCTGCTGTTCGGCGCGGTGTTTGGGAGAAGATCCTTTTATACGGTCTTTCTGTATGTGATCCTGGAAATTCTCTGCTTCGGCATCCAGCTCTGGAACATCAACTATCTGTATATCTGGCTTGTACCGGTGCTGCTGGGCATTGCCTTCCGGAAAGAAACGCACCCTCTTTTCTGGGCGGTGGTCTCCGGTGCTTTTGGCCTTTTCTTCGGCCTTCTGTGCGCCCCGGTCTATCTGTTCATTGGCGGCCCCGGGTATGCCATTGGTTGGTGGGTGGCAGGCTTCCCCTTTGATTTACTGCATTGCGGGGGAAATTTCGCCATTGCTTTGGTGCTGTTTGTACCCTTACGGAAACTCCTCACAAGGCTTTATAGCAGAACATAAAAAGTGCGGCTCTCGAAAGAGAGCCGCATATTTTTATATGGTCTGGAAAGACTATTTTTCAGCCTGCGAGAATTTCTGCCTTGATCACGCCCTTGCTGCGGCGCAGGATCTGCAGGAATTCATCCAAAGATACAGACAAATTCATGGTTTCGGCGGAGATGGTAACCACCGCTGTGCCGCCGGTAGGCACGATGGAATTGATGGTAATAATGTTGCAGTTCAGCTCTGCCACGCTCAAAAGAAGGGCGGACAGCACACCGGGTGCATCGTGCATCAAAAGCTGGAAGGTGATAATTCTGCCTGCCATCATATTTTGGAAGGGCAGAACAGCGTCCCGGTATTTATAGAAAGCACTGCGGCTGATGCCAGTCATCTGGGTGGCTTCGCCTACGGTGTTTGCTTCACCGGCGGCAAGTAAGCGCTTTGCTTCTGCCACTTTCAGAAAAACCTCCGGCAGGGCGGATGCTTCTACGATAAAATATTTTGTTTCCTTTGCCATAATAGCCTCCTGTTCCCTTTTGGGTGTACATTGTACCTTTATGATAGCACATAATTTGGAAAAAGCAAGGATTTTTCCACCAGTGGTGGAAAAATGTTTTGCAGTTGCGTACATAAGGGGGCTTGAAAATGACAAAAAATGGAAAATTTCTCCTCATAAGTGCCGCCCTGGCTGTTGCACTGCTGCTGCGTTACGGTTTTGGACTCATAACCCCCTTCCTTTTAGGTGCGGCTCTGGCATTTTCTGCAGAGCCCATTGCCAAAAGATTGGAAAAGAGAGGGAAACTCCCCCGAAAGGGAGCAGCGTACATTTCCGTGGGGGTCAGCTTGCTTATAGGGACAGGCGCATTGTACTTTGGGGGAAGGCTGGCTTTTCAGGCTCTTTCCCGGTTTGCAAACAACCTGCCGGATCTGCAGGGGGGCTTGCAAACCGTTCGTAGCGGACTTCATACCCTTGCAGATATGGCACCCCAAGGGGCAAAAGCATACCTCCACCGGGCGGTGGAGGAGGGGTTTACGGACAGCCAAGCTCTTTTGGGAAAAGTGGCGACGGCCGCTGCCGGGTCGGTAGCTGCTTGGGTGGGAAAGCTCTCCCGGTGGGCGGTGCAGTTAGGCACTGCCATTTTGGCAGGCTTTATGCTTTCTGCCCGGTTGCCTTCCATTAAAAAGTGGATCTATTCCAAGCTGCCAAAGGCTCAAAACGGTGTCCGTGCGCTGCAGGCAAGCAAACAGGCGCTCCTTGGCTGGGGAAAGGCCCAATTAAAGCTGATGGCGCTGTGCTATGGGGTGGTGTCCACAGGCTTATATATAATAGGTATCAAAAACGGTTTTCTTATCGGTGCATTTGTGGCTTTGGTGGATGCGATCCCTATGCTTGGCACAGGCACGGTGCTGCTGCCCTGGGCGCTGTTTCAATTTTTGCAGGGGCAGACCTACAAGGGTGTAGGCCTTTGCCTGATCTTTTTGCTCTCCTTCCTGTTGCGGGCTTTTCTGGAACCAAGGCTGGTGGGAAAACAGATCGGCTTAGACCCACTGATGGCCCTGGCCGCCATCTATTTGGGCTTCCAAATTTGGGGGATCTTCGGGATGCTTCTGTTTCCTGTGCTGGGGGCAGTGGGGAAAAATGTGTGGACAGAACTGTTCAAAAATAATTTATAAATTCTCCTATTGACTTTTTTAGCACTCTATTGTATAGTGTGCTTAGCACTCAGAGGTTGTGAGTGCTAAAACATAGAGGAGGCGGCTTATGGAACTGACCGAACGAAAGAAAAAAGTCCTGCAAAGCATTGTGGACTTATATATCCGCACTGCCGAGCCGGTAGGCTCCAAGGCCGTCACGGAACTTCCCGATATGAAGTATTCTTCTGCCACCATTCGCAATGAAATGGCAGAGCTGACCGCTATGGGCTATCTGGAACAGCCTCACACCAGCGCAGGTCGTGTGCCTTCCGCAGCTGGCTACAGGCTCTATGTGGATGAATTGATGATGGATTACCGCCTGAGTATGGATGAGACCCGGTCCATCAATACCGCCATCGAAGAAAAGATGGAGCGGGTGGATAAACTGGTGGAGAGGGTAGCAAAGCTTGTTTCTCAGGCCACAGACCTGCCTGCCATTTCCGTGGCATCCCGGCAGGCCGGTGTTACCGTCAGCCGCTATGAGCTTCTGCTCACAGGACCCGGCAGCGTGGTTTTGGTACTTCTTCTTTCCAACGAAGAAGTGGTAAACAAGCGGATCAAACTGCCTCTGGACTTGGAAGAAGCGGATCTCAAAATGCTGAGCGCTGTTCTGAATGCAGGTATGACCGATCTGCAGGCTGAGGAAATCAACCAGGCAGTGATGGAACGGATCCTCCGTTCTGCCGGCAAGGCAGCGGCCTTGGTGCCTGTGGTGGTGGATTTCACCGCCGATGCCCTTCGGAAGCAGGGCAGCACCAATATGGCGGTTGCCGGACAGATGCGGCTCTTAGGCCAGCCGGAGTACCGGGATGTGGATAAGGCCCAGAAGCTGATGACCAGCCTGGATGAAGATGCCCTTTCCAATCTTCCAGCGGTGATGCAGGGTGCCAACGGCACAAAGGTGCTGGTAGGCCCAGAGAATGTATCCCAGGAGCTGAAGGATACCAGCGTGGTTATGACCAAGTTCGACATCGGTGACGGTATGCAGGGTATGATCGGTGTGGTTGGCCCCACCCGTATGGACTATGCAAAGGTCACCGCAAGACTTTCCTACTTTGCGGAAAGCCTTTCCAAGATGTTCGCAAAGCCCGAGCAGGCACAACTGCCCGAGGGCAACAAAGAGTAAGGAGGCCCGGTCGTGGCAAAGAAGGAAAAGAAAGTAGAAGAAAAACCCGTAGAGGAAACCCCGGAAGTTTCCGTTCCGGAAATCAACTGGGAAGAAAAGTTTAACGAAGAGCACGATAGCTACCTGCGCCTTGCAGCAGATTACGATAACTTCCGCAAGCGCAACGCAAAAGAAAAGGAGACCCTCTACGCTGCCGGCAAAGCCGAAGCAGTGGAAAAGCTCCTGCCCGTCTATGACAATTTGGAAAGAGCCTTAAATCAGGCAACTGCCGATGAAGCCTACAAAAAGGGCGTGGAAATGACCATGACCCAGCTGGTAGGTATTCTGAACGGCTTGGGCGTGGAGATCTTTGGTCAGATCGGAGATGTCTTCGATCCCAATATCCACAATGCAGTGATGCACACCGAGGATGAAAACCTGGGCGAAAATGTGATCAGCCAGGTATTCCAAAAGGGCTTTAAACTGGGCGAAAAGATCGTCCGCTTCGCCATGGTACAAGTGGCAAACTAATTTGTATATACTATTTCTTATAGGAGGAAATTTATTATGGGTAAAATTATTGGTATTGACTTGGGTACAACCAACTCTTGTGTGGCTGTTCTGGAAGGCGGCGAACCCGTCGTTATCGCAAACGCTGAAGGTGGCAGAACAACTCCCTCTGTGGTGGCATTCTCCAAAACCGGTGAGCGTATGGTAGGTCAGGTGGCAAAGCGCCAGGCTGTTACCAATGCCGACCGCACCATCGCTTCCATCAAGCGCCACATGGGTGAAAACTATCATGTAACCGTAGACGGCAAGGGCTATACTCCTCAGGAGATCAGCGCCATGGTGCTGCAGAAGCTGAAGGCCGATGCAGAAGCCTATTTGGGACAGAGCGTCACCGAGGCAGTCATCACCGTTCCCGCTTACTTCTCTGATGCACAGCGTCAGGCTACCAAGGACGCAGGCAAGATCGCCGGTCTGGAAGTAAAGCGTATCATCAACGAGCCTACCGCAGCTGCCCTGGCTTACGGCCTGGACAAGGAAAATGAGCAGAAGATTATGGTTTATGACCTGGGCGGCGGTACCTTCGACGTTTCCATTCTGGAAATCGGCGACGGCATCGTGGAGGTTCTGGCTACCGCCGGCGACACCCGTCTGGGCGGCGACGACTTCGACCAGAGAATTATGGACTACCTGGTTGCCGAATTCAAGAAGGCTGAAGGTATCGACCTGGGAAGCGACAAGGTTGCTATGCAGCGCCTGAAGGAAGCTGCTGAAAAGGCTAAGATCGAGCTGTCCGGTATGACCACCACCGCCATCAACCTGCCCTATATCACCGCAGATGCCACCGGCCCCAAGCACCTGGATGTGACTCTGAGCCGTGCTAAGTTCAACGAAATGACTGCCGATCTGGTAGAGCGCACGCTGAAGCCTGTCCGCCAGGCTATGTCCGATGCCGGCCTGAAGGCAGCTGACCTGCACAAGGTGCTGCTGGTTGGCGGCTCCACCAGAATCCCTGCTGTGCAGGAAGCTGTTAAGAACCTGACCGGCAAGGAAGGCTTCAAGGGCATCAACCCCGACGAATGTGTTGCTGTTGGCGCAGCCATTCAGGGCGGTGTTCTCACCGGTGACGTGAAGGATGTTGTTCTGCTGGACGTTACCCCCCTGTCCCTGGGTATTGAGACTATGGGCGGCGTGTTCACCCGTTTGATCGACCGGAACACCACCATCCCCACCCGTAAGAGCCAGATCTTCTCCACCGCTGCTGACTCCCAGACTTCCGTTGAAGTCCATGTTCTGCAGGGCGAGCGTGAGATGGCTGCCTACAATAAGACCCTGGGCCGCTTCCAGCTGGGCGGTATCGCACCCGCTCCCCGTGGCGTTCCCCAGATCGAAGTTACCTTTGACATCGACGCAAACGGCATCGTAAAGGTTTCCGCCAAGGACCTGGGCACCGGCAAGGAGCAGCAGATCTCCATTACTGCTTCCACCAACCTGAGCCAGGAAGACATCGACAAGGCAGTCCGTGAAGCTGAGCAGTTTGCTGCTGAGGATAAGGCTCGCAAGGAAGAAGTGGACACCCACAACACCGCTGACCAGGTGATCTACCAGACTGAAAAGACCCTGGGCGAGCTGGGCGACAAGATCACTGAGGAAGAAAAGGCTTCCATCCAGAGCGCTGTTGATAACCTGAAGGAAGTCAACAAGGGCACCGATGTGCAGGCTATTAAGGATGCCACCGATGCTGTGCAGAAGGCTTTCTATGCTGTTTCCGAGAAGCTGTACAAGAATGCAGCGCCCCAGGATGGCCAGAACTGTGATCCCAACTGCGGCGGCTGCGGCGACAATGTGGTAGACGCAGACTACGAAACTGTTGACTAAGACCAATTAAGGGGCGGCTTAGCCGCCCCTATCGGTGTATTTCCCGAGGAGTAACTATGGCAGAAAATAAGCGTGATTATTATGAGGTGCTGGGCGTTGAAAAGGGCGCCAGCGCCGAGGAAATAAAAAAGGCCTACCGCAAAAGCGCCATGAAGTACCACCCGGACCGCAACCCCGGTGATAAAACCGCCGAGGAGAAGTTCAAGGAGCTGGGCGAAGCCTACGAAGTGCTGTCTGACGATGAAAAGCGTTCCCGGTACGACCAGTACGGCCACGCCGGCGTAGATCCCAATTTTGGGGCAGGCGGCTTTAACGGGGGCGGTTTTGGCGGCTTCGGTGGCTTTGACTTTGGCGACATATTTGGCGAATTCTTTGGCGGCGGAAGCCGTCGGGGTTCTACCCAAAATGTACCTATGCGGGGCGAGAATGTGGGCGTCCGTGTGGAAGTCACCTTTGAGGAGGCGGCTTTCGGCACAGAAAAGCAGGTATCTGCCCAAAGAATTGAAAACTGTGGTAACTGTAACGGCACAGGCTCTGCCGATGGCTCTGTGGAAACCTGTTCCTACTGCCGTGGCGCAGGTCAGGTTCGCACCACCCGGAATGTGATGGGTATGACTATGCAGACCACCTCTGAGTGTCCTCAGTGCGGTGGTCGTGGCAAGGTGATCAAGAACCCCTGTAACACCTGCCGTGGCAAGGGCAAGGTTCGCCGCACCCAGAAGATCAATGTAAAAATTCCTGCAGGCGTGGATCACGGTCAAAGTGTCCGGGTTCGCGGAGAAGGCTGTGTTGGCAGCAACGGCGGCCCCAACGGTGATCTGCTGGTGGAGATCTCCATCCGTCGGCATTCTGTGTTCCAGCGTTATGGGCAGGATGTGCTTTGTGAAGTACCCATCACCTTCACCCAGGCAGCTTTGGGCGGTGAAATTGAAGTCCCCACCCTGGATGGCAAGACCAAGTTTGACCTGCCGGAAGGCACCCAGACCGGTCGTGAGTTTGTCCTGAACGGCATTGGCATTCCCTATGTAAACAATCCCCGCCGTCGTGGCAATCATCGGTTTACTGTGGTGGTAGAGACCCCCACCAAGCTCAATAAAGAGCAAAAGGAACTGCTGCAGAAGCTGGAAGACAGCATTGACGGCAAATCCAGCCCCAAGCGGAAAAAGTTTTTCGACACCCTGAAAGAAATCTTTGATTGAGGAGTGGCCATATGAAAAGAACAGATTATATCAGCTGGGACGAATATTTTATGGGCATCGCTATGTTGGCAGCCCGTCGAAGTAAGGACCCCGGCACCCAGGTAGGCGCTTGTATCGTTTCCCCGGATAACATCATCATTTCCACCGGCTACAACGGTATGCCCAAGGGCTGCTCTGATGACGAATTCCCCTGGGATCGCACCGGGGAGGACACCAAGTATCCCTATGTGGTACACGCAGAGCTGAACGCCATCCTCAATGCCAATGGCCGTGACCTGCGGGGCAGCCGCCTGTATGTGGCGTTGTTCCCCTGCAACGAGTGCGCCAAGGCCATCATTCAGTCCGGCGTAAAGGAAGTGTTCTACTTATCTGATAAGTATGCCACCACCCCTGCCACCATCGCTTCCAAGCGGATGATGGATGCGGCCGGTGTGAAGTACACCCAGTTAAAGCCCTCCATGGACTCCATCACCCTGGATTTCATCCCGGAAGAGAATAAGTAAAATAAAAGAGATGCACCACAGGGTGCATCTCTTTTTTTGTTAAGGATCATTTACAATGCCGGCAAACAGGGGCATATTGTCGCTTTCTATTACGAAGAGGAAGGGACGATTCAGGGTGAAGTCGATTTCCTTTTGATCCGGATCCGGTGCGGCAGCGCCAGCTACCAAAATCAGGGTGTAAGCGGCAGCGGTAACCCCATCTTCGTCGATGGTCACCCGGGCAGCGTGTTCCACCTCGGTCACATAGGGCTTCGCTTCAATACCGGAAACAAGGCCGGAGAAGTTTGCCGTGGTGTCGCTGAATACATCGGTGATGCCTAATTTACTTAAAGTGTTTTTCAGGTAGCACTTTGCGGAAATGTCAAACTTGGGGAGCGCCAGATTGACAAATAAGTTCTTCCTTTGGGCAGTACCGCTCAGCAGTTCTTTTACAGCATGACCATCACCAAGAAGATCGGCAGGTGTTTTGCCTTCGTCGGGCAGGATCAGCCACATTTTGTTTCCGTTTTTCAGGGAAAGCGCCACGGCACTGTAGCCTTCTCCCCAGTAATAGTGCTGGAGGTTCCGGTCGTTCATATAGGTAACCGTTTTATCGCCGGCAGGCCCATGGAATATATCTTCTGTGTTAAGCTCCTTAAAAAAGCCATCCTGCCATTCCACCTGATAGTAGATGGCGGTGGCCAGCGCCATAATGGTGTCCGCGCTTAAGAAGGCTTCTCCGGCATAGTCAGAAAGCTGCTTTCCGGTACAGGTGTCCAGCCAATCCTGAAGGGCGGTGTCCAGCGCCTTGCTTCCCATCTGCCCCCGGAAGACGGAGGCATAATAGTTTTCTGCCAGGGTCTTCACAACCGATTCATTGTAGGAAAGGCTGTCGCTGAGCCAAAGAGAGCTTGCCAAAATGGAGGTGGAAAGGCCGTCGTTCCAGTAGTTGGCACGCCATACCTGCTCTGCCTGTTGCCGTAGGGCGGTGATGCTTTCCGTGCCCGTCAGATCAAGGATCTGCTGACGGCTGTTACCTTCGGCGGTCTCTGCCAGCATAGCAAGGGCAAGATAGATATTCACGGGAGAAAGGACAGCGTTTTCTTCTGTGGCAGTAAGGCCTTCTCGCATAATGCCCTCAAAGTATCCTGCCAGAGAATCGGCATACCCTGGCTGGGTTTTGCGGATTTCTCTCAGGGAAGTATAATAGGTGCTTGTGCCGTAACCTGCCATTTTGGGGTAGGCAGGCCCACTTAATAAATAAGGTGTGTTGGAAGAGGGCAGCTCCAAAGGCTCCTTTTCACCTGTGAAGGGGTCGAAATGAGAGTGTGGCGGTGTGGTACCGGGGGCAGAATAGGGGGGCGTTATGTCGGGGACGGATAGAGAAGGGGTGGGGTCATCCCGGTTCATAAGCGGTGCAACGCCAAAGCCCCACAATAGGGCGATCGCCAAAATTGCAGCTACAGACCCCAGCCAGTAGGGCGTCTTTCTTTTTGGACCCCGGGCGGCTTCTTCCAGATATTTGTCGCTGACTTCGTTCAGCGCATCATTTAACTTCTTGTGCTTCATCAAAAAAGCCCTCCTTTATAAGATGGTCTTTGCATTTTTGCCGCAGACGGCTCAGCCGGACGGAAAGGGCATTTTCTGTAGTAAATCGCTCCCGGGCAAGATCTTTTACCCGGTCGCCAAACCAGTAGCGGCGTAGGAACAAGATACGGTCAGATTTGGAAAGGGTGGCTAAAAACCGGTCAATGGCCTGTCCCAATGCCCGGGCATCCAACATCTCTTCTATGCTCTCTCCGGGAAGTATGTCAGAAAGTTCGTCCAAGGAAAGAGCATAGCCGCCCATTCGCTTTTGCGCGCTTTGGAAGCGGAGCTTTTTCAGCGCCACATTCCGTCCGGTTCTGTAAACATAGCCTTCCAGGGGGTCCGGCCGATGGGGAGGAATGGCATCCCAAAGAGCCAGGTAGGTATCGTTGACCGCTTCCTCAGCATCCTCCGGGTTACCCAGAATGTTCATAGCGGTGCGCTGCAGCCGACCGCCAAATCGCTGAGCAAGAGCAGGAATTGCTTCCCGGGAGCGTTCCCATAGCAAATCCACAATGCGTTTGTCTTCCATAGCCAAACCTCCTTTCACCTATGTACTACCGTTTAGGAGAAGAAATCTTACACACATTATATAATATATAGGTATATTTTCCAAGGGGGTTGGTAATACTTTCCGGGAAGGAGGGGTTTTATGCAGGTAAGATCCATTATGAATACCAATGTGATCCCCATTGACCGGGAGGAAAGCGTGGAGGTGGCAGCAAGGCTGCTATCTGCATACAATGTGGGTGTGCTGCCTGTATGCAACCGGGACGGCACTCTCTGCGGCATGGTCACAGACCGGGACTTAGTGATCCGGTGTATGGCGGCAGGCAAAGAGCCGGGAAAAACCAAAGTAGGTCAGGTGATGACCGGACGGGTAATATCCGTGAAGCCGGAAACAGATGCAGCGGTGGCGGCACACCTTATGGGAAGGGAGCAGGTGCGCAGATTGCCTGTTACGGAGAACGGCCGCCTTTGCGGGATGCTTGGTCTTTCTGACCTGGCAGGAAGAGAAGAAAATATTATGGATGCGGCGGATGCTTTGGCAGACATCACAACCAATATTTTGTCCTCTTTTTGACCGAAAACACAAGATATAGAGCCACTTTTTGACCCTTGAAAAAAACTTAAAAAAACTTAAAAAAAGCCCTTGACAAAAGCACATTCAGGTGGTATTATAGGCAAGCTGTCCGATGAACGGGTTTCCGGGAGGGTGGCACATGTACCTTGTAAATTGAATAACGCAAAGATGACTTTTATCACCTTTGGACAAAATAAGGTTTTAATTGATAAATTAAGCCAACGAAAATTCTTGAGTAAATATGCTAGAGCGAATTACTTGAAAAGTTATGATTTTAGAGCTTCGGCTTTAAGATACAATTTTTTGAGAGTTTGATCCTGGCTCAGGACGAACGCTGGCGGCGTGCTTAACACATGCAAGTCGAACGGAGTTACGTTTTCGGATGTAACTTAGTGGCGAACGGGTGAGTAACGCGTGAGGAACCTGCCTTTCAGTGGGGGACAACAGTTGGAAACGACTGCTAATACCGCATGACACT
>JBGVHZ010000012.1:0-23911 GCA_045122735.1 Faecousia sp.
TTTAAGCCTTAAAAACGGTCGATTTTTGGTCGAAGTGACAGGACTCGAACCTGCAGCATCCTGGTCCCAAACCAGGCGCGCTACCAATTGCGCTACACCTCGATGGTGAAAAAACTTATGAAATTGTAGTTCTCACAGAACTGGTCAAAATTGTGGTCAAACCACTTTTGCGAGGGTAGGTCAAACGGCAAATGCTCGTTTTTCCTCCGTTTTTCTCGCGTTTCCTCGCTTTTTTGAAGAGGGGATCAGGTAGCGACCTTTAGCTCCCAAAGCAGGCGCGCTACCAACTGCGCTACACCTGGATAGTATCAAGCAAGGTGTATTATACATAATCCAAAAAGAAAAATCAATCATTAAATGGCGGTTTTCGGGAAAAACGGAACAAACTTCCGGTGTATTTTTCTTGACGAATTGGCTGTGTATGTTATAATGAATCTATGTGATTGCAAATATAACAATTTCGGAGGAAGAAAGAATGAGAGGAATCCCTTCCCTGATTACGGATATTCGTAAAAAAGTGTTTACAGAAGTTGCCAGAATGGCCTATGAGGGCGGCGACTATTCCAAGGCAGAAGACCTGCCCTATGTTATTGTGCCCGGTGACCGGCCTTTGCATCGTGAATCGGTGTTTTTGGAGCGTGCTATTGCCGGTGAGCGTGTGCGGCTGGCTATGGGTCTTTCCATTCGTCCTATCCAGACCCGAAGCCTGATGACCGAGGGCATGGATGCGGCAGCGGTTGCGGAGCAGTACTATGAGCCTCCCCTGATCAATATTATTCCTTATGCCTGTCACGCTTGCCCCACCAACCAGTATAAGGTCAGCAATTATTGCCAGAATTGCATTGCGGCTTCCTGCCAAAAGGTCTGCCCCAAGGATGCCATTTCCTTCCGCAACAACCGCTCTTATATCGATTTGGATAAGTGTATCCGCTGTGGAAAATGCGCAAAGGCTTGCCCCTATAATGCCATCGTTCATTTGGAGCGTCCCTGTGCCGCTGCCTGCGGTATGGATGCCATTGGCTCTGACGAATATGGCCGTGCAACCATCAATCAGGATAAGTGCGTGGCTTGCGGCCAGTGTCTTGTGAGCTGCCCCTTTGGTGCAATTGTGGATAAGGGTCAAATCTTCCAGGTGATCCAGTCTATTCTGAAGGGTGACAAGGTGATCGCCATCGTTGCACCTGCTTTTATCGGTCAGTTCGGCAAGCATTCCACCCCCGGCAAGTTTATTGCCGCCATGAAGGAGCTGGGTTTCGAACGGATCGTGGAAGTGGCGGTAGGCGCAGATATGTGTACCATCGAGGAGGCAAAGGACTTCCTGGAAAAAGTACCTGCAGAGCAGAATTATATGGCAACCTCCTGCTGTCCTGCCTGGCATTCTATGATTTATAAGATGTTCCCCGGCGAAGCCAAGAATATCTCCATGACCCTGACCCCCATGGTCTTTACCGCCCGGCTGATGAAGAAGAAATACCCCGGCTGTAAGGTGGTATTCGTTGGCCCCTGCGCCGCCAAGAAGCTGGAAGCTATCCGGGCAGATATCCGCTCCGATGTGGACTTCGTGCTGACCTTTGAAGAATTGCAGGGTATGTTTGAAGCCAAGCAGATCAATTTTGAAACCATTGAAGAGATGGAAGACCTGAATGAAGGCACTGCCGCAGGCCGTGGCTTTGCAGTGTCCGGCGGTGTTGCCGGTGCGGTGGAAGACCTGATCCACAAGACCAACCCCGATGTGGAAGTCAAGACCGCCCGGGCAGAAGGTCTCCGGGATTGCCGAAAGCTGATGACCCTTGCCAAAGCAGGCAAGTATAATGGCTATCTGCTGGAAGGTATGGCTTGTCCCGGCGGCTGTGTTGCCGGCGCAGGCACATTGCTGCCCGTAGACCTGGCAACCAAGGTGGTAGGTCGCTACCAGAGCGAAGCAGACCAGGAAAGCCCCCTTGACAGCAGTTATCGTGACCAGGGTCACAAATTAGACTAATGAAAACACCCACCGGCTTTTGCCGGTGGGATGCTTTTGAGAGGCAAAAATGGAGTATAACGATATTTACGATAAACACCGCAACCTTACCGGAAAGCTGCATCTACGGGGAACGCCCTGGGGCATTGGGGAGTACGGCCTTGTGGTTTGCGTTTGGGTCTATGACGGCAAAGGAAAGCTTTTGCTGACCCGTCGTGCAAAGGAAAAATCCTTTGCCGGCACCTGGGAAAATTCCGGCGGCGCAGCCCAGGCGGGGGAGAGCAGCCGTCAGGCCATCGCCCGGGAGCTTTTTGAAGAAACAGGCATCCGGGCCGCAGAAGAGGACTTTGAGCTGCTCAGCACAGGAAAAGACCGAAACACCCACTATGATTTTTATTGCCTGAAACGGGAAGTTCCTCTGACGGAAATTAAGCTTTTGCCGGGAGAAACGGACGGGGTGCAATGGGCGGATTTTGAAACGGTCCACAGCCTTATTGCCGAAAAGAAGATCTGTAAGATCATTGCCCGGCAGTTTCTAAAGCAGGAAGCAGATCTAAAACTTCGTCAGGAGTAAAAATTTTGCTTGCAATTTGCATCCTTCATGGGTTATAATGAAAAAAAGCGTTTTTTTACAGCTCGGAAGAACGCTTCTGCCGAGCAAGAAAAACGCCTCTTTTTTTATACATTCATATGGAGGACCAACTTATGATTGAAGTAAAAAACCTACCTATTATGCGTGGTAATGTTGCTCTGCGCTATGCCCGCGGACACTTTGCTACCAGACACAGCCACATCAACTATTACATTGATATTACCGACCAGAAATTCCGTCTCAGCGATGCCAAGGCCTGCGCAAAGCAGCTGGTCTCTCACTTTATCAACAATACCCCGGTGGATACCATCCTGTGCTTGGATGGCACTGCCGTTCTGGGCGCTTGTCTGGCTTCCGAGCTGACCAAGGCCGGCTTCCGCACCCTGAATCAGCATAAGTCCATTTATGTAGTGGAGCCTGAATACAACGCCAGCAACCAGATGATCTTCCGTGAAAATATCAAGCCTATGATCCGGGGTAAGAACGTGCTGGTGCTGATGGCATCTGTCACCACCGGTGTGACCGCCAAGCAGAGCTTTGAAGCCATCGGCTACTATGGCGGTATGGTGGTTGGCGTTGCGGCCTTGTACCGTGCGGTGGACACCGTTGGAGAATTCCCTGTTCGTTCAATTTACTCTTTGGCTGACCTGCCTGACTATGCAACCTACGATTACCGGGATTGCCCCTACTGCAAGGCCGGCAAGAAGCTGGATGCCCTGGTCAATAGCTTCGGCTATTCTGAACTGTAATACATACTCCCCACGGTTTCCGTGGGGAGTTTTTTGTGGGTGCATTTTTGTATGTTTTTGCCGCAGAGAAATCCCGTGCAGAAGGGATCGTTGTGGATATGGACGAATATGGCCAAAGCACCCTGTAATCTTGCAAAAACCTATTGTTAAATGCCCCCTTTCGGCATATACTGTGTCGAAAGGGGGGGAAGTCTATGCAGTATGTGAATCTTCATAACCATACGGTCTATTCTGATGGCATAAATACCATCGAAGAGAATATTGAAAGCGCCATCCAAAAGGGAATGTATGCCTTGGGCTTTTCTGACCACAGCTACACCCCCTGTGATGAAAGCTACTGTATGAAGCCCCAGGCCTATAGCGCCTATCTGCAGGAACTTTCCAAGCTGAAGGAGAAGTATAAGAATCAGATCCGCATTTATGCAGGTGTGGAGCTGGACGATGATTCTGATCCCGACACCACGGGATTTGACTACTGTTTGGCTTCCGTCCACTATATTGTGAGAAATGGGAAAACCTATCCCATTGATCACAGCCTTGCCCAACAGGAAATGTGCTGTGAGGAGTTGTTCGGCGGCGATAAGCTGGCAATGGCAAAGTGCTATTACGATCAGCTGGTAGCCCATGTGAAGCGCTGCAACCCTACTTTTGTGGGTCATTTTGATGTAATTTCAAAGTTTTCCTACATGCCGGAAGAAGACCCCCAATATCAGGAAATAGCCTCTAAGGCCTTGGAAGAGATTGTAAAGGTTTGCCCTTATATTGAGCTGAACACCGGTGCGATTGCCCGCAAATGCCGCACAACACCCTATCCTGCTCGTTTCCTGCTGGAAAAGATGCTTGCTTTGGGTGCAAAGCCGGTTTTGGGCAGCGACAGTCATCAGAAGGAAAATCTGACCTTTTGGTTTGATGAAGCTGTTGCCTTGCTGAAAGAGGTGGGATTTTCCCACATCGCCCGATTTGAAGGCGACAGTTTTACAGATATTGCAATTTGATGGCAGTGCGTTTGCACTGCCATCGTTACCTTGTATTTTTTACTTGCTTTTTCTGATTTTCAGCAGTAGAATAGGGCTTGCGAAAACTTGGAGGTGAGAACTTGGTAAGCAAAATTATGACCTTTATCGGCAAAAATACTGTGATGGTGATCGCCTTTTTTGCGGCAGTTCTCACAGCAATCTTCGTGCCGGTGGATGCTAAATACATAGACTACTTTGATTTTAAGACCCTGACCTGCCTTTTCTGCGTGCTGGCAGTGGTTTGCGCCCTTAGAAATGTGCGGTTTTTCTATATGCTGGCACGGAATATTGTCAAATTCTGCAAAAACACCCGGATCAGCATTTTGGCGTTGGTGTATATCACCTTTATTGGTTCTATGCTGATTGCCAACGATATGGCGCTGCTGACTTTCCTGCCCTTGGGAACCCTGGTGCTGACTACCACCGGCAAGGGCAAGTATATGGCATTTACCTTCATTATGCAGAATATTGCCGCCAACCTGGGCGGTATGCTGACTCCCTTCGGCAATCCCCAAAACCTGTATCTTTACTCCAAATTCAATATTCCGGATCTGGAATTTGTGCAGATCATGTTCCTGCCCTTTATCATTGCAGTGATACTGATCACCGTGTGCTGCCTGTTTGTAAAGTCAGAGCCGCTGGAGATCCCCCACGAGGAAATTCACCTTCCTAAGGGAAGAACGGCTTTGTACCTTGCCCTTTTTGCGCTGGCCATTGCCATTGTGTTCCGGGGTATTCCTTACTGGATCGGTCTTATTATTATTCCTGTAGTACTTTTCTTTATGGATCGGGATGCCCTGAAAAAAGTGGACTATCCCTTGCTTTTCACCTTTGTGTTCTTCTTCATTTTTGCCGGTAATATGGCAAGAGTGGAGTGGGTGAGAGAGCTGTTTTCCAATTTACTGGAGAAAAACACCCTGCTCTTTAGCGCCCTTTCTTGTCAGGTCATCAGCAATGTGCCGTCCGCGATCCTTCTTTCTCAGTTTACGGAGAACTACCGGCAGCTGCTGATCGGTGTGAATATTGGCGGTGTGGGTACATTGATCGCTTCCCTGGCAAGCCTGATCACCTACCGGGAGTATACCAAAAATAATCCCGGAAGATCCCGTCACTACATTGGCTTGTTTACCCTCTTTAACTTTGGCTTCCTGCTGATTTTGCTGCTCATTACATCCCTATAATAAAATCCTCCTGCAACTGCAGGAGGATTTCTGTTTAAGTGTTCTTTTCGTAGAGGTACATAAGGCCCTTCAGCAGAAGGTCATCGTCTAAAATGAGCTTCCGGTTGCAAAGAGAGGCAACCAGATGGGAAAGACCGCCGGTTGCAACCACCGTACATTCCTTACCCAATTCCTTTTCGATCCGGTCTACAATGCCGTCAATGGCAGCTGCATTGCTGTAGAGTATGCCGCTCTTGATGCAATCGACGGTGTTGGTGCCAATGACCTTTTTGGGGGCATCAAAGGAGATCCGGGGGAGCTGTGAGGTGCGGCTTATCAGAGCGTCAGAAGAAACGGCCATACCGGTGGTGATCAGACCGCCCAGATAATTCTTATTTTCATCAATGACGGAATAGGTGGTGGCAGTACCCATATCAATGAGGATCATAGGACAGGGGTATTCCTTAATGCCTGCCACAGCGGCAACTACCAGGTCGCTGCCCAGTTGAGCGGGATTGTCAATGCGGATACTCAGACCGGTTTTGATGCCGGGGCCCACGACCAAAGGCTTTACACCGCAGTATTTTTCCACAGCCCGGGTTACAGTTGTAGTGACAGAAGGGACAACAGAAGAAATGATTGCGCCGGCAATTTCTTCCCGCTTCAGCCCGTTCATTTCCAAGGCCGTTTTTACATTTACCGCATATTCCAGGTCTGTTGCATCCAATTTGGTGGTCAGCCGTTCCCGGAACAGAACCTGCTTTTCCTGAAAACAACCGATGACAATATTGGTATTACCGATGTCAATGGCTAAAATCATAGCGTAGCCTCCCGAATGTTTTTCTATATTATACCAAATATTTCAGAAAAATCTATCCCTATTTTAGGGTTGCATTCTCTGAGCGCTGTGCTATAATACATCTGCACTGCATCCATAAGGAGCAGTAGCAGGAGGTAATTGAATATGAAAAAAGCAAATGTAAAGCAGACAACAGGTGTTGCGCTTTTGGTGGCCCTCATCATTGTACTGCAAACTCTCAGCCTTGCTCTGCCGAAAATCGGCCCCGGCATCAGCATTTCTCTGGTGCTGATCCCTATCGTTTTGGGCGGCGCAGTATACGGCCCTAAAACGGGCACCCTTCTGGGCGGCGCTTTTGCGGCGATCGTATACATCTTCTGTATCACCGGTTTTGACCCCGGCGGTGCAATGGTTTTCCAGGCAAGTCCTCTTCTGTGCCTTTTGGTGGTAGCTGCCAAGGGCGTTCTGTGCGGACTTCTTTCCAGCCTGGTATTTGCCCTGCTGAAAAAGAAAAACACCTATGTTGCAATGATGGTAGCATCCATTGTATGCGTGGTGGTAAACACCGGCACATTCTTGCTGGGTATGGGCCTGTTCTTTGCCGATGTGCTGGCAGTTTGGTCTGCCGGTGGCAATATTCTTCTTTATATGATCTCCGGCATTGTGCTTATTAATATGGTGCCTGAGCTGATCCTCAATGTGGTGTTCAGCCCTGTCGCAGAGCGCATCTACAGAGTCGTCAAGAAATAAACGAATTCCCTGGGGTAACCCCAGGGAATTTCTTATTTTTTCTTCAGATTTTTCAGCTTTTCAAAGAGCGCCTTGCCTTTGGAAACAGTGTCCTTCAGGGAGTGCTTTACATCATAGGGAGCAGCGGCGTTCATCAGTTCCACATTGCCGTCCTTGATCACCACAAGAGAAAGGGGGGTTCTGGAAACGCTGACACCAGTACCTGCAGGGGCAGAACCCTTCTTTTTGCCTGTGCCTGCACCACCTGCAATGCCAATGGAAATCTTGCTCACAGGAACAACGGTAATGCCGTCTGCATTGGTGGGCGGGTCTATCACAGGGTTTTCCCGGCACAGATCGGTTGCTTTGTCTGCGGCGCTTTCCAGCACCTGCACCAAGGTATGCTTAGTTTCCTTCATTCGCTTTGCTCTCCTTCCAAAGGGTTTTCAGTATACGCAGTAAAATGGGAATGAAGCTTCCCACAAAAATTCTTAAGACCAGATCGTAGGAAATATCTCCTTCAAATCCTTCAAAGTCACATTGGATATTTGTTTCTACAGCCCGGGATTTTACTTGACTGTGATTTTGTAAAAATGCGGATAGGGGATAGAGAATGGCGCTGGCGATGCCGTATTCCATAGCGGCATTTTCTCCGGCAGTTACTACCTCCAGCTTGGCACGGCAGACCCGGAATTTTCGGGCGACCTGTCCCAAAGTGGAAAATACCAACTTAAGAATACCTGCAAAATGCTTCAGCGTGGAGAGAAGACCCTTTTCGGAAATGATCTTTTTCAGATTGCCGGTGCTGGTATAATGGGAAAGACCTAACTGATTCAGAATCTGGCTGTCCTTCTTCTCTTTTTTAGGCTTTTCTTTCTTTTCTAAAGAAATGGGAAAGAAAAGCACTTTTAAAGAGAATTGGGCGTTTCCTTCTTCGTCCTTGTAGAGCCGAATGTACACAGGAAGCAGGCACAGCGCCAAAGGAAGGATTACAAACAGAAATAGTAAAATTAGAACGATCCAAAGACCCATACCAACACCTCCTTATAAGTATTTCACGGAAAAATGCAACTATGCTTTTGGTAAAAGCTTCTTTTGATAGAAGAAATAGGGGATCATGACAAAGACTAAAGCACCAAACCATGCCAAAGGTTCTGCCAGGAACAGAGCATCAGAACCGATCCAGTAAATGGCAACGAATGCCATAAACAATCGGCAGAACAATTCGCCAAAGCCGGAGATCATTGACCAGAGGGATATCTCCAGCGCCTGCAGCGCATTTCGGAATACATGGATAAGGTAGAGTACTACCAAAAAGATCAGCATAAGGGAGAGATACCGTACTGCGATTTCCAGCGCCTCATGACCATTTTCTTTGCTGGTGTCCAAAAATAGCTGCAGAAGGTTCCAACGGATCAGGAACAGGAAAACCATCATAACCATGGCCATTCCTGCGGCAATCAAGCAGGCGGATCGCATTCCTTGCCGGACTCTTTTGTACAGGCACGCACCGTAATTTTGGGCAAAAAAGGTAGAGCAGGCAAGACCCAAAGCAATGGAACTGCTTTCCATCAGACCGTACATCTTGTTGGTGGCAGTGTAGCCTGCAATGAATACGCTGCCTTGTTCGTTGATCACAGTTTGCAGGAAAATGCCGCCCAATGCAATCGTAATAAACTGCAAGGCAAGGGGCAGAGCAAATTTCAGAAGATCCCGAATCATAGACCAGTCCGGTTTCCAATCTTCATTTGTCAACCGGATGCAATCGATCTTTTTCAGCCTTGTCAGGCAGAAGAAAAAAGAAACGGCTTGCGAAGTAACAGATGCGGCTGCCGCACCGTAAATGCCCCAACCAAAGGAAAATACAAAAAGAAGGTCCAGGCCGATATTCAGCACGGCTGCAATGACCATAGCGATCAGTGGGGATTTGCCGTCGCCGAAAGCACGCAGCACAGAAGCGGCCCAGTTGTAAGCAGCGATTGCTACTGTTCCTCCTGCCATAATGGAAATATAGGCGGTGGCATCTCCGAAAATCTCAGTTGGTGTTCCCATAAGAGCCAACAGGGGACCTGCAGCTAAAAGACTAACGACCGTAAGCAGAATACCGCTTGCACCGGTCAGCAGGGAGCCCATAGCAATTACTTTGTTGACTTTTGTAAAATCCTTTTCTCCAAAGTATCGGGAAACAAAGGTGGAAAAACCCTGGGTCAAACCGATGATCGTCCAAAGGATCATACAGTAGATCCAGTCTGTGGCACCAACGGCCGCCAAAGCCATAACCCCCACACCTCGACCCACAATGGAAGCATCTGCAATGGCGTATAACTGCTGACCCATATTGGCGGCGATGAGGGGAAGGGAAAACTTCAGTATGTGTTTTGTGGGACTGCCAACAGTCATATCCACAGTTCGTTGCATATATCTTTCTCCAAATACACTGTTTTCTTCATTTTATCATAAATTTTCCCTAATGCAATAGAAAGAAGAACGAAAAAACAAAGCCGAGCCAAATGGCTCGGCTTTCATTCTGTCAAAAAACTTATTTTTGACAGAATGGCAGGGGTCACTAAAGCCGCCAAGACAAGCAACTCGACCCCGAAGTGTATGTGGATACTCGAGAGGGGAGAGTTGCGCAGTAAGTCAAAAAGCCTTGCGCAGCAAGCTTTTTTGCCCCTCATCCGTCAAAAATCCGAGATTTTTGCAACCTTCTCCCCAAGGGGAAGGCTTTGGCGTGGGTCAAACTAATTGCTTGCATTTTGACGGTTGGCAGCTTTTTTGACACGCTGAAAGCCGAGCCAAATGGCTCGGCTTTATCTGGAACTGGGATGACCGCTGTCCTCATCAAAGAGCAGATCTTCCAGGTCAACAAATCCATCTTCAGGCCACATAGTGCGTTCTCCTTTCTATTTGCTCCTGATAGTATATGCGTGAGGATGTAAAAATTGTGTCCCTATTTGGTTGACAGGAAATAAAATTTTGGGTAGAATATTCCCAATGCCCCCTTAGTTAAATGGATATAATAAACCCCTCCTAAGGGTTAGTTGCGTGTTCGATTCACACAGGGGGTGCCAAAACCGCAAGCCTATGCTTGCGGTTTTATCCAATCCGGCAGGATTGGCATGTCATCACGGCAAAGCCGTGTATGTAATTGCCACAAGGCGCATGTCATCAGCCTTTGGCTGGACAAAACCGTCTCTTTTGAGGCGGTTTTTTCTTTTCCTCTTTACAGATTGGAAATTTTCGGCTATAATAAATCGAAAAATTTTTTGAAAGAGGTCTGTGACCCCATGAATATCGAATTTGACAGTTACAAACAGAAGCTCAATGATATAAAGCCCACCTTGGATGACCTGGCCAATTCTCTGAATCTGGAGGGTCTGCGCAACGAACTGGAGCGGCTTCACGCCATGCAGGAAGCTCCCGGCTTCTGGGATAACCCGGAAAAGAGCCAGCAGATCGTGATGAAGACCAAGTCTGCCGAGAACAAGCTGGAAAACTACGCCCGGATGACCGGCCTGTGGGAGGATCTGATCACCATTTGTGAAATGGCAGCCGAGCTGGACGATGATTCCATGCTGGGCGAACTGAAGGAAGGCTTTGCAAGCCTTTCTGCCGATATGGAGCGCTGCCGCTTGCAGACCCTTCTCACCGGCAATTATGATAAGAACAATGCCATGGTCAGCTTCCAGGCAGGTGCCGGCGGCACGGAAGCCCAGGACTGGTGCCAGATGCTCTACCGTATGTACACCCGCTGGGCAGAAGCTCACGGCTACACCTATAAGATCATGGACTACCAGGAAGGCGACGAAGCAGGCCTGAAGAGCGCCGATATTCTTATCGAAGGCGAAAATGCCTACGGCTTCCTGAAGGGCGAAAATGGTGTTCACCGTTTGGTTCGTGTTTCTCCCTTTGACGCCAACGCCCGTCGGCAGACCTCTTTTGCTGCTGTGGAAGTGATCCCTGATATTGAGGACGACAGCCAGGATGTGGAGATCCGTGCAGAAGACTATGAAATGCAGGTATTCCGCTCCTCCGGTGCAGGTGGCCAGCACATCAATAAGACCAGCTCTGCAGTTCGTCTTATCCACAAGGCTACCGGTATCGTGGTTGCTTGCCAGACCGAGCGTAGCCAGTTCCAGAACAAGGAAAACTGCTTGCGTATGCTCCGCAGCAAGCTGGTGGAGATCAAGGAACGGGAACACCTGGACAAAATCTCCGATATTAAGGGCGTGCAGAAGAAGATCGAGTGGGGCAGCCAGATCCGCAACTATGTCTTCATGCCCTATACGCTGGTAAAGGACACCCGTACCGGCTGTGAAACTTCCAATGTAAACGGCGTGATGGACGGCGCGCTGGATCCCTTTATCAATGCCTACTTGACCTGCTTAGCAACAGGTAACTGGGTAACCAAATAAAAATATTGGTTTTTTCCCGGAAAAGGGAAGAAAAACCCTTGCATTTTGGGTTTTCCTATGTTACAATACTTTGGCTAAATTATAGATTATCCGCATTGCGGTGAAAAAAGCATTTGCGGAGGGAGGTTACAAATATGCTCGTAACAATTTTGACCATTCTTGAGGTTATTGCCAGTGTGGCACTGATCGTTGTGGTTCTGCTGCAGTCCGGTAAGGAAGCAGGTCTGTCCGGTGCTATCTCCGGCAACAACGATTCCTATATGAACAAGGGCAAGGGCGCTGGTATGGATAAGCTGCTGGCCAAGGCTACCAAGTGGGTTGCTCTGGTTTGGATTCTGCTGACCCTGGCTTTGGGCCTGCTGTAATGAAAAAATAAACCGCGAAGATTTCTTCGCGGTTGTTTTTTACTATGAAACAATGAGGAGAAACAGTATGAAACATCCTTTGGAAAATTTGGAGCCTGCAGGGGTCTTTTCCTGCTTTGAAAGCCTTTGCGCCATTCCTCATGGCTCCGGAAATACAAAAGCGATCAGCGACTTTTTGGTAAAATTTGCCCGGGATCTGGGTTATGATTGCATTCAGGACAGCCTGAACAATGTAATCATTTTTGCTCCTGCCACCCCCGGCTATGAGGACCGTCCTGCTGTCATTATCCAGGGACATATGGATATGGTCTGCGAAAAGGACGCAGATTGCCCCATCGATATGGAAAAAGAGGGGCTGGATGTGACCCATGACGGCACGTTTGTCTATGCCAAGGGAACGACCCTGGGCGGTGACGACGGCATTGCCGTTGCCTATGCCATGGCAATTCTGCAGGATAAGACCATTCCGCACCCTGCGCTGGAAATCGTCATCACCGTAGATGAAGAAACCGGTATGGATGGCGCTGAGGGCATCGACCTTTCCATGCTGAAGGGCAAGAAGCTTCTGAATATCGACTCTGAGGACGAGGGTATCCTGACCGTTTCCTGCGCCGGCGGCCTGAAAACCACCCTTTCTTTGCCCTTACCCCGTCGGGCAGTTTACGGCCCTTGCATCAAGCTGGTTGTGGAAAACCTGCAGGGCGGCCACTCCGGTGTGGAGATCCACAAGAATCTTGCAAATGCCAATAAGGTGATGGGCGAGCTTCTTTCCCGTGTTAGAAAATTGATGCCCCTGTGCCTGACCAAGCTGCAGGGCGGCGCCAAGGATAATGCCATTCCCCGTTCCTGTGAAGCAACTATGGTTGCTATGGGTATGAATTTGGAGCAGATCAACGATGTAACTGCAGCTTTGCAGGCAGAGATCCGGGCAAACTTTGATGAGCCTGAAGCCATCGTCCGTGGTGACAGCGTAGATGCCTTGGGTGGCAATGCCATCTCCTGTGAAGATACGGATAAGGTGATCGCCCTTTTGCAGGAAGTTCCCAATGGTGTCCAGTCCTGGTCTCAGGATATTCCCGGCTTGGTGCAGACCAGCCTGAACCTGGGCATTCTGAAGCTGGATGAATGCCTTAAAATGACCTTCGCCCTGCGCAGCAGTTCTAACCTGGAAAAGAAGGAACTGGCAGAAAAGCTTGAAAGCATTGCCGAAAAGTATAGCGCAGAGTGCATCCACAGAGGTATGTACCCGGCTTGGGAGTACCGGAAGGACTCTCCGTTGCGGGATACCATGGTGGAGGTCTATGAAAAGATGTTCGGCAAAAAGCCCGAAGTGGTTGCTATCCACGCAGGTTTGGAATGCGGCCTGCTGGGCGAGAAGATCGAAGATTTGGATGCGGTCTCCTTTGGCCCCCAAATGCACGATATCCACACCAGCCGTGAAAAGCTGGATATTGCGTCCACCAATCGCACCTGGCAGTACCTGCTGGAAATCCTAAAGGCCCTATAAAATTTGCGGAGCAAGTTAAACTTGCTCCGCTTTTTTACTTTTTATAAGGCTTTTTAGCCATAAAAAATCTGCTTTTCTTACTACACCCAGCAGGGCCAGCAGGCAGAAAAAGGCGGGAATGTACAATATTCCCGGTAGCACCCTGCCGGGACACAGGGTGCATAGGTAGGTAGCCCCTATTGCGCACAAAAGGGATAGGAATGCCTTTTTGTAGTTAAGCTTCAACTGGGTAATTTTCAGCAGCCGCCGCAAGCTTAAAAGAAAATTGATCAGATGAGTCACAAGAAAGCTGAAAAAGTAGCCGCCCATACCGTACCGGGGCAGAAGAAGGAACAGAAACACCACATCCAAGGTGGATGTGAAAATGTTGTAGCGCACATTGGCCTTTTGTTGCCCCATTCCTTTTGTCATAGCATCGGTAATGGCATCGGTATAAAGCATAGGAATGAGTAGGGCATAAAGCCGCAAGTAGTAGCCTGCTTCCCGGCTTTTGTAGAGGGCAAGGCACAGTGGCTCTGCCAGCAAAAACATCAGCCCACCAAAGAAACAGCCGTAGAGGAGCGCTACATATAAGCTACGCCTTGCCAAATAGGGAATCCTACGCTTGCTGCCTGCGGCGTGGCATCGGGCAAGCTCGGGAATCAGTAGCTCAGCCAGAGAAAAGAGAATAGCTGCTGGAAACATAAGTAACGGGAAAACCATTCCGCAAACCACACCGAAGGATGCCAATGGATTGCCTGCTCCCGGGTAGAGAGCCAGCCGCTTTGGCACCATCAAATTTTCTGTGGTGGAGATCCCTGCCTTCAAATCATCTGCCAAAGCAAGGGGAACAGCCGTGTCCAAAAGTTTCCCAAGCACCGGCTCAGAACTGTCCTCTTCCGGAATTTTGGCAAGGAGAAAAAGAAGAATAAGGGTCAAAGTCGCCCCGGCTCCACTACCTAAAATCACAAACCGGCAGGCATCTGCGGCTGTGCCGGGGAAGAAAAGCAGGCAGGAAAGGGTAACACCCATACAGAAGAATTGCTCCCCAATTTCCACTGCCGCCATGGTACCGATCCGGCCTGCTGCTGTGTAGTAGCCTGTCATTACGCCGCAAAGACAACTGATGGGAAGAAATACACAGTATAGCTGCAGTGCAGATATCACCTCAGTATGACCTATCCAGAATGCGGCAATTTGGGGCGCAAAGCAGTAAAGCAAGCAACTGACCGATGTGCTGATCAGAATGCTGTACAGGGTGCAGGAGAAAAGGACTTTTCGCAGCTTTCCCGGTTTTTTCTGTCCAATGGCATCGGCGCATAAGTACATGGTGGCGGTACGGATGCCACCCATAGCGGCGGTCATTGCCAGCATTCCAACGGATAGTACCAGCTGCAGAAGCCCAATGCCTTCTGCACCGATCGCCCCGGAAAGGTAGACCTGAAACCCGGTGGAGATCAGCCGTAATAGCAAATTCACCCCGGTCAGAAGTAGCGCACTGTAGAAAATCGGTCGTTTTACGGACAAGCAAATCCCCCCAATGGAGTGTATGTCCATTGGGGGGCATATATTACTTTCCGTTTAGTTCCTTGCACAAATGGGACAGAGGACACTCTGCGCATTTGGGCGACCGGGCGATACAAACCTCCCGACCGAAAAGTACGATCCGGTGGCAGAAGTCGCTGCTTTTCTCCGGCGGCAGAATGGCACGGAGCTGCTTTTCCACCTTTTCCGGCTCCTTGCCTTTGGAAAGTCCCAAACGGCCGCAGATGCGAATACAGTGGGTGTCACAGACCACACTGCCGGGCTGACCGTAAAGGTCACCTAACAGAAGATTGGCAGTCTTTCTGCCCACACCGGGAAGCCGCAAAAGCGCCTCCATATTATTTGGCACTTTGCCATTGTGCTCTGTGAGTAACATCTGGCAGGCAAGCACAATATCCTTGGCCTTTTGACGGAAGAAGCCGCAGGAATGGATGATTTCTTCCACCCTCGCAATATCTGCATTTGCCATATCCTCCAATGTGGGATAAGTAGCAAACAGGGTAGGGGTGATAAGATTGACCCGGGCATCGGTGCATTGGGCGGAAAGCCGCACAGCGATCATCAATTCATAGTCCTTTGTGTAGTGCAACGCACAGGGTGCTTCCGGATATTTCTGCTCCAGTAGAGCGATAATTTCTGACACTTTTTTCTTCATAAGCGAAAACCCTTTTTTTCTTTCATCTTATCACGGCAGGGAAGAAAAGAAAAGATATTTTTCACAAAATCGCTCATTCCCGGATACTATGGAGTAGCAGTTTTCTGCTTGGCTTTGGAGGGTGACGGTTACTCGTTGCCGTCACCCTCCGGCATGGATTGGGCGGTCAGCGCAGAAATTTCGTAGGCTGTCCGTTCAACCGCTCCGTCTTCTGTCAGCTTTGTGTAAACCCGGCTCTGAAGCCGCCCCTCCACATATAAATTGTTCCCGGTGTGCAGGCGGCTGACCTGTTGGGCGATCTTCCCCCAAAGGATGCAGGGCAGATAATCCGCCCGGTGAAAGGCCCGGGGTACAGCCAGCATCACATCGCAGATCTCCCGTCCCAAAGGTGTGCGGCGGTAGGTAGGCTCCCGGCACAATGGCCCTTCCAAATACACGCAGTTTTCCGGCTGCCCGTCCTGTACCTCCACCGTATTTGCGAAAACGAAGATCATTAAATGCCGCCCGTTTTCCGAGCGCACATTATGGGATCTTACTTGCCCTTCCACATAGATCATACTCCCGGCGGTGGGATCGATGCAGTCCACGATGTGCCGGGGCGCAACGATGGGAAGATGATCTACAGCTCCGGAAAGACGATAAACTTCTAAGGTAAAGCGGTAAAACTGCCGACCGTGATTTTCGTGGGAGAATTGGGGCAGTTCTGTCAGGTGACCCCGAAGCGTGATGCGGTTGCGTGTATGTTCCATAGTACCACCTCATAGTAAGTATGGAACATCTTATGCGCCAAAAAGAAAAGAATGACCTACCGGGGCAGGTCATTCTTTGCGCATAAACAGAAAGTAAAGAAAATAGCCGAAACTCATTCCCAGCACATTCAGAATAATGTCATCTACATCGAAGATGCCTAAAAGGGCAAACAGCTGGGTAATTTCCACCAGGAAAATCAGTGCGGTTGCCCGGATGAAGAACCGCCAGAAGGGACGCCATTTTCTATATAATTTCGGAAGAAACATACCTGCAGGGGCAAAAAGCAGGGTGTTTCCCACCATATTGGTAAAGCATAAAACGTAATCGGGGTGATCCGGATTACCTCTTATCACAGAAAGGAAACTGCGAATGGTGTAAAAAGGCTCCATTTGCCGGTTTGCCTCCACCTGATCCCAGTAGGGGATATCCGGTACAAACCGCCAGCTGCGGAAAAACAGCAGGTACAGCATAAAGCCGCAGTAAAGGAAAAACACCAGCCGCATAATTGGATGCCGCTTTGTTTTTCTGCCCATCATTTCCCCCGCTTTCTGCTGTTTTTGTGGAAGGGGGGCTTTTTGCCAACCACCGGCGGTGGCGGCCTGTGAGAAGGCCGGGGCTGAATTGCCCGGATCAGGCACTTGGGCCCGGAGCCGATCAGATCCTCCCGGTGGGCCTTCAAAAGCGCTTCTTTCACAAGATAATAGTTTTTGGGGTTGCGATACTGAATAAGGGCTCTTTGCATAGCCTTTTCGTGGGGGTCAGTAGGCACATAGACCCGTTCCATTGTCCGGGGATCGATGCCGGTGTAGTACATCACGGAAGAAAGGGTGGATGGAGTAGGGTAGAAGTCCTGCACCTGCTCCGGGTTGTAGCCCATATCCCGGATATATTCCGCCAGCTCGATGGCCTCTTTTAAGGTAGAGCCGGGATGGCTGGACATTAAGTAAGGCACCAAAAACTGGTTCATACCGTACTGTTTGTTGAGAGCGTGATACTTATCCACAAACTTATTGTAGACCGCATTCTTGGGCTTGCCCATGAGACTCAGCACCTTGTCGGAAACATGTTCCGGGGCAACCTTTAATTGACCGGAAATGTGGAACTGGACAAGCTCCTTAAAGAAGGTATCCTTCTTGTCTGCCAGCAGATAATCAAAGCGAATACCGCTGCGAACAAAGACCTTCTTCACGCCGGGGATCTTCCGCAACTTCCGCAGAAGGGCAATGTAGTCAGAGTGGTCTGCCTTCATATTTTTGCAGGGGGTGGGATACAGGCACTGGCGAGTGCCGCAAGCACCCTTGGAAAGCTGCTTTTCGCAGGCAGGATGGCGGAAGTTGGCGGTAGGGCCGCCCACATCGTGGATGTAACCCTTAAATGCCGGGTCTTTCACCATCAGTTCCGCTTCTTTCAGGATGGATTCGTGGCTTCTTGTCTGAATGATCCGTCCCTGATGGAAGGTGAGGGCGCAGAAAGAGCAAGCGCCAAAGCAGCCCCGGTTGCTCACCAGGCTGAATTTCACTTCTTCAATGGCAGGCACACCACCGGCCTTTTCATAGCTGGGATGATAAGTGCGGCAGTAGGGAAGATCGTAAACTGCATCCATTTCCTCGGTGGTCAAAGGCTTTTGGGGCGGATTTTGCACCACAAATTCCTTACCGTAAGGCTCAGCCAGCCGCTTGGCGGTGAAGGGGTCACAGTTGCCGTACTGCATACGGAAACTTTCCGCATACAGCCGCTTGTCTTCCTTTACCTTTTCAAAGGCAGGCAATATGGTGGTGGGGAAGCTGTCATCAAGCTGAGAAGTCTTGAAAACCGTGCCGTCAATATAGGTAATGTCCTTCACATCAAGACCGGAATTGAGAGCATCTGCAATTTCCACAACACTCTTTTCACCCATGCCGTACATCACAATGTCAGCTTGGCTGTCCAAAAGAATGGAGCGTTTCATGCTCTCTGACCAGTAATCGTAGTGACCAAGCCGCCGCAGGCTGGCTTCAATGCCGCCAAGCAGGATCGGCACATCCTTGTAAGTCCTGCGGATCAAATTGCAGTAGACCGTGGCGGCATAGTCCGGCCGCTTGCCCATGACCCCACCGGGGGTGTAGGCATCGTTCTTTCTGCGGTGCTTGGACACGGAGTAGTGATTGACCATAGAGTCCATATTGCCACCGCTGACCAGGAAACCTAACCGGGGTCTGCCAAATACATTGATGGATTGAGGATTCTTCCAGTCCGGTTGGGAGATTATGCCCACGCTGTAGCCTGCATTTTCCAGCACACGGCTGATAATGGCATGCCCAAAAGAGGGATGGTCCACATAGGCATCCCCGATGATATAGACGAAGTCGCAGCTTTCCCAACCACGGGCAAGCATCTCTTCTTTGTTTATGGGCAGAAAATCCATAGCATCCTCCAAAGTCGTTTTTCTCAGTATAACATTTTTAATCCCAAAAGGGAAGTGGTAATAAAAACAAAAAGCAGACCCAAAGGTCTGCTTTTAGGGTAGTTTGATCTTCTTGGGTTTCAAATCTCCGCAAACAATTTTGGCAAGGTAATGGACATTGGCGGAGCGGATGCCCTGTGCGTTTCCCAGCACCATCACGCCCAGACCTCTTTTTCGGTTGAAGAGGATGAAGGGACATTAATGTTCTGTTCTTTCTCCCCAAAGTGTTTCCATAAATACTTGCTCTGTCTTTGTCCTGACAATTGGAAGCTGTTCCTGCATGATTCTTAAAAGCTTATCCAGGTGAACCTTTCCAACATATATTGCCTTTGTGTCCCCATTACTGTATGTCCAAGCGGCTGTTGTTATTATCTTGTGCTTACCATCATCAACTTCTGACTTGAAGCAGTCTTGCTTAAAACCCTTACCAACCAGGTAATCCAAGTTGTGTATATTCATATCCCTTAGATTTCTTATATCCTGTAATGGCACGGCACCATCGATTGAATCCAAAACTTTTTCCAAAGTCTTATCATTCTTTCTAAGTAGTTCGACATTTAGCTTTTGCAAATCTTCAATTGCATGATGGATTGCTATAACCAAAAACAGGCGGTCGGCTACAAAAACACTGTTAGTCTCATCTTCTTCCCAGGGAGTACCGCCCTTGTTGCTGCTCAAGGCATCCAAAAACCGTTTGGTTTGCATTATTACTGCATTCCACCATTGGCAAGTCTGGAAAGATAGAATATTTAATTGACTGTTTGTTAACGGTTGTGACTTAACACTTTTCTGCATTACTTATCCTCGGTATTCCACTTTTTCTTTATTTCCTCAACAATAGGTTCTCGGTAAAAAAATGTTTTTGCTTTCTTTGTGCTCTTTGGATTATTAATTCTACCAAAAGCAAAATTTGCATTCTGCCGTAGCTCACCAAGGATTTTATAAAATCTTTGATTCAATTTAAGACCAGGGATTACCTCTTTGCATTTTGCTACAAGTTCTTGGCTTGACAGCGGATACTGTGCCATAATTACATCGTCCGACAGCTGAATTTTTGCAGCACCCTTATCGTCTACAATTTGAACTCTCCGTGTCTGGTTAACGGTTGCATCAGCTTTGTCCAATGTCGTTATTGCTGCAATCAAATCGCTGTTTGTTGCAGTTTTTAGGCTTTCAAGATAGATATTAAATCCCACCACAATAGAGTCTTCAATTCCAGATTCTTGTAAAGCCTTTGTTTTCTGGATGATCAGATCCATAAACTCTCTTGCTTTCGGAGAATCTAATTTTGTTGCAGCCTTTTTCGAAAGGAAATCCTCAGGGCGAAACGGCAGCTTAAAACCCAACGGCAGAATGAACAAGCCTTCCTCTGCCATTATATCTTTTGAGAAATAGGCTTTCAGGAAGTCCACATAGTTGGTTGCAGCTTTTGCAACCAACATAAAAATGTAAGGCTCTAGTTGCTCGTTATAGAAATGAACAATGTTATTTCTATACTTCTCAATTGCCTCTAAGTTTTCCTTAACCGCAATGAAGCTTTTGGGCTGTTGGGCATTGATATGCTCAGCAACATAAGATAGTGCCGTCTTAAATTGGATTGTATGTCCATTATCTTCAAAAATAGACTTTCCTTTAAAATATTTCCTTATGTGGGCCTTGAGAGCTAATTCCCATGCATTCATCATAAGGAGTGTGACAGTTTCGTATCGGTAAGAAATGTTGGGCTTGTTATGGATTTCAACTGCGGCAAAATATGCTGCAATTGAATTTTTCAACAAATTTGCCTGAATCATTTTGTTTTTACGAGCCAAAACAGTCACCTCCATATAGTGCTTCTCAGTTTGTCAGCTCCTGATACATTTTCATAAGCTCGCCCACACATTCATCTTCGGTATTGAGCTTCCCCCAAAATCCATATGCTTGCATTACTGCTTTGTCGTTTTGCTGATGTGCAGTATACAGTTCGGGGTACAACCACAATTTCTCACCATAAAGGTCTGCCAAACTCTTGTCGAAATACAGTTTTCTGGCATCCAAAATTGCTTGAGCCGTTTTTTCGATTTGCTTTCTCTGTTCGGGTGTTACATCGGGGAATGGGAAATTGTAATAAACCGAAGGGGCATAGCGGTAATCATTTTTCAATCTGCCCGCAACAGTACGCATCCAAGCATTATGTACATTGGAGCAAATAATGCCAAAATCGTAAATGGTTGCATTGTAAACAAGTACAGCCGAATCGCTTGCGATCACACCCGCAGGCAAAAAGCCAATAGGGATGTATCGTCTATTAGACGAAGATACTCGTGGAATAATTAAGTAATCAGTTTCAGGCTGTCTGTTCTGTGTAAATAAATACGGCTTATCTGCTGTCTTTTGTATCCTGTCTACAGGACTTTTCAGTCTGTATTCCCTGACATATTCAAATCGCTCCATGAGCTCTGGAATATGAACATAATTGCTGGGGATTTCGTTTGCAAACCAAAAACAGTATCGAGAGTATGTTGTATCGTTTATAAACTCCCTACTACCAACAAAAGGTTTAATGACATTGCTCAACTCTGGGTATTTCGCTATCAAAGCTTCCTTTTCTTCTGCAGACATAAGCAATCTGCCATCATCAGCTGGAGGACTACCTTGAACAACCTTTGCCGCCCCTGCATTGATACTCTTGCTTCTGTTCTTAATGAACACATCTGGTGCAGCTTTCAAATATCCGTTTATATGGTTCGTGATTCTGTACTGCTTATCAAAATAGAGAATTTTCTCTTTTCGCTCTGTTCTTGCAAAGCCAACGATAACACACATTACTGCCGCATTATCTTTTGCTTCGCTTGTCCAACGGAATGTTGTATGCGCAAAGTTGATGTAAATACCATCATTCAAGAGTAATTCCCAAAGCAAATTAACAGATTCGCCCTGACAAATCGAGTTAGACGATACAAAACCAACTTCCACACGGGTTTCTTTGATAAAATCAGCAGACTTTTTGAACCATCCTGCAACATAGTCCAGCTTTCCACCAGCAGTTGAGGGGGCAAAAACAGCTTGCATATCATTGGCCTGTTCCTTTGTTCTCATTGCCTGTCCTACAAAAGGCGGATTGCCCATAATATAATTTAGTTTTTCTTTGGGGACAACGGTTTCCCAATCAATGCGCAGGGCGTTGCCTTCTACAATATTGGCGTAGGAAGTCAGCGGGAGAAATTCCATGTGCATACGCACAATTTCTTCCGTTTCTTTCATCATCTGACTTTCGGCGATCCATAGGGCGGTTTTAGCAACGGTGACTGCAAAATCGTTGATCTCAATGCCGTAGAATTGCCCGATCGACACCTGAATGGGGTTAAATTCCGTAGAATCGCCCAGTACGATCTGATCTCCAAGTCGGAGGGCAACAGCCTTGTTTTCCAGCCGTCGCAGGGAGAGGTAAGTCTCTGTAAGGAAGTTACCGGAGCCGCAGGCCGGGTCAAGGAAGGTAAGACTTGCCAGTTTCTTTTGGTATTCTTCCAGCTTCAGGTCGCGGGTCTTTTTCACAGGGATGGCTTGAATTTCATCCAGCTCCCGGACAAGGTCGTCATAGAACAGGGGATCAATGACCTTGTGGATATTCTCGATAGAGGTATAGTGCATACCGCCGCTGCGCCGGGTCTCCGGGTTCAGAGTACTTTCAAATACGGCACCGAAAATAGTGGGGCTGATGCTGCTCCAGTTGAAGTCCTCACTTGCTTTCGTCAGCAGTAAGTCAATAATTTCTTCCGTAAACTTGGGGATGATGATATTCTCATCCGCAAAGAGACCGCCGTTTACATAGGGGAAAGCAGCAAGCTCATCATCCATATAGGGGTCTCTGTCGGCTACTTTGGTGTCCAGAACCTTAAATAGATCAATGAGTGCCTTGCGGACATTCTTGGGCTGGAAGCCTTTCAGATAGTCGTGGAACATGGTGTGACTGCCAAAGATGCCTGCATCTTCCGCATAAAGGCAGAATACTAGCCGCACACAGAGCATATTCAGACTTTTCAGTTCTTCGTCGCTGGCAGGGGCGTTGTACTGCGCCAAAAGAGCATCGTACATCTTACCAACCAGGTCACCTGCTAACAGGGAAATTTCCATTTCCTTTTGAATACGCTCGTTGCCTTTGTCCACAAGGAATTGCAAACGGGGATATTCCTTTTCCAAATCTTCCAGCCGGATGATCTCCGGGGTGTCATTGGGACGGTTCATATCGTGGATATGGAATTCCTTAAAGTTGCAGACAACGATCCAGCGGGGGTTCATATCGTGGGGGAGATAACCGGCATAGCGGCGTGCCTGCTGGAAGGGGGTCAGCACAGAGCCGTCGGATTGCTTGTAGCCCTTCCTAAGGTCAATATCTGCACCCTTCTGCTCGATCAATACCCGGGTGTCTTTAATATAGCCGTCAATAAAGCTGGTATGATCCAGTTTTACCCGTACTTCAAATTCAATGGCATTGGTGGCCTGCTCCACGCCGAACACATTTTGCAGAAGGGAGATCCAAAACCGCTGGGTCTCCTGCTTTTCGTCACCGTGACCCGCCCAATCCTTCACAAATTGTTTTGCCGCTAATCTTTGTTCTACATCTGTCATAGGGAACACTCCTTTTAGAAGCGTATTTTTCTTATTATAGCACAAAGTGAGGATAAGTGGAAGAGTAAACCCACAAGAAAAAACAAAAACCGAGAGGCAAAAGCCTCTCGGTTTTTGTTTGGTGCGCGAGGCGGGACTGCGTCGCCGCAAGCGCCATATCCCTTGTTTCCCCGCAAGGCGGGAAAACGCACTCATTTTGCTGCGGCTCCTTTCCCCAGCAAAATCGCTTCGCTGGGTTTTGCTGGGGGCCCCGGCTATGCGGGTGGGTTCAAGTCTACCACCTATATGCAAAAGAAAAAGCAGACCCAAAGGTCTGCTTTTCTTTTGGTGCGCGAGGCGGGACTTGAATTCCAGGTTGCCGGAACATATGGAACTTTTAGAACTTTTATTCGCGCAAAACTCCCGTTTTATATCAAATATTCCAATATTTCCAACTGATATTTTTACCCTTATCCTGTTAAGGGTTCTGGTAAGGGTAAAAATAAGGGTAATTTTCTCGCCTTCTTTAGGCTGATTATTGGATTCTCGTTATTTAAGACCTATGCCAACTGCTTTTCCCAGGATTTCCTTATTCACACAAATCGTTTAGTTTACACTTGCGTTCTTTGCAAAATTCCAGGCACTGCGGCACATATCCTC
>JBGVHZ010000013.1:0-6526 GCA_045122735.1 Faecousia sp.
GGTCTTGTACCAATGGAAATGGTTGGGGGCATACTGACCCTCTTCCAGATACAGCAGTTTTTCTGCATAGACCTTGGGGTACTTTTCTTCCATGGCCCGGTTGCCGTTGCGGATGGTGATAAGAGAAAAGCCGAACTTATCGAAATTGCCCAGGCCGTAGTCGGTGATATCCCAGCCCAGCATGCAATCTCTCACTTCGTCATATTCGTGACCGGCGGACTTCCAATCTTCCGGGGTCATATGGCAGAAGGGAGGCAGATAGCAATGGTACTTTTCGCACATAGCCTCCAGCTTTTTCAGCGCCTTGTTCACTTCAGATCTTTTCATAGTCTACACTCCTCATAGTATAGTGGTTTCTTCCACAGTTCCATTTTTTACCAAAAGGCTTACAAAGCGGTAAGGCTTTAATGCCACCTGGGTCTGCAGATCCCACACGGGAAGATCCACATCCACCTCTACCGCATCTTGGGTAGCATTCCACAGGCGCAGTACATAGCCGCCCTTTTCTGCATCGAAGTACATCGCCACCAATTCTACATTAGGGTTTGACAGCACCACAGCCTTCTTGGGAAGGGTGCCCTCTCCGCCGGGGAAGGCTTCAAAGGTAAAGGGCTTTTCGTTCAGCACCTGGGCTTCAAAGTCCACTTTCCGCCGTCTTGCCTCAGCCTCTTCACCACAAACAACGAAGGACACTCTGTGAACGCCTTGATCCACTCTGGGAATAAACCGCTCTTCGTGGACCAGTTTGCGCAGCTTCTCATCAAAGCCGATAATGGGATGGTTTGCATAAGCAGGGGCCCGCAGCAAAGAAAGATACATGGTATCCCCCACGCAGTGAGAGCCATAGATGCCATCGTTGGCGATAGTAAGGGCCTTTTCGCTGTCAAACAGGCCACACCACTTCTGGCTGACACATTCTGTGCCATCCATAGGCAGTTCACCGCTGCCAAACATACCCTGACCGATATACTGACCCTCTACGGTGGTGGGGATCTCCCATTTCAGGATCTTATCGGCTTCATTCCAAACAATATACTGTTTCACTTCAAAGGAAGTTCCGTCCTTAGGCAGAATGTAGGACTGCACCACCTTGGAGTGATTCCACTCCAGTTCCGCCTCCACAATGGTGCGGATCGGGCCATCCTCCACCACACGAACTGCAGATGCCACGATTTCCTTGCTGTCAGAATACCGGCGAACACTCTTATCCTGCACAGGCTTAAATGCGCCCACCTTTTCTCCATAAGTCATGGCCAGCATATGCCAGGGATCAGAATCATCTTGGCAGACCGTAGGCAGGAAAGCGCCGGGCTTCAGGTATTCCTTGCCGCCCACCTTATAGCTGTCCACCAAACCGGTCTGGGTGTTGATAACGACTTGCATCTTGCCATTATCGAAAACGAAATTACCTTCCGGGAACTGCACTTCCGGCAGGGATGTGATCGGCTCAAGGCTGAAAGCGCAATCAAAGCGATTCATGGAAGAGGGCTCTAAAGTGGCGTGGACGGTGATCCGCTTCCGCCAGTCCAGATTCATATTCACGGAGGGCTTTTCCTCCTGGCTGGGGATCACCTTGCCCTGATATCTTACGGTCACGGTGTTCCGCTTGTCATCCAGCCAGTTTTGGTCAGAAGGCATGATCTCAAAGGTAAAATCACCGGTCACCGGATAGGGATGGGGATTGAAAATAAATACAGGGGTCTGCTCCGGCTCTGCTTTCGGCTGACCGGCAAGGAGCGCCATAGCCGCCTGCATTTCCAGTTTGGAAAGGATATTCAGGCCGTGCTGCAGGTTCATGATCGCACCCGCTTCTCCCTCTTCAATGGTAGTGCCGGGCAAGATATCGTGGAATTCAGAGAACAGCAGTTCTCTTTGGGCCTCCTGCACCTTTTCCGCAGGATATTCCATAAGACCCTGGGCAGCCGCAGCGCTAAGAATCTTTTCCGTTGCATACAGACGATTTTCCAGATTCCGGTGCAGCCGCTTTACCTTTGCCTGGGAAGTATAACAACCCACGAACACCGGGCGCAGATCATAATCTACTACAGGATAATCCTTTCTGTCGGCATCCAAGGCTTCAAAGAAAGCTTCCGGCGTGGAATGCTCCGGCTTCAATTCCGGATGCTCCTCCATCCACTTATTAAGACCTTGCAGGTCAATGTGGGAAGGACCACCGCCGTGGTTGCCTACGCCCCAGCAGAACACATCAATGTCATCCTTGGAGTGCTTATCCACCAATTCATTGATCTTTTCCACAGCTTTGCCCATATTGGCAGCGTACACGCCATTGAGCCGGTGTGCCAAGATCTTGGAACCATCAAAGCCCTCCCAGTAGAAGCTACTGCCGGGAAGGGACTGTCGGATTTCCTCGGGACGCATATATAGATAGCCCATATAACCGCACTGCTTAAGGATCTGCACCAGGCCACGGCTATGGCCAAAGGTATCAAAATTGATGGCCACCTTGGGACTTACTCCAAAGTGCTTCTTGAAATAGCGCTGTCCTTCCAGAATTTGACGAATAATGGTCTCGCCCGCAGGAATGTTACAATCCGGCTGAATAAACCAGCCACCAATGATGTGCCACTTCCCTGCTTCCACCAGTTTCTTGATCCGTTCAAAGAGGGCAGGATCGTACTCCTGGGTCCACTCGTATAGACAGGATTCATTGTGGCAAAATACAAAGCCATCATATTCCTCACAGAAATTTGCTGCAGAACGGAATGTGGCAATGGCGGCGGTAGCACCTTCCTGCCAAGGCCAAAGCCAAACAGGGTCTAAGTGGGCATTGCAGACCAAAAACAGCTTTTTCATAGGAATTTTCCTTTCTTATTTCACAGGTTTACAAGGAAGCCCTTTGTGAATACTTGAGCCAGTTCTATGTTACGATAATTTCATTATAGTGAGACTATTGCCGAAAATCAAGATATATGGACATAAACGAAAATATTTCAAGACTCCCCCCGCAGGCAAAAATGTTTGCGCCGGCAATATACATTTATTTTGCAGTTTATTTCCAAAAAGTACAAATTATAATTTTGGAAGTGTGGGCAAAACTATGATTGCGCTGGAAAATCCACCAACAAATGCTTCCAACATAGGTCTAGGTTTTGCCCCGGTCTGTGTCGGGGCAAGAAAAAAGGAGAGAAATTCGTATGAAGAACAACAACCAGATCAATGTTCCCCAGGCTCGTGAAGCTATAGACCGTTTCAAGATGCAGGCTGCGAGCGAAGTCGGCGTAAATCTGCAGAGCGGCTACAACGGTCACCTGACTTCCCGTGAAGCCGGCTCCGTGGACGGCCAGATGGTCACATTATGAACCCCATACGAACTTTAAAATTCAATCGGCACAGCCGCATCTCCAATGGACATAAGGTAGAAGTTCAGTATACATTTAACCTTACTTTATGAAAACGATAATAGCATAAACAAAAGAGCTATCTGATCTCGCCGATCAGATAGCTCTTCTGCTCTTTATCCGTCGTATTCCTTGCGGTTATACCCCACGTTTTTACTGTTTCACGCTTAAACAGATAGCACAATCTTTACCCGTTTTCTCCTGTTTATAAATGTTTTGCTCAGCCCAATTCCGGTTTGTCCACAAATTCCACCGTAGGATCGCAAACAGCGCCATCCGTTTCAAAAACGATCAGGGTATTCTCCCCTTCTTTCAGCACAGACTTGGGAACAAAGAGCGTCCTCTGTGGGCCGATCTTCCAATATCTTCCCAGGTTAAAGCCATTGAGCACTGCAAAGCCTTTGCCGAACCCATCCAATTTCAGGAAGGTATCTGCCGCTGCCTCCACAGCAAATGTGAACTTATAGAAAGGTAAACTTCCTGCTTCCCAACCTGCCTTAAATGTTAAGTTCTCTAAGTTATCCATAGGCAGAGAGTATGCCTTCCAGCCAAAGTGGATCTTATTATCCAGCAAAACTCTGCCCACCAGGCCTTTCTTGCGCATCATCTTGGGGCCGAAGTTGGTTCTGCCCATATTTTCCACCAAGATAGAAAGGGCGCTTCCTGCTTTTGCAGAAACCGTGGTAGTATAGGGCGGCTCGTTTACATACATCGTTGCAATAAGCCGTCCATCCACAAATACATGGGCCCGGTCACCGATCTCCTGGAAGGTCAGGGGCGTATCGGTATAATCCCGATTTAAGGTGGTTTCATAGAGGGTGTAGCCATAGCCCACGCCGTAATATTCAGCATTCATCGGCACTTCTGTTTCTATAGCCTTTGCAAGCTGCTCTTTGTTTTCAAACAAATCGGCACAGGCCGTTGCCCTCACCTTGCCAAAGGCCTTCTTGGGGCGGTCAGCAGGTACAGGGGGCAGTTCCTTGCCCAAATGCTTCTGAATGACCTCCCGGACTGCATAGTACTTAGCCGTCACATCCCCGGCCTCCGTCAAAAGCGCATCGTAGTCATAGCTGGTCACATCCGGGGCAAAGGTTTCATAGTGGTTTGCGCCGCTTGTGAAGCCGAAGTTGGTGCCGCCGATGAACATATACATATTCAGGCTGCCCTTAGTCAGCATATCGTCCACGGTCCTGGCATAGTCCTCTGCAGAAGTGATGTGATGCTTTTCATCACCCCAGGCATCAAACCAGCCGTTCCACATCTCCATGCACATTTTCGGCCCATCGGGATAGAGTTCATCGTGGGCCTTGAAGTTCTCTTCTACCCGGCTGCCAAAGTTCAAAGTAGAGAAGCAGCCTTCCACAGAGCCGTCTATGATCTCTGTCATTTTGGTGCCGTCAGAGGTAAACAGAGGTACATCCATCCCCTGCTCCCGATACAGAGCCACAAGATTCTTTAAGTACTCCTTGTCGTCGCCATAGTAGCCGTATTCGTTTTCCACCTGCAGCATAATCACATTGCCGCCATTGGTGTAAAGCATCGGTCTAACCTGGGCAAAGAGCTTGGTAAGATAAGCAGAAAACCGTTCCATATAGGCCTGATTGCGGCAGCGGATCTCCATATTGGGAATGTTCTGCAGCCACCAGGGCAGACCGCCAAACTCCCATTCCGCACAGATGTAAGGGCCGGGGCGAACAATGGCGTACAAGCCATAGTTCTTCGCCTTTTCCAGAAATGCCCTTATATCCAGCATTCCCGAAAAATCATATTTCCCCGGTTTCTTTTCGTGCATATTCCATACGCAGTAGGTCTCTACGCAATTGCATCCCAGCGCAACCAGTTTTGCAAAAATATCATCCCAGGTATCCGGTAGATTGCGGAAATAGTGCACCGCACCGGATACGATTTTTGTGGGCTTTCCGTCAATGACGAAGTCTTTTCCTACGATTTCAAATTTCATAAGTATTCGTTTCTATCCTTTATATTCAAAATTATCCTTCAGCCGAACGATCTGCTGGGGTACATCAAAATAGCAGTCCAGCACAATCAGGCGGATTCTTGCCGGCAAATACGGTGGAAAGGTCACTGTCATAGCCGGAAGCCTTGGGCTTATAATTCACATAAACACCATCGATGGCGCCCTGGGGCTCATTATAGAGAGCCTCCATCTCCTTATATACCGCCCCGTTGCCTACAGTAATGCCTGCATAGAATGTGATTTGCGTTCTTCCTTCAGGTGCTTTGCTGCCGCCGCAAGCTGCGAAGGACATCATAAGCACAGCTGCCAAAAAATAACCAGTATCTTTTTAAACACTCAATTTTCCATAATTGTTGCTCCTTTAAAATCATAGTGGGCATATACCCCTACTTTTACATTTTTATTATAATCCTTCAAAAACAAATAATAAATAGATAAATCTATGGAAATAGTGTCAAAAACTACGATATGGAAATTAATATATCTTCATTCAGCAATTTCTTCTTTTATTTTTGTCTACATTTCCAACAACTTCCAGCGCAGCCAAGCTTTGGTGCTCCCCCTTCCTCATATCCTGCACCATAATTGCTTTGCAAGATGACTTTTTATTTCCAAAAAGTACAAATTATAATTTTGGAAGTGGGGGTAAAACCATGATTGCGGTGGAAAATCCACCAACAAATACTTCGAACATAGACCGAGGAACTTGACCCGGTCTGTATCGGGGCAAGAAAAAAGGAGAGAAATTCGTATGAAGAACAACAACCAGATCAATGTTCCTCAGGCTCGTGAAGCTATGGATCGTTTCAAGATGCAGGCTGCGAGCGAAGTCGGCGTAAACCTGCAGAGCGGCTACAACGGTCACCTGACTTCCCGTGAAGCCGGCTCCGTGGGCGGCCAGATGGTCAAAAATAACTGGCCCATACGCACCTTTACATTCCAGCGTGCAAACCGCATATCCCAAGGCCACCAAGTCGCTATCCAGTACGCAGCACACATCGGCGCATAACAGAGCAGCCGCCTCCATCTCGGAGGCGGCTGTTTTTTACTGTTCGACAAATTGAAATTTGACTCTCCGTCAAACTGAAAGTTGTCGCTCTACTTTCAAAGATATAATTTTATCCTCTATTTATCTTTCTCTTCATATGGTTTATCCCAAGAACCAATTTCAATAACATTACCTTCTGGG